>CAVQVL010000005.1:0-438187 GCA_963717105.1 uncultured Chloroflexia bacterium
ATAGTCATCGAAATGCTCCTTTTCCTTGCTCACTGCAACGTCCAATGTTTAAGTGAATGATCCCAATGTGGGAACGTGCGAGTAGTGAAGGTGTAACCACAACACACCTTTGGTTGCATCCACTTTCCCTGTGTCTCCAATCCCGATCACTCAATAAGTGAGATACTAGATTGACCCGATACGGTGGAGAGAACGAGCAGGACACTCAGCCATCCAAGCGACGACCCGACGCTCCTGCCGGAAGATATCGCCGTCACCAAACAACTCGTCGAAGCCGGTATCTACCTTGATATCGAACTGGTTGACCACATCATCATTGGCAACCACCGCTTCGTCAGCCTCAAAGAACGCCTGCACTGGTAAAAAACGCGGTGATCACGCAATATTGTCATGCAGGCACCTTCCAGAGTCGAACAGTGCCATCCTGGCTACTGGAGGCAAGCTCTTTGCCGTCAGGCGACCACGCCACACTCCAGATGACATCTGTATGCCCCTGAAAGGCAACAAGCGTTTGCCCTGTAGACGCATTCCAGATGCGCACGATCTTATCGTCACCTCCGGATGCTAGCCATTTGCCGTCGGGCGACCACGCCAGCGCATAGGGTTCGCTACTATCGGGATTACCGCTATAGGTCAACAGCGTTTGACCCGACGCAGCATCCCAGACCTTCACCGAATTACCAGAGGTCACCGGCGCATCGGCTCCAGCAGCCCCTGTTCCCGAAGCTATTTCCTTGCCATCGGGCGACCATGCCACTGACCAAACGGGGGTATTATGTGCTTTATAGGTTAGCATCGTTTGTCCTGATGTCGCATTCCAAATTTGCACAGTGCCGTCAAAGCTCGATGAAGCAACAAGTGTCCCATCAGGCGACCACGCTACGTGAATTACTGAACCGGTGTGATTGGTATAGTTCTGAATTATTTTGCCAGTTGTCGTATCCCAGACCTCGGCATTGTCGGTCCCTTGCGTACCAATAGCGATACGTTTGCCGTCAGGCGACCACGCTACTCCCTGAATAGAACTGGACAGAGAATTATAGCTCGTCAGGAGATGCCCCGTGCCTGCATCCAAAATTGCCACCGTGCCGTTAAAATCAGCCGCCGCGATACGTTTGCCATCGGGCGACCATGCCACGCCAAACACATAGGCATTTTTGCCTGGGAACGTATACGTCCAATACCGTTTTCCTGTCGTTGCGCTCCACTCCTGCACCGTACCATCATCGCTGCCGGATACAAGCCGTGTGCCATCATGCGACCATACCACACCAATAACTCCGTCGGAATGCCCTTTATAAATGAGCAATGTCGTCGAGACCGTTGGCACTACTGCTGTAGGAGTAGTAGCCGCTTTTGCGGGCGAAGTAGCCGTACCCCCTTGCCCATTACTGGCAGGAGTAGAGCTGCAAGAAACTAGCAGTAGTGCCAGGCAAACGCCGAGTATTCCCAGCAATCGCTGGAAACGTTGGTTTATATGAGTGGATAACATCGCTGCACCTCTTTACTATAGACAAATTCATGCATCCATCTATGCCTGTGTCTAGAGTAGCAGCGAAATAGCAACAACGCTATACGTCAAAGGGCGTATTTTTTGGTGCCTTATCACACAAAAAGAGGCTAGACCGTCTCAATAAGACAGTCTAGCTTACATGTTCTTGATCTGATAGGTGCCTCTTCTGAACTAGCCGAAATTGGCCGGTGCCAGTGCCACACTCCTGGGCGCGTTAAGTTGGCCATGCGAAACGAGGCGTTGAAATCAAATTGCCGGTGTCATTGAAAACATCTCGGTGAAATTTTAAATATCATATATGATGTTCATATTCTGCCAAGTCTAGAACAATAGACGTATTCATCCCGCATTACGCCAACACCCCCAACACCCTAGCTCTCGCAACCGCCTGCGTGCGACTACAAACGTCAAGTTTGTCGTAGATATGTTCGAGATGTTTTTTCGTCGTGCCAGAAGCAATGACGAGTCTTGCCGCGATTTCCTGGTTTGAGAGACCTGCTGCGACGAGTCGTAAGATATCCAATTCGCGCTGACTGAGTCCATGGGGCGCGGATGAGATGTTTTGAGGTCCGCCCTTCAGGTTCCTTCCCTGTATTGTGCAACGTTCAGCTTCTGGTAGACGTTGCAAGTAAAACGCCGTCGCTTTGTGAAGGTGGGGGGCTCCCATGTATTGTGTGAGTTTCGCGAGATACTGAATTGAGGCAAGTGCTTCACTGAGGACGCCTTGCTGGTACGCAAAAAATGCCTGGTCTATCAGCAGAATGGCGATGGTGTAGGGATCGCAAAAGCCCCGTGCAAACGAGATGGTTGTTTCCGCGTACTCCTGTGAAAGCGTATAATTGCCTTCTACGCGGGCAAGCTCCGTCTGTACCTCCAGTTCAAACAATTGCTTGTATATGAGTTGGCTGGCATTGTGATTTAAGAGCGGTTGCACGCAGGAACTGAGGTCATTGTAGGCACTATCTTTATCCCCCGCGAAACGCGCGAAGAATGCGCGTATAAACAATACTGCGGCAATGCTGCTAGCATCGTCAATATCTTGAGTATGCAGAATGGTGTTCGCGAATTGTTGCACTTGATTATTCGCACCGAGGATGTCTGCTATGTAGACAAGACTAAAAAGTGGCTCCCAGAGATACGCGGGACGTCCAAGCTCCCCAGCAATGACGCGGCTCTCCTCCCACGCTTGCCATGCCTGAGCATATTGACCATGAGACCAGAGCAATTCACTGAAACGATGCAGGAACATCGCCAGGTGGTACCGATCATGTGTTTTCCGGCAAGCCTCTATTCCCCAAAGAAGTATGCGTTGCCCTTCCGTGTCGTTGCCAAGTCGCCCGGCAAGATAGGCCAGTCCAGTCATCAAACGTACAACAGAGATGTATTTTTCCTGCTGCCACGCCTGGGCCAGTGCAGCCAGCAAAAACTCGCGCTCTCGTTCCAATTGGGGAACATTGCCCCGATACTGCTCCACGTAAGCCAGCGCATACGACAGCGCATCGTGCGAAGCAGCATGGACAACGGCGGGCTCAAACTGATCCAAACGCTCCATCGCCTGTGTGAATATGCATGATCGCTCTGAATATACTCTTTGCAGGCTAGTTGCTCTGTTCATAGGATTGCTCGTTTTCTGCTGTCGCCAGTGCCTGTAATGCATCTTCAAAGCACTGCATGGGTGGATAGACAACGCCCGCGCCAACCTGTCCTATACCAGCGAGACGATGCGCGATGCCAGTGTTAATAACGGGCGGCATATTCAACCGGCAAACCAGCCGGATATCAATACCTGTCGGCACACCTTGAAAGTCGAGCGCGGGCAGCCCGAACAGCGGATTGCTGGTCACGGTAATGCTATACATCTGGCGGGTATAGCGCAGTGCATCCGCAGGTGTACCGCCGATAAATTGCACGATAGCGGGTGCGCCAGCCATCGCAAAGGCACCAACACCGCTCGTCTCCGTAATCGCGCTATCGCCTATATCGGGATTAGCATCATCCGGTCCGTAACCCGCGAAATAGAGGCCCTGTATGTATTGCGCCGGGCCAACAAACCAGCGCTCACCAAGGCCACTCACGCGAATACCAAAATCAACACCGTTACGTGCCATCGTCACAACAATACTACTATGTGGCACACTGGCACCCGCCAGCGTCATAGCCTTTGCCGCCGCCATCGACGGATTCAGGTGAAAATGGTCGTTGCCAGCGATGAAGCGCAAGACTGACGCCGTTTCAGCGTTCGATCCGCCCGTCTCGATCAGTGCCGCCGCCACTTGCCGCACGAAAAGCGAGGTCGCCGCCTTGTTGCGATTGTGACACTCATCGCCCATCTGCAACGCCTGTGCCATAATCGCTCGCGCATCCACGCCGCCCAACTGCCGGATAGCGCGTCCAAGCGCAGGCCCCAGCACATCCTCCATCCAATGCAAGCGTTCCAACACCTCCGGCGCATACGCACCATAACGCAGCACCTTGCCCAATCCCTCGTTCAACGTCGAAAATGTCTGGTTCCCATGCACACTATCTTCAACCACGAACACCGGCATAGAGGGCGACGTAATGCCAGCCATCGGCCCCACCGCATTATGATGATGGCACGGCGCAAAATCAATCTCGCCCGATTCGGCTAATTTCATCGCCTCCGCCTCATCGTTTGCCCATCCTTCGTAGATGCACGCCCCCATCATCGCTCCCCGCATAGGGCCACACATGCGCTCCCATGTAATCGGCGGCCCTGCGTGCAACAATCGCCGCTCCTGCAATGCCGGAATAACCTCTCCCGCCGGTCGAATATCCACAATAACGGGATGCGCCGCCAGCATGCGCCCCACAGCTATAGTATTCGCCTCGTCCACCTTCGGGTTTGCCAGCAATGTCATCAACGCATGCTGATCTCCGGCAGGCGGCACCCATGCCACACGGCTCACTTCAATACCTTGCTCAGCAAGCGCATCGGCAAAGAGGTCAGCACCCACATTAATAACAGAAACAGGCACAGCATTATTTGTTACGTCGTTCATACGTATTCCCTCATAATGGCTCTCGACAATTTCACGCGGCAACAAATCATAAAACGCGCTCCCGGCTATGCACTGTAGAGCCTGATTTATCGCGCCCTTTGGCTCGTCCTTCGGACATGGCCAGTCACAAATAACCAATACATAATACGCAATGTAATCAATGAATCACACGAGAACATACCAGGGACACCATTCATCGCTCACCAGTTGCAAGCGTCCCAATACAGCATTGCACCGCGTCAGCGTTACTGGTAAACACTTCAGCCCCCGCCGCTCGCAATTGCGCGGCCTGACGCGAAAGTTTTTGCGGGTCGCCTTCTGTTCCACAGAGCGAGATAACGACGGTTAAGGGTCGTCCTGTGGCGTGGGCTTGCTCCAGGGCGGCGCGAATGGCGGGCGCGTAGACCGAGGCGGGGTCGGGATGGGAGCAGTAGCCCAGCACGATATCGAGCAGGATCACGCTCACCTCTGGATTACCGGCTTCCTCTTGCAACCGTTTCAAGCGCAAACCGGGATCAATCATCGGATGGGGACGCCCACGAGTATATTCGTCCGCGCCAAAATCAATCGCGCAATGTCCCTGCACGCCCTGTACATGTCCAACATGCCCAACATGTCCTTGCTCTGGCAAATGCCAAGCCGGATTGAGCGGGATATTGGAATAGACGGGGCCAAGTTGCACTGCCCAGATATGCATTGCCTCGTCACATAACGTGCCACCGGAGAAGAGCGCCGAGAGATAGCCATGTGAAGATGCTGGCACACCACTTGATGGAATTGTTGATGATGGTTGTATTTTTACGCCCGATAACAACAATGCCTCTTGCGCCGCCTCCGCCAGTGTGCGTGTGATAGTCAGACGATCGCCGTAGCTATGTTGCAAAGCTTCGTGGTCTGCGCCAACAAAAATAACGACGACGGGCTTATCGCCGAGTGCAGCGGCTTGCAGCACGCGCTCGGCGATAGCTGGTGCGGGCGGCTTGGAGATCAGTACAATCACCTTCGTTTGCACATCCTCCTGTAAAAGACGTAACCCTTGCAGCGTGGTAATGGCTCCTACCGCCTGCGAAAGGTCGCGCCCACCACATCCTATGGCCTGTGAAATGCCGCCGCCTCCCTGTGCAATGAGTGACATCACTTGCTGGATACCTGTACCGGATGCACCCACAATGCCAATGGAGCCGGATGGCACAACATTCACAAAGCCCAATCCCACTCCGTTGAACAGAGCAGTACCACAATCTGGACCCATCAGCAACAATCCGCGCTCCCGCGCCAGTTGCTTGAGAGCAATTTCGTCCACCAGGGCAACGTTGTCGCTGAAGAGAAAGACGTGCAAACCGGCCCGCAATGCCTGCTGAACCTCCAATGCGGCATAGGGGCCAGGCACAGAAATAACCGCGATCTGAGCCTCCGGTTGCAAGCGAGTTGCCTCTTCCAGTGAACGTGGCTGTGGTGGTTCTCCTGCAGCATTACTAGCATCGCTGGTACCCTGAGCAGGTCGCTGCGATAATTGCTCTTCGGCAGCCCTCAAAGCCACTTCTGCGCTGTCCTCGTCGTTCGCACGTACCACAAATAATATGTCCGTAGGGCCAGCATTATTCTCAAGAGGCGTCAAGCCGACTTCCGCCAGTAATTGCAAGTTCGGTGGAGTCGCCATAATGGCGGCGGCGTCCTCAATTCCGCGCATAGCAGTCAGGCTACGTGCAATCTTCATCAGCGTAATAGAGTCAAAATAGGTGTTGCGTTTCACATGGGCTTTGATAATCATAGCAGTGCGACCTCTTCACTGTGTAGTTTCCTTACCCCATTGTATGCCACGTACAGCTGAACAAACAAGAGTTGCAGGGTACTCGCAAGAGGAAAGCCCCTGTGATATACGATGAAGCGGCTTCATCGTATATCACAGGGGCTTTCCTCTTGCGAGTACCCTGGTATAGGCAAAGGATTATGAATTATAATGACCGCGGTGGGACTCGAACCCACGGCCAATCGATTAAAAGTCGATTGCTCTACCACTGAGCTACGCGGTCGTGCATAAAGTAGCTGAATGATTGGTGAATTACCAACTGGGCTACATCAGCACAACGCTAGTATATCATGGACTGTCAAGACTTGAGTTGGCCTCTTTACGTTGCGTTATTGCCTTTATCAGTCTATTTATGCTATACTTCTCTTGCTCTCGTAGCGGAGAAACTCAGGAACTGAGGATACTACCTTGTTGGCGACCGTCTACCAGAATTGGAATACCTATCGGCAACTTCTACTCCTGGCTGTTACCCCACTTTCCGATGAGCAGCTTGCTTTCCATGCTGCCCCGCATTTGCGCTCGATTCGTGAGCCTCTTCGCGCACAGTATCGGCGTGCACGCCAGGTGACTTCACGTTGTTCTGGGGAGGGTGATGATGTCGGCTGGTAAAATGCATGTTGACGAGGTGGACATTGACGTCTCTCTCGTGCGCCGGTTGCTCGCAGCGCAGTTTCCGCAGTGGGTGGACCTTCCCATTGCACCAATCCATTCGGCTGGGACGGACAATGCGATCTATCGGCTGGGCAAGGACCTGGCCATGCGACTCCCCCGCATCGAAGGGGCCACCGGGCAAGTGGAGAAGGAGCAGCAGTGGTTGCCGAGGCTGGCCCCGTACCTGCCGCTTGCCATCCCTGTCCCGCTCGCTCTGGGAACACCGGACGAGGGCTACCCCTGGCAGTGGTCCGTCTACCGGTGGCTCGAAGGCGCGAACGCGACCATCGAGCGCATCGTCGAGGAAGGCCAAGCGGCGCGTGATCTGGCTCAATTCGTCACTGCCTTGCAGCAGATCGATCCCACGGGCGGGCCGCTTCCTGGGCAGCACAACTCCTTCCGCGGCGCGCCGCTCTCCACGCGAGATGCTCAAACCCGCGCCTCAATCGCCTCCCTGGACGGCATGCTCGATACTGGTGCCTGGAGCGGCGGCGTGGGACGCCGCCCTCCAGGCACCAGCGTGGGACGGCCCGCCCGTCTGGCTCCACGGAGACCTGCAACCTCTAAACCTGCTGGTCGAACAGGGTCGGCTGAGTGCCGTTATCGACTTCGGGTGTCTGGGCGTGGGCGATCCCGCATGCGACTTGATCGTCGCCTGGAATCTTCTCTCCGCCGAAGCCCGGGACGTCTTCCGCGCAGCACTTCCGGTTGATGACGCGATGTGGGCGCGAGGTCGCGGATGGGCACTATCCATCGGGCTGATCGCCCTCCCCTATTACCAGCACACCAACCCCGTCCTCGCTGGCATCGCTCGAAGTGCCATCGATGAAGTCCTCGCCGATCATGAGCACGCTCCATGACACGGACCACGGATGGGCACAAAGTCGCAATCGGGCCGGACGCACGCGTTGGCCTCTTGATCTCTCAAGGGGGAGCATAGCAGGCATATCGCCAGAATTTTCGCGGCGCGAAAATTCTGGCGATATGCCTGCTATGCTCCCCCTTGTATTCGTTACCTCATAGATGATCGTAATAGACAATAAATTGGGCTTGTTTGTTGACCTTTAACGTGGTACACTAGCGTTAATCAGTTGGACTTCCAACAATCAAGATGACAGGAGGCGGCGTTCTCTTCGCTGAAAGCGGGGAGGATCGCGCCGGTAATACGTGGCAAAACGAATACTTGTTGTTGATGACAAAAATGAACTCCTGCATTTGATGCGTCGAGTGCTGGAGGATGAACAGTATCAGGTCGCGATTTTGCAGGATGGTCGCGAGGCCTTCACCCGCATTAAAATCCAGTTGCCGGATTTGCTGATACTCGACTTGAAGTTAGGCACTATCTCAGGGCAGGATATTCTCAAGCAGTTGAAAGATGACTATGTTACCGCCGATATTCCTGTCATCGTGTATACTGCGGCAGTGCTGGAAGCCGAAGAGGTCAACCGGCTCGTATCAAGCAATTCGCGACATTACCACGACGTATATGTGATCCAGAAACCATTCGAGTTGGAAAACCTGCTCACATTGGTGCAACAACTCCTGCACGAACCCGTAAGCTAATGGTTAAGCTAACGGTCAACTACATCCTGTAACTGACCGGAACGCTTTCCGGTCAGTTTTGTGCGACATTCGTACCAATTATTTCTCAGAAAGGAAAAGGAATCAACTATGAAATTCATGTGGGGTCTTCTTTTAGGTTTCGCTCTGGGAGTTGCCGCTGGGCTACTCCTCGCGCCTCAATCCGGTGAGGCAACGCGCTCACAAATTGGCGAACAAGGTGTAACATTGCGCGATCGTTCCGGCAGCTTAACCGATGATGTGCGCTCTCGCATCACCAACCTGAGCGGCGATCTACGCTCACGCGCCACTGAAGCGATGACGCAAGGCCAAGAAATCTACTCGCGCACCAAAGATGAGCTAACCGACCGCTACAGCAAAGCCAAATCCGGCGATTTGTAGTCTTGTAGAAGAGGCAGAATGAGAGGGAAGCGGCGTGCAGGCAAACAGTGTTTGCCTGCACGCCGCTTCCCTCTCATTCTGCCTCTTCTACTTTGTAGCTTTTGCCAGTGCCTGGGCTATAGTGCCGACAAAGCTAAATGCCTCGGTGGGAATATCGTCGTAGCGACCTGCCAGTAGCTCTTTAAAGTTCTGAATGGTCGTTGCCACAGGAACATATTCGCCGGGGATATCAGTATAAGCCTCGGCAACGAAGAACGGCTGCATGAAGAACTTCTGCACGCGCTGCCCCCTCGTCAATACTCGCCGATCTTCTGCGGAGAGTGCCCCCATATCCTGAACATCTTGCAACTCTGTATAACGCTGCAACAATTGCCGCACCTGTTGAGCCACCTGCACATGCTCTATGCCAACCAGACCATTATCCAGTAGCACCGATGTTGAGGCGAGACGGTCAACAGCGGGCCAAAGGCTCTGCTGAGCCATAGCCCGCGAGAGAACGATACATGTATTCAGATTGTAGAGCATCTCTTCACGCCGCGATTGCAGGTCTTCGTAATCACCCAGGAATAGCGAGGTAATATTGCTATCACGCAGTGTGTCCCGCCATGCCTGTACCTGTTCAGGCGTACCTTTCGTCGCGACATTCTCGTCGGCAACCAGCAGTACCTGTTGACCGGACTGCTGGAAATGATCCGCTATGGTCAATCCCGCTAACAATAACTTTCGTTGTACCTCTGTGGAATCGGTCATTGGCTCAAACAAAGCAACAACATTGCCTTTGCCTGTATCATCCAACTCCTGGATCGCCTCACCTAATGAGCCATTCTCATATGACTCGTCCATGCTCAGACCCACTATAACGCCATTGTGATGATGGATGAAGTTGTAAATTACTTCGTCTATCACAACGATTTTACCCACGCCATACACACCGAATATGCCTGCCATGCAACCATAGGCAAGCGGCGCCAGCAGGTCAATAACCTTAATGCCGGTTTCAAGCATCTGGCCTGCTTGACCCATTGTTGTGACGACCGGCTCTGTAACTGACGCACGTTGCACGCTTTCAAGAGTTCCTTTGGTATCTACAGGCTCGCCGTTCGCGTTTATCACGCGCCCTAACAGTCCTGTTCCAACCGGTATGGTAGTTTGTTTGTTCATGAAGACATCCTTTCATTGTGAATACTCTGCAATGGTTGCCATTTCACATGCCACTGTTCCAGACACACTACAATCTCCCTTTGTCCTCGCTCTTTTGCCCAATCTACAGGTGTGCGCCCCAATTCGTCACGGATGTGGATGTCCGCGCCGTGTGCCAGCAGCAGTTGTACGATGTCTAGATAACCCTTGAGTGCTGCCCAGTGCAGCGGTGTGCGGCCCGATGGGCCGGTGGCATTAACAGTTGCCCCGTGTGTGAGCAGGGTAGCGACGATCTCTGTATAGCCTTTCATAGCTGCAAGACTAAGAGGTGTCGGCCTCCATGCGGTAAAAGGTTCACCAGACGGTACGTGCTTTGGCCTCGCGTCCGCGTTCGCCCCGGAATCAAGTAACAACTTTACAATTGCTTCACGTTGGCGTTGCACAGCTCCGCGCAGCGCATCGTATGGTTGCATATGAATAACTGCGCCGTAGTCAAGTAACAGCTTCGTCATGGCACTATCACCATTGATTGCCGCCTCGTAAAGGGGCGTCAGGCCGGTAGAAATCCATGTCCAGCGTTCGTACCGTTCGCCCTTTGCATTGACCAGCAACGGATCTTGTCGAGCATAGCACGCACCTTTGCTATATCGCTCATGCGTACTGCAATCAGCAGTTGCACCTTCGTCGGGAAGTTATCATCCCGACAGGGATGGATGCCGCAGTGTATCGCGTACTGTCTCGAAGAGTTGCGCTTTCAGGTGTTGTCGCGCATCGTACAAACGTTTCTTGACGGTGGTTGGCGGCACCTCTAAAAAGGCCGCGATATCTTTGAGCGCGTAACCTGTACCATAAAAGAGCAATGTGACGATACGCTCATGTTCGGGCAGCGTATCTATAGCATGTCGCACAACCTCTCCCATTTCGCGTTGCTCAATCAGTGTTGCCGGGTTGAGTTCGCTCAGAGCAATGTCAAACGCCTGCTCAATTGGTGTCGTGACCAGATGTTTGCGCCTCGTCAACCGATCACCTTGCTTGAAAAGAATGTGCCGGAACCAGCCTGGAAAGGCCGCCGGTTCCCGAAGTTTTGGCAGGTTGATGTAGGCTTCGATAAACGCCTCCTGCGCCACATCTTCCGCGAGTTGCACATCATTCACCATAGCAAATGCGCTGGTATAGGCCATCGCTTGAAAGCGTCCCACAATATCGCTAAAGGCATCTAAATTGCCCTGCTGTGCAGCAGTAACGAGTTTGCTCAGTGCATCCATAGTCTTCCATAGTTCTGTTCCGTGTCATGTTCTTGCTTTGTTGTTTCTATAGATAAGTCCCATGTTTGTAAGAAAAGGTTACGAGGAAATGATAAAATACTATCCATGTGACAAAAAACTTTCGTAGGATATCTGCGCGGATATCCTGAACAGTTAGGAAACAGTATGCAATCTCTTATTATTCTACACTCGAATGATATTCATGGGCGTATTGAGGGCCTGGCCCGTATCGCGACGCTGGTGGAGCAGGTGAGAGCGGAACATCCAGACATACCGGTGCTGTATGTTGATGGCGGCGATATTGAGGAGACGTCAGAATATATCAGCAATGTCACCAGAGGCGTTGCGATGCATCGCTTGTTGAGTGTGGCGGGCTGCCAGGTCGCAACGGTGGGCAACGGCGGAATCTTACGCTACGGCCCTCATCTGCTGAAAGATTATGACGCGGCGGCAGAGTATCCCTTGCTGCTGGCGAATTTGCGCACTTCTGACGGAGGACTATTGCCGGGTACGATGGCAACGACGATACTGGAGGTACGTTCGCTGCGCATTGGCTTTATTGGTCTGACCGCTCAATTTTTTGACATCTATAACACATTCTTTGGGCTGCGCACATTGCCAGAGGTACCGCTCGTGCGAGAGCTAGCCGGAGAGTTGCGCCAGCAGGGAGTCGATATTGTGATATTCCTCTCTCACCTGGGCTTAGCAGATGATCGCATAGTAGCGGAAGCTGTGCAGGATGACGTTGATCTCATTATTGCCGCACATACTCACGAGGTACTACCAGAAGGGGAATGGGTTGGCAAGATACCGATTGTGCAGGCTGGCATGTACGCGGAATACCTGGGGCGCGTAGATATTCAATGGAATGGCTCACAGGCGACAATGCAGAGCATCTCGCTCATACCTGTAACGGACGATATTCCACTTGCGGAACGGGTGCTTCAAGAAAAGCATACCATCGAACAGGAGATGTTGCCGTTTCTCAATGAGATCGTGGGAGAGCTGGCCGAGCCGCTTGATTACGCCACCGGTCGCGAGTGTGGCACGGCAAATCTGGTTGCCGACATGTTGCGCGAACGCATGAACGCGGATGTTGGCCTGATTACCACGGGTACAGGACTTATTTCCGCGCTCGCAGCCGGGCCGCTCACACGCAAGACGCTGTGGGATGCCTGTCCTTCTCCGGGCAATCCCGGCGTAGTGAACATGACGGGAGCGCAGCTTACCGCGCTCATCATGAAGGGTCAGGACATCGAATTCGCGCAGGACTCACCGCGAGCAATGCGCGGTATGCGGCGCGGGCTGATGCATCTGAGCGGCGCCATCATTCGCGATGGTCATATTCTGCTCAACGACCAACCGGTAGCGCCTGAGCGCATTTATCGTGTTGCCAGCAGCGATTGGGAACTCGACAGCTTTGGTGGCTACGCTGAGCCAACGTGGAAATTGCACCCGGCCTATGACGTACCGGTCATCATTCGCGAGGCACTGGAGGAGTATCTGCAACATCATAAACCAGTACATGTAACAATGGGGCGTTTAGGGCCAAATATCTCATCCTCAAATGCATAGGATAGAACGGACTGCTGGAAAGGTTATCGCTGGCGATAACCTTTCCAGCAGTCCGTTCTATCCTATGCATGTAGAATACATTATTCGGTTACTACATGCATTGGTGTCTCCGTTGGCGTGCTTTCCGTGCGAGCCTCTTGCCGGATGTAGCGTTTGCCACGGAGCAGCGAGGCACACGCAGCTATCAGGCACAGGACGGCGGACAGGTAGAAGACGGCGTGCAGGCCGACCATAAAAGGTGACGATATCAGGTTCGGGAAGAAACTTTTGCCCAGTAAATTCGCCTGATTTGCCGCCGGTAGAGCGTGCAAAACATTACCGGGCAGTAATGTCGCCATCGGATTATAGCCCAGGAAAGCGGCAAACAGGGCCGCCGTTGGTGGTAATCCCGCTATTTTATGAGCGACCAGACCTGGCACACCCGCCTGTAGCAACCCACTTGACAACGTACCCGGCAATGCACTTGCCAGTCCCCCGGTGACGATGCTGAAGAAGACACCGATGCTGACGATTGACGCTGAATTTTGGAACGTCGCACGCATGCCCGATGCCGCGCCACGCTGGTCGGCAGGGACACTATTCATTATCGCCGTCGTATTCGGGGCGGCAAACATGCCCTGACCAACACCCAGCATGAACAGCAGTAGCGCGAACCACGTATAGTCAAAATTGGCGGGAAGCAGCGTCAGGCCGAGAAATCCCGCAACCTGAATGAGCAGACCCAGCGTTGAGAAGAGACGTGCGCCGAAACGATCCGAAAGCCAGCCGCTCGTTGGCCCCATCAGCACAAAACCTACCAGTAAAGGCAACAGATAGATACCGGCCCAGAGAGGCGTATCCGCATAGTTATAGCCGTGCAGGGGCAACCAGATTCCTTGCAACCAGATAATGAGCATGAATTGCAGGCCACCACGAGATATGCTTGCCAGAAAACTACTGGTGTTACCGGCGGCAAACATGCAAATCTTGAAGAGTTTCAGCCGGAACATAGGATCAATGACATGCAGTTCAATCCAGATGAACGCTGCCAGCAGAATGATACCGATAGTAATCGCGGCAATGACCAGTGGGTTACCCCAGCCTTGCGGCGAATTGCCATAGGGTTCAATACCATAGGTGATGCCCAGCAGGAGAATGGTTGCGCCAACCGCGAACGTAATATTTCCCGCCCAGTCAATCTTTTGATGTTCGCGAATCGTCGCCGTCTCACGCAACATGAGATAGGCCCAGATTGTGCCAAAGATACCGACGGGAACGCTGACAAGGAAGACCAGATGCCAGCTGAAAAAAGCAAGGATGCCGCCTAATATCAGGCCAATCACCGAGCCAAGAATAGCGGCAATCTGGTTGATGCCCATTGCCAGACCGCGCTGATTCGGCGGAAATGCATCCGTAAGAATGGCGGTGCTATTGGCAAAGAGAAAGCCAGAACCAACCCCTTGCACCAGTCGGAAGAGAATAAGTTCCAGCGCCCCTGTATTGCCCGTCCCAGGCGTGAGCCAGAGCAATGTACTCCCTACGGCGAAAATCGCAAAACCCAGATTGTACATCTTAACACGCCCGAACATATCAGAAATGCGCCCAAATGTCACCAGCAACGTGGCCGTAACCACCATATATCCTAAGAGCATCCAGAGGAAATAATTTGTCTCACCTGGAGCAAGCGGATTGACATGAATTCCATTGAAGATAGCTGGCAGCGAAATCAATACGATGCTCGCGTCAATACTTGCCATCAATACGCCAAGCGTCGTGTTGGAAAGCGCAATCCATTTGTAATGCGGCCCAACCGGTCGCCGTCTCCTGTCATGTGAAGCGGCATCTAGTATCTCTGTTCCATTATTCTGCTGTCTGTTTAGCAAGCTATTTTTTCCCATGAAAGTCTCCCGAAAATTTGCATAGCGAAGAAGTTTCTCCCTAGATATTCTCGCACAATCCATCCACCTTCCCCTATAGCAATATCATATATTATTATTACGTTTACGTCAACGTCAAGCTTTTGTACACAAAAATGCTTTCACAGCGATGGCGGCTCTTGTGGCCGCCATCCTCACCTTCCCCTTTCTCTTCCAGACTGATTCATGATATGATTTCAAAGAGAAACCGCCGTTGTTTTCTCGCTAAGCGCGTTCCAGGGAAGGAAGGTCAGGCTATTTATGGTTAAGCATATCGCACACCACACACCGAAACATGCGCCAGGACAATCTGTTTATGAGCAGTACCTGCATACTCAAGAGCTGCTTTCGCTGCAAACACCAGAGGACAAACTGGTACACCACGACGAACTGCAATTTCAAGTTGTCCACCAGGTCTTTGAACTTTGGTGGAAAGAGACCGATTTCGAGTTGCGGAGTATCCGCACCTTATTACAACAGTTCAACATACCGCCCGCGTTGCGCCTGTTGCAGCGCGTCATTCGTATACAATACCTGATGCTCGATAACATACGCATGCTGGAAACGATGACGCCGTGGGATTTTCACGGCTTCCGCAAAGTGCTGGCTGACGGCGCGGGTACCGATTCGCCCGGCTTTCACAATCTGATGACCATTTCCCCGCTCCTGTGGGACGATTTTCTCGGTGTTCTCGACCACGAGCAGGTTTCGTTAACCGACGTGTATATCCACGCCGACCAGCATCCGCACTTGATGGCACTGGCGGAGGCTCTGACCGATTACGACGAGGTTTTCCAGATGTTCCGCTCCCAACATCTCAAGGTAGCACAACGCATGATCGGCCCCGGTGCCATCGGTACTGGCGGCACACCAATGGAGCTATTAGCACGCACCCTGCAAGACGTGTTCTATCCCGAACTTTGGGAGGTGCGCAACCGCCTCACGCAAATTGCCGATGAGCAGGGTTTGAAGTAACATATATCCTATGAAGATCGGGCAAGGATGGCACAAGAGCGGTCGATCGCTCTTGTGTCATCCTTGCCTGATCTTCATGGGATATAATACCTGTATCAATGGAAAAATTGTAGAGGCGACCTGATCGATGCTATCAGGCCGCCAGGCTGCGTGGCAAGAAAGGATAACTTATGAGAGCAATTATGAGCGTTGCCAACCGCACGGGACTCGCCGAGTTAGCGCGTGAATTACAGAACCATGATGTCTCTATCTATTCGACCAGTGGAACGTTGAACGCTCTCAAAACAGCGGGCTTCGAGGCCGAGTCGGTAACTACTTTAACCAATTTCCCCGAAATTTTGGATGGGCGCGTGAAAACGTTGCATCCGGCTATTCTAGGTGGCATCCTGGCACGTCGCGATATGCCGGCACACATTGAGCAACTACAAGAATATGGCATCCCACAAATCGATCTGGTCGCGGTCAACCTCTATCCTTTCGCCGAGACGGTGGCTCAGCCGCTTACGACGCTGAGCGAGGCACAGGAGCAGATTGATATCGGCGGCGTCACGCTTATCCGGGCAGCAGCCAAAAATTTCCAGGATGTGATCGTATTGGTACGCCCGGAGGATTACGAGCCAGTCATGCAAGAATGGAGCGAACAGGGCGAAGTGAGCATCGAGACACGCCGCCGTCTTGCCGCGATTGCTTTCCAACACACTGCCAGCTACGATACCGCCATCGCCGAATATTTGCGTATCCCCTCGATAGACTATTTCCCAGAAAACCTGACTTTACCGCTCAAGCGCATCCAGACGTTGCGCTATGGCGAGAATCCGCACCAGCAAGCGGCCTTTTATCGCTGGGCCGAGACGACGCCCAATGTCCCCATCCCAACCATAGCAGGAGCCGAAGTATTGCACGGCAAGGAACTCTCGTTCAACAACTTGATCGACCTCGACGCCGCCCTTGCCGCCGCCAGCAGCTTTACCGCACCGACAGTGTCCATCATCAAGCATACCAACCCGTGCGGTCTCGCCTGCGACGATGTGCTGGTCGAAGCATACAAAAAAGCACACGCGGGCGACCCTATCTCCGCTTTCGGCGGCATCATTGGCTGCAACCGCGTCATTGACGCCCCCACCGCACGCCAGATACACCAGTTATTCTACGAGGCGATTATCGCACCCGACTATACGCCGGAGGCCCTGCAAATCTTGCGCGAGAAAAAGAATCTGCGCCTCCTGGCAACCCATTGTCCCATCGTGCCCCGCGCTATCAATACACAGGTACTGGCGGCTGGACGCCCGGATATGCGCAGTGTGAGCGGCGGTCTGCTGCTACAGACACCCGATGCCGTGGGTGAGCAGGAGATCGAGTATGCCACCATCACCGATCGCGACCCAACGCTTGAGGAAGCGACCGACCTGATGTTTGCCTGGAAAGTTGTGCGCCACGTGAAATCGAACGCCATAGTTCTCGCGCACAGACTGGCGATCGTCGGCGTCGGCGCGGGACAGATGAACCGCGTCGCCAGCGTGCAACTCGCGGTGGAGAAAGCGGCCAACCGCGCCCGTGGCTCCGTGCTGGCCTCGGACGCCTACTTCCCTTTCTCCGATGGGGTTGAAACAGCCGCCAGAGCAGGTGTAACAGCCATTATCCAACCCGGGGGCTCCATTCGCGACGAGGAGTCCATTCGCATGGCAAACCGCTATGCCATCGCGATGGTCTTTACCGGTCGCCGCCATTTCCGCCATTAACGTGTGGGCAAGACGCAACAAAAAACATGAGTCGGGTCGAATTTTACAAGCGCAGAAAGTGCATAAAAGAGAGAAACGGGCGACCGCAAGGGTCGCCCGTCGTTCCCAATACATTCTGAAAAGCCGTTTACACCCGTTCAATATTCTGACAGGCCCTATGTATCAGTCTGATAACAGGCTGACTTTGTTTTTTTCTGCTCTCGTTATCACTTTTATAGTATTGTAGGGACAGGAAATGTCGTCGTCGTTCAGCGTGGCAAGACCTCTCATCCAGAGTCGAATTTTGTCTTGATTGACAGTAATAGTACCATCTGGATTCAGTTTGCCAACCCTGTTGTGCTGCTCATAGAGCGCAACAGTACATTTCGCCAGATCACCGTTGGAGCGCACCACAAGGGAGTTGGGCACAGATGCATAACAAACATAGACCTCATCCTCTGGATAGGCGTATATTTGTTCCTTGTACTGGAGTTTCCCTTCAAGCTGCGCCTTTACATCGGCTTCCATCGAGTCTGAAAATGTGCGAATACTGGCATCGTTCGGTCCGCCAAGACGGCTGATCGCCTTAAAGTAGACAGTGAAACGACGATCCTCGCCAAACTCCCTGTTGATCGCCTCGATCAACGGATCCATTTCTGTATATGTATCAGGCGAAAAGTGAACTCTCAGCATGATTGAGAATTGAAGGGGACTATCGCGCATTGCAAGCAGATTCGACCATATGCGGGCGAATGTACTCGATCCATTCGCCTTGACACGAGAACGATCATGGATAGCCTGTGGTCCATCTAGCGATATCTGATAGAAGGTTACGCCCAGGGATGCCAGTGTTTCTGCTGTTGCAGGATCGAGCAGATATCCATTTGTCGTCATATTCGCTGCGTAGGTGAACCGGCGACCGTTTTCGCTAAGGTTCATGATATGACGGGAAATATCATAGATCACCCCTTTAGCTACTAAAGGCTCACCACCAAACCAGGAGATATCGAGTGTGTTCAGGTCAGGGGCTCGTCGATTGATTAGTTCCTTAACCGCATTGACGACGGTCGCTTCCATCTGTCTGGCCTTGAAATCCTCGTAGCAGTAGGTACAGCGGAAGTTACACTGTTCGGTTGGTAAGAGAATCAGGTTGAGGTATTTTTCGTCGAGAGCGTGCGCAAGTTGATGTGGTTTCAACATATTAAGCGTATCTCCTTTGCCATAGCAATATTTAGCAAATGATGCTTGACAATTGAATGCTCTGACAGAGCCAGAAAATAAAAATCAATTGTCAAGCATCATTTAACTGATGAGCTTAGTTAAAGTACCTGACTTGCTATACCTATACGTTTGATGAACAATGCCAACCGCAAATGCCATTGCTACCTGAAAGACCGGATGTTTGACTTGCCGTGCTGATTTTGTTCCGTAGTCCTTGAGCAAATGCACTGTTCGCAACGACCACTCTACCCTCAGCGTCAATGGAAATTTCTTCGAGTTTGACCGGGCTAACTTCGGAACTCAGTAGCTGCACAGCAGTTGCCTGGTCTTGCACCAGGGCATTGACAAGGTTGGTATTCGTGATGAGAACCTCATCGGGCGGGCCGAGACTGATATCGGGAGCATTGATGAAGACGGGTTGACCTGTCTGACTGGGTTGGCTGGGCTGCGTAGGCTGACCGGGTTGTGTCGTCATTTTACATGTTCTCCTTCTTGCTAATACTGAGTACGCACGACTATGGTTACTACGCTCAGAAGGTCTCTTGTAATGCAAGAGACAGAAATGCTACTTCACCGGGTAAATGGGATGCTAACTGGTAACCAGACACTTTTAGGTTGACAGTTACAACAATCAATGATATCATAGCATAAACCATAGCGTTTTACAATCCTCCTGAAAAATATACTTTGCGCAATTATACCGAATATCACCTTGCAAAAAGTAGGAAGCTAAACTGTGGAATGTCCGTGAATGGCAACACATGCATATTCCAGTAGCTACAGAGCAAGAGAGGAGAAATTGTATGGCGAGCGAAATCGATCTCCGGGACCCTAATGCGTATAAACGGACGCAAGTTCAGGAGCCTGAAACGGTGGGACTTACAGCCCCCACAGGCACGCTCACCCAACGCGCCCTGGACTATGTGCGGAATAACAGCACTGTATTTGGTCTGGTAGCGACCCAACCGCCTGAATTTGCCGCAGACCCCCAGGTTCCTCAGACTTCCAGTGGCGCATCGATCGTGAACTTACTGCAACAATATAAGAGTATTCCCGTTTTTCAAGCGTCACAAACGATTCATTTTGATCCGAATGGGAATTTGACGAATTCCGTGGGCAGCACCGTTCCCATCGCGCAAGATGTGGATGTTTCACCAAAACTGCCGGTTGAACAGGCTGTGTTGAAAGCTTCTCAGTTTGTAGCAACACCGGCACCGAGCGAGAAAAATGCCACAGATCCATTTGGGCAACCGCTCACTCCTGTCACTGTAGATTTGACCAACTTCGTTCCTAAAACTATCGCCGCCTTCCCTGAATTGCCGGCGCAGCCCACTGTACTGGATGCCGGGCCTTTCGGCGACGAGATCAAGGCGAATCTTACGTGGTTCCCGGTGAATACAGGCCTTTCATTGACCTGGCAAGTAATTATAACTATGCCCAACTTTACGGGCCAATATCGTACATTAGTAGACAGTGGAACCGGTGAGGTGGTATATAACGCGCAACTAACACATTTTGTCGCGGCACAGGGCAATGTGTATAGTATGAATGGTGCGGAACCGCGCGAAATGATCACGTTTCCGCCGACCTGGTCCTCTTACGGATTGACTGTACCTGCCGATTTACAGTCCACGCCGCCGGTTGATTGGATTGACACGAATAGCACTATCGGCAATTCTGTGAATGCCCAACTTGGAGATAGCGGACCGTCCCTACAAGGCGCAAGCCAGGATGGCAAAATTGTTTTTAATCCAACTGATCCTACAGGCGATGATCAGAAAGTCCTGAACATCTTTTATTATAGTTGCTTTATGCATGATTATTGCTATCTCCTCGGCTTCAGAGAAAGCGATGGTTGCTATCAGAGTAACAACTTCGGTAAAAGCACCATAACGTCCCACCCGATAGATGCTCGTGCATATGAAGGACCGGTGCAGGCGACCGCCAACTTGTCTTTCCCGACCGACGGCTCAAGCCCAATCATGCACATGGGTTTAGTCACCGGCGTAAATCGGCACACCGCATTCGATGCCACTGTGGTCTTTCATGAATATACACATGGTGTGACGCATAAATTGGTCGGCGGCAACATGAACAATCAGGCGTTGGAAGGGGAGCAAAGCGCAGGCATGAGCGAGGGCTGGAGCGACTATGTTGCATGTACCATCACTGGCAGTACGGTAGTTGGCGCATGGGTTGTCAACAAACCCGGCGGCATACGTGGCTATCCTTATGATAGTAATTTTCCAGACAATTTTGGCGCTCTAGGGACGGGCCGCTACACGGAGATGCACAATATTGGCGAAATCTGGTGCGCCGCTCTCATGGAAATGAACAAAAATATTGGCGTACAAGTAGGCATACAATTGGTGATAGATGCTTTAAAATTAACGCCGGCGAATCCGAGTTTTCTGGATGGACGTGATGCCATTCTGACAACACTGAATGATCGGTTGGCAGCAGGCCAGATGACTTCAGCTCAGCATGATCAGACCAAAAGTGGCATCTGGATGGCCTTTGCTAAGTTTGGTATGGGACCGGCTGCGAAATCGAATGGTACCACCTTGACAGGCATTGTCGCTGACTTCAAAACACCATCATAGGTATGATGGCATGTGATGACATGTGATGGCATAAGTGAACCCTCCTGCGAATGACCTGATTTGTTTTCATTGCAAGTCTATTCCAGAAGGGTTCTTCTGTGCTGCCTCATCCTTCCTCTGTGTTAAATTCGGGATGACTCATGTTTGTTGTTGTTCCTTAACTACCACCAAATTCATCTGAGAAGAAGTGTACCCACAGAACACAGATGGCGAGTCCGGCGACCAGTGTGAAAAAGCCCATCGCACCACCAGGCCAACTGGCTTTCACAGTGTCACTTGCAGTAGGTGGTGGATTGAAGGGATAAAAGAGGATCAATGCTAGCCAGATGACAGTGAGCATCGAGGTCAAGCTCAGCTTGGTTGTATCCTTGCTTGAGCGATAGTAAATGTGATAGAGGATGATGATGAGTAAACCAATGAGCGCGACTACTAATTGCAGGCTGGTCAACGGCAAACCAAAACCCCAGTCAATCGCAAGCGTCGGTTTAATAAATAGGAAGATACAGGCAAACAGGATGGCGAGCACGATGCCACCCAGAACTTTTCGTATTTCGAATACAGATTTCACAACACAAACCCCTTTCGAGGAGTACTCAGGACGGCTGTTTCTTCTCCATAAGCAACCACATACATAGAAGCATCCCACGCGGTCGCTCAGGAAACGTCGCTTGTCCTATTGTAATCCTTTAAGCAAAATAAATCAACTATTTGGACCGATAAATCGGGCCCCTACATTGTGTAAAACGCTTGCGCAAAGTGGGCCGCCCAACGGGCATTATTGATCAGCAAGGCTTTGTTGGCCTCGACGCTTTCGCCGCCGGTAGCTTGTGCGACGTGTGCCAACAAGAATGGGGTTGTAGTCGAGCCGCGGATGCCCTGTGCGCGTGCTAGCTGCAACGCCTCTTCGGTTGCCCTTTCCAATATGCCAGCGTCCATCGCGTACTCCTCCGGGATAGGACAGCCGACGACAATACCATGAAGGCCACATGCCCACTGCATGCGGGCAATCGCGGCGAGCGTCGCGACATCATCTACACGCTGTGGCAGGGAATATCCACTATTGCGCACATAAAACGCCGGTAATTCGTCCGTCTGCCAGCCAATTACCGGCACACCCTGCGTCTCCAGATATTCAAGCGTCAGATCGAGATCGAGAATAGACTTCGCCCCGGCACAAACTACCAGCACCGGTGTGCGGCTCAACTCCGTCAAATCGGCTGAGATGTCCATGCTCGTCTCGGCCCCGCGATGCACACCACCGATACCGCCCGTGGCAAAAAAACGTATGCCGACCATGCTGGCACAGAGCATTGTGCCCGCAACGGTCGTCGCCCCCAACTGGCCCGTTGCCAGCGTTGCCGCGAGATCGCGCCGACTCACCTTACGCACATCCTTTGCCGTTCCCAGCCGCGTCACCTCGTCCAGCATCAGTCCAACCTTGATTTTGCCATCATGAATGCCGATAGTCGCAGGTACAGCCCCCTCCGCACGTATCGCCGCCTCCATCGCTTGCGCTATCTCAATATTCGCCGGATACGGCAAGCCATGCGCGATAACCGTCGATTTCGAGCGCAACCACCGCCCGTCCCTCGTGTAACGCTGTCTGTGCTTCATCAGACAGTGTGATATATGGTGATAGTGTTTCCATAGGTTCCTTCATTTATTTTCGTGTCCTCTTTTTCTGTTATTATATCCATTTCCCTGCTACTTTGCATTTGAACTCCCTATGGGCTATCCCGATCAATAATCGCCACCACAGGCTTCTATGGTACAATTTCCTATGGCACCCAAATTTTGCGAATAAGTGTTGGGTGAGGATGCAATGGATGATACAAAACAGCCACCTGATAAACTGGATAAGCAGGATGGTATCGAGGAACAAATCATCCCTTTGGATGAGGAACCTGTAATATCAAAACACTTACAAGCGCAGCCGCCATTTGCAAGACGACTGATGTTCCGCCAGCGCAAAATTGCCTGGCGTCTCTCAATTGTTCTCTGTCTCCTGTTACTCATTATGCTGGTCATACCCAATAGCCTGACGAGAGTACGCGATATCTCGGTGCAACTCTATGACAGAGTGGTGCCGCCACCAACGCCAACTCTCGCTCCCAGCCTGGATAGTTTTTATTTCGATGTGAATATTCCGTGGACACAGGTCACGATTGATGGGCAAGCAATTCAACTACCTTTTATCGGCTCAGGCACTCCAATCAAACTGACAATGGGCAGACATACTGTTCGCTGGCAAGCCGCACCTTTTCAACCGCAATCGTGTATCATCACCGTACCGGTTCAATTCAGAATAAGCGATACGTGTGTACTGGCAACCAGCGACCTTGAACAATTGCCGCATCCTCCGCAAGCACAGTTACTCGTATTGCACGAGTCGGTTAACACATTATCTCTCACTCAGCAACATATGTTGATTAACGCAATGCAAAACGCCTTCGCGCAACAAGATACCAGCACAACAGTACAACCAGGAGAAATGTACTTTGGGCCGATGGGTTATACCACAGCAAACCAACCTTTGCGAGCAACATTGCGCTTTCATCCAGACCCGAATGCGGGTTCCGAACTGACAGTAGCTAGAAAAGGTACAAATGGCTTACAAACCTACACGATCAATGCACAGGATTGCCAGATTCTCTGCTCGTTACCCTGGCAAATCTGGCTGTCTCGCCCAACTATTCCCATAACTAATGGGGTTTCCTCACCGCCTACATGGTTCGTCCTGGCCTTCGCCGCTCAAAGCCTGGATTATGCAACCATGAACGGTTACATTATCGCCAGTGATCAGCCAACGGATTACGGTGCAAATGTCTTCTCATACCCGGTTTTGCTCGGCCTCTCATGGGATGGAGCGAACTGGCATATCAAAGTATACTTCAAACAGGACATAGCGCCATTTTACTTTATTACACAGGGACCGGGTACACATACTCTATCGCAACTGCTATATGACAACCCTGCTTGTGCCGCCGTGCAAAACAATTTTGCTAACATAGGTCCGGTTTTTTCTCAAATACGCTATATCTCCGATACAAATGCCGCCAATGGTTGCCTGGCAATAGCAAAATGGAATGCTGTTGGTGGCACCGCTCCATCTCAATCTCCCTATCTGTGGGCTCTCGACCGCTTTGGTATACTTTATACAGTCAACGGAGCTAACCAACAGCTTTTTCCAGATAATCCCCAGGCTAACGCCTATGAACAACGTCTCGCCCAACAACTGTCAAAATTGCCGGGCGTAGTGGTGAATTTGAGTTGAATAAGATCACTCATCTCGGAAAAGACAATATGGTACAATTCCCTATGGCAACCCAAATCTCGCAAACAAAAGCCGGGCGAGGACGCAATGGACGACACAAAACAACCGCCAGATCAAATAGATGAACTGGATGATCCAGGCAATCTCGAGGAACAGATCATCCCCCTGGACAAGGCACCAGTAACATCTGAACGCCCGCAGGGGCGACTGCCATTTGCCAAACGTCTGACTTTCCGCCAGCGCAAGATTGCCTGGCGTCTCTCTATTGCTCTCAGCCTCCTCTTGCTTATCATCCTGGTAGCGCCAGGTAGCTTGATAGGTATGCGCAACGTCACGACACAACTCTATAACAGGTTAATACCGCCGCCAACACCTCCTCTCAGTCCTGACCTGGATAGCGTTTACTTCGATGTCAATATCCCGTGGACACAGGTCACCATTGATGGTCGGGCGATCCAAATTCCCATTATCGGCTCTGGCTCTCCCATCAAGCTAGCCGCTGGTAAGCACACTATTCGCTGGCAGGCCGCGCCATTTCAACCGCAATCGTGTACCATCACCGTACCGATCTACATAAGGATAAGTGATACATGTATACTGGCGACCTACACGCTCATTCAATTACCACATCCTTCCCATGCACAGTTGCTCGTACTGCACGAGTCGGTTAACACATTGCGTACTAACCAGCAGGGTGTATCGTTGATTAATGCGGTACAGAAGGCTCTCGCACAACAAGATATCAGTACGACGGTTCAACCAGGGGAAATGTACGATGGTACCCTGGGATATGTCAGGGCAAACCAACCTTTGCGGGCTACATTGCGCTTCTCTCTGGACCCGAGCGCAGGTTCTGAACTGAACGTGGGTAGAACGGGTACAAAGATTATAGAGTCGTACACAATCAACACACAGGATTGTGAAATTCTCTGTTCGTTACCCTGGCAAATCTGGCTATCCCGGCCACCTATTCCCGTACCCGATAAGGTTTCCTCGGCACCAACATGGTTTGTGCTGGCTTTCGCCACCCAAACATGGGATTTCGCAACCATGAACGGCCATAGTATCGCCAGTAACCTGTCCGTAGATAGTGTCTTTTCGCACCCGGTCCTGCTCGGCATCTCATGGGACGGGACAAACTGGCACATCAAAGCGTATTTCAAGCAGAATATTGCACCGTTCTACTTTCTTCCACAGGGTCCAGATACATCTTATTTGCCATTCTATGATAATCCGGCCTGTGCCGACGTGGAGGACCAACTTTCTAACCTGGTTTTAGTGTATTCGCAAATACAATATTTTTCTGCGGCAAATGTCGCCGATGGTTGCCTGGCAATCGCGAAGTGGAGTGGCACGTATAGCCCCGCACCATCCTCACCGTACTTATGGTTTCTCGACCGCTTTGGGATATTTTATCCTATTAACGCTGCCGCCACTCAAGAGTCTTATCCCGATTATCCTCGTGCTAACATTTATGAGCAACACCTCGCACAACAACTGGCGAAGTTACCGGGCGTGCTGGTGAGTCTGGGATAGAAAAGATAGCAAGTAGAGTGGCATGGCCGGATGGCCATGCCACTCTACTTGCTATCTTTTCTATCCCAGACTACGGCACCAACCGGTTGATATCTCGCGGAAACAGCGTCGTCAACTTGACATTGGGAATGCCAGTCAACTGCATCAATATACGTTCGAGGCCCATGGCGAAACCTCCTTCGGGAGGCATTCCGTAGCGGAATGCTTCTATGTATTCTTGAAACGGCTCAACAGGCAGATTGGCCTTCGCGAGCGCGGCAAGGTAGTCCTCGTAACGATGCAGACGCTGGCCACCTGTCACCACTTCCATTCCCCGGAAGAGCAGGTCAAAGGAGTTGGAGTACTCCGGTCGCTGCGGGTCGGGATAGGTATAAAATGGGCGTTTACGCATGGGATAGCCCGTGACAAACAGGAACTCGCTGCCGTACTGCTCCAATGCCCACTCGCAAAGCCAGCGTTCGTCTTGTGGCGACAGGTCTGGCTCGCCGCGCACATCTACGCCGTGACGCTGGAAAATCAATTCCTGCGCCTCCGGAAAGAAAATGTGCGGTATCTCTGGTGGTACCTCCGGCATCTGTACATGCAACAAAGCCAGTTCCGCGCTGTAATGTTCGGCGAGCGGAGCAAGTATTCCCTCGATTACATCGCGTACCATCCCCATCACCGTGAAATGGTCTCGAATGAAACCAAATTCGACGTCGAGGCTGACATACTCGTTGATGTGGCGTGTGGTGTCGTGCGGCTCAGCACGAAAGACCGGCCCAACCTCAAAGATACGCTCGAAGATGCCCACCATCATTTGCTTGTAGAACTGCGGACTCTGCGCAAGGTACGCCGGACGCCCAAAGTAGTCCAGCTTGAAGACGTTGGCACCGCTCTCCGTCGCCGAAGCCACGATCTTTGGCGTCTGTATCTCGGTAAAACCGCGTTCCACTAACCTGCTACGAAATCCAGCCATGATACCCGACGCCAGACGAAAAATGGCACGCCGGGCAGGATGCCGGTTCGTGACCGCCGCGTGGTCGAGTAACGTTCCAATGTTCGCCGTAATTTTGCGCTTGTTGAGCGAGACCGGCGGCGGCTCCATCACTGGCGTTACTACCTCAACCCGCAAGTTGTGCAGTTCAAATCCACCGGGTGCCTGCTGTTCGCTCACCACCATGCCTTCAACGGCAATCACACTTTCGACGCCAATCTCGCCCGTTGCCAGTTCTCCAAGTTCAGCCTCGCTCTCGGTTACGGCCTGAATCATTCCCCAGCCATCTCGCACAACCAGAAAAGTCACGCCACCCATGCGTCGCAACGAATGCAGCCAGCCAGCGACGCGAATACGCTTCCCAACGTGCGCACCTACTTCAACAGTGCGCACACGCTCAATACTATGTTCCATAAGAAAAGGTTCCTTTCTCATCTATTAGTCCGCATTGCCGATCAATCAGTCCCTGAGTAGTTATTTGGGTTTGCCACCATTGTTTTGTCAGGAAGTGTGCCGGGGCAAACCCAATCACCATTCGATGTTCAGGCACCTTCCCTGGGATCATTGTCGTCTTTGTCGGAATCCATAGCGTTTCCCTTTCTTGCTCGCGGCATACAGCACAACAGGCAACGCGAACTTCACGAAGAACACAAAAAGCCCTCGTCCAATTGGAGGACGAGGGCCGGATTACTATGTTCATCGAGCCTGTCGTGGTACCACCACCATTTGTCCCATAGCGGGACCTCAGCCGGTTCATTCCATACATTATGCCATGTTATGCCAATCTTATGTCAAGCAGAATGGAAGAAACCGTCGCGCTACAACGGGCGCGTCCCGAAACCAGCTAGTACGCCATCTTTCACAGCGGTTCACCGGTTGGCTCAAGGGTGTCACTGGTCGGATTCGGTGGCGACACTCGCAGCATCCATGTCGCTCTCTTTACACCGTTATCTCCGCCAACCTATCCCTCTCATCGCTTTCTGTATATGTTATGCAGATATTATAGCATGATAGTCAAGCAACCCGTAGGGGCCGCTAAATTTTTTGCTCATAGATACCCTGTTCTCTTATGCGTGTTGAAAATTTTGTAGGAATTCCAGAACGTGGGCAGCCCCTTCGCCCCCTACCTTTGCGTGAGCCAGCAGGGGAATGCCGTGCGGACCGCGCAAAGAGCGGACTTCAGGGAAAGCGTGGATGATAGCCTGCACAATCTCCAGTTGTCCCAGCATGGCTGCCGCGAAAATATCCATCCTCGCACCCTTATCAAGCAGGAATAAAGCGATATCTTTTCTGCCCATATGGGAAGCGGCCCCTAACGCTGTTTCCCAGTCTCCACCGCCCCAATCCCATGCGGCATTGATCAGTGCTGGTTCCTGCTCTAGCAGTTCCGTGACGCGCCCCAGGTCTCCATGTGCGTTAGCGACAAAATCCCGCACCATGCTCGGTTCAAGCGCGGCTGGCCTCTCCATAGTGTTGCTCCTCTATATGAATGATTGTGCCAAACATCATCAATGGACGGGTATCGTATGAACGTAGGACAGCTTCAGCCCGTCCACGTCCATTGTTCTGACTGAAGGATAGCACATCTGTTCGTCGGTGTCCAGAGTAACCATGTGAAAAGTCCTTACAGGGCCTGGATCACACGTTGATGTAAGCAAAGGGCTAGACACATCTCTGGCAGACATAGATCATCGTGGGAGAAGTGGCGGTCAGAAGCTCTTGCTGCCAATTTCCGTAACACGAGCAGATCTGAAGCCCATTATAGTAAAGTAAGGCCTCCACCTCTTGTGGAAAGACATAGCGTAGGGCTGTGCGAAGCGTCTTCTTTCTGGTGGCTTTGCTAGCAAACCCCGCCAGTGTGGGGAGACTTGTGGTGGTTCTAGAGGCGCTTGATCTCCTCTCCTGCGCGGACCTGGTCTCCTGGTTCGCGCAAACGCCAGATGATCCACACTCCGATGAGCCCGAACACGCACAGCATCCCGTTGATAAGCAGCTCGATGGTGGTGCTCTGGCCGAACGCCTGTGGAAGGGCAAGTGTCACGAAATCGATCAGCGTATGGAGCAGGATAGCCAGGAATAACCAGCGCATCTGGTGTCGGCGAAACACTTGCAATACGATCACGGAAAGCGCCACCTGCAGCGGGAAACTCCAGAGTCGCCCCCAGGCAGCCAGCAAAGGGAGCCAGAATGGTTGTGCATTGATGGCTGCAACCTGCTGGATGATGGCCTGTCTCTGGGCGACTGGCAGACTGTTGACATTGATGGCAAAGAGGATGGCAATGCTGAGAAGCGTGAGCACAATCTGTCCACCAACGAGCACCGCCGATTCCAGGCCCTCGTGCCCCAGGCCAAACATCACCGCTTTCGACCAGGTCTTTGGCTCCCGGCGCATGAAGAGACGATATCCGACATAGCGTCCAACTTCCTCGAAAAGTCCAGCGGTCACGGCCAGGACCACCAACCAGGTCCAGGTGAATGACGTCGATGTGCGCAACAAAGAGGCTAGCACCGTAACCTCAAGCACGGCGACAAGAGGAAGGCGCGTGAGCAGCTGGAACACCAGAAAGACTAAGGCGCCAAACCAGAAGTATTTCCAGCCTACGGCGAGCTTATTGCGGGCAATGCCCCCTAAAATGAGGGGATACACAATGACAAAGACGGTTGCCACGACAGCCATCACGAGCAAGGCAGAAGAGACATGCAGCGTTGATGACATACGTTCCTTCCTTAGGAGAGAATCAAGCGTGAGCGTTGCAAGCGGACGAACGTTGCTCCCAGCAGAATCGCTTGATCGCTGATGCCGCTGGCCAGCAGTGTTTCCAGCGTATGCCGCTCACGCTCTCCAGCGATGGTATCACCGGCATACTTCTCCTTTCAGGGCACATCCACCGGAAACTGGCGGAGCTGCGCATCGTGTTACGGTAATAAAGAGGTTTGATATTTCTACACATAAACAGTCCCTCACATAGAACTAATCGGATCAATATCTATGTTCCAGCCAGAAATATCCAAAACGCGCAGGAGCGGATGCAGGTCGGGGCCGCGCACGATCATCTGCCAGTGGTATTTGTTGCGCACACGCTCTATTAACGCGGGAGCCGGACCAACGATATCAGTTTGTTCCAGACCAAGCCGCTCTATCCACTCGTCCAGTTTTTCGCGTAGCAAGAAGGCTTCGTTCTGGGCGCGGTGACGATTTTCGTGGCTGTAGGTAAACTTGACGAACCGGCGAAAGGGCGGGTAGCCGTAGCGACGTCGCACATCAATTTCGGCGGTGTAAAACTCGGCGTAATCGTGGCGCGAGGCGGCATCAATGCAAAAATGTTGTGGATTAAAGGTTTGCACAATCACCTCACCAGCTTCTTCTCCCCGACCTGCACGTCCCGCTACCTGCGTTAGCAGCGTAAAAGCTCGTTCAGCTGCGGCGAAATCTGGCAAGTTGAGCGCGATATCGGCGGATACCACACCAACAAGCGTTACTCCTGGCAAGTCCAGCCCCTTGGCGATCATCTGAGTTCCCACCAGAATATCGGCTTCGCGGTTGGCGAAACGGTCCAGCAGTTGTTGGTGCGCACGATAATTAGTAGCAGTATCCTTGTCCCAGCGCAGCAAACGCGCCGTGGGAAAGTTTTGCTGGATTGTGGCCACCACCTTTTCCGTTCCCAACCCGAAGTAGCGTATGCCCTTGCCGCCACATTGTGGGCAATTGTGCAATACGCTAACTTGCAGATTACAATAGTGGCATAGCAGGATACGTTCCGTCGAGTGATAGGTCAGGGGCATATCGCACCGCTCGCAGATAGCGACGAAGCCGCAATCGCGACAGAGAATGCAGCTTGCCGCACCGCGCCGGTTGAGAAAGAGAATAGCCTGTTGACCCATACCCAGCACATTGCTCAAAGCACCCTGCAAGCGACGGCTAATAATGCTCGTATTGCCCGCGTGCAGTTCGTTTCGCAGATCAATCACCTCGACGGGCGGCAAGTCAGAGCCAATGCGCCCCCGCAACTCGACCAGTTGATATTCGCCCTGCTCTGCACGGTAGAATGTCTCAACGGACGGTGTGGCGCTGCCCAGCACAACAGGAATACGCAATAGCCGTCCAAGCGCGCTGGCGGCGGCGCGAGCATGATACGTTGGCCTCTGTTCAGACTGTTTATAGGCCGACTCATGCTCCTCGTCAAGAATGATCATGCCCAGATTTGCTACTGGCGAGAAGAGGGCCGAGCGTGCGCCGATCACCACATCCACCTCGCCGGAACGAATGCGCCGCCACTCGTCATAACGCTCCCCCACGTAGAGATCGCCGTGAATAATCGCCACACGACCGGGGAAACGGCCCGCGAACCGCTGGATAGCCTGCGTCGTCAACGCAATCTCCGGTACCAGCATAATTCCACGCTTGCCCTGTGCTATGATATCGGCCAGGGCTTGCAGATAGACTTCGGTCTTACCGCTACCAGTCACACCATGCAGCAAAATAGGTGCTTTGTGTGCATCGGGTGCCAGAATATGAGCAAGCGCATTGCGTTGCTCGCTGGTAAGCGGCAAAGGCATACTGGGCGGGAATGTGCGACCAAGCAAGGGATCGCGCCGAATCTCGACCTCTTTAATAGTAATCAATTGCTCACGTATCAGAAATTGCAGTTGTGCCTCCGTCAGCTTACTGGCCTGGCGGAGCTTGTGCGGTGTCCAGTAGGTATCTTTGGGGCTATGCTCGAGCAGGTCAAGCGCCATCAACTGGCGTTGCTTAACAATTCCCGCGGCATCCATCGGTGAAAGCGTCATGGTCGCCGTAGCACCCGTCAGGACCCACGGATCGGGAACGCTTGTGTGCGGACGCTTGTGTACATTCTTGCGCACATTATCGGGTGCCATCACAACAGGTTTGTCTTCACGCGGCACCTGCTGCATACTTGCTTCGGCCCGTTTGCGCCACGCCTCCAATGTCTCCAGATCGGCAATCAAGCGCACCACTCGCTTCATGCGCTTTTTGGCGCGGGGCGTCTCTAGCTGCGCCTCACGTTCGATCATGCCACTTGCCAACGCTTCTTTCAGCACCGCCTTCGCCCGCGTGACCCCAAGCATCTCCTTGAGCCGCTCCACATCCAACTCTCCATCAGCAAGTAAAAGTCCCATCAACGCCTGCAAACGCGGCGACGTCGCTCCGATTGGTATTTCAGGCATTCCCGCCTGTTCGTCCTTCACGAGGCGCAAGATCACTCTTGAACGTTGGATTAAACCGGCAGGAAGCATCATCGTCGCTGCATACGCGAGTGGCGTTACATAATATTCCGCGATCCATTCCGCCAACGCTCGCTGGTGCGCCAACAATGCCGGTTGCGGGTCAAGGATGGTTTGGATGGGACGTAAGATGATATCGTTGTCTTCCTCATCATCCCGCTTATCCTTCATATGCCAGACAATGCCCTCGACCAGACGCTCGCCATAGGGGATCGCCACCAGTTGCCCTGGACAAATCGCCCCCTCAAGTTCGCCGGGAACGCTATAGGTGAGCAGAGGCTGTTCGCTCTGCCACGCGCTGGCGGAAGTCAACACATCGGCTAGCATTTAACGCCTCTCAAACTCACGCGCTAAAGCGGACAAATTAAAATGAATCATGGTTGGACGCCCATGACAGCAGCTAAAAGGGGCTTTTGTCTGCCCCAGTTGCTCGATCATCTCGCGCATCTCGCTCACCGTAAGAAAATAGTTTGCTTTGATGGCTGCCTTGCAGGCCACATTCGCCAGCGCATGTTCCTCCCACATCTCACTATGCCCGTCGTTCTCTAATGAAGTGAGGTCCGCCAGAAGTTCGTGTAGCGAACGTGCATTCATCTGCCGGGCAAACACGTTCGGTAACGCCTGTACCAGCAACATCCCGCCCTCCTCCATCTGCAAGCGAAAACCGATATGCTCCAACTGAGGCAGATGTTCCTCTAAGGCTTCTATCTCCGTAGCTGCCAGCTCAAGCTGCACAGGGCTCAGCAGCAACTGGGAGATGGGAGTTCGCGCCGAAAGTGCCGCCACCATGCGTTCCAGCAAAATGCGCTCGTGGGCAGCGTGCTGATCAATCAAGTACATACCGTCCTCGCCCTCGGTGACGATGTAACTTTGCGAAAGCTGCCCCACCACGCGCAACTTTGGCAGATGACCGGAATTCTGGGAATCCTGAGACACCTGCGATGTCTGGGAAGCTTGAGAAAATTCGGGAACAGCACCCTGAACAATCTGGGAAGTTTCGGGAATAGTGGGAAGTTTCACAACATCATCTTGAATTTCTTGAGAATGTTCGGGAATGTTGGAAAAAGCAACAGAATCCTGGGAAGTTTCGGGAACAGTCTGCGTTTTCGCGTGTGTCTCTGTATGCTCTATATGCTCTGTATCCTGTGTACCCTCTGTATGCTCTCCATTTCGCACATGGCTTTGCCAGAGACGTGAAAGCATAGGTGGCCTTGTGCCGGTCTCCTCTTCGGTGACGGTAAGCCAGGGATTATCCTGAGGGAAAGGTGAGGTTGTACCATTGTCAGGATTGTTATCAGCAGAACCATTATCATCATTTTCGGATTGGTCAATTTCAGGATTGTCATCGTTTGTGTTGGAGGAATCAGACATATTGGGCGTGAAGGACGCGCTAATGCGGGCCCCTACAGTGTTGGTAGCGGAGGTGTTGCCGCTCCATTGGGGCATAGCGGGTTCTTCTAAGAGACCGCGGCGCACAGCACGCAAGACCGCAGCGTAAACGCGGCGTTCGCGCAGAAAGCGTATCTCAGTTTTTGCCGGGTGGACATTGACGTCAAGCAGTGCCGGGTCCATCTCGATATTGACGACGGCAATTGGGTGGCGACCAGCTAACAGCAGCGAGTGGTAGCCTTCCTCGACGGCACTGGTGAGCATCCGGCTCAGCACCCAGCGACGATTGACGAAGAAGGAGATGTGCTGGCGCGTGCTTTTATAGCAAGCGGGATGGCTGGTATAGCCCATCACCACCGGTCGTTCGGGATCGTGGTCACGCCCATCCAGGCTACTGATAGGCACCATCTGCTCAGCAACCTGCAAGCCGTATAAATCGATCAAAACGCTCATCAGTTGCCCATCTCCCGGCGTGGAGAAAAGTTGTTTGCCCTCGCTATAGACGCTAAAACGAATTTCCGGGTAGGCTAGCGCATATTGCTCGAGCATGTGCAAACAATGGCTCACTTCGGTATTACGACTCTTCAAGAATTTGAGACGGGCAGGAACCGCGCTGAAAAGGTTGCGCACAGTGAGCGTTGTACCGAAAGGCGATGCAGCCGCGCTCACCTCCGCTATTTGTCCATTCGCGGCACTCACCTGCGCCCCCGATTCCGCTCCTTCATGCCGACTGAGCAATGTCACATCCGCGACGGCTGCGATACTTGCCAGTGCCTCGCCGCGAAATCCGAGCGAGCGAATACGTTCCAGATCGTCAATGTCCATCACCTTGCTGGTGGCATGTCGCGACAATGCCAGGTGCAACTCACCGGCGGGAATGCCACAGCCGTTATCGGTCACGCGAATGAGTTGCAGTCCGCCGTTCGTCAGATCAACACGAATACGCGTTGCCCCGGCATCAATGCTATTCTCAATCAGTTCCTTCACCACAGAGGCGGGCCGTTCCACGACCTCCCCGGCGGCGATTTTCGCGGCAACATCGGGCGTAAGTTGACGTATTGGCATAAAGGATAGTTCTCCACGCTGGTATAAGCTCTCCGGACAGGGTGCGCTGAAGCGAACCCCTACATTAGTAAGAACGAGTGTTCAGTGGTGATTATAACACAGGTACCGATACAATGTACCCCACTGATCACGCGGTTGGAAGCTACATGCGCGAGAAATGCGGAACCCCCCCTCCCTTTACTGGACTGAGCTAGATCCCGCCGGGTCGCCCGAACGGCCCTATACGAAGGAGGAGCTGCACGCCTATCTGGCGGCTACGCGCCGAAAGTGCCACGCCCAGCTTTCCGCGCTGACAGACGAGCGGGCTCGCCAGGCCGTCGAGTACCCCTAGGCGCAGGGGCAGACCGTCAGCTTTCTGGAGTTACAGATCTACAACATGCGCCATGTGCAGGAACATGCGGCCCAACTGAGCCTCTTTCTCGGACAGCACGACATCCCGGACGAGACGCTCGACTGGGTCCCGCGAGCGAAGGGTGATCCTGACAGCCACTAAGCGCGTGCGGAGTGGGCTACCCGTCGAGCCGCCTTCGCATACAGACGAACAAAACTAAACCGGTACAACATTGACTGACTGGCACATCGCTATCGCTCGTGCCAGGGGGCGCGATTGATCGCGCCCCCTCCCACCATTTCCACATTTGCAACCCCCTCACAGAATAGTACAATGTACTCACTAACAAATAACACCACAGTCCCGGACAAAGGAGAAAAACATGGACACTCACAGCGACCGGCAGACAGGCTACGCCCTGGTCAACGGCCTCAACATATACTACGAGATACACGGGAGCGGGGAGCCGCTGCTACTGCTTCCCGGCGGCTTCATGACCGTTGAGGCGATGGGAGAGATTGTGCCGCAGCTTGCCGCGACGCGGCGCGTCATCGGCGTCGAGCTGCAAGGACACGGACACACTGCCGATATCGAGCGCCCGTTACGCTACGAGCTGATGGCCGACGACATCGCCGCCCTGATCGCACATCTCGGGCTCGCACAGGCCGACATTTTTGGCTACTCCCTCGGTGGCGGCGTTGCACTGCAAACGGCCATACGGCATCCAGAGGTGGTGCGCAAGCTGGTACTCGCCTCAACCGCCTTCAAACGTCATGGCTGGTATCCCGAAGTCCTCGCGGGCATGGCCTCGATAAGCGTTGAAACGTTTGCCGGAACCCCGATACACGAAACCTATCTCCAGACCTCGCCTCGATCGGAAGCCTGGCCCACCGTCATTACCAAAATGAGGCAATTGCTAGGCGAGGACTACGATTGGACAACAGGCGTTACAGCACTCACAACACCCACTCTGATCCTGGTCGGGGACGCAGACGGCCTGCGCACCGTGCATGCGGTGGAGTTCTTTGGTCTGCTCGGTGGTGGAAAGGCGGACGGCGACCTGGTCGGTCTCCCACCATCCCAACTCGCCGTGCTTCCTGCCACCACGCACGTCGGCTGGGCTCCCCCATATCATGGTATCATGACGCGCACCCAACTGCTCCTCCCGATCATCACAGAATTTCTCGATGCGTCCATACCAGCCATACCAGCGGCCTGATGAGCCATGAGCAGAAGAGATGAACCAGATTCCTACGAAAATTGGGGTGTGGGAAGGAAAGGGAAAAAGGGTACAAAAAAGATGCTCAGAAGTGAATCTTTCAGAAAATCTCTTTAGTGATCCAGTTTCCTTTGGCTCGCGCGGTGCTGTTCAATGAGTGTGATCATTTCCACACGCTGAAAATATTGTGCCCATCCCAATGCGGTCGCCTCAAATTCGCTATCCTTGAGATCAAGATCATTGGGAACGGTGAGCAGGACCTTCGCTAGTTCGATATCACCCCGTTCGACCGCGATATGAAGAGGGGTGAGTTGCCCGTCTCCACGCTGAACGTTGACCAGTTCTGGATGCTCGATCAGTAACAGGTGAACTCGCTCTTTCCATCCCACATCCCACGCAGAGAGAAGATCAAGGGAGACTCCGTGGCTGACGAGCCAATCTATCGACGCGGGTTGCTGGCAGTGAACCGCAATATCCAGAGGTGTCATACTATTGGGCAGGGCGTTGTGGAAGAACCGGTCTTCCAAACGTTTTCCTATCTCGTCGAGGGCCATGACCTTGCCCCGTCCGACCGCTTCCAGAAAGAGCACCTGGTCGTCTGTTGGTGGGGGAGCCGCGAGCGTCTCAGGGCGCAGGTGCCAGCTTGGACCGTCTCCCATAGACTGAAAGCCGACTCGCCGGTACACAGGCTCTCCCATGGCCGTTGCATTGAGCACAATATGATGGCATCCCATCTGCCGCGCAAGGTCGCATGCCTCCCATGCCAGCGCGGTCCCGATTCCCTGGTTGCGAGCCGCAGGCACCACAGCCATCGCAAACAGGCCCCCCATTCCCCATTCGCCGGTCGTGACATTGAGCACGCATCGTCCCACCACCTGGCTCTTCTGAAAAGCGACCAAGCTGCGCACATGGCGCGGATACAGGCGATGCAGGACGGCGCGAGCGTTTCTCTTCTCTGCCGGATAGTAAGGAAGATCATCCACCTGACTGGCAGGTTCGTCCTCGACGGTCTGAATGTCAAAGGTGGAAGAAGGGATGCGCTGGTTCGGGAGATCACGAAGGTTGCACCACATCCAGTGCGGTTGCCAGTTTGGTTCAAACCCGCGAGCCAGTAAACGTACTGCAAGGTCACCTGGAGGAGTTGCTGTGAGGTACCAGCAGATCGCCCCCTCCAGGGGATGTTGACCGCGATACCACTGGAGCGCACGATCTAACTGGTCGCCAATCTGGAGAGGGTTGACGGAAGAAATAACCAGATGCCCGCTCGTCCACATGATGCCCTCTTCACAAACCGCTTCTTTCGACTTGGCGCGCGCCGAGCGGGTAAACCAACACTGGTTATTCAGGCTCAACGCCTGCCACTGTTGCTCAAATGTCGCGTCTTCTTCTAGAAAGCGTTCTTGAGAATCTCTCTGATCCATACTCTCTTCTTTCTCGTTTCTGTCTGCTTCCTCCTCCCCTTTGACTGGCCGATGTCGGCTGCTGGCGACGTTTTGCCAACGAGCCGACTGGCGCCTGTGGCTGGCAAAAGTTCCTTTGTGTCGCCTTCGTTGGACACTCAGTCGACTCTGGCAAGCGCATCCCCACGGTTTTCGGGCTGGCACCCCTATCACCCGCTCTCTCACGTCACCTGGCCGACTTGCTCCTTACCGTGGTGGACTATCCTTTGGCACCAGTGTGGCTTTTTGTTCTAAAACTTTGCTTCGGGTCATGTCTCGTCGTTTGTATCGTAGGGGCGAGTAGGGTGGGGTTTGGTGGAGTGGGTCCTTGTGGTCGTCCGTCGTCCTGCATGAGCCGTCCGCGTCCTTGCTCTTGGTGCTACTCACACGATGGAGGGTCAGGACGTGGACAAGCTAATGTTGTCCCTGAAAGGTGTGCGCTGGACATCGAATGCCAGCAGACTCACACGATCATCATACAGGCCGGCCAATTCGAGCCACCGGCGGTTACTTCTCAGCACGTGAGTCGGGCAAGAATAAAGTGAAGATGCTAACACACTGGTAATCCTCCCGCGAACAATTTAATCTTGTCCACAGTATACATGACGAATAACTATCAAGCAAGATATCTACCAGACAAATGTTCCTATCTCACGTTGCATTTCTTGCCACCACTCAAACGCAAGCAAAGGCAATACAATAACAACCAGTTTATTATAGTGAAGAGCTTTCTTGAAGTTACCATGAACGGCGCACGACATGGCCCTGGATATGCCGCAGCCGGGACATCTTACGCCGAAGAACATGCGACTCAGACAGGGGGGTGGGTGCTTTTCCAGCCAGTAAGTGGGTATCAGAAAAAAACAGATAGGAAGGAGAACATAGCATGCCAGTTTCCCCTTCTCACCTGTTTTGAGCCACTTGCTCATGATTAGTTGTTTCTAATCAGCGGTTGACCGTTGGCATCCGTGAAGCTGCCCGTAGCAATCATGATGATATCAACAAGTGCCCAGATGCCACAGCCGCCGCCCGTCAGTAGTTGGGCAATCCCTGAGCCAGTGCGCCCGACATAGAAACGATGAATGCCAAGACCGCCCAGGAAGATGCTGAGCAGTAAAGTCGTCAACCAGTCCTTGCCCATGCTCGGTCCCATACCCATCTGCATGACGTTAGGATTGTACTGCTGATTGTATTGCTGACCAGGACCGTATTGGGGCGGTGGCCCATACTGAGGTGGCTGGCCATACTGGGGCGGAGGGTTATACTGAGGTGGCGGATTATAGCCGCCGCTATATTCAGGATTTTGATTCGGATCGTTGCGTTGCATAATTCACAACTCCTTACTATTGTGATGCTTGATAATATCAAGTAATATCAAGCTGGATATCGAGAACATAGTACAGGTTAAACACCATTCTGTCAAGTAGAGAATGCAGTAAGTTCACCCACTCAAAAGAAGACGCATGTGCAGCCGTCGGCTGCACATGCGTCTTCTTTTGAGTGGGTGAACTTACTGTACTTTCGCCCTGTTCCACAACGCGACCCATTCTGCGGAACTATAGGAGGAGTTGGAGCGGCCATCCTGGCGTATGACTTCCTCCATGTGTTGGAAACGCTGGCGGAATTTGGCGTTGGCGCGGCGCAATGCCTCTTCCGCGTCAATGTGCAACCAGCGTGCGGCTTTGGCGATGATGAAGAGCAGGTCGCCCAGTTCTTCCAGTTGATGCTCCGGCGTGACCGCCTCATGTACTTCGCGCAATTCCTCCTGCACCTTCTGCCACATATCATGCGCATTGACGAACTCGAAGCCGATTTTGGCGGCACGCTTCTGGTACTCCTGCGCAACAGTCAGGGAGGGCGCGGCAAGCGGCACACCGTCGAAGATGCTCTCTTGCTGAACATTCTTACCGGCGGCAATACGTTCCTGTTGCTTGATCGCCTCCCAGTTCCGCACCACCTGGCTCGCACTACTCACCGAAGTTTCGCCGAAGACGTGGGGGTGGCGGCGAATCAACTTGGCGTTGACATGCTCGAAAACATCGCCGATGGAGAAATCCCCCTCCTGGCGTGCAATCTCGGCGTGCAGATAAACCTGGAGCAGGAGATCTCCGAGTTCTTCCGACAGGTTCTCCATATCGTTGTTTTCCAGTGCCTGCACTACTTCATACGTCTCCTCCAACACGTAGCGGGTCAACGACTGGTGTGTCTGCTCGCGGTCCCACGGGCAACCATCGGGGTCACGTCGCAGGCGCATAGTAATGAAGCGCAACGTTTCGGGCAGACGTAGTGCCGTCAGATGGTCGAGCGGCGGCACATAGAGCGTACTCAGATGGTTCGGGCGCGTGTTGCGGTCGAGTGCGTAGAGAGGCATCTCCAGCACCTCCTCATCGTTCTCGACTCCGGCCGCACGCACCAGCTTGACGGGCCACTCATCGGGATAACATTCACTGAGTGCAATTTTCACCGCACCCGCCACACGCCGGTTGTAGACCTGTGTGACCAGTAACGGCGTCGTCGGTATCACTTTGCCCGCCACTTCGTCCGCGTTGAGCATAGCCAGCATCGTCGCATCCACAATCTGCGCTCCTGCCTCCAATGGGTCAAGTTCCAGTAATGTGCAGATCGGCTCCAGAAACGAGAGGCCCGCGACAATGCGCGTACTCAACCCACGTTCCCGCGCCATTGCCAGTACTCGCTGTACCGACGATTTGCCAATCAAAGGATGCCCCGGTACGGCGTAGATCATGACCTGCCGTTCAGCCTGTGTGCAAATCTCGGTAGCTATTTGCTGGTACAGTATCTCCCAATTCGCGGATTCATCATAGAGATGGTCAAACGATTTTATTTGCAAGTCGGGAATTTCTCGTTGGAGCGGCTCAACCGTTGGATGTACCAGCGTACGAAAATACACCGTTTGCCCGTTTGCCGCCGCCTGTGTTAAAATTGTACGCGCCTGAATCGTCAGGTCATGCCATTGGCCGGGACCAAGGCCCACAATCGTGATGGGTATAAACATGTTCTATCCTCTCTATTTCCTGTCTTTCTGTGCTGTAGTGTATTGCAAATATGGAGACGAAGGCAAGCATCAGGTATGAGACAAACCAAAGAGCATTGTCTAACTTGTAATAACGTGATATGCTTCTATTAGAGATTTATTTGTTGCTCGCCATCAGTTCGAACAACACAGGGAGGTCATTTAATGGTATCTTCTGCTCCAAAACAGCTAACACCCTGCCCGGTCTGCCGCCAGGCGGATAAAGTAATGTCGTTACAGTCAGCTTACAACGGTGGAATTCAGCGTTTTGCGCCACCACCGATGCCAACGAAAACCGTATCAATGATGAGGATACTATCGTTTGGTATGCTTATTGTTGGCCTCTGCGTCTTCCTCATTATTGTACTCGTCGGGTCAGAGAGCTTTGGCTACAGCTTTTCCATCCCCGAACTCATTCTCGTCTCGGTGACATTGATCTGTATTGTCCTCGCGCTCGCACTCTCTTATTATGCCTTCACCCGAGTGCAACGCGGCGACCTGGAGGCACAAAAGCAATATCCCCTCTGGGACAAGGCTCTTGCTAACTGGGGTCGCCTGCGCTACTGCTCACGCGATGATATCGTTTTCGATCCCGAAACCAACAAAACCATCACTGAAGAGCAACTCAACAAATTGACTTCTACCAACTTGCAGCAGGTCGAGGAACAATCAAGTTCGCTAGTTCACCCATAATAGCTCAACCCCGATTACCAGTGTCTGGATGGCGACTCTTGTGTCGCCATCCCGCTCTCCATTCGCCATCCAAATATGCCCCGGTACTGATTTTGCATTTACAATAATTACGATGAGCGTTTACTGTCTCGCATGAACTTTTTTTGCTCACGCAAAGATGTCCCCTGTGCATAGCTATCGCTCGTCGCCAGTTTGCGGCGCGATGCGTTGCGAATGCGCTTAAGCAGTTGCGCTCGCTCGCCGGATTGCTGTGCCGTCTGCACTGTGCGCTCACTCTTACGAATGCGCAATGTGCGCCGTCGCTTCCCTTTGTGTGAGACCACCTTGCCCTCTAAAAAATAAGGTAACACTACCTCTGCGACACGCGGCGCGGCAAGCATGGGCGCACTGTGATTGGCAGAAATGAAGATATCATTGGAGCGTGGGCGCAGCGGACGAGCAGTCAGCGCATCACGGCTTCCCCACACGAAAAGTGTCGGCACCGACGACGCTTCAAAGGGGGCGCGTCCCGTTCCAGGCAATTCGTAGAGCATCCGCTTCAGATTCTCGACAGATTGAACCTCAATTTCATTCATCCATGCATCGGTATAATCGTGCTTGCGCCAGTTAAAACCGAAGGCAAGCACCCAGCCGTACATGCGCCAGTCGGTCATTATCCAGTTTGCCAGCCGGGGCTGTATCGAATCAAGCAATCGCTCAGCCGAGAGGCCCAACCGCCACTGCTCTTTCAGCAAAATGGGACAGAGAAAGATAGCACGAGTAACATGCTGCGCATAGCGTTGCAAATAGGCCTCTCCAGCCCGCGTTCCCGTCGAATAGGCCAGCATCGCCCATTGCTCTATGCCAAGCGTCTGCCGCAACTCCTCAATTGCTTCGGCGCAAGCTGGATAGTACGACGCGCCCCAGTCAACTTTTATCGTGGAACCGGTTCCTGGAAGTTCCAGCATGATCAATTGAAAATAGGGTGCAAGCAATGGCTCAAGGTTTTGCCAAACACCATAAGTCACACCCCAACCATGAATCAGGAGTAGCGGCGTGCCACTTCCTACAACTCTGTAACGTAACATACTTTGGCTCTCCCAACTGCTTCAAATGGTATGGCTATCTAAACGTCAGATAGAACGCATTCAAACAGTGTCACACCTGGCATTCACTACACAATAAAAATATCAACGGCATCCAACAGGGTTCTTGACAAAAACAGATTGCTCCCCGCATGATAAGATACGTGTTGGCCCCATCCAACGTTTCTACGTATATAGAACGAAACACCATGCTCAATAGCAACCAGTGCTATCGCAAATAAGAAGGACATTTATGAGTAATACACAGAACATACTCATTCTTACCTCGAAGACAGGCGGAGGACATGTTAGCCTGGCCGAATCACTACGCGATCGGCTCGACGACAGCTACACCATCGAGATAGTTGATCCGCAACCTGTCTTCTTTCACCAGCACTACAGGCTCGTCAGCCGCTACGCACTCTGGTTATGGGCAGCTGAATTCCAGTATACCGATACACCCCGGCGGGCGTTATTTGCTCATCGCGTCTTTACTCGCCTGGTCGCTCGACAACTTCATACTCTGTTAGATAAGGTACAACCTGCCTGTATCATTACAACCTACCCGTTTCTTTCATACGAAGTTATGCGCGTCCTTAAGCAGCGTCGCGCCTGTATTCCCCTGGCTATGCTGCTCGCAGACCCCAACGGCGTCCACGCCTCCTGGCTCACCGAACGCAAGGCGGCAGCGATCTTCGCCCCCACTCGCGAGACCTACGAACAATGCCTGAACGCCGGTATTGACCCCCAACGTGTCCACCTTACTGGCTGGCCCGTGCGTGGCCAGTTCTATTCCGCCGGGCAGGTTTCTCGCGCAGACACTCTCGAACAACTTCACCTGCACCCCAATCGCTTCACCGTCTTTTTGCAAGGCGGCGGCGAAGGTGCGGCAAAATTTGGGCGCACCGTCGAAACCGTGCTGGCGGCCGGTGACAACCTGCAAGTCATTCTCGCCACCGGCACCAACACCTCACTGCTGAACCGCTTTAGCCATGTCAACAACCTGTACGCGCTACCTTTCACCAAAGAGATCGCCAGCTACATGGCAGCCGCCGACGTCGTAATGGGCAAGGCCGGTCCCAATATGCTCTTTGAGTCCGTCACCCTCGGCAAACCCTTCATCGCCACCGCCTACATCCCCGGACAGGAAAAGGTCAATCTCGAATTTATCCGCCGCCACTCCCTCGGCTGGGTCGCTCTGCAACCCGCCGAACAGCAAACGCTCATCACAGAACTGGCAAGCACGCCATCAACCCTCCAGGTCATGCAATCATCAGTAGAGGCATATCGCGCATGGAACACCAGAGCCACGGATGCGATTGTTCCCCTGGTAGAAGGTTTATTGTGTCGCAATCATGTATGAATATTCCGCTTCTATGCCCAGTATGAACCATAAATAAATTGGCATAGCCTGATGTACTATACGTAGTATGAGCAACCAGGCTGTATAATACATCGCTCATATGGGGGATTTTTCGACGGGTCAACATTTTCCTATATGGTAGGGATGTGATATACTAAAGCAGAGATTGGAAAGGATACTGTTTTCTATGCACACTCGCTCGTTTGAGCCTGGCACACAAGCGACCATTCAAACCAACATCTATGAAGAAGTCAAAAGGCGATTCGCCGCCATTGATGACCTTGCCCATGGCTGGGAACACGTACAGCGCACCTATACGCTTGCATTATCTCTGGCAGAACAGGAAAAAGCTGATAGCTTTATCGTAGGAGTTGCCGCGCTCATGCACGACATGGGACGCACTGTCTATGATACCTCGAAACACCACGCGGAAACCTCCGTCATACTCGCGAGAGAAATCCTTGACTCACAGGGCGTACCACCAGATATCCAGCAAGCAATTCTCCACGCCATTGAAACCCATAGTTTCAGCCGTAACATCGAGCCGCGCACACTGGAGGCCCGTGTGGTGCGCGATGCCGACCGTCTTGATGGTCTCGGTGCCACCGGCATTATTCGCTGGGCCATTACCGGCACTATCCGGCGCACGCCACAAACACTCACCTATCATCCCGACGATCCTTTCGCGGAACACCACACACCCGATGATACACTCTATATGCTCGACCACTTCTATACCAAATTGCTCAAACTCAGCGATACAATGGCAACCGCGGCAGGTCGCGAACTGGCCCATCACCGCACAGAGTTTATGCGAAACTTCTTGAACGAGTTACGAGAAGAATTATGCAGTTCCAATACGTGAAAAAAGGCAACTGTCTGGTTGCCTTTTTTTCACGTATTGGAACTGAGTGCCTACTTTTTCACCGTCACAGAGACGAACTCTTGCACAAGGGCGTTAAACTTCGTAGCCTGCTCATCCTGGGGTTGCTGACTGGCTTTGTCAAGGATACGCACATCCACGCGGGAGTTGACGCGCTTGAACGCCTCGCTGGCCTCGGATGATGTCAACGTACCTTCGCGCCCGAAGACAACGAGGGCAGGTACCTGCAAGCGCGAATATGCCTCGTAAACATCCATCGTCAGATAATTACTGAGGAAGGACGCGGCAGCGTAGCGACTATTGGGCTGGTGCGCACTGGTGAAGATGTACTCGACAAGATCGTCCGTAATCAAACCTGGATTGTGGAAACCCTGGCGGTCATAGTAACCACGGATGGCATGGCGCGACGTGAGCGTGTTGTACACGAATTCACCAAGAATGGGCATACGCAGCAAAGCTTTCCCGGCAACGTTGAGCAGACCGGGGAATTGCTCCTGCAACATTCCGGGCGGCGGCGAGACCAACACTAAATGCTCGAAATACTGTGGGCGGCGGTAGGCATCCGCGATCACATACGCGCACGACATACCGTGAGCAACAACAACAGTTGGTTTGCCAATCACCTCTTTAATAAAATCATGAATCAGATCGGCAAACGTCTCGGCACTATAGTCGATTGCCGGATGATCAGAGAGACCAAAGCCGAGCAGATCAATGGTGTAGACGCGGAACTGCTGCGCCAACACATCAATATTTTTGCGCCACTCATACGAGGAAGCACCAGGACCAAAACCATGAATGAGTAGCAAGGGTCTGGCTTCGCGTGCGCCTTTGACCTCATAAAACATATCGCCATACTTCCACGGATAGCGCCGCTCTTCGCCCGTCAACACAGTATTGAGTTCACCCGCCATAGACTCCGTGAGCTTGTTGACAACGCTAAGTGTGCCGATAACACCACCAGCCACTAATCCCGTCGTCAATAACTTTCCTTTAAGTTTCATCTTATCCCTTTCTTGAAATAACGTGACACTACTATCTTCGACTATACTATCTCTGTCTCGAATCGTTCGTGTATTCAGCCAGGGCTTTTCTCCAGCACAAACGCCTGTAAGCCCGGAAGATACTATATCATGCCATTACCATTGTTGCAAATACGCCATGCTTTCATGCTTTCCGGGTGAAACAGCTCCGTGAGCGCAAGGATGTTGATGCATACCTTCATACCGGGAACTTTTCGCTCTTAGTATCGTTTATCCTCTAGTTGTTTTGAATCTCTATCAGGGTTTCACAACATTCCTGGCGAGTAATCGTTTATTCAGTTGTACAAATTACAAGGGAGGTACAAAAATGAAATTGGTGACACCACACCTGCGAAAATATGCAATGGCGAGACTTTCTGGCGTACTTAGCGTTGCTATCATGGCAATTTTCATCACTGCCGCGCTGGTCGCGTGCGGTTCTAGTACAGCTTCCGGTGGTTCCGCCACACCAACACCAACAACGCAAACACAAACGCAGAATTGCGGAACGATAGAGACCACCCCTCGCGGAATGCCCGCGAACGAAACTACCGCTCAACAGAGCGAACACTGTTTCGCCCAGGCGTTCCAGCAATGCCATAACGCCACATTAGTCTATAGTCTCCATGGCGTTGATACGAGCGTAGTGCGTACTTTCACAGTCCAGAATCATAACGGCCAGTGCACCATCCTCGACGCGATGCAACATTCTATCGCGCCCGCCCCACTTTCACCCGCCAAAACATTCCAGTGTTCAACAATGGCTATGCATGTGGACGGGCTGCATATCATCGGTTGCGGTCAAGATGGCGATAACGGCAGTATCGTCATACCGTCGCCCGTCCACACCAGCGTTCAGTAGACAATAAAGATAGCCTGACATCTCTTGTGGGTGTCAGGCTATCCACCACCGTTTCTACTAATTGGTATCGTTGAGTTGATCAGGATCGTCGTCGTGCGAAGGGCTGACGATCGTCCCAGGCGGCACCGGCTGAGCATTGGCGCCCACATTTGGTCCCTTGTAGGACGAAGGCCCAAACGGATCAGCCCAACTGGCAACAGGGGTCATCGTGGCGTCATTGAACACAAATGAAAAGCTATGACTCCCCGTTGGCAACTGTAGACTCACCTGAAACAGGGCTCCTGTCGTGTAACTCCCCGAGACATAGGCCATGGGATACGACGTGGTTTTATCAACCCATAGTAGCGCACTGGTTGGCGGCTCGTTCTGCACGTTCTTATAGGTCACGCTAAAGGTGAAAACGGTACTGCTGGGGCCACTCGTCGGCGAAACGTGGCCCTTATTCAAGGTGAGTGGGGCAACCGTCGGTGCTTCCTTGCCAGTGAAATCGACCTCGCCACTGCCATCATTGAAGCGAAACCGGGTGAAGTGGACGCCAGCGGCAAGCGTCGCCGTGTAACTGAACGTCACGCCTTGCTGCCAGTTGCTGCCACCGGCCGTCATGGCATAGGTCGCTCCATCGATATCCACATTGGCCAGCGTCGGGGCCTTGCCTGAGGGCGACGTATAAACTGCCGTAAAGGTAATCGGGGTCCCCGACAACGTCAGCGATGGCGTGATATTTGTGGTGAGGCCAAATGCCGCAACCACCGGGTCGGCATAGTCGCTCACATTTTCAGGCACGGTACCCGTTGTCCCGTCGGGAGCCGTAAAGGCAAAGTGCGTCTTATGCTGACCCGCCGCAAGCGTTGCCACATATTGGTACAGTTCGCCCTTAATCTTGCCAATACTAATCTTGCCAGCATCTTTCATCGCATTGGAGGTACCATCAATGACCACCGTGGCAATCTGTGGTGGCATGGTTCCGGTGTAAATGGTGCTAAATGTGATCGGTTGCCCAAGTTCGGCGATTTCTGGTTGAATGGCCCCTTCAATGTTTGTCCCCCCTTCAGACGCTCCTGATGATGGAACGTAGAGCAGCGGCGAGGAGTCGGGCAAATGTTGCACGATAAATGGCTTCCTCGGCTTGAGCGAAAAATCGAAAAAGTCCATCAGATCGCTGGTCTTGGCCAGGGCATCGCGCTCACCCAGATTGGGCAGCTTCCAATTCTCTTCCATGAATTTGTCAAAGGAGGCGAACTCTCCCTGCGCATGACTGATCGTGCCGGGCGGCGTATAGGGCGAAATCACGATCAGGGGCGCGCGCAGACCCAGGCCATCGCCATCCACCGCCGGTGGCACCACATGGTCGTAGAAGCCCCCCCAATCATCCCAGGTCAAGAAAATGGCGGTACTTGACCAGTACTTGCTCTCCATCACCGCATTGACTTGATCGGCCACCCAATTCTGCGCAAGCTGGATGTGCGCCGGCGGATGGTCGGAGGGATTGCCGGGCGGCGGCATCACCCAGGAGACGTCCGCAAGATTGCCCGCCTGAATATCGGTGAGAAACTGACCAGAGTCGCGGATATTATTGGGTGATTGATAGTAGGGCTGCAAAAAAAGCGGCGCGTCCCAGATACTATTTTGACTATAATACTTCCAGCTAATACCGTGGGCATCCAGGATGGTCGGCATACTGCTGATATTATAGCAGGGATAAGCCCAGTAACTCTTGCCCGTGATGGAGCGCGATTGGCTCTCCACATTGGGAGCTGAGTTGCAACCGGTATTCACAATTTGATCATTGCCATCGGTCTGTCCTGCGATCATAGCGATATGGTTGGGGGTGGAAGATGTCACATCGGAGGAGAAGAAATTGTCGGAAAGGCCAAAGCGCTGTGCATAGGCCCAATACGTCGGAATATCGGCTTCATGATACTGCACCATGCCCCTGGCTGAAAAACCATCCATCTTGCCCCCGTCCACGGCGGCACGGGCGGCAGGGCCACTATGGTCAATGTCGCCGCTCAGGGGATTGGCGGCATGGGTCTCTTTGAACCCGTTCACGCCGGGAAAGGTGCCAAACAGGCTGTCGAAACTATGGTTCTCTTCCATGATCACCACCACATGCTTAATCGGTGATGTTTCCCCCGCATGTGCGTGAGGAGAGGCCGGAGCTGCAAATGAGCTTGATGAAATTGCAAGCGCAAGCAACAGCATCAAAGCCAGCATTCCTGGAATGCTACGGCGAGTGAATACTTTCATGTTTCTTCCCCCTGATAAATTACCGAATAGTTGCCCGATGTAACAACAATATGTTTGGATGGCCCAAAACAGTTGTTGAGTTTATAATGCTTTTTTAGTGGCAATTAAGCGTTGTACGCATATCGTGAAAGTAGTCCTGATAGATGAACCATGTTTCCTCTTCCAGTCGAATTTGCGTGGCACAACGCTATAATAACAAATAATCGGCCTGTTTTCAATTTTGCCCTGCAATGAAACCAAAAGTCATGGGGGATTCAGAAAATAATAAGTGGCTCCACAGGGTATCCGCAAAGAGTTACCCTGTGGAGCTACAATTATACCCTGTTGCTCATGCTATAGCACTTCACGCATATATTCGCGCAATGCAGAAGCGATATCAGGACGCTTGAGAGCATAGGCAATCGAGGTCGTCAGCAGGCCAAGTGGAGTGCCGGTGTCATAGCGAACGCCGCTAAATCGCCAACCATAACAATGGCCCGCTTGCGCCTGCATCGCAATGGCATCGGTAATCTGAAGCTCACCACCTTTGCCAGGCGGTGTCTGTTCCAGCAAAGCAAAGATATCCGGCGTCAGAATGTAGCGACCGGCAACGGCAAGATCAGAAGGGGCCTCTTCTAGCGCGGGTTTCTCAACAAGGTGGGTAACTTTCACAACATCGGATTCGATATCCTCAATGGAAACGATACCAAAGGACGGAATTTGCTCTGGCGGTGAGACAAAAAGCGAGAGAACTGAACCGCCATACCGTTCGTGAATCTCCATCATGCGCGGCAAACAAGGCGTTTCTGGTGCCACAAGGTCATCGCCAAGCATAACAACAAACGGTTCATCGCCCACTAATTCTTTCGCACAAAGAATGGCATGACCCAATCCACGCGGCTCCGATTGGCGTACATAGCAATAGCTCGCCATCGTTTGTACATGGCGCAATTCTTCTAATTCCTTTTTCTTCCCTTTGCTCTCCAGGGCTGCTTCCAGTTCAGGGAATATATCAAAGTGATCCTCAATGCTGCGCTTACTGCGGCTGGTCACAAAGATGATTTCTTCGATACCTGCCGCGACAGCTTCCTCAACAATATATTGCAACGTCGGTTTATCAACAAGCGGTAACATCTCTTTAGGAATGACCTTGCTGGCAGGCAAAACTCGCGTCCCCAGGCCAGCTACTGGCAACACAGCTTTACGAATAGACATCTACTTCTCTCGCTCTCCTAAATATCAGGCCACTTTCCAGTGAGCCTGTCGTTATCCATTGTATGGGATAGACACATACCCGGTCAATCTGAAGTACAAGTTTAGCATGGTCTGTAGATAAAACCACAAACGCCGCGTTGCAACGCGGCGTTTGTGGTTTTATCTACAGACCATGCACCGAATGTGTCTTACATCATGCCACCCATGCCGCCCATGCCGCCCATGCCGCCCATAGCAGCAGCACCAGCAGCATTCTCCTCTTCAGGTGCATCTGTTATAAGCGTATCGGTCGAGAGAACCATAGCAGCAATGCTGGCAGCGTTCTGTATTGCGGAGCGCGTCACTTTAACCGGGTCAACAATACCGGCCTTGAACATGTCCACATATTCACCTTTAAGCGCATCGAAGCCACGCCCACGCTCACCGGCGCGAACGGTATTCACCGTCACAGCACCGTCGCGACCAGCGTTGATAGCAATCTGACGCAGTGGCTCTTCCAGCGCACGGCGCAGAATGTTGACACCCGTCTGCTCATCACCGGCGGCAACCTCCACACTATCCAGCACTGGTATAGCAGCAACCAACACGGAACCACCACCGGGAACGATGCCTTCTTCGATTGCAGCACGAGTCGCGGAAAGCGCGTCCTCAACACGGTGCTTCTTCTCTTTCATCTCGACCTCGGTAGCAGCACCAACCATAATGACGCCGACACCCCCAGCCAGTTTCGCCAGACGCTCTTGCAGCTTCTCACGATCATAATCGCTGGTGGTCTCGTTGATTTGAGCGCGAATCTGGCGCACGCGAGCCGCAACCTGCTCCTTGCTCCCGTCACCTTCAACAATGGTCGTGGTATCTTTGTTGGCGGTAACGCTGCGAGCCCGCCCGAGATCACGCAGGTTCGTATTCTCAAGCTTCAAACCGGCTTTCTCGGTGATCAAGCGACCACCGGTCAGCACAGCAATATCTTCCAGCATGGCCTCGCGGCGATCGCCAAAGCCAGGAGCCTTGACTGCCAGCACATTGAAAGCACCACGCAGTTTGTTGACCACCAGCGTTGCCAGTGCCTCGCCATCCACATCCTCGGCGATAATCACAAAGTCCTTCGTACCGGACTGTAAGATCTTCTCCAGCACAGGCAGGATATCAGCAATGGCACTGATCTTCTTGTCGGTGATCAAGATATAAGGATTCACCAGTTCGGCCAGTGTATGCTCATTGTTCGTCGCCATATAGGCGGAGATGAAGCCGCGATCAAATTGCATACCCTCGGTATACTCTTTCTCCATCGCCAGGCCACGCCCCTCTTCAACCGTGATTACGCCGTCTTTGCCGACTTTCTCCATCACTTCCGCAATGAGATCGCCAATTTCCTGGTCAGCCGCAGAGATAGAAGCAACCTGTGCGATCTCTTCACGGGTCTCGACCGGCTTGCTCATGGACTTAATCTCTTCAATGACAGCGGCAACTCCCTTGTCCAGCCCACGGCGCAGAATCATTCGGATTCGCCCCGGCGGCCAGATTCCTGAGTCCTTCGGTTACAATGGCTTGCGCTAACACTGTTGCCGTGGTCGTACCATCGCCAGCAACATCATTGGTCTTTGTCGCAACCTCTTTCAGCAATTGCGCTCCCATATTCTCAAAAGGATCGGGCAGATCAATATCGCGAGCAATCGTCACACCATCGTTTGTAATGGTTGGTGCGCCAAATTTCTTATCCAGTACAACGTTGCGGCCCTTTGGTCCAAGTGTGACCTTCACCGCATCCGCCAGCTGATCCATACCTTTTTTGAGAGAATGGCGCGCATTCTCGTCAAATTGTAATCTCTTTGCCACGAAACAAACTCCTAACAACTACTATACAATACATTACATTATGCTATTCGACGATACCCATAATGTCGCTTTCGCGCAGAATCAAATACTCTTCGCCGTCAATTTTCACCTCGGTACCCCCATATTTCGCAAACAGCACCCGTTGTCCAACTTGCACTTCTAGCGTTGCCCGTTTGCCATTATCCAGTACCTTCCCAGGTCCGACCGCCAGCACTTCGCCCTCTTGCGGCTTCTCTTTGGCGGTATCAGGCAATACAATGCCGCTCTTGGTGACGGTCTCCCGGCTCGATGCTTTGACTACTACACGATCACCCAGCGGCTAAATCTTGACGCTCACTGATGGCATATCAAATCCCTCCGTGTTTTTTTAATCATGAGGAGCGAGGAAAATTTCTGCTCCTTGTTTAGCACTCTCATACCAAGAGTGCGAACCTTCCCTATAATACAACATCATGCGCCGTACTGCAAGTGGTTTTTGACACAAAAATCTTGACCCTTGCCGTTCTTGCAATAACATAGAAAACAAATTTACTCTTGACATACTATACTTTTTATAGTAACTTTACTTTACACAGGAAAGTAAGTAACATGCTAGCAGCAAGAAGCAGCTTGCTTTTCGCTGTTAGACAGTTCCAGGAAGCAGGAAATAGACAGCTATGACTCATGAAGAGATGCAAGCGTTCCTCTCAAAACCAAACAACGCTATTGTTGGGGTCAACCGAACAAGTGGAGGACCTCAGCTTACGCCGGTTTGGTATGCGTGGGATGGCACAAACTTTTTTTTCTCGACAACAACTGATCGCGCCAAGTATCTAAACCTGAAACGTGACCCATCCATTTCATTGATAGTTGACGATGTTGAAAGTCACAAGTATGTTGTTGCCTATGGTAATGCTGAGGTTATCGAGCATAATTTTGCTGAACTCGTTCGCCCGGTAATCAAGAAATATGCCCCAGAGGATCGAATTGAACAAATGGTACAGGCAGTGAGCAACGATCCAAAACGTGTGCTTGTTGTGTTACACCCGGAAAAAATTCTTACAAACTAATCGCTCGTTACAGGCTAATGTATATAAGACGAAACGGAGAGGCTACTATTTTTAATCATAGTAGCCTCTTTTCATTCCTACATCACACATCGGAAGTGACAGGTATTGACGTTATTTAAGACGCGGTAGGATGGACAGGTGCCGGTGTATGACCGTGGTCAACAACAGCAGCACTTGACGAATTGGCGCCACCAGTAACGGGCAACCCGCCACTAACGGTGTACGTTGCTTCGTTCAACGTGCTGCCAACAGGTGCCTTAGCGACCTCAAACACGGGGAACGCAAGGCCATTGCCCACAATTGAGGTCGAGATGTAATCGCCCACCATATTCCCCTGGTTTGTACTTGCCAGCCAGCTGAGCATCATTGGGCCCGCCAGGTGCTGGCTTGCTGACCATGTGGAGCCGCCATTGGTCGAAGAGATGTAGCCAACGTCCAACTGGCAATTGCTGGTGCAGCTTGTATTGGTGAAGTAGTAGTATGTCACTGCAACGTGTGCAGTACTCCCCGAAGTCGACTTGTCGACCGCGATACCAGGGATAAAGTGGTCAACGCCGCTTCCAACCGGATCGGAAGGAACGCGCTGCACCGCCGACCAGTGTTTCCCATCGGATGACGTGCTAAACACAATATCGTTGGCACTGCAGCCGCTTTCAAAGCGACAATCTTGCCATGCTACATACACCGTACCCGAACCATCTATTTCGGCAGAAGGAAGTGGGCTGGTGCGAATATTCGCAGACTCGGAGTGGACATCAATCGTTGCAACGGTCGAGGGAGAGGTCCAACTCGTTCCGCCATTCGTGGATATGAAGTCGGAAATGGTACCATTCAAGTCTTCAAATGGCACAATCACTGTACCATTGGGCTGAACCACCGGCTGTCCACCCAGACCAGATGGGCTACCAGCAGGAGTAACGGCTGCTCCCCACGTCTGTCCACCATCTGTGGATGTACTCATATGCTCCAGGTCGCCCAGACTGGCATCATCAAACTCGGTGTAGCAGTGTCCGTAGAACGGGCTGCTGGCTGTATTGTCGCAAACGCTCCAGTTCTTGTCGTTAAAATCACCTGACGCATTTACTGTAATAGCATTGCTCCAGGTAATTCCCCCATCAGTTGAGCGACTGCTGGCGACATCAACCGGTGCAGTTTCACCGCCCGACAATCCCAGGTAGGAAATAATCCAGGCTTTATGCTTTGCGTCATACGCAACGGAAGGATCGCTGGCACGGGCATATTTGCCGGGAGGGGTCGCATAGACGGTACTACCGGGCAAGAAGCCATGCTGCCACTTCGCTCCGTTAGTATGCGTAGTAGCCCACCCGATATTGGAACTTCCACCATCGAAAAAGCGTCCAGACTGGAAGGCTGAGACTTCGGTCGTGCCATTAGAATACGTATCCGGCTCAACTTGTGTTTTATGCTGGCTGGATGTGTTCGTATACGGGTCCGAACTAAGAAACTTGAGTGTCACTCCACCTGAGGCAAAAGCCAGAGATGAGGTTGCGAGGGCTAACAAGACAGCGATCGTCAGAGCAAGAGCGACGCACGAGCGCCACATCTTACGAGAGAGGGGTGACATATGTCATTTCTCCTTTGAAATAGAGAGACGGTAAACTGCTGGGATTTGTATGATGTAGGTTTGGCATTTCCCCTATGGTAGTGATAACATAAATTCCCGCCAATGTCAATCTCAGATGCAGGGTTTATGAAAAAGACAAACAGACAAATCTAACAAATGCTTACTTTTATCGTCTTTTATTCGTTGCAATCTTTAACAGGCACGAGACATTTTGCTATCATTGTATTATAAGGGAGTCCGTTCCATTTGTTATGCACTATATTATGCGTTCTATTAAGATAGGAAACATGGAACAAAGGGTAGGCAAAGGTGTGTTGTAATAGGTAGTACAATTGTATCAGCAAGTGGTACGCAGCAGGTAGAGGAACGCTATGATGACAGTCAATCCCGATTCGTCTCTCGCAGCAATGGAGGTGAAGGTGTCCATAACGCAGAACACCCTGGAACATCTCCTGGCGGAGACCGGCCAGTATCTTACTCCAAAAGATTTGGAGAGGATTCAACGTGCCTACGAACTGGCTAATCGGGCGCATCAGGGTGTAAAGCGCAAATCGGGTGAACCCTATATTCTGCATCCGCTCGAAGTGGCATTATTGTTGGCTGATATGCGCATAGATGCTGATGGCATTGTGGCGGCTTTGTTACACGATGTGGTAGAAGATACAACCTACTCACTTGATGAGTTGCGCGAACAATTTGGATCAGCAGTCGCCAATATTGTGGATGGCGTGACCAAATTTGATACGCTGATACCCAATGCTCCTCATACACTTGACGCAACCCATGATGCATCTCATGAGCGGGATATAGTCGAGCACGACGATGCGACCGCTATTCAGCAACGACAATCTGCCGCGCTGGATACAGAAGCGAAGCGGCGGCAAAGCTCAGAGACGGTACGCAAAATGTTCCTGGCAATGGCGGAAGACCCGCGAGTCGTCGTATTGAAACTAGCGGACCGCTTACACAATATGCGCACCCTGAGCGTGATGAACCTTGCCCAACAACAGAATAAGGCGCGTGAGACTCGCGAAATTTACGCACCGCTGGCACAACGCCTGGGCATGGTACTGGTGCAGGCCGAACTGGAAGACCTCGCCTTTTCCTACCTGGAACCAGAGAAATATACGCGCCTCGCCCGCGAGGTAGAAGAGGAGCGGCGCAAACGCCAGCCGTATGTTGACGAAATTTGCCGCATCTTGCAAGAAGAAATGGATCGAGCCGGTATCCACGCACAGGTCCATGCATGGCAGAAGCACCTGGCCAGCATTAACCGCAAGCTACAACAGAGCGGCGGTGAGGTCAGCCCGCTTAGCCAGCTGCATGACCTGGTTTCCTTCCGTATCCTGGTGGACTCCGACCACGATTGTTACCTGGCACTGGGTCATATTCACGCCCTGTGGCGACCCAAAGATGGGCGCATTAAAGACTTTATCGCCACACCCAAGTTGAACGGCTACCAGTCTTTGCATACAACCGTCTTTTGTCTGGAAAACCGCCTGGCGGAAATTCAAATTCGCACACCCGATATGCAGCGTACCGCTGACTACGGTATCGCCAGCTACTGGTATATGAAATCGCAGAGCGGCTCCCATCTCTCGTATCATGAGATGATCGCGTGGATTGAACAACTGCGCGACTGGCAACGTGAACTACCTCAAAGTGCCGACGAATTTGTTGAAGCAGTCAAAGGTGACATCTTTCAAGAGCAGATTTTTGTCTTTACGCCCAAAGGCGAAGTCAAGGACCTGCCCCGTGGCTCGACACCGCTCGATATGGCCTATCGCATCCATAGCGACATCGGCGATCACTGCGCGGGCGCACAAATCATCACGAATATGGCTGATAGTGGACGCCTCGTCACGCGCCTCGTGCCGTTGGATTATGAATTGCAGGGTGGCGAGATCGTGGATATCGTCGTGAACCGCACCGCCCATCCCACTCGCGATTGGCTCTCGTTTGCACGCACGACAGCAGCACGCACCAAAATACGTCGCTACTTGAAAACGTATGAACGCGAAATTAACCTGCAACTCGGTCGTGAACGGCTCGATATGGCTCTCAAAACGGTAGGCTCACCGGGTATTAGCGTGGTACAAGAGAACGATATCTCGATTTTACGTATGGCTCCTTCAACGGAGAAAACAACGTTTAAAAAATACCACACGCTGGAAGACATCTATGTAGCAATTGGGCACGAGGATATGCCGGTAGAAGCTGTAGTTGCGCAGTTATTCCCAAATTTGCAGAGTCGGGGCGATGTCTTGCCTTTACCCATTCCGTTGAAACAGGAAGATGCGATGATAATGCCAGGTAGCCCGGAGCAAGGTGAAACCGGACGTATCGGGCTGCCGGTATTGTTTCAGGCGGCTATTAAATTGGCACATTGTTGTTATCCCATACCTGGGGATGCCATTGTTGGTTTCCTCAGTCCGAACAAAGGAATGTTCGTTCATCGCAGTGATTGTCGCACATTGCATCGAGCCCGCGAACAGGCGCATGGACGCTGTGTAGAAGTGAACTGGCTTCAGATAGAGGCTCAGCACTATCTCACTCCCATTGCCATTACTGCCCATGACCGCGCTGGCTTGCTTCGCGATGTCGCGGCGGTGGTAGCAGACGCCGGTTTGAATATGACGGCGGTATCGTCCAGTACCAACGCCTCATTGCAAAAAGCAGTGATTACTGCCACAGTGGAGATAGAAGCGGTCGATCAACTTGAACGACTCTTTAAACGCCTGCGCCAGGTAAAAAACGTTGTGAGCGTCAATCGCTCACTCGGTCGCCGCGTCGGGTGAAGATAAATTGATAATCCACGGAACGGCGCACATATGCATGCACGTATCGTATGTGCCGTATATGCTGTATGTGCGCATGTTTCCCTGATAGTAAGATTGTACGGCTATGATAGAAATATCTGTAGATAATCAAGCAACACTTGAGGGCAACACCTCCAATGGCAACAATACATCGGAGGCACCACTGCCTAACGCAACCGCGCAACAATTGCTGAACCGCGTTCGGCAGTATATGACCCCTGCCGAGGTGGAACAGGTTGCCGTGGCACTGCAACTTGCGCAGAAAACGAGCGGAGGCGTACGTGAGCATAACGAGGCCTCCCTGCAAACATTGCAGCGTATCCCGCCATTGGAACATTCCCTGGCCATAGCAACCATTCTCACTGAAATGCATATTGACGCTATTGGAGTCTCCGCCGGTTTGATATTTGAGGCAGTAGATGCTGGACGACTCTCGATAGAGCAGCTAGAAAGTGTGCTGGGCGTACCAGTGGCTCGTGTCGTCGGCAGTATGCTGCGGCTGAATATCCTTGAACGCACAAAGCAGGCGGGAGCGCAATTTCACTCGTCGGCAAGCAATGACATTGAACATAGCCGCGATCAGAAAAAGCGACGCATTCGAGAAACGTTACGCCGCCAGCAAGCGGAAACCGTGCGCAAGATGTTTGTCGGGATGGCGGAAGACCCCCGCGTCGTCCTCCTTAAGCTCGCCTATCGCCTGCACGCCATGCGCATCGTCAATGCGGAACCACGTCGCCATCCTTCTCATGCCCCCGCTGACGTGCTATCAGAGATGGCAGCGAAACCCAAATCACAGAACACATCTTTCGATCAGCAAGAACTGCACCTCATGGCCCAGGAAACACGCGAAATCTACGCGCCTCTGGCAGGACGCCTGGGCATGTCGCGAGTCGAAAGCGAACTCGAGGACCTCGCCTTTGCTGTTCTGGAGCCGGACAAGTATGAATGGATTCGCAATCAGGTTGAGGCAGAGAGCAAGCAGTGGAAAACCTATGTTGACCGCGTTTGCACCATCTTGCGCCAGGAAATGGCCGCAATTGGTCTCAAGGCTGAGGTATCTGGACGTGTCAAGCACTACTACAGCTTCTACAAAAAATTGCAGCGCAATAGCAATGAGATAGATCAGTTGGAAGACTTACGGCTCGATCTCGGCCAAATTCATGATCTGATCGCTTTCCGCATTCTGGTCGAGTCCACACCCGATTGCTATCTGGCACTGGGCCATGTGCATAGTTTATGGAAGCCAAAGGATGGCCGCATCAAGGACTTTATCGCCAATCCCAAGACCAACGGCTATCGGGCGTTACACACAACTGTCTTCTGCCTCGATGACCAGCTCGTGGAAATTCAGATACGCACGTTCGCTATGCACGAAATGGCGGAATATGGCGTCGCCATGCACTGGCATTATAAGGACGTGGGCGACTCTGCCTCGGCTTCGGCGAAAGAACTACTCTCCTGGCTGCGCCAACTTGCCGATTGGCAACGTGACCTCCGTTCGTCCAATACCAGCGATACCGAATTTGCCGATGCCGTCAAAGATGACATTTTCCAGGAGCAGATTTTTGTCTTCACTCCCAGAGGCGAGGTTAAGGAGTTGCCGGTTGGCTCAACCCCGCTGGATTTCGCCTATCGCATCCATTCTAAAGTGGGCGACCGCTGTGCCGGAGCCCGTATTATCATGGAAAATGGCACAGGCGACCGCCTGATTACACGCATGGTCCCGCTCGACTATGAACTCAAAAGCGGCGAGATCGTGGACATCGTTACCAATCGTACGGCACACCCGACACGCGACTGGCTCAACTTTGCCCGCACCACCGCTGCCCGCAGCAAAATTCGCCGCTACCTCAAAACATATGAGCGCGATATCAATATACAAATCGGACGCGAACGCCTGGATCGCGAACTCAAGGCCTTGGGTATCGCCCGCGGCGTCGAAATCGTCTCGGATGACATGCAGAAATGGCTTGAGGAAGAGTATAGCGGCAAGTCCTTTGAAGATATTCTCGCCGCCGTGGGCAGTGATGAGATCCGCCAACACGGCGTCGCAGTAAAAATTCAGGATCGGTACCAGCAACGTGAAGGCAAAGAGACCAGAGAGGAAGAGGAAGGGCTGCAACGACAACTTCCCGCAAGCCCGAAGGCGGCTCCCCCGGCACGTTTGCAGGTGGCCGGCGTCAATGGCTTGCTGACAAACCTGGCGAATTGCTGCTGTCCCCTACCCGGCGACGAGATCGTCGGCTTTATCAGTCGCGGCAAAGGTGCCATCATTCACCGTGCTGATTGTCGCAACATTGAACGCTATCGCGAACGCGATCGCGAACGATTGATCGCAGTCAGTTGGCTCGGTATGGGCCAGCAACATTACCTCGCGCCAGTGCTTATCACCGCCAATGACCGTGCGGGCCTTATTCGCGATATCGCCACGGTCGTTACAGAATTAAACGTCAACATGACCTCGGTCAATTCAACAGTCAATGGCAGCCACGAGCATGTAACGATTAGCGCGACATTGGAAGTTGACGGTCTCGACCAGTTGCAGCGCGTCTTCAGCAAGCTGGAAAAAGTCAAAAATGTCCTGTATGTCGAGCGCGACCTGGGTAAGAAGCGACGAAGATAAGGCAAGTCAGCACAGTCGTGAATAGAAAGAGACAATATATAGAACATCCGCGGCGCGGATGTTCTATATATTGTCTCTTTCTATTCACGTGGCGAAATTAGCCGCGCAATCGCTCAAGAACAGGAGGCTGGCGCAGCTTGGCTAAGGCACCGGCCTCAATCTGGCGAACACGCTCGCGTGTAATGCCAAGTTCGCGTCCAACCTGTTCGAGTGGATGCGCCTGCCCATTGCCAAGCCCGAAGCGCAATTGCAAGACCAGTCGCTCACGAGGTGTCAGAACAAATTCAAGAACACGCTGCACCTCATCTTTCAAGGTTTGCGTTGTCGCGAGGTCTTCTGGCGTCGCCGACTCGGTATCCGCGAGGACATCGCCCAATTCCTGCTCTTCATCCTCACCGACAGGTAGTTCGAGAGAGACAGGAGCACCGGGGGCAGACTGCAATTCGATCATACGCAAAGGATCAAGCCCGGTAGCATCCGCCAATTCCTGTTCCGTGGGTTCACGCCCCAGTTCTTGTAAGAGGCGTTGACGTTCGCGACGAATACGATTGAGGGCGGTATTAACATAGACAGGGAGGCGGATCGTGCGCCCTTTGTCGGCAACAGCACGACTGATGGCCTGGCGAATCCACCAGGTGGCGTGGGTCGAGAAACGATGACCACGGCGCCAGTCGTACCGCTGTACGGCACGAATGAGGCCGATATTGCCTTCCTGGATCAAATCAAGCAACGTCAGGCCACGACCAACGTATCGTTTCGCGATACTAACCACCAGCCGTAGATTTGCTAAGATAAACTGCTTCATCGCATCGCGATCACCCATCTCAATGCGCTGGGCCAGTTCGATTTCGCGGTCATGCGTAATCATCGGGACACGCCCAATCTCGCGCAGATAGGTCATCACGGCATCAGACTCACCGGCGTCCGGCGAATTGACTGCATTCTCCTCATGATCTTCTGAGCGACGACGGCGCATCGGTGGGCGGCGTACAGTCGCTCCTGCTCCGGTTGCCATCGGCGGAAGTAAGAGAATGGCATCAACCCCTAGATCGTGGGAGCCTTGTAACTGAGTTAGATCTTCATGCATAACAGACATCTCTTCCAACTCAAGGGATGCTGGTTCCAGGCCGCTAAGGTCTTCCTCCAGCTCCTGCTCATCTTTGCCAACTTGCTCATCTGCCTCACCTTCTCCATCAACCTCAAGGATATATTCACGATCCCCGTTGAGCATCTGCTCGACTATCGCCATTTGCTCATCGAGATCGGTTTTCGTGGTCGTGGTATCTGAATCTAGCACCGTATCCGTCATGGTACGCTGTTGTAGTTCTAGCATCGTGCGCCCTCCATGAAAAGTAGTAATTTAAACAGCAAAGATAGGTATTTAACGTCTGTATCAGTCCTACACTCAGGGAAAGCGATACCTTCTTTCTTTCGTTACACCATCTCCAAGTACCGCGTAGGAGGAAATTAAAGACATACGATATTGTTTCTACTGATGGAAACACCTCCACACGGGAAAATATTCCTTGACCCCTTTATTATACCGTATAAAGCCCCTTTCATTCCAGTCCTAACAGCCTGTTTTTTACTGACTTTGCGAAATTGGATTTACATTACATACGTTCCACTACCTATTAAGGTAGCAAATTCCCTTCCGCATTCTTGCGGCTACCAACATCCACTTTCTCAACCGGCCCATCTGCGCTTATACGCCCTTGTTCCGCTTGTTCTGCTCGGGCTTGCCACGCTAGCCGAATCATGTAGTTGACCAGGAAAATAACCGCTATCAGCGCGAAGGCCAGCAACGAAATTGCGCCCAGAATATTGCCCACCGCCTCCCAACTTGCACCAAACAAGTAACCCAACAACAATGCTATCGCCGCACCGCTCGCCTCACCCGTTATATCAATAGGTAAAAAGCGACGATAAGGGTAAAGATCGGCTCCCGCCAGTAAATTCGTCACACCACCTAGAGCTGAGAACAGGAAGCGCGTTAGAAAAATAGCCCAGCCACCGCGCCGTTGAAAATAGCGCTGAGCGCGGCTAACGTTGCGCGGGGAAATAAAACGCCGCCGCTGGGGGCGTTGTAACCAGAGCAAAACTTTGCTGCCCCAACGCCTACCGATGAAATAGCCAACATTATCGCCGCATGTTGAAGCTGTCACCGCTATCATACCCAACACGAAAATATTGAAATCTCCCAACGCCGCAAATGCCCCACTCGCAAGCAACACTAAACTCGTAGGCAACGGCACACCTACAGCAGCTATGAAAACGAAAAGCCAGAGAGCTGGATACCCGTATTGTTGTAACCAGTCTATCAAAGTAGGAAGAAACGCACTCACAGCAGCATCCCTCCCATCCATGAACGCATCTCTGTTCTGCTCCCCGGCGTCTTCTTCGCCGCTGGGTGATGGGTGCGGTACGCTCTGATAGCCGCCTGCACACTATGTACCAGATCGCTTATAGGACGGTGATAACGGGCTGCCAATAGGCGAAGCGTCACATGACTGAACTGTGTACCCGTAATATGTAGCCACTGATACAGGTAATCTTCGGGAACATGATAGGTGTGCGCAATATAGGGGATTGTCATCCAGTCGCTAACAGTTCGTACGTCGCCAGAGTTCACCAGTGCGTTTTGCTGCTGTAACCCCTGAAATGCCTGTATCGTCGCCAGTGCCGCGATAATAGTGATACTTAATGCCAGCAACAGCAGCACGCCTACAATGACGAACTTTACCCGTACACTCAACAGTGAAAATCTCCTTTTGCACACGACAGTGACCCTTACGATCGCCATCGTATACAATTAGTGCTATCGGAGGAAGCGTACTTGACGTTGCACGGCCTCTCATTTAGAATAGCAGAATGAACGCAGTAAAGCAAGAGGTTTCTGTAACCATCAAACGAATTGACAAAACGCTGCCCTTGCCGACCTATGCTACCGAGGGTTCAGTGGGCTTTGACTTGCTCTGTCGCGAAGATACAGAGATTGCGCCGCGCACACTCGGCCTCATTCCAGGCAATGTCATTGTGCAAACCCCACCTGGCTATATGCTCATGATTAGCTTGCGCAGCAGCACTCCACGCCGCAAAGGTCTGCTCATCCCGCATGGACTCGGCGTCATTGACCAGGATTATAGCGGCGACGGTGACGAAATAATGACCCAGGTCTATAATTTCGGCGACGAAGTGGTGCTGATCAAACGAGGCGAACGCATCGCTCAGGGCCTGTTCATTCCCGTAATGCATGTCGCCTGGAACGAAGTGGATACCGTCGGCACGGGGCGCGGCGGCTTTGGAAGTACAGGTGTATAAATGAAATTACCGGATTACTACGCGATGCTCGGCGTAAATCCTACAGCGACGCCAACCGCCATTAAACAGGCATACCGGCAGCTAGTGCGCCTTCATCATCCCGACATCAACCAGCAACAACAGGACACAAAAATGAAACGGCTCAACGAAGCCTACGCTGTCCTCAATGACCCACAAAAACGGGCAGCCTACAATGCCCTTCTGCTCGAAGAATACCAGCGCATCATGACTCAGAAAGCCTCCACACCTTCAAGGCCACCATCAACCCGCCAGGAACACAAAATGACCTGGGCCGAAGGCTTCAAAGGCTTCGTCGAAGAATTGAAAAAAGGTATGAAAGAGGAATAATGTACAGGCGCGATCAGCCGCAAAGCAGGATTATCGGGCCTGTACATTATTCCTCTTTCCACTGTCGGGCACGCTTAATCGGCTCCTACGGGGTACTTTCCAACAATGTATCCAGTGCCTGTTCAAATGCCTGATATGCTCCGCTACCGTACAACACCATCTTCACCTGCTTCAAGCTAGTGGGCTGCTGAATATGTTCGATAATGGTGCGCAAGGCAATGGGAGCAGCCTCACTGAGCGGATAGCCGTAGACGCCGGTGCTAAGTGAAGGAAACGAGATGCTTTCAATCTTGTATTCCTCCGCCAGTTCGAGGCAGCGGTTATATGCCGAGGCAAGTAACTGCGCATCCCTATCTTTGCCGCCATAGATCGGTCCAACCGCGTGAAAAACGTATTTCGCGGGCAGATTGCCAGCCGTCGTGGCTACCGCGCTACCGGTGGGACAGCCGCCAATTTTGCGGCATTCCTGCATAATTGTTGGGCCACCTGCACGATAAATCGCGCCATCAACGCCACCGCCACCGCCAAGATGAGAATTGGCGGCATTGACTATGGCATCCGCCGGAACCTTGACGATATCTCCCTGTGTCAGTACCAGCATTACGCCGTTGATTGTATGTGTAGACATGAATATTTCTCCCCATTGCATCACAGTAATATGCCCATTGGCTCCTCCAACAGGCGTTTGACCTCCTGTAAGAAGCGAGCCGCCAGCGCACCGTCAATGGCGCGGTGGTCCGATGATAATGTGACTTTCATGCGGTCGCGTACCACGACCTGCCCATCCAGCACAACCGGCGTCGGTGTAATCGAGCCGACCGCGAGTATCGCCGACTCCGGCGGGTTGATCACGGCGGTGAAACTCTCCACGTCGAACATACCAAGATTGCTGACGGTAAAGGTGCCGCCGCTAAATTCTTCGGGTCTCAGCTTCCCATCGCGAGCCGCTTCAGCCAGTCTCCGTGTCTCACGGGCAATATCCAGGATACCGCGCTGTTCAGCATTTTTCAGTACTGGCACAATCAGCCCCTCCTCAAGCGCGACAGCGACGCCCATATTGACAGATTTCTTTTGCAGCAGCTTATCTTCCGCGAATGAAACGTTGACCCGCGGCATACGTACCAGTGAACGAGCGACAGCCTTGATAATCAAGTCATTGAAACTAATCTTGACCGGTTCCGGCTCGTGCGCGGTGTATTCGTTAATCTGCTTGCGCAGGACTGCCAGGTTAGTAGTATCAATAACGCTTGTGACATAGAAGTGCGGCGCTGTCTGCATACTCTGGCTGAGCCGCCGGGCAATTGTGCGACGCATAGAAGTCAAAGGAATCTCGACCACATCGCCCGTCTCTACCTGACTGAACATTGGTACAGTCTGCGGCTCCGGTGTCACAGGTTGACGTTGCGTATGTTGTGTATGCTGGGAATGCAAGGCAAGAGCTGCCTCAACATCCATCTTAATAATGCGCCCGTTTGGGCCAGAGCCTTGCAGAGTGGCATAGTCAAGCTGGTGTTCTCTGGCGATATTGCGAGCAATGGGCGAGATAAAAATGCGCCCTCCGTTGTTCGTTCTTGGCCCGGTTGACATGGTTGACGTGAGGGTAGCCCGAGTTGCAACTACACCGGAAGACTGTTGCTCAGTCTCTACGCGGACACTCGTCCCTTCACTGTTCGTCGTCGTTACTATCTTCGCAGGACTGGAAGAACCGCCATTTTCGCCTGGCAAAGGCTCATCGGGCGTACCAATCAGAGCAATCGCCGCACCGATGGGAGCCAATTCGCCTTCGGAGATCAATATTTTGCGCAACACACCGCTTGAGAACGCTTCTATCTCAATATTAACTTTATCTGTCTCGACCTCAGCGAGCATATCTCCCTTTTTGACGGTATCGCCCACATTTTTGAGCCAGTGGAGAATCTTGCCCTCTTCCATCGTATCGCCCATCTTGGGCATCTCTACATTTTTCATTTTGTGCATCTCCGCACCGTAGGGGTGTTATATTTATCTGCGTACCAGAGCGGCTGGAACAATCGCTTTGACGGCGTTGATCACATCGCCTTTTTTGGGTAGTGCTGCACGTTCCAACGCTTTCGAGTAGGGCATGGGTACGTCGGCTCCCGTCACATGCTGGATGGGCGCGTCCATGTAATCGAAGGCGTGTTCGTAGATCAGTGCCGCCAACCCCTGTCCGGTGCCATAATATTTCCAACCCTCTTCGGCGATAACCACACGATTGGTCTTCTTGACCGAATCGAGTATGAGATCAATGTCAATGGGACGAATGCTTCGAAGGTCCAGCACTTCTGCCTCGATACCTTCTTTGGCGAGGTCTTCGGCAGCCGCATTGACAACGTGCAGCATACGCGAAAAGGTGACGATAGTCACGTCGCCACCCTCACGTTTTACCTCGCCACGGTCAAGCGGAACGCTATATTCGACGCCCTCGTCAGGAACCTCGCCTTTGACGTTGTAGAGCAATTCATGCTCGATAAACAAAACGGGATCGGGATCGCGTACTGCTGATTTCAACATGCCTTTAACATCATACGGTGTCGCTGGCATGACGACTTTGAGGCCGGGAATATGGGCATAGAGCGACTCAAATACCTGTGAGTGTTGCGCCCCACGTTGCGCACCGCCGCCGCCCGGTGTGCGAATGACGAGCGGAACAGAGGGTTGACCGCCGAACATATAGCGCATCTTCGCGGCACTATTGATAATCAAATCGGAAGCAAGCAAGCTAAAATTGATAGTCATTATTTCGACGATGGGACGCAGACCATTGAGGGCCGCCCCAATCGCCAGACCGGTAATCACCTCTTCGGCAAGCGGAGTATCGCGTACCCGTTTCTCGCCAAATTCCTCGAACAGTCCCTTTGTTACAGCATAGGTGCCCCCGTAACCTGCGATATCTTCACCCAGTATAAAAACCCGCTCATCGCGCAGCATCTCTTCGCGGATACCTTCACGCAGAGCGTCACGATACGTAATGGTGCGCATGTTTCGTTACTTCCTCTCGTAGCGGTAGGTAAGGGCGGTGGAATTATCAGCCATGATATCGGCATAGAGTTCTTCCAACGGTGGATCCGCGCTATTCTCGGCGAATTCCGCCGCATCCTCGGAAATCTGCATGGCCCTGGCATCGTTCTCATCAAACTCGGTCTGCGTCGCTAACCCATTATCAAGCAGTTTCTTCTCGAAAATGCCGATAGGGTCACGAGTAGTGCGCCACTGGTGTTCCTCCTCACGAGTACGGTAATAGGCCGGATCGGTCATAGAGTGCCCGCGGAAACGGTAAGTTTTAATCTCCAACAATGTCGGACCATTACCGGCGCGAGCATGTTCAATCGCCTGTTTCGTTGCCTCATAAACCTCAACAACATCCATGCCGTCCACAACGACACCTGGCATATTGTGGGCCGCTGCTCGTGGCAGCAATGTATCCGTAGCCCATGATTTACCGACCGCCATGCCCATTGAATATTGATTGTTCTCACAAATATAGACAATTGGCAGCTTCCAGACAGATGCAATGTTAAGTGCTTCGTGAAAAGCTCCCTCATCAACGGCACCATCTCCAAAGAAGCACGCGATCACGTTATCGCGGCCCTCATATTGTTCGGCAAAAGCAATGCCGGCGGCAATCGGCAACTGCGCTGCGACAATTCCGTTTCCGCCATACACGCGAAATTCGTTGCTCCACATGTGCATGGAGCCGCCTTTCCCTTTGCTACAGCCGGTAATCTTGCCAAAAAGCTCCGCCATCACCGCGTTTGGGTCCATACCTTTAGCTATCGCATGACCGTGTTCGCGGTAACTGCACAAAATGATATCGTCCGGGCGCAGCGTCTCGATGCTACCTACACCCACAGCCTCCTGCCCAATATAGAGATGCATGAAGCCACCAATTTTACCACGGGTATATTCTTCGGCACTCTTCTCCTCAAAACGGCGGATAAGTGCCATCTTATAATGCATTGCCAGCAGTTGGGTACGAGTCAAATCCGCTAACGTTGCGTTGCTGATTGCCATAGGCCCTCTTCCTCAGATAGGATATCCTGTAACTCTGCGAAATATACTAATATGTTGCTATGCTGCCCGACACACGTCGCTGTATGCTATGAGGCCCTGTCTCTCTTCCCTTTACACGGCATTGTGTTTGGTTCTCTTCTTTAATAATATGTATTGTACCGCATTATACCTGGGATGCATAGTGGAAGAACATTCAGCGAGTAGATAGTGACAAAGCATCCAGGTTAGTCGGCATGCCGACTAACCTGGATGCTTTGTCACTATCTACTCACTGAATTGGTAGAGTCGCGCCAGGCTAAAACGATTGTTACAGCAGTGAGGAACAACATATTATATGCAGTGAGAACGTAGTTCGCACAGCATACTTACATTTCATTATTGGCACTCCGCATGGTACCCGCAAGAGGCACATACCATGTATTTCTGCGGGTAGTAGGCGTATTCCCTTGCAGTGTCTTGGGGAATTGTCACTATTTTTTGATAACGGCTTGCGATAGTTCCTTACCGGGAGAGAAGCGCACACGTTCTTTGGCTGGCACTTCTATTGGCTGGCGGTCGCGTGGATTGACGCCCCTGCGAGCCGCACTCTGACGCACCCTGAAGGAACCGAAACCAACTAAACGTACTTCGTTCCCGTTTTCCAGTGCCTCGCGAATAGTCTCGAGGGTAGCTTCCAAAACATCAGCCGCCTGCTTCTGCGTCAGTTTCGTTTTCTGGGCAATACGTTTCGTCAGTTCTTGCCGACCAACACTGGTCGAGGTAGATTCAGCTTTTCCTGAAGTTTTCTTTGTCGCCATAGGTTCAAAACCTCCTTACAACAATCAACGCACGTCGCTTTTCATCCCAAATACTTATTGTTGGGCCTGTAGAGCGGCACGACAACCTCACTGCCGTTTAGGAGTATAGCACGCGATTCCCAGAAAAACAAGGTGCGCAAGAGCCTCTAGACTGCTTTGAGACAATGAAGCAGCCTGACAGGCCGATCTATAGCAAACGAGTAGCGAAAAAATTGGCCTGATAAGCGGGTTGTGAAGGGATTGGTAATAGCTGGCTTTAACCATCTACATCGCCCACTTTGGAAAGGAGTGAGTGCAGGTTAAATTTGTCGCTTTGTAGCTTGATGTGAGGAAATCAAGCTCTCAAGAAACTGCATAAAAAGATGCATACGTTCCCGACCTTCGTTTGCATCTTTTAGAACCCGCAATACTATAATACACCTCCCAATATTGCAATTTCTGATGACAAATAGCTGGAAAGATGATCCTATTGTAGTTCAGTACACTCACCTCATCAAGAAGCTCACATAAATGTTTCAAGAAACACGCTTGAACGAACCGTGTAGCTACACTATAATGTCTTAGACAGACATAATTGCACTATTGTACTGGAGGTTATGACTTTCGTGCAGGAAAAACAAACAAATATCAAACTGGCTGAACCGGAGGCAGAGGCCTGGCGAATATTAGCTGCTAGCTGCGGCATCCTGATCCCCCGAGGCGTAGGATCAGGCAAGATTGGTAACGCCGCAGAGGCGATTCGAAGGGTAGCACAGGCCTATCAGCGGGAGCCAGGTAAAGTGTACGCCCTCCTTTCGCCACTTCTCAAGGAAGCAAACCAAGACGCAGGTACTCAGGAATAAGGGACTGAGTGATAGTACATGCACAGAGGGCCATCATTTCCACCACAGAATCTGGTAGCCGCGTGCCTTGCCAGGTTGCATAATAGTTATGCCAAAAAGGCCTGGGGTTGAGTATAGATAGCGTACTCAGGAACTTTCCACAAAATGTGGAAAGTTGGTTTATCGGCAGAGAGCGAGGAAAGATATGAATGAAAACGAAGAGGGACAGGAACAACGTGCGCTTCTTGCTTTGGAAGGGATTGAGCGTATTCGCCGGGTGATCTTTGAAGGACAAGAGTATTGGAGTGTGGTTGATGTTGTTGGGTACCTGACTGAAGCCACCAATCCTTCAAAATACTGGAATACGTTACGCAGTCGTTTGGTAAGCGAAGGCGCACGAGAAACGTTGTCACAGATCACAGAGCTACCGATGCGTTCAGCAGACGGTCGTCTGCGAAAAACGGCTGCAATGACCAGATCAACGCTTTTGAGACTCATCCAGTCTATACCATCATCGAAATCAGATACGCGGAGTTGATGACAGCCTCAGCATTGCGAAACTGACATCGCTGCTCAATCAAAGGACATTCGGCCTTACAACAGCACAACACAAAAACTTGAAAGGTTTATCACAGCGTCACAATCTGGCAGACCATAAAAATCGGATGGAACTCATTCTGAGCGCACTTGCAGAAGAAACTGCGACAGGCCTCCACCAGAAAAATAACAGTTCTGGTTACGATGAGATCCAGCAGGATGTCCAAGAAGCTGGTGATACCGCCGCCATTGCGCGACGGGCTGTCGAGCAGCAGCTTGGCGCACCAGTCGTCAGTCCCCAAAACTTTCTTTCCCAGCGACGCAAAGGGAACAACCAGATTTCTGGCAAGAGTTCGTCGTCTCTTGATGAGCCACCGCAACAAGCCTCGCTCTTTGATGCACCTTCTGAGAATAAGGAAACCCACCCATGACCACCAACAACCAGCACCAGCACATCACTCCAGAATGGCTCACCGCAATTCTCCAGACACATGGCGCATTACCTCAAGGCCGGGTCGTAACTATTGAGCAAAGAGGGAATGACGCATTTAACTCGGCTGTTGTGCATCTCAGCGTAACCTATTCTGAGGATGCGCCCGCTACAGCACCACAGAGATTGTTTTTGAAACGCAATATCGAGGCGGAATGGGGCAAAAAAGCGGGAGCGCGAGAAGTGGCTTTCTACAAATTAGTTGCGCCGTTGGCTGAACAACTGCCGATGATCATTCATTGTTACGCGGCAGAGTATGATGAGATAGATGGCACGTCATATATCCTGCTCCAGGATATTTCTGAGACACATAGGCCGCCCGTCACTCGCGCACAACTTATCGCTTACGAGGGTGTACCCGATCAGATACAGCTTGAACAGGTGGTTGATACCGTCGCGCAATTTCACGCCTTCTGGTGGCAACATCCATTGCTCGATAAAGATGTGACCGACATGGTGCAGTATTATAGCGACTTTTCGCAGACTCAAAAGTTCTGGACATCCTTTATTGCCGACGAGGGTGCATGGTTTCCCACCGACTTACGGACTTTGTATGAAGAGGCACTGGCAAGCTTACCGCAACTGTGGGAACGCTTCCTGGCACCACGTGTCCTAACCTATAAGAATATGACCATGAGCCACGGAGACTGCTATCTCTCGCAGTTCCTGTGTCCCAACGCGCCCATGCTCGACCCAACCTACTTGATTGATTTTCAAGGACCTGATACCGACTTCGGTGCCTTCGACCTCGTGCATCTCTTCGCCACTTTCTGGACACGAGAACAGCGCAAAGAAAACAACCGGGAAGTACAGATGCTGCACCGCTACCACGAAGGATTGCAATCACATAGCGTCACCTCATATTCGTGGGATGATTTGCTGACCGATTACAAAGTCTTGCTCACCTACATGCTTTTTTTCCCAGTCTGGGATCAGACCAACGGTTCCTCCAAAGATTACTGGTGGCCCAAGATGCAATGTCTGATTGCTGCTTATCAGGATTGGGATTGCACGGCGTTGTTACGGGCATAGGGGTATGTCCAGGAATGCTATAATGTGAATAACGTTATCGTCTGCTCAGGAAAGCCGGTAGCAACACAGAAAGCAGAGAGAAATACCATGAGCACGCTGCGTTGGTCATCACGCGACCTGGAACTGTTTCCAGATGACGGCAAACGGTACGAAATTATCGCTGGGGAGTTGTATGTATCTAAGCAACCCCACTGGCAACACCAGTCTGTCACTGGTCGTATCTTCCAGTTGCTCCAAACATGGAGTGATCAAACACAGGCGGGTATGGCGAATTCTAGCTCCAGGGCTGATTTTTGCCGATGATGCTGAACGAGGACGATCTTTTACAATCGCCGCTGCTACCAGGCTTCAGTTGCTCTGTGCGCCAGTTTTTACTTAGCGTCACAAGGTCATGACTATTCCCCAATTTGACAAAGCATCCTATATGTTTCGAGCTGTGTCTACGCATCAACGCTATGTTTATTGGGCAATCATTCTCATTGTTTGTTTGCCCCTGATACTGCTAGCTTGCGGCAATGGCAATAACATTACACCACCGCAACAAACATCATGTCCAATTGCCACACCCGTTGCTGCCCCGATTAGTACGACTGCCAGCGTGTCAACAAACATTTCGTTGCCAGGACATCCGTTTGCCAGTATTACCACACAAAATGGTCAGTGGCTATTCGTTTCATTGAATACTGTAGGTATTGCAGTTTTGCATAAAGATGGGCAACAGTTCCGTCTTACGCGGGTAGTTTTGCTGACGTCAAATGTCTATGGTATGGCACTGACAACTAACAATACAATGTTGCTCGTTGCCGATGGCAACGGTGTAACGTTTGTGAGTGTATTGCTAGCAGAAAATGGCGGACAGAATGCTGTACTCGGCAACGTTCAGGTAAATGGTGATGCGGGTACTATCGAAGTAACGGTAGCAAAAGATGGACGCTACGCATTCACGACCGACGAGAATAGCGCGTCGATCAGCGTCATTGATCTCCAGCGTATACGAGCGAACAATTTCTCCTCCAGTGCCATCGCAGGTACTATTCCCGTTGATATTGCCCCTGTCGGTATGGCGATATCACCCGATAACCACTACCTTTATGTTACCAGCGAAATAAGCACTCAAGCAGCAAAACAGTCTGGATTTAACCCGGCACAACAACAGGTGCCAGGAACACTTTCGATTGTAGATGTAGCAAAAGCGGAACATGATCCTGCACATGCGATCATTACTCGCGTTCCAGCAGGTTGTAGTCCTGTGCGTGTCATCCTCTCTTCAGCGGGCAATATCGCCTGGGTCACAGCACGAGCAAGCAATATGCTCCTCGCCTTCAATACATCACGCCTACTCACCGACCCTCGCCATGCTCTACTGGCATCCCTTCCTGTCGGCACCGCACCTGTTGGCGTCGCGCTACTCAATAACGACTCGATTATCGCGGTTGCCAATTCTAACCGCTTTGCGCAAGACCAAACGCCGCAAACCGTCATGCTATTGGACACACAAAAGGCATTAGCGGGCCATACCGCCATCTTGAAAACAATTCGTGTCGGCATTTTCCCCAGAGAATTATCTACAACACCTGATGGACAAACGTTGTTTGTCACCAACTACAATTCTAACACTCTGACCATTATCAACGTCGCAGGACTACATACGTGATTTTTACACAACCAGAGTGCCATGCCTAATAATGCCCTGCTGCACGAGATTTGACACTCCTGGCTACCTGTGCTACCATACGATGTGAGGTAGTGTACTAAAGACACCAGTCGGGATGTGGTTTTGTGCATCCTACAAACATAGAGAATTTTAAGAGAGAAATGAAGGATCCCACCTATGGGAAACACACTCCCCATTTTTATCCTGGTAGCTCTGGCTATCCTCTTTGGTTTACTGGTTATGGTTCTCACCAGCTTCCTGGGACCAAAGAAACCATCGCCAGAGAAGTTAGCACCTTATGAGTGCGGCATTCAAGAAATTGAAGCACCAAAACGGCGGTTCCCCGTCAAATATCTCTTGACGGGTATGCTTTTTATCGCTTTCGATATCGAAATTGTTTCCTTTTATCCCTTAGCCATTCTCATGCACCAGTTGGGGCTTTTCGGCCTGATCGAACTGCTCCTCTTCCTGGTCGTTCTGAGCGTTGGCTATATCTATGTCTGGCGTAAGGGAGCATTCACGTGGGATTAACAGAAATAACCAATCCCTGGGAGCCAGTACAGACGGTTTCTAATACACAAACGCCGCGTTTGCGGCGCGAGCTGCATGTCAAAAACGGAGATGTTGGTATTCTGACAACCCAGGTGAGCAAATTGATTGATTGGGGTCGCAGTTCATCGCTCTGGCCCGCGCTCTTTGGTCTGGCCTGTTGCGCCATTGAAATGATGGCCACCAGTGCCGACCGCTTCGACATCTCTCGTTTTGGAGCCGAGGTGTACCGCGCCTCACCGCGCCAGGCTGACCTGATGATCGTCGCCGGCCGCCTCTCGACCAAAATGGCACCGGTGCTGCGACAGATTTACGACCAGATGCCCGACCCCAAGTGGGTCATTGCAATGGGAGCTTGTGCCTCCTGCGGCGGCGTCTTTAATAACTATGCTATCGTGCAAGGAGTGGACAAAGTCGTGCCGGTTGACGTATTTATCCCTGGCTGCCCCCCGACGCCCGATATGCTCCTCTTTGGCTTTAACGAATTGCAGCGTAAGATTCGCGAAGGTGTTCCCAATCCCCCCGATCCGCTCAAGGCCAGTGGCCTGAAACTGGTCGGCCCGATTGGCGAAGAATTATAAAATAATTTGCTATGGCGGAACATCCACCATAGCAAATAAGCTAAGACATACTAAGGAACGTTATTTGTATGGCGATAAATACGATGACAGCTTCTGCTGCGGTAGAGAAGGTGCGGGAAAAGTTTCCGCAGGCCATCATTGAAACAGTTGAGTTTCGCGGCGAACAGACAATCGTCCTCACGACAGGACAACTTGTAGCGGTATGCGCTTATCTTCAAAAGAACTTGCAATACACTTTCCTTTCGACTATCACCGCGGTAGATTGGGAGGAGCGTGTGCCGCGTTACGATGTAGTCTATCACCTGCTCTCCATTTCCAACCGCAGCGAATTGCGCCTGAAAGTGCGCGTTGGCAAGCGGCGCGAAGAGCATCCATCCGTGCCGACGGTGATCAGTGTCTGGCCCGGCGCGAACTGGTACGAGCGCGAAGTGTTCGACATGTTTGGCATCACCTTCACGGGCCATCCCGATCTGCGCCGCATTCTCATGCCGGAAGACTGGACAACACACCCACTACGCAAAGATTACCCATTAACAGGCTTTGACCTGCCGGAGCCACACTGGGGCGGTCAGGTTCCCTACGATACTGACCCCGGCGTAGGTAGCCAGACGCTGCGTTCGCCCGGCGGACGTGAATTGAACGAGAGCCGCAGCAACATCAGTTCCAATCAGGAACCCGGGACGACGAAAAGCAATAATCTGTAAGGACACGATGACATATCGCGCCCGAGAGTATGAGGTTATACAGGGCATATGCAGCGACAAGAGATAGAAAACAGCTATACTATCGAGGACAGCCAGCTCGGCGAAGATGGGCAACACGTAGATACGATGACCATCAATATGGGGCCGCAGCATCCCAGCACACACGGCGTATTGCGCTTGCTCTTGACCATTGAAGGTGAAACCGTTGTCAAGACGATACCCGATATCGGCTTCCTCCATACCGGCATCGAGAAAACTGCCGAGGCCAAAACATATCATCAAGCCCTGGTCTTGACCGACCGCATGGATTACCTGGCCCCTCTCAATAACAACCTGGGCTACTCACTTGCCGTCGAGAAATTGCTCGGCATTGAAGACGAGATCAGCGACCGCATCAAATACGTGCGCGTCATCCTGGCGGAACTGCAACGCATTGCCAGCCACCTCGTCTGGTTGGGAACTCACGCCCTCGATCTGGGAGCCTCAAGCGTCTTCCTCTACTGTTTCCGCGAACGCGAACTCATCCTTGATGTCTTTGAATATGTCTCCGGCGTGCGCATGATGACGAGCTACATCTGCCCCGGCGGACTGCAAGCCGACTTGCCGCCCAGATTTGAGGAGAAGGTCAAGGCATTTACCAGCGTCTTCCCCGCTCGCTTGCGCGAATATCACGATTTGCTCACTAATAACCAGCTATGGATTGAACGCACCAAAAATGTCGGCTTCCTCAGCGCGAAGGATGCTCTCGCCTATGGCGCGAGTGGCCCCGTCTTGCGCGGCAGTGGCGTCGTCTGGGATATCCGCAAAGCTTTTCCCTATAGTGGCTATGAGCAATTTGACTTCGATATTCCCGTCGGCTCTAACGGCGATGTATATGATCGCTATCTTGTGCGCATGTTAGAGATGGATCAGAGCCTCAATATTGTCAATCAGGCACTTGCCGGTATCCCACAAGGTCCCTTTCGCGTCCACAATCCCAAAATCTCGCCGCCGCCCAAATGGCAGATTACCGGCAGCATGGAGGCACTCATCCACCACTTTAAGCTCTATACTGAAGGCTATCGCCCGCCGAAAGGTGAAGTATATGTGCGCACCGAGTCGCCAAAGGGTGAGCTTGGTTTCTATATTGTTAGCGATGGTAGCGCAAAACCGTACAGAATGCATGTACGCGGCGCATCTTTCGCAAACCTCGAGGCACTACCGCTTATGACCGACGGACATTTCCTCTCGGATGTGGTAGCCGCCATCGGGAGCATTGATATCGTGCTTGGTGAGGTTGATAGATGATTTCAGAACAGGCAAAACAACGCATGCGCGAACTCGCGGCACGTTACCCGGTGGCTCGTTCTGCCGTCATGCCCGCGCTCTATATCGCACAACAAGAAGAGGGTTACATCACACAGGCGGGCCTGGGGGCAGTGGCAGAGGCAATTGGCTTGACTGTGGATGACGTTGAAAGCGTCGCCACTTTCTATACCATGTACTATCAACAACCACCGGGTAAAAAAGTGATCAAGGTATGCACCAGCATCTCCTGTTACCTGCGCAACTGCGACGCCCTTGTTCGCCACTGTGAACAACGCCTGGGCGTCAAGCGCGGCGAAACGACACCCGACGGCAACTTCACCTTGCTCACTACGGAATGTCTCGCCTCTTGCGGCACCGCACCCGTGCTACAAGTCAACAACGAATTTGTCGAAAACGTCACACCAGCAATGTTTGATACCCTCCTCGACCAATGGAATGTAGGGGCCCGCTTTAGCGCGCCCAACGTACCCAACTCGCCCATCACACCCAATACATCCGATGAACAACCATCTGATATTAACGATATGACATCTGTTACCGAAAAGCACCCTTCCGCACCCAATAAACGAGTTTCAAGGTAGGTACCAACAATGAACATACACGCAACACCCCGCCACCGTAGGAGCCGATTTATCGGGCTCACCGCCGATTTATCGGCCTTTGGACTACATTTGTTTGAAGGAATCTATAGCATATGCCAGAACTGATTATTACAAAAGATATAGACGCCCCTGGTCTGGATACTCTGAATGGGTATCGCCAGCATGGCGGCTACGAGGCGTTGGCAAAGGCCCTCACAGAATACCAGCCAGATGATATCGTTGATCTGGTCAAGAAATCGGGTCTGCGTGGGCGCGGGGGCGCGGGCTTTCCCACAGGCATGAAATGGAGCTTCCTGGCGAAGAACAACATGCCGCGTTACCTTTGCTGCAACTGCGATGAAAGCGAACCGGGAACGTTCAAAGACCGCATGTTGATGGAGAAAAACCCGCATCAACTGGTCGAGGGCGTCATTATCACCAGCTACGCTTGCCGCGTCACCACCGCCTTTATTTATGTACGCGGCGAACTGGCCTTCGCCGCCAGTCAGGTCGAACGAGCCGTGCAAGAAGCCTATGATGCTGGCCTGATTGGCACAAATATCCTGGACAGTGGCTACAATCTGGACATCATCGTCCACCGCGGCGCAGGTGCCTATATCTGCGGCGAGGAAAGCTCTCTGATGGAATCGCTTGAAGGACGACGCGGCTATCCACGCCTGAAACCTCCCTTTCCCGCCGCCGTCGGCCTCTATGGCGGCCCAACCGTCATCAACAACTGCGAGACGCTTTTCACCATTCCGGCAATCATCAAAAACGGGGCCGAGTGGTATGCCTCGTTCGGCACCGAAAAAAGCAAAGGTACTCGCGTCTTCTGCTTGAGCGGTCAGGTCAAGCGGCCCGGCAACTACGAATTGCCATTGGGTACACCCATCCGCACGCTTATCTACGCTGAACAGTACGGGGGAGGCATGCTCGGCGATATAGCACTCAAAGCCATCATCCCTGGCGGTTCGTCAACGTTCTTACTTGGCGCGGATAAAGTGGATACGCCGCTCGATTTTGAGGCCATCGCGGCAGTAGGCTCAATGCTTGGCTCTGGTGGCGTCGTCGCCCTCAATGAGGAGACCTGCATCGTCGGGGCTGTGCTGCGTATGACTGAATTCTACCGCGACGAGTCATGCGGCAAATGCACCCCCTGTCGCGAAGGGACATACTGGCTCACCGAGATTCTCGAACGCCTTGAGCATGGTCATGGCAAACAGAAGGATATAGACCTGCTTATGGATATCTGCGATAATATTGCGGGCAAATCGTTCTGCCCGCTCGGAGACGCCGCCACCAGTAGCATTACCAGTAGCATTAAACTGTTCCGCGAGGAATACGAATACCATGTTGAACATGGTCACTGCATGGTTGGCACCAACAGCCATGCACACGACGAACAATCCATGTTGATCGGCGCACAATCCCTGCAAGCAGGCGCACCCGGTAAGCAATTATAAACACTCTTGAACGTCATTCAATTCATCCATAGACGGTAAAATATATGTCAGAAGAGAAAAAAGACGAACTCGTACACCTGACCATTGACGATATTCCGGTCGCGGTTCCCCCCGGCACACTGGTCTGGGCAGCGGCAAAGGAGGTGGGAATAGAGGTTCCTATTTACTGCTACCACCCCAAAATGCCGCCACTGGGAGCCTGCCGCATGTGCTTTGTCGAAATTGAGAAGATGCCCAAACCACCGCAGACGGCCTGCACCACGCCGGTCAGCGAGGGCATGATCGTCCATACGAAAACGGAGAAGGTGTTGAAGGCCCGCAAAGGAACGCTAGAATTCTTGCTCATCAGCCACCCACTCGATTGCCCAATCTGTGACAAAGGCGGCGAGTGCGATCTGCAAGATTTCACGTTGCGTCACGGCCCTGGTGGCACACGCTTTGACCTGTACAAGCGTCATTACAATAAGCCGGTACCCGTTAGTGACAATGTGATGCTTGACCGCGAACGCTGTATTTTATGTCAACGCTGCACGCGCTTCAGTTCCGAAATTTCGCTGGACAACGGCCTTGTCATGATTTCACGCGGCTATAAGATGGAAGTCGGCACAGCCCCCGATTCCGCCTTCGACTCTATCTTCTCCGGCAACACCGTTGAAATATGTCCGGTCGGCGCGTTAACCGCCTCGTCCTACCGTTTCAAAGCGCGGCCGTGGGAATTGAAACGCATTCCCAGTGTCTGCAATAACTGTAGCGTCGGCTGTAATGCGCGTATTGACGTGCGCGTGGATAAAATCATGCGCCTGATGTCGCGTGAGAACGACGAGATTGACGATGGCTGGCTCTGTGACCGCGGACGCTGGAGCTTCGAGTTCGTCAACAGCCCGCAACGTCTGCGCACACCGCTCATTCGTCGCGGTGGCAAACTGCAACCCGCGACATGGGATGAGGCTTTCTTCCATATCTCCTCGCGGCTGGGCGAAATTATCAAAAAGCACGGGGCGAAATCTGTTGGCGGCATCGGTTCAACCCGCACCACTAACGAAGAAGCCTACCTCTTCCAGAAATTGCTGCGCGACGTCATCGGCACGCCCCACATTGACCATTATCACGGCTCCTTTCCCGGCCCACGCGACACCCTCACCGGCAGACCGTGGATGATGACCAACAGCATCGCCGAAATCGAGCAAGCGTCTCATATCGTGCTGGTCGCCTCCGACCCCTACCAACGCCAGCCCATCCTGAACCTGCGCATCAAAAAAGCCATGAAGGCCGGCGCGAAAATCTACATCGTCAACGAAAGCGAAACCGAGCTTGACCGCTTCGCCGGCGCGAAAATCAACATTCCACAGAACGGCGCGGGGGCGGCGGCGAAGATTCTGCTCAGCAGCGTCGTGCGTCAAGAGACGATGAAAAATCCGAGCGAGGAGCTACGAACACGCATGTTGAGCGAGGATGCAGCCATCCACGGTCACGAAGAGACGTTCGGCTCTGAAGTTACCGCTCAATTGCGCACACTAGCGCACGAAATCGCCGAGTCAAATGGTGCCATTATCCTTTATGATGAGATGGCTACACTGGCCCCCGGCTGTCAGAACCTCGCCGCCGACTTGCAAACGCTGGCAGCGATTACTGGCAATATAGGGCATCCCGGTGCCGGGGTTGGCCCACTTTTCGAGGATGCCAACTCGCTCGGCGCACGCGATATGGGCCTATTGCCCAACGCCCTCCCCGGTTACAAACCGGCTAAAGAAATTGGTATGGCCTATGCCGAAATATTGAGCAGCCCGCAAATCAAGGCCCTTTACGTGATGGGTGCCAATCCCGCCCGCCATTTCGAGCAAAAACAATTGCCGTCAGGCAGCGAATTCTTGATTGTGCAGGATATTCTTCTGACAGAAACCGCTCAACAGGCTGATGTCGTGCTACCAGCAGTGACCTTCGCTGAAAAAGAAGGCAGTATGACGAATGTTGACCATCACGTTCAGGCCATCCGTCACGCCCTGCGCCCGCTCCCCGGCGCAAGGGCCGACTGGGAAATACTTATCAACATGGCACAAAGTCTGGGCCGCAAGTGGAACTATACAAGCCCGCAGGATGTTCTATTGGAAATTGCCGCCAACAATCCTCTCTATAGTGGTCTGGATTGGGATACACTGGGCAAACAGGGAGTGCGTACAAAAGAAACACAGGAACAGGAGGTGACCAGTGCCTAGCTTGATCGAAATTATCGCCGATGTCGTCAAAAGCGCGATTGTCATTTTCGCTCTCCTTACCGCTTTCGCCTACATGACACTGATCGAGCGTCGCGTAGTGGCAAAAATGCAGGGTCGCCTCGGCCCTAATCGCGCTGGCCCATCTGGCATGTTCCAGCCGGTAGCCGACGCCGTAAAGATGGCCTTTAAGGAACAGATTGTGCCGACGCAGGCAAAAAAGGCTATATACCTGATCGCACCGATCATTTCTGTAGTAATCGCGCTCTGCGCCTTTGCCGTTGTTCCCATCGGCAATAGCTGGGTCAACGGCACATCGAGCATCTGGGATCCCATCATTGGTGACGTCAATATTGGCTTGCTCTGGATACTCTCGATTTCATCGCTGGCGGTCTACGGGATCGTACTGGGCGGCTGGGCCTCTGGCAACCGTTACTCGCTGCTGGGTTCCTTGCGCAGTGCGGCACAAATGGTCTCCTACGAGACCAGCCTGGGACTGGCCTTGAGCGGAACCCTCATGTGGGCCGGGACACTCAGCATGGTCGGCATCGTCCATGCACAGCTCAATCAGCATATCTGGTTTGTGTTCGCGCAACCGCTCGGCTTCGTGATTTACATCATCGCCGCCATTGCTGAAGTCAACCGCGCTCCTTTCGACTTGCCGGAGGCCGAGCAGGAATTGACCGCTGGCTACCTGACCGAGTATAGCGGCCTGCGCTGGAGTCTCTATCAGATGTCGGAATACATCAACATGATCACCGTCAGTGCCGTCGCCTCGACACTCTTTTTCGGCGGATGGAGCCTGTTCGGTCTCGGCCTGGAGAACATCCCTGGCCTGTCGATCATCATATTCTTAATCAAAGTGGCCTTTTTCCTGTTCCTGTTCATCTGGCTACGCGCCACACTGCCACGCATCCGCTACGACCGCCTGATGCGCCTCGGCTGGCAATTGCTCCTGCCATTAGCTGTACTCAATGTGGTTATCACCGCGACCGTAGTAGCCCTCAACTGGCCCTGGTGGGTCAGCGGCATCATCGGCTTAGCCGTCGTCATCGGTATCCTGCTCTTCCTCAACCGCCGCACTGAAGAAGCCCAGGGCGTAACTCTCGCGCAGTCCACCCGACCAGCCACAATGCCCTCGTCCGTGCGACTGGCAAAATTCGAGCCACTACCGGGCAAACTTCGGTTGTGGAGCAAAAAGCGTCTGTGAAGGATACTACTGTGAAGGCGTAGGGTGTATAATGACAGGTATCAAACTGACAGAGTGACAAAAAGAGAAAGCAAAATGACAACTTACGCCTATCGCGAAGTTCTTAATGAAGTCGTCAATCAAGCACAAAAACTTACTCTCGAAGAACAGCTTCGGCTATTAGAAGATTTAGCCGGGCTTATTCGTCAACAAGTATCACCCAAAAGTAAACATGACATTACAGAATTACGGGGTCTTGGTAAAGAAATATAGGAAGGTGTTGATGTAGCAAAGTACATCAATGAGGAACGCAATTCATGGGAATAACAGGGTTTTATTTGTAGGAGCATACATAACATGTCATTCGATATCATAAAAGGGATGGCGACCACCTTCAAGAATATGGGGAAGAAGCCAACCACTATTTCTTATCCAGAGCAGGAGCGGGAGCTGCCGCCGCGTTTTCGCGGACGCCATGTCTTACACCGCTACGACAATGAGTTGGAGCGATGTGTGGGCTGCTACCTCTGCGCAGGGGCCTGCCCCGCCGACGCTATCTATATCGAGGCAGAAGAGAATACCGAGGAGAATCGCGTCTCGCCAGGTGAACGCTACGCAAAAGTCTTTGACGTGAACCTGTTGCGCTGTATTTTCTGCGGCTACTGCCAGGCAGCCTGCCCAACGGGCGCGATTACGCTGGAACACGATTACAAACTGGCTTCCTATTACCCGGAAGATATGGTTTACCATAAAGAGCAGTTGCTTGAACCAAAAGGGCAATCTACCATTGGCTCCAATACGGTATGGGCGGAGCCGCCACCGCCGGATGCCGCGCAACCAACTCCGCAAGAGTCGCACGTCTTCGATGGCTCGCAAGCCAGTTCCGCCGCCGTTGGACTCGGCAACCTTCCTAGCGAGGAGCCGATGTTGCTCACTAACGAGGAACAGGACGAGGACAGGCGGATGCTCCGCACTCTCCCTGGAAAGGAGGGATAATAGTCGCCATGACCGCTCTACAACTATCGTTTTTCGTGCTGGCAATTGCCAGCACGGCTTCTGCTATCGGCGTCATCACTTTTCGCAACGCCGTCCACAGTGCCTTAAGCCTCATACTCACGTTGCTCTTTCTCGCGCTCTTTTACCTGCAATTAGGCGCAATGTTCATCGCTATCGTACAAATACTGATTTACGCGGGCGCGATTATGGTGCTATTCCTCTTTGTGGTAACAATGCTCGCTAGCGAGGCCAGCGATAATGAAATGGGTGACCGCCTGCCCTGGCAACGCTGGGTTGCCGGTATTCTCGGTATCGGGCTGGTCGGCGCACTCAGCTATTTGCTCTTTACAGGGACGCCAGTCAATGATACTGGCCTCAAAGCTACCGGAGTCAATAGCCTCTCACATATGGTACAGACGCAGGGCAATATTGAAGCCTTCGGTCTCGCGCTCTTTCACGGTTTCGCCTTCCCGTTCGAGGTCACAAGCCTGCTGATTGTCGTGGCAATCCTGGGCGCGTTAGTGCTGGGTAGAAAGGCATAGTTTATGCCATTATCAGCGTATCTCATCGTGAGTGCCATTATTTTTACGATTGGCGTCGTCGGCGTGCTGGTACGTCGCAATCCGCTCGTTATTTTTATGTCAATTGAATTGATGCTCAATGCCGTCAATCTCTCGTTTATCGCCTTCTCCAGCTATCTCGACTCGGCGGATGGGCAGATGTTTGTCTTTCTCGTGTTGACCGTCGCCGCCGCGGAGGTAGTCGTGGGTCTGGCTATCATCGTCTCCATCTTCCGCCGCCGCCGCGATATTGATGTTGATGATATGAATGTATTACGAGGCTAGTTGTTATGACAAATCTTACTGCCTGGGTGCTGCTCTTCCCCCTGCTGGGCTTCATTATCCTGGGGCTAACGGGGCGGGTCATGTCGCGCACAGCTATTTTAACGGTGGCCTGGGGAGCGTGCGGTCTGGCTTTTCTCTGCGCAGCAATCAGCTTTCTTTCAATGCTCGCCACACCTGTCGCGAACCGCAGTAGCGACCAGATACTCTACACCTGGGTCGTCTCCGGCGACTTCTCACTGAGCTTCGGGCTGCTCTTTGACCAGCTTTCAGGCGTTATGCTGCTGGTAGTCACCGGTGTTGGCTTGCTCATTCATATCTATTCCGCAGGCTATATGAAAGACGACTCCGGCTACTGGCGTTTCTTCGCTTTCCTCAACTTCTTTATTTTCGCGATGGTGCTGCTGGTCGGTGCCGACAATTTTCTCTTCTTGCTGGTCGGATGGGGACTGGTTGGCCTGGCCTCTTTCCTGCTGATAGGCTTCTGGTATCGAAAGCGTTCAGCCGTCGAGGCAGCAAAAAAAGCCCTTGTCATCAACGTCATTGGTGATTTTGGCCTGATGATCGCCATTTTTCTTATCTTCAAGCAGTACACCGCACTGAACTTCTTCACTAATAGCAACGGCGCCTTGGGCGTCTTTAACTTGCTTGACACTTCTACACGGGGACACCTGCTCCCAACCGCCATTGCCCTGTTGCTCTTTATCGCCTGCACGGCAAAGTCAGCACAGTTGCCGCTCTATATGTGGTTGCCCGATGCAATGGAAGGCCCGACGCCTGTCAGTGCCCTCATCCACGCGGCAACTATGGTCACTGCTGGCGTCTATCTCGTCGCTCGCGCCCATCCACTGTTCGAACTGGCACCGCAGGCATTGAACGTTATTGCCGTTATTGGTGGTCTCACCGCCATTTTCGCGGCCAGCATCGCCATGTTCCAACTCGACATCAAACGCGTTCTGGCTTATTCGACCATCAGCCAGCTTGGTTACATGTTTATGAGCGAGGGTGTTAGCAACTATTCAGCCGGTATCTTTCATCTCACCACGCACGCCTACTTCAAGGCATTGCTCTTTATGGGTGCTGGCGCGGTTATCTACAGGCTGGCGGGTGAGCAAGACATGCGCGCAATGGGCGGATTGCGCAAGAAACTACCCATTACTTTCTGGACATTCTTGATCGCCGCACTGGCGATTAGCGGTATCCCGCCGTTCGCCGGTTTCTGGAGTAAAGACGAGATTCTCAGTACGCTCCTCTATCAGGCAACGGTCACGCACCGGTCTCTATTGTATTTGCTGTGGGGCATCGGCATCATCACCGCCGGTATGACTGCATTCTACATGTTCCGCCTCGTCTTCGGCATTTTCGCCGGTACCTATCGCGGCACCGTTCAGGGCAGCCATGACCAGGAAGATGAAGGTACCGATGGTTATGAGGGCCAGAGTGGAGGAGCCGGTCTACCACATCACGAGCAAAGAGTCAGCCTTAATCGTTTGCAAGACGTTCCCGCCGTTATGAGCGTTCCGCTCATCATCCTTGCCGTTCTATCAATCATTGGTGGGCTAGTCGGCTCGTTCAGTTTGTTCGGAGCCAGTAAATGGCAACCTTTTACCAGCTTCCTGGCCCCCGTACTCTCTATAGCACCGGAGCCATCGCTCTCCGTGCAGTGGATTTCTACCGGACTGAGCGTTTTAGTTGGCTTGCTCGGTATTCTCGGTGCGTGGATGCTGTATGGCAAAGGCTTCCAGTACAAAGAAAACGATAACCTGCTCTACCAGTTAGTGCTACATAAATATTATATTGACGAGATACTCGACACGCTGATTATTAAACCCGTCCTCTGGTTAGGACGTACAGCCTCCCAAATACTTGAGAGTAGCACGCTCGATGGTGGCAGCCGGGGTGTCGCGTGGGTATTGCGCGGCAGCAGTGCGGGACTGCGCAAGTTGCAAACGGGCTACGTGCGCAACTATGCCCTCGCTATCTTTATCGGTCTCGTCCTGATTGTCACATATTACGTTGTGAGGGGTTAGACTATGTTTCCGATTTTATCCATCATCACATTTCTTCCCCTCGTCGGGGGAATAGCCATACTGTGTATACCCAGGAACCAGCCGAACGCCATGCGCTGGACAGCGGTCGCTATCGCATGGATGGACCTCTTGCTGGCCCTCGCCCTCATGCTGGCCTATTCACAGGCAAACGTCTCGTCAACGACAAGTGCCGTTGGTTCCGCGCCAAATGGCACCTTCCTCTTCAATGAGAAGGTTACATGGATAACCTCACTGGGCATCAATTATAGTCTCGGCGTGGATGGCATCAGCCTCTTGCTGGTCGTCTTAACCACATTACTAACGCTGGTCTGTATCGGCGCGTCGTTCCGCATCGAGACAAAGGTCAAGAACTACATGGCCTTCATGCTCCTGTTGGAGACCGGCATTATCGGCGTCTTCCTCGCCACCAACCTCTTTCTGTTCTATATTTTCTGGGAAGTGATGCTGATACCGGCCTATTTCCTGGTCGGCAGTTGGGGCGGCGAGCAGCGTATTTACGCCGCCTTCAAGTTCGTGCTGTATACATCGGTCGGCAGCCTCTTGATGCTGGCGGGTATCATCGCACTCGGCTATTATCACCAGCAAGCAGCACCAGGCAACACGTACACGCTCGACCTCGCCACGTTGCTGAGTGGTGGACTCTCCAACAATGTGCAAATCTGGTTGTTGTTGGCCTTCGGTGCCGCCTTCGCCGTTAAAGTGCCGTTGGTGCCGTTCCATAGCTGGCTACCCGATGCCTATAGCGAGGCACCCGCACCTGTCACCGCCTTGCTGGCAGGCGCAATGTCGAAGACCGGGGCGTATGGCTTGCTGCGCTTCGGCCTGCAGCTATTCCCGCAGGCTGCCCAGACGTTGGCCCCTCTTTTCAGCACGCTCGCCGTCATCGGCATCCTGTACTGTGCGGTACTGGCTCTCGTGCAGACCGACCTCAAACGCTTGCTGGGATATTCCAGTATCAGCCATCTCGGCATTATCGTGCTTGGCATCTTCGCATTCAACATTCAGAGCGTTGAGGGTTCCGTTTTGCAGATGGTCAACCACGGTATCACCACGGCTGCCCTCTTCCTCATTGTCGGCTATATCGAAATGCGCACAGGGACGCGCCGCATCAGCGACTTCGGCGGCCTGGCCTTACGCATCCCAGTACTGGCAACGGTCATGCTCATCGCGGCACTCTCATCGCTCGGCCTGCCCGGATTAAACAGTTTCACCGGCGAGTTTATCACATTCCTGGGTATCTTTCGTAACAGTGGTAGCGGTGCTATTTTGGGCACGCTGGCTACTGCTGTCGTCGTTCCCGCCGCATGGTACCTCATTCGTTTCTTTCAAGGTGTCATGGAGGGACCGCTTAAAACCGAAGGCGTTGTCGCCGCGGCGTTGCGTAAGGGAACGCTGCACGACCTGGGAATCGGCGAGTTTCTACCACTCTTGCCATTACTGCTACTCATCTTTTATATTGGCTTTCAACCTGCACCATTGACCTATTTGATGGAGCCATCAGTGGTTAATACGCTGCAAACACTGCAAAATCTTGGAACCGCATTCATCAAGTAAAAGTATCCTTGTAATCCACCCCGCCAACGACGCTAGCGCGTCTAGCAGCCGCATCCGGGGGATGAAGAAGGCCGCTCAGGCGGTGTGTAAGGAGTGTATTGTATTATGACGTTCACATTTACAGTCACCGCCGCCGATTGGGGGCGAGTCACGCCAGAGTTGATTATGGCGATAATGACGCTCGTCGTCATGCTGGTAGACCTGCTGCTGCCGCGCACGGGAGCCAGCGCGAAGGATAGCGGCCCGACAAACTTTGTCGTCCTGCCTTTGCTCAGTCTACTCGGCATTGCCGGTGCTTTTGTCGCGACGATTATACTTTTTGTGGCAGGCGATCAACGGGCGGCGTTCAACAATATGATCGGCTCCGATAACGGCTCGCTCTACGCCTATATTATTATCTTGAGTGCGAGCGCGTTGGGTATTTTGCTCTCACCCGCCTATCTCAAGCGTCTCAATCTCGTCCATCAAGGCGAATACTACGCCCTGTTCATGCTCGCCACCATTGGCATGTTGCTGATGTCGGCGGCCCTGAACTTCCTGGTTATCTTCTTAGGACTGGAAATGCTCTCGCTGGCTCTCTACATTCTCTGTGGCTTCGTCACGCGCCGCTTCAGTTCGCAAGAATCCAGCATGAAATATTTCCTGCTCAGCTCATTCGCTTCGGCCTTCTTGCTCTACGGTATCGCCCTGACGTATGGCTCAACAGGCAGCACAGCGTTCACCAACGTACATACGTATCTCCTGCATCATACTGTCGCGAATGGAGCATTGCCAACGCACACGCTGCTACTCGTCGCGATGGGTTTGATGGTTGTTGGTTTTGCTTTCAAAGTCTCAGCTATCCCATTCCAGGCCTGGACACCCGATGTCTACGACGGCGCACCCGCACCCGTAACGGCCTTTATGTCGGTTGGCACAAAAGCCGCCGCCATCATCGCCTTTGCTCGCGTCTTTGACATCGTTCTCGGTCCGGTGCAAGCCGACTGGCAGCCTATCGTCTGGGCCATCGCTGTCCTAACTATCATCGGCGGTAACGTCCTGGCTCTTGTGCAGACCAATACCAAACGCTTGTTGGCCTACTCCAGTATTGCCCATGCTGGCTATCTTCTCATAGGCGTTGTGGTTGGTGGAACAGTTGGCGTCTCCGCCATCCTCTTCTACCTGCTCTGCTACTCCTTCATGAACCTCGGAGCGTTCGGCGTTGTCGCCGTGCTGGAGCGCGTGGATAATAGCGGTAGCAACTACAGCGACATTCGCGGCCTCTGGTATCGCCAACCACTCTTAGCTGGTACGCTGGCAATTTTCCTGCTGGCCCTCGCTGGCTTCCCGCCCATGTCCGGCTTCGCGGCGAAATACTACATCTTCTATGCTGCCCTGCAAGGCGGTCATCCCGAACTACTGATCATCGGCGTGCTGGCAAGCGTCCTCGGTATGTACTACTATCTGCGCGTCATTGCCACCATGTTCATGGAGAAAGAACCTGTTGCTACAGTATCGACAGCGGCTACCACGCCAACAACAGGCAACCTATCTACCAGCAAACGCAACTCGACGAAACTGGGTAGAGATGCGATGGTCGCACCCGGCGGTACAGCCACTGCTGTTGCGGTGAAACCCAGATCAACTACCACGAGTCAAGTCAAAACGGCCGTTCTATTTGAAAAAGCCCGGCCCAGCAATGGCAACTGGTTCACCTGGATTGCGCTGGGAGCAGCGCTCATCGGTACTTTCGCAATGGGTACCTTCCTACCCTTCTGGCTGATCTCGTGGATGCAACAAGCCGTGGGGACGATGATGTTGCTGAGATAGACATACAAGTGAAAATCCTGTGGTTTGGAACGGAAAAAGAGGTGGTGCTTAATGTGGCATCCTACAATGAGAAAGCAATTGCCTTTTACAGTGCCTTCGGCTTTGTTCCCTATGGGCCTCTTCGTGACTCTGAAGCTCTCCACCTGCCATCTGGAGTACGTCTCCCTGAAATCAAAATGGTGAAAAGGTGATAATAAAGAACATCCGTCTGGCAATACTCACACCTCTTTTTTGCGTATGGTATGATTAGACCATGAAATGTAGTAACATTTTTCCTTCCCATATATGAAAGGGTGGCTGAAATGACAATAACATCTAACAGGTTTGCAGTGGTCACCCCGGCCAATCATGTTCCAGGTCCGAAACAGGGGCAATGGACATATTCTCACTATGCCGCTTTGCCAGACGACGGGCAACACTACGAAATTGTTCATGGAGTGCTTTTTATGACACCTGCGCCCAATCCCGCACACCAGCAAGTGGCGGGAGAAATATTCTCTTATCTACGCAATCATGTCAAGCAGTTCAATCTTGGGCGCGTGTTTATGGCTTCCATTGACGTTGAAATCACTTCTGGCGACGTTTTTCAGCCGGACGTTCTGCTTTTATTAGAGGCCCATCTGGATCGAGTAAAGACTTCGCGCATTATTGGCACGCCCGATCTGGTAGTTGAGGTCGCTTCTCCCGGCACAGCAACGCATGACCGCCGAGAAAAATATGATGCTTATGCCAACGCAGGTGTTCCTGAATATTGGATTGCCGACCCCATAGCGCATACCGTCGAAGTGTTTCTACTGGAATCCGGTAAATACTATTCTCAGGGCGTCTTTCGCGGCAAAGCAATTCTACCCTCAAAAGTATTACCAGCGTTCGATGTGTGTGTTGAATTGTTTTTTATGTGAACTCCTGGAAAGCAGATAAGCGTAGGGACAGACTAAAGCAGATAACAAATACATCATGCAGGGCATGATATATTTGTTATCTGCTTTAGTCTGTCTTTGCTAACTCCTTCAAGGGTATTGACTCGGAAATGCCAGATAAAGAAAATGAGGAAAAACTTCTTGACAACTAACGTTAGTTACGTTATAATAGCGATACGCAATAACCTGACCTGTTGAAAGAAGAGGACAATCCATGGCTCTATTTAATGACACTCTTGCGCAAGAAATAACCGCGCTGCTTCAGCAGCGTTATCAGGAACTCGGCATCGCGCTAGGAGAGCAATCTGCGCAAAAGAACGCTGATCAATTGGACGAACAGAGTTCGCTACAACGCGATTTGAAGTTGCTGATCAGCGTTGCCAATGGTGAATATCATCGGAAAGATACAACGGTTCTCCAGGTAGAACAGGCACTGACGCGCCTGCTGCAACTGCTATTGGGGAACGCGCTGCACAGTCACGCGACCTACCCGGAGGACTTCTGGCAAACGGATATAGGCATTATAGTCTCGCGGGTACGCTGGTGGATTTCTGTTGATGATCTGATTACTATTAGCAACGCAGCTGCCCTGGCTTTTGGCGAAAACACCCAGGCGAATCGTATGCGTATTGCGCGTGCCATTGATAACGGGCTGCTGGAATGGGTGCCTGATCCTTCAACCTTTAATCCTCAGCAGAACAAGCGCGTTCTTCGTCCACAGGTTGAGCGGCTGCGCGATCTCAGCCGACTGCCGGAATAGGAACTGGCAAAAGTGCCGGTGAAGGAGTTCTGAGGCATCGTGAACAAAACCTCTTGACATATACGTATACATATGTTATATATATATATACGTATACAGGTACTATAGTAGCTTTGAACAAAACCTTTGTCCGGGCTACCTATCATTCTAAAGAGAGGAGTTTTACCTGTTATGCCGAATTGAACCATCTATGTAGCAGATGCCGATTTGCCCATTTTTGAGAAAGCGCAGGAACTGGCGGGCGATAACCTATCAGCGACGATAGCACAAGCGTTGCATCGCTTCGTTGAGGCAGCCGAGGCCAGAAGTAAAGGCTTTGAAGAAATTACTGTTAAGGTGGGAAAGATCACGCACTCATACAAACGCTTTCGCGGGCGTTTGCTGGCAAAAGGGCATGTGCGCGAACAGAATGACTCGTCGGATGTCTCGTATGATGTCACCATCAACAAATTCGGCAGCAAGGCGAAGGCAAGTGAGCATAACGGCTCTAGAGATGTCTCGTATCGCGTCTACCAGACAGCAAAGGGCAAACTGGCACTCTATGTCAAGAACTTGCCCAATTGGAATTACTGGTCAAACCCCAAAAGCTGGTCGTATCGCAACTACGAGCATAAGGACTGGTCGTACTGGTCACCAGAGGAGCAGGAATACCGTTTTGAAATATATGATACGCTGGATCAGTTAGCAGGTAACGTGCCACAGGAGTTATATGAAGCAGTGGTACAGGCATTGCGGAACGATCCAGACGGTGTAGAGTTTCTTGATATCTAAGAGCATGTAAAAGGAAAGTAGCATGAGTAGTTCAGTCACACAAACAACATCTGTAACAACCTCAATGGCACTCCCTGACGCTGCCATTGACGTACAAAACCTCGTCAAGCACTATCCGAAAGCGCCGGTCAACGTTAACGCGGTGGACGATATTTCGTTTTCTGTGCAACGCGGCGAGATTTTTGGTCTGCTCGGCCCCAATGGTGCTGGCAAAACCACAACTATCGGTGTTTTGACCACAAGCGTGATACCAACGAGCGGCACCTCCCGCATCATAGGCGTGGATGTCGTCTCCGACCCGATGACCGTCAAACAACGCATCGCGGTGGTACCGCAGCAGAGCAATCTTGATCAAAGTCTGCGGGCGCGTGAGATATTGACCTTCCATGCCAGTTATCACGGCATGTCGAAAGCGGAACGGGAGGCGCGTGCTGATGAGTTGCTCAATGAACTTGGACTTGGAGATCGCGGCAAGGATATTGTGCGCCGCTATTCCGGCGGTATGGCACAACGTCTCATGCTGGCCCGCGCCCTCATGCATTCGCCTGATGTCCTCTTCCTCGACGAACCAACCAACAGTCTCGACCCACAATCGCGTCTCTTCCTATGGGACCGCATCCGCTCGCTCAAAGAGCAGGGTGTAACCATTCTGCTTACCACGCACGATATGGATGAGGCCGAACAGTTATGCGAACGCATCGCTATCATGGACAAAGGACACATCCTCGTTCTCAACACGCCGGAAGAACTCAAGAAAATTGTTCCTGGCGGTACACGCCTGGAAGTGCGCGTGCGCGAACCAGAGCTTGCTACCGCAAAAATAGCCAGCACTGCCAGTACGGCAGGCGACGGGCAAGCCGAATCGCGTCTCCTCAAGGCATTGCGAGCTATCCCTGGCGCGCACAAAGTGGAAGCCGTCCCCATGCCAGAAGGTGAGGAAGGACAGCAAGATATCCAAATATTCCGCATCTATGCCGAGGATGCCAATAAAATGATTCTTGGCGCGACCCAGGCTGTCACACAATCGGAAGTGGAACTACGCGATCTGCGCGTCGCTCGCCCAAGTTTAGAGGATGTATTCATTTACCTCACTGGAAGGAATCTACGTTAATGAGTACCACAACATCACCGGCTCCAACACCGGTTTCAATAGCAAGCGACTCCCGGCGTTCTACTAACCGCGTCGCTATCGCGGGGATAGCGTTTCTCGCCATTCTGCGCCGCGACCTGCTGGTAACGGGGCGCGAATTTATCGCCTTCCTGGTGCAGGTGCTGCTCCAACCATTGTTCTTCCTATTCATCTTTGGCAAAGTCTTGCCGAGTATCGGCTTTGCCGCACACGGCTTCGGTGCCGTGTTGTTACCAGGCATTGTCGCGCTAACCATCATCATTACGGCTCTGCAAGGCGTCACTTTGCCGCTTGTGCTTGACCTCGGCTTTGCTCGTGAGATTGATGATCGCCTGCTCGCACCTCTGCCCGTCAGCTTTGTTGCAGTCGAGAAAGTGCTGTTTGCGGCGATACGCGGCATCGTCGCGGGTGCGATTATCTTCCCACTGGCATGGTGGATTCTGGGGAGCGATTACAATGTACGCACCGATGCCATTGGTCTCCTCATTGGCATAATGGTGCTGACCGCTTTCGCTGGTGCCAGTCTTGGTCTCACCATCGGTACGCTGGTCAAGCCGGAACAAATCGGCCTGATGTTCTCGCTGATTTTTACGCCGCTCATCTTCACCGGCTGCACCTACTATCCGTGGGGAACACTCGGCTCAATCAAGTGGTTCCAAATTATTACGCTCTTTAACCCAATGACCTACGCAGCGGAGGGATTACGTGGAGCAATGGTTCCTCCATTGCCACACGGCGGGACACTTCCTACGCTGGCAATCGGCTGGGTTTTCCTCGGCCTCAGTGTGACCTTTGTCGCATTTCTGATCCTCGGTATACGCACTTTCCACAGGCGTGTGGTAAGCTAGCTACCAGTGATCGCGCATTGGTTCTCCCCCGAAATATTGAACCAATGCGCGATCAGTATCTTGCGTGTATCTTGCACGTATGCTGTATGATAGAGCGAGGGAAAAACTAATTCACTACACAGGAGATATACAGCCTCATGAGTACAGTAAACACGGGGAGCAAGCTACCGCATTGGGATATGACTCCCATCTATCCTTCGATGGAGTCACCCGAATTCACACAGGGCTTCGCCCATGTCACGCAGGCAATTGCCGACCTCGCACAACTTTTTGATGCACAGCACATTATGCAACAACCATCACTTCCGGTGAATGACTCGCTCGTCCACACCGTTGAAACGATTATTGCACGCTATAACAGTGTAATGGAAGCAGTACACACGCTGAGTACCTACATTATGTGCTTTGTCACGGTGGACTCACACGATAGCCTGGCGCAGGCAAAGTTAAGCGAGTTGGAACAGTCCGAGGTGATACTTTCGCAATTGGGAACGCGCTTCACCGCCTGGATAGGTTCGCTGGATGTCGAAGCACTGCTTGAACATTCAACCGTCGCGCGCGATTATGCCTTTATGCTGCAACGAACCAAAAAGAAGGCAGCACACCTCATGACACCGCCAGAGGAGAAACTGGCGGCTCAACTGAGTGTAACTGGGAACAACGCCTGGTCGAAGTTACACGGCAACCTCACATCACAACTAACAGTTGCCATTCATTTGCATGGTGAAACCAAAGAATTGCCGATGAGCGTTATACGCAATCTGGCCTCCGACAAAGAGCGCGAGACACGTCGTCGCGCCTACGAGGCCGAACTTGCGGGCTGGAAACAGGCCGCCTTGCCACTGGCAGCAGCCATGAATAGCATCAAGGGCGAGGTAAATGTCCTGGCGAAGAAACGCGGCTGGGAATCGCCGCTTGCCGCCGCCCTGTTCAGCAACAATATTGACAGGCCAACGCTTGATGCAATGCTTGAGGCGGCTTATGAATCGTTCTCCGATTTCCGCCGCTACCTGCACACCAAAGCTCATCTGCTTGGGCTTCCCCGACTGGCATGGTACGATCTGTTTGCTCCCGTCGGCAAAAGCACAAAGGTCTGGGAATATAATGATGCGACTAACTTCATTGTGGAACAGTTTGGCACCTATTCCTCGCGCCTCTCGAACTTCGCCGCACGCGCCTTCCGCGAACAGTGGATCGATGCCGAGCCACGTCCAGGCAAGGTTGATGGCGCATTCTGCGCACCACTGCGCGGAGAAGAATCGCGTGTGCTTGCCAACTTCAAACCAACATTCGAAGGTATGAGTACGCTGGCACACGAGTTGGGCCATGGCTTCCACAATCTGAACCTCGCTCACCGCCCCGTTTTGCAACGCGGCACACCAATGACGCTCGCGGAAACGGCAAGCATTTTCTGCGAAACCATCATTCGCGAAGCTACTTTGCGCAAGGTGGATGCACAGGAGCAACTCCCAATCCTTGAGGCATCTCTGCAAGGCTCATGCCAGGTGGTAGTAGATATCACCAGCCGTTTCCTCTTTGAACAGCGCGTCTTCGAGAAACGACAGCAGCGCGAGTTGTCCATTGACGAACTTAACACGCTTATGCTGGCTGCCCAACGCGAAACCTATGGCGACGGGCTAGACGAATCGACACTGCATCCTTACATGTGGGCAATGAAGCCGCACTATTATAGTAGCTTGTCATTCTATAACTACCCGTACACGTTCGGACTGCTTTTCGGACTGGGCCTCTATGCGCTCTACCAACAAGACCCGGAGACCTTCAAAAAAGGATACGACGAACTGCTCTCGTCCACCGGCCTTGCCGATGCCGCTACCCTGGCGGCAAAATTCGGCATTGACACCCGTTCGACGGCATTCTGGCGTTCCAGCCTCGATATCATCCGCCGCGATATCGCACGCTTCGAGATGCTGGCACAAAAATGACTTCAAAAGGATGAAATGAAAAAGGTAGGCAGCAGTTTCGCGGCGCGAAACTGCTGCCTACCTTTTTCATTTCATCCTTTCAAATCAATCTGTCGCTTGCGCTCGTAATGTTTGCGGGCTTTGGCACGATTGCCACAGCTATCCATATCGCACCAACGACGACTGTGATTCTTGCTGGTATCCAAAAATAGCCAGTTACAATCTTCAGCAGCACAGACACGCACCTTACTTAATTCGACTGATGTCAATAACTCTGCTGCCAGGCGCACAATGGGCCACAAAGGACGTGCCAGAGCGTCCCCTTTGCCTGCCCAGTCCCAATGAAAGCCATCCTGCGAGCGCACAATGCGTGCCTGAGCCATCGCTTCCGACAGCACTCCGTTCAACATGTCCAGGTCGCTCCCTTGCGGTAATTTCTCTGCTGACAGAGCGGAAAAAATGTGAAAAATGGCTTCGCGCGCTTCAATAGCGCATCGCAGTACGGTATTTGCCTGCTCTGGATAATGATCAGCCTTGACAAGCAGTCGTGCTGCCTCGTCTTCCGCCAACAGGTGTGCCTCCTTGCTCCACGACACAAAATCGCGATAGCTGTTGAGCAATTCACGTGGATGCTCGCGTCCGCGTTCATCCAACGTATTCGTAAAATCCAGGCATAAGGAATTGGCCGTAAACTCAAACGGCGATGCTTGCCAATTCATCTCTATCATCTAAATTTCCCGTTACTTGTTCATGCAAACAAAGAACTTTGTAACCCCCAAAAAGGCATTGACAGGTTACAAAATATATGGTATACTCTAACCAGTTAATAGATTTTAGCAGGTTACAATACTCGTTGTCAAGGGCATACCTGCAAGAAAGGTACGGAAAAACCAATGCTGATCTTCCTCATTTTACTGGTTGTAATAATTGTACTTGATCTCGCAGCATACAAGTGGGGGTACAATAGTTGGGACGATATTGATAGTTCCGAATGGGAGAAGCGACAACACGCTGTGCAACATACGCACCGCTTGCCACATACACCATTTGAGCCTTCATGCAAAGTGCATATGACGGCAAGGGAGAGATATTAACTACGGAGAAATAAGGATTAGTTGTCATCCTTTTCCGCTTCTCATTCGTACCACATACAGCAAGATATTCCAGAGGTTTCTCGTGAACAATTGCTAAGCGGAAGGGTTATATGAAACTCCCATCCTATGTGCAGATCGAACCCGTCGGGCAATGCAACTTGCGCTGCCAGATGTGTTCGATCCAGTTCAGACAAGACGGCCCGCCATATGGACCACCCGCGTTTATGGAGTTCGAGACTTTCATCCACCTGATTGATCAGATGGCGGACGTGCAGGAACTTCATATGCAGGGACTTGGCGAACCTATGATGCACCCACGCTTCTTCGATATGGTGGAATACGCAACAGACAGGGGTATACGAGTTACAACAAACTCGAATCTGACTCTTTTGAACGATAAACGCGCCGAACGCTGTGTCAATAGTGGCCTTGACTGCTTACATATTTCAATCGACGGCGCAACAGCCGAGACCTACGAACGTATCCGCGTGCGAGCGCACTTCGATCGCGTCCTGCGCAACCTCGAACGCCTGCTACGAGTCCGCGAACGTCTCGGCAGCACACATCCCACGCTGATCATGGTTGTGGTCATCATGCGTCAGAATTTGCATGAATTGCCTGACCTTGTGCATCTCGCGAATCGGTACTCAATGAAGCGCGTCTTTGTGCAACACCTCTGTCACGATTTCGGCGAATCGAGTCTGCCCGCTTACTACCGTCCCATGCGCGATTTTGTGCAGTCCGAGACGTTGTTTGAAGACGACCCGGAGCGAGTCGCGCACTATTTTGGCGAGGCACGCCGTATTGCGCAGCAGGTGAGTATAGAGCTGCGCTTGCCTCGCACACAGTTGCGCATTCACCCACAGGGAACTCCTGGTCAGACTCGCTGTAACTGGCCGTGGTCAGGAGCCTACATCAGCTATCAGGGCTATGCCATGCCTTGTTGCATGGTCTCAACCCCCGACCGCATCAACTTTGGCGATGTTACAACACAGGGTATGGAAGCAACCTGGAACAACAGCAGCTATGCAGCGTTCCGTGACCAACTGGCATCAGATGAACCGCCGGAGGTGTGCCGCTCTTGCTCTGTCTACTCTGGTACTTTTTAAGTCAGTAGGAAATTATCTATGCATATCTCTACTGTGGTACATCCTCTCCACCTGGACGCCAGTACGTTCCGTATATTGCTGGAGTTGCAAGGCCCATCGCTGGGTTTATGGCGAGCGGCGGAGATAGCGGCATTACGCGAACAAACTTATGAGCATCCGTTACTTGACCTCGGCTGCGGCGATGGGTTGGTCACCTCGCTCGTGCAGCCGCATGTTGAAATTGGCGTAGACCCCAATGAGAATGCACTGGTTCAGGCGAGACGCCGTGGCATCTTTGAACACTTCGAGGTCAAACCAGTGGAAGAGGCACAGCTAGCAGATAACAGCATTAGCACCGTCCTGAGCAACTCCGCGCTTGAGCACATCGCCGACATAGATACCGTACTGGCGACTATAGCTCGCATCCTACGACCCGGCGGTCAGCTGATTTTTACCACACCTACCCCCGCCTTTAGCCGGTGGCTTGCCTTTCCCTGGCACGGCTACGTGCAACGGCGCAACCGGCAACTTTGCCACCTGAACCTGTGGTCTGCGGAATGTTGGGCAATGCACTTGGAGAAGATGGGATTAGAGATAGAATTTGTACGCCCCTATCTGGATCGTCACCTGGTCAAAATATGGGATATCTTGGAGCTGCTCCAACACATCTGGATAGGCCAGTACCGGCTCTGGAGCATCTTTTGGCGACGCATTCCGCCAAACGTTCTCACGTATCTCGCCATGCGAGCATCACAGATAGATCTTGCCGCCAGTGCTATGAGCGGCGGTCAGTTGATCGTGGCTCACAAAAAGAAGGTATAAAATAGGCTTATGGCAACCGTTGATATTCTCTTACCAACCTATAATCGCCTCTCATCGCTCATTATGACGCTTACAGGTGTCACGGCGCAGACATGGCACGACCTGCATGTCATTGTCGCCGACCAGAGCGAGCAACCTGTGGAGAACGAACAGATGCTTCAGACGCTGCGCCACGTTATTGAGGCACGCGGCGGTACTCTTGAATGGCATACACGTCCACCTGTTCATGGTATTGCCGAGCAGCGTGACTTCCTGCTTAGACAGGCCACAGCTGATGCTGTTCTATATCTTGATGATGATGTGTTGATGGAACCTTGTGTGGTTGAGCGTATGTTGACTACACTCAATACTGAGCAATGCGGTTTTGTCGGAGCCTTTCCTTCCGGTCTATCACACCGCGACGATGTGCGCCCACAACAACATATTATTGAGTATTGGGATGGACCGGTCATGCCAGAGGCAGTGGAACCTGATTCGCCACAATGGGAACGCTGGCAACTACACCGGGCGGCGAATCTCTACCATGTGACGGTCTCGGTTCCACCTGAGCGGCTTCCTCGCCTGTACAAAGTGGCCTGGGTGGCATCATGTGTGATGTATGACCGGGCAAAGCTACTGGAAGTTGGAGGTTTTTCTTTCTGGCAACGCCTACCACGCTGGCACTCTGGCGAAGAGGTGCTTGTGCAAAATCTCTTGATGCGCCGTTGGGGCGGTTGCGCTATTTTGCCTTCAGGCACCTACTATTCGCAGGTACCGACGACCGTGTTAAATGACGCTGGCACCGTTGACGGACACGCACTCGCTCTCCTGCCGGAGATGATCGATCGCTACATTCCAACAGAACAAGTGGCGAAAAACCATCCTTAACTGACTTAACTGACTTAACGAACACAACAGACACAACGAACTTAACGAACATGGCTAATGCATTCACGCCTGGACTCTTATCTCGCTTGCCAGCTCCGCCGCGTAAAATTGTGCTATTGCGTGCCTCGCGAATCGGCGATTTTCTCTGCACAATACCAGCAATCCGTGCGTTGCGGCATGCGCTACCCGATACAGAGATAGCGATAATTACGTTACCTCTGCTGCGTGATCTTGCCATACGTTCGCCCTACATCGATCGCTATATTGCCTTTCCAGGTTTCCCCGGCATGGCAGAGCAGTTCTTTTCCGCTCCAAAAGCGCTGCAATTCTTCCAACAAATGCAATCTGAACAGTTTGACCTCGCGCTCCAGATGCAAGGTTCCGGCATCTACTCCAATCCCTTTATGCTCTTACTGGGAGCAAAAGCAACAGCAGGCTTCGTGCGCGAAGGTGACCCGGGAGGTTTGCTCGACGCCGCGCTGCCATTTCCAGAAAGTGAGCATGAAGTTCGGCGTATGCTGGCACTGACAACATTCCTCGGCATCCCTACACAGAGTGAGAAACTGGAATTTCCTCTGTGGCAGGAAGATTATACGCAAACTGATGCGCTGCTAGCCTCGGCTAAACCGCCGCTCATAGGATTGCATCCTTCGGCGCGAGACGCGACGCGACGTTGGGATAGCAACCGTTTTATCGAGACTGGCAAGATAGTCGCGCAGCAACATCACGGAACTATCGTATTGCTCGGTGAAGCAGAGAACCATCTTGCAGGAGAGGCAATGGCTTCAGCAATAACGGCAACAAACGCTCCCTGTCTGAATCTAATGGGCGAAACAACGCTGCCCGTACTTGGAGCGGTTATCGCACGTTTATCGGTTCTCATCACCAACGACACTGGCCCGGCACACATTGCCTATGCCCTGAAAACGCCCACCGTTACTATCTTCGGCGGTGGTAGCCCCATCCTCAATGGCCCTCTCACGAGCGGCCCATTCCGCGTTCTGTTGCACCCCGTTCCTTGCCGACCCTGCGGCTACAGCACCTGCCCGATAGGCTATCCCTGCCTCGAACAAGTAAGCGTCCAGGAGGTGATACAATCCGTGGGAGAGCTACTCCAACGTTGAAACATATTCGCATCCCTGCGAAAGAGAGGAATGCCAGGAACCGGCCTTTGTGTGGTCGGTTGACGGCCCGGATAAGCCCGAAGATGAGTGGATCGAACGTTTTCTCAGTGGTCTGCAAGGGGCTGCAAGACACATTGAAGATGCATATCGGTATCGGCAAAAAAATCCAACACCTTGAGACAAGTGGTAGAATAAGAGAAAACAAGGTAAGAAAGCAGGCGCATACATGGACACAACCGTCAATATCGAGTTCACCTCGGATACAACACAACATTTGAAAATGCTTGAACATCAGCTAAAGCACATTCATGATGTGAAAGTTGACCTTCTCGCCCCGAGGGATATCTCTGTAGCACCCGCCCTCATCGCCATCGGCCTCAGCAATAATATCACGAAGGCCGAACAGGCCGCCCACAACGTCGCCCAGACGCTGCACAGTTTCTTACACGAAGACGAGGCTACGCAAAGTCAGAAAAAAATCTACCTCGTCACCAGAGAAGGCGACCGCCTGGATATTGAACCTCTGAGCGCAGAGGAAATCGAAGGAATTATTGTGGAGGCACAGGAAGGATTTTAGCAAGAATTGGGTATCCTGTGGCCTATGGGACCTGGACGGCTTGCTGGGCCACATGGTTGACGAGGGTAACCACATTGAAAAACAGATGTTGGAGGACAAATCCATGTCAAAACGACCCTCTGTAGGTGTTGGTGTGATTATCAGAAATGGTGATCGGGTTCTTCTCATGAAGCGCCAGAACTCTCATGGAGATGGGACATGGTCCATGCCTGGAGGCCATTTAGAGTTTGGTGAATCACCACAGGAGTGTGCCATTCGTGAAGCCGAGGAAGAAGTCGGGGTACTAATTACTGATCTCACCTTTTGTACCATCACCAACGATATTTTTGAGGAGGAAGGAAAACATTACGTGACCATTTGGATGGAAGGAAAGCATGTTTCTGGAGAAGCACGAGTGAACTCCGCTCGCGAGATGTCGGCTGTCGGATGGTACTCCTGGGATACCTTACCAACCCCACGTTTTCTCCCTTTAGAAAATCTTCTCGCAAAAGGGTATGTTCCTAGAAGGGAGCGACTATAGTGATCCGGGAGACAAAAGAGAAACAGCTATAGATGTTGTCTATAGCTGTTTCTCTTTTGTCTCCAGTGTTCTTGCTCTCAGGAATCACGCTCCTCCGTAGAGTAAGTCTTGGTATCCTCAGCTACTTTCTTCTGCGGCTTGCCAGTTGGAGCGGATGGAGGTTGTTCTTCCGGCACATCTTCTATCAACTCGGTAACGGGAACGCCAAGTGCCTTCGCCAGTTTATCCAGCGTATTCAATGATGCATCGTGCCGCGGATTGTGCCAGATGGCCTGAATCGTTTTGAGATTGATATCGGCAACCCTCTGTAACCGGGCCATTGTAAAGCCTTTGGCCTGTGCAACTTCTTTCACTCGCAAGCGTCTCATGTTTGTCTGTTCCTCGCTAGTTGATGATATTTGTATGATACTAGACATGACCACTTGACACAATCCCTCCAAAGTGGTATCTATTACAGCACTTAGTATTTAAGCGGTATCCAACTCAATGGTATAACTTGGCATAACTGTTTGACAAAAGGGAAGAGATATCATCGGCGGAATTGCAAGAAAACGCAAACAAATTGACCCAGAAATCTATACGAAAGTAATAAGGTAAGTAAGGTTAAGAGAGGTTAAGAAAGGTGCCATACATCAGTGAGGAGGGCAAAATCACCTTGCGCGACTTGAAACGGAAACATAACCTGAGTACCATCGCCATAGCCGCCATCGCCAACAGCGAACCAGGCCTCGTCTATCAGATGGAGCAACGAGGATCCCTGTCGAAAAAGGATGTGGAGAAAATCCTGGGCCGACTCTCGCAAGTCACCGGCCAGGATTACTCAGTAGAGACCGTCGGCGGCTACTGGATAAAGCAAGAGTAGTAGTTCATCAATCTTCATTTACTGGTATAAAATAGCTCTCAGAGCTATTTTATACCAGTAAATGAAGATTGATGAACTACTACAGGCTCACAGTTGCGCGTTCTTGAATTTCCACCACAGCCGGTTCGCGATACGCCGCCCATCACGTTCCAGCCCATAACCTGCGACATAGCGGCAAATGTTCTCGATATCGCGAGTGAGTAGAGAGAGGGCGTTAGGATTAAAGCGCGGATCAACGGCCTGGGGAAAATCGATAATTTTGACCTGATCTTGCCAGTAGAGTACATTATAGGCCGAAAGGTCGGCGTGTACATAGTTGTTAGCCAACCATAGCTCGATGTTACGCATCAAGCAATCGAAGACTGGGCGTACCTTGTTCTTTGCGAGTTCAACATCTTGCAGGGCCGGTGCTGGCTCCTGCCGGTTCCCCAGGTACTCCATAAGAATCGCGTTGCCACTTCTCATGAGTGGTCTGGGAATATCCGCTCCCACTTTGTACAGCGCGTTCAAGGCCGTGAATTCGTAATCGAGCCACATACCAAACTGAGCCTCGCGTCCAAAACGAGATTTATTCTGCACAGCGCGACGCACATGCCCCTCGAGGATCAGGCGTCCTTCCTGGTAAATAGCATCGTTTTTGAAGCCGCGATTGTTACGCGAACGATAGACCTTGGCGGCAAGCAAGTCTACGCCGGTTGCAGGGTGCGCCTGGCAACAGTAAACGGTGGCCTCTTTACCACTCTTGACGACGTGCAGAACTTCGGTAATCAATCCTTCTGTAAAGAAAGGATCAAGGGCAGCCTGAATAGGGTCCTGTTTCGCTAAAATCTCCTGTTCTTCCAATTCATCTTGTTGTCTGAATAGCTTACGCTTTGACATGCTGTGTATATGCTCCTTTTCATGATGTTCATTTCAATGTTCGTGCCGAAAAACTCTTTTTTCTCAGACATAGGTCACCATTCTTTCTTCGCTGCTAACAGCGATGTTAGTGTTGTTCACGTCGTTCACAATCATACAAACAGGGCCGCGAGCATCACGCTCGCGGCCCTGTTCGCAATAAAGAAGGCCGTCCAATTCAGGACGACCCTCAGACACGGTTCTCTATCTATTTCTGCTATGTTTAGAACCGTGAAAAATGCTTCTGGCCCTCCCGGAGACGTGATGCTACTGTGAGTATTGTCACTTTGCGCATGGAACGCTCCTTTCATCACTGCCCGGAACAAGTTTGTTCCAGCATTGCCAGAAAACTATTGTATGTTGAGTGTACCTGAACAAGTTGGCATCTGTCAAGGTTTCACACACCATCAAGGCGAACCTGTGATATGATTTCGGCCCTCATGAGAGATAAAGGTAACAATGGTGTTGCTGATGTTGCGTCTCCACAAAGCATAGTGTCATAATACAAGAACGAGAGGCAACATTTTCATAGCAGCACGATCGGAAAGATGAGTAAGTAATGCGAACGAACTCGGTGAAAGAGAAACTCAAACGAGGTGAGCCAGTACTGGGAGCGTGGTTGAGCCTTCCCTCTGTTCCTTCTGCAAGGATTATGGCTCGACTCGGCTTTGATTGGCTCGTCGTGGATATGGAACATACGGCACAAAATGCCGTTCTCATGGCTGATATGGTAGCGACCATCGCTGATGCCGGGACATGCGCCCCCATTGTGCGTGTGCCAGCCAACAGTGTCGAGTGGTTCAAGTGGGCATTGGACGCCGGAGCATGGGGTGTGGTTGTGCCGATGATCAATACTCGTGAAGAAGCATTACGGGCGGTAGACTTCGCGAAATATCCTCCAACTGGCAATCGGAGTATTGGCGGAGCTTTCGGCCCCTATGGCTTTGGCATCACCGATTGGCCAAGTTATGCACGAACAGCCAACGATGAAACTATCGTGACTATCCAGATTGAAAGTTCGCAGGCACTCCAAAATCTTGATGAAATTCTCTCAGTGCCAGGCATAGATGTCGCCTTTGTCGGACCAAACGACCTCCACGCACAACTCGGCCTCACACCGAGTAGCGATGGGACCGAACCTGAATTTATGGACGCGCTGGAACGCATTAAGTCCGTAGCGCGGAGATATTCCGTTGCCACTGGTATTTTTAGCAGTAATGGCGAAACCGTCGGCTGAACGTATTCGTCAAGGTTTCCAGATGATCAGCGTGACAACTGATATCAGCAGCATGATCGCGGCAGCAACGCAAAACTTGCGCATAGCGCGTGGGTAAAGCATGGGTAAAAGTGAAATAAGAAAGCAAGGTTAAGCATGCCGCAAGCACACGTATGGACGGGTAGGGAATTACAGCCTGCGGCTCTTGCTGCACTTGAGGGCCTTGCTAGCGTTTCTGTCAGTGGCATAGGTGAACGCAACGATTGGTATGAGGAAGCATCCACAGCCCAGGCAATCATTGTCGCGGGAGAGACTTTTGTGACAGGAGAGGTAATGGATCGTATCGGCCCGAAGCTACGTATCATCGCTCGTACTGGTATCGGTGTAGATCGCATTGACCTTAAAGCGGCTACGGAACGGGGCATTATGGTACTGAATACTCCCGATGGACCGACTGAGTCTACTGCTGAACATACTATTGCGCTCTTGCTCAATCTGTGCAAGCACGTCATGACCGGTGATCGTATCTTGCGCTCAGGTCGCCCATTTCCAGCACTAACGGATTTAACACCGGGTTTTGAACTATCTGGTGCCACGTTGGGACTGGTCGGTGTGGGCCGAATTGGGGGCCGGGTCGCAGCTATAGCAAAGGTGCTTGGGATGAAGGTGCTGGCATATGACCCTTTCATTCCGCACGAACGAGCCAGTGCCATAGGCGTAGAACTGGTTCCTTTACTCATAGATTTGTTGCCTCGCGCTCAAGTCGTTTCCTTACATTGTCCTTCCACACCTGAAACCCATCACATCATGAATGCAAAGACGCTGAGTCTGATGCCCAGGGGAAGTTACCTGATTAATGCCGCACGCGGAGCATTGCTCGACGAAGCAGCTCTGATCGCTGCATTACGCTCAGGCCAGCTAGCAGGTGCGGCCCTTGATGTCTTTGACCCAGAACCACCTGTGACCAATAATCCGCTCTTTACACTACCCAATATCATCTGCACGCCACATACCGCCTCATATACTACGGCCAGTGTGTTACGAATGCAGGTGATGGCTTGCGAGCAGATCGCCAGCGCACTCTGTGGTGAACGCCCAATACATCTGGTGAACGGCGATGTCTGGGGCCATCAACGTACATGAAATACACAATCCTTGCAAAAACATTAGGAGATATCGGAGGAGATAAAGTATGAAACAGGTAGAAAATCCACAGCAATTTATTCAGATATTAAAGAGTCTGCGTGCCGTGCGCCAGTTTCGCACGCAAGCGATACCACAGGAGGTGATTGATGCACTGCTCGATGTGGCACGCTGGTCAGGCACTGCCAGCAATCGCCAACACTGGGAAATCGTTGTAGTGCAAGAGAAAGAGACACTCCAGGCATTGGCACGGTGCGAAGGCTACGCGCAACACCTGGCGGGTGCAGCGATGGGAATCGTCCTGGTGATGGCTGGCGATCCAGGTCTTGTCGATCAGGAAACATATGACGAGGGACGGTTGAGTGAACGTCTCATGCTGGCAGCCGAGGCATATGGCGTCGGTTCCTGTATCGGCTGGCTCAGAGGGCAGGGAAGAACCGACGCAAAGGCTTTGCTCGACATCCCACAGGAATGCCTGGTACGCACAACCATCTCATTTGGCTATCCCGATGAAGAAGCACGTCGTGCGCGTCCCAAAAATACAAATGCTCGCAAGCCTGTGTCTGAGTAGCGTGCATTTCGAACGTTATTCGTAAGAAAAGGAAGGAAGACAATTATGGCAATTCGCACTGATGTATGGTCTGATTTTGTTTGACCGTTCTGTTTTTTAGTAGCCTCCAGTTTGGAGAAGCTCGAGAAACAGTACGATATTGATGTTCACTGGCACTCCTTTGAACTGCGCCCGGCGGGTTCACCCCCGCTGCCGCCGCAGTACCAGGCGCGTATCGAGGCATCGCGCCCGGCATTGCAAAAGCGAGCGCATGATGAGTATGGCATAGAACTACATGTAGGACCATTTGGCATTGATAGCCGACCCGCGCTCATCGCAGAAAAGTACGCCGAACAGCAAGGAAAAGGGGCCGCATTTCACGCAGCCGTCATGAAAGCCTACTGGCAGGAAGCCCGTTCGATAGATGATCCCACCGTGTTGAAAGAAATGGCGGAACAGGTCGGCCTCGACACCGAAAACTTTGCTGCCGTCCTGGCAAACCCCATGTATGATAAAGAGGTATCCGCCGACGTTGCACTTGCCCACGAATACGGATTGACAGGTGTACCCGCGCTCGTCTTCGCCAACAAGTATCTGGTGATGGGAGCGCAACCTTACGATATGTTGAAACGAGTGGCTGATAAGGTTTTGGAAGAAGACATTGAATGATAGTTCGTTTAACAATGGGAAGGAGTTTCTAAATATGGCTCGCCAAGACAAAGATGAAGCACGTGAAGAGCGCATTAACATGGAGATCACCGTGGATGCTTATGGCCCTGAAGAGCAAGCGATAAGCTGGTATAACTACCTCGACGACACCTTGCAGTTTCCGTTTTCTGCCCGCTGCATCGTTCGTCGCACAACCTCGCCGTTGGAGCCGGATGATAAGGTTGAGGTCGTAGGAATGGCTTCTGCCGAGGAATGCGAACATGACATGTTTGTGTTGATCCAGTGGAAAAAGCGCCAGCTCGCCGTTCCCTTAATGCAACTGGAGGGTACTCAGGTGGATGAGGAGACCCGACAAGCTATTGAGGATTGGCACTATTGGGTGAACCGGGGATACGAATTCTAACACAGGAGAAGATGGCTTTTCTTTCTCAGGATTTGCGCCGACGTTTCCTTGCCGAGGCTTTCTGTACCGGCTTATCCAGGTGTCGGAATGGTTCTTGCTGTATTTGCGGGGTACCCAGATTGAGCGGACGTACAAGCTCTAGTAACACCTCCATACGGGCATCACTGAGTGCAGTGATCAACAAGGTGTGGTTCTCCTGCAACTCGAAATCCCCGAAGCAAAGCGTTCCATAGGGGACATCCAATGCCGGGTCTCCCCAATAGACCCAAAAAGCGCGATCTGGGGTATCCTCGACACAATAGAGTCGCTCATCGTTTTGCAAGAAAGCATAGACATCATCTGCTGGGATATGCGTGAAGCGCGCTGATTGCGAGCGCATCAGGCTATATCCTTGCATGCCTGGATTTGGGCAGAGTGGTCGCCAATATGGTAACGGTTGGCAACAGGCACCAAACTTTTTGCCGCTGCCGCAAGGACAGAGAGCTTCAGCATTGGTTGGGATATAGCTCATCATGAAGAGCTTCTCACCTGGTTGCTCGGGATCCGGATCGCCTGGTCGTGGTCGCCAACAGGTCAAATGAGCCAAAACTCCTCCATTTGGATCCAGGCGACCGATATCATAGACGAGAGGGGTTTTATCTCTCGCCCTACCACTCTGCTGCATATATCCTCCTTCACCTATCAGTGATATTACTGTTTTCTATAGGACGCGGTTTGGGCTGCTTGCCCAACTGTGTTTTGGTTTTCTTTTTCCTATTTGCCATTGTTACGTTGCTATTCCTTGATAAAAGTAATTGACTGTTTGAGCTTGCTGCTCTTGAATGGATCTGTTATATCAATTCTTGCCGGAGGGCCTGTCCGGCGTATTTCAGGAAGCGCGGCCAGATTGCTTTTAGCAAGCGTGTATCGCGGCTCCATCACCAGTGCGCGTTTCAATGCTGCCTCCGCCTCGTCGTAGCGTTCCTGCATCATCAAAGATATTCCCAGGTTGCCCCAGGGTTGTGGTAAGCAATCACCCATCGTAATAGATGCCTGGAAAGCTTGCTCAGCCTCCTCCCACTCACCAGCCTCCATCAATTGTAAGCCGTCCTGGAAGAGGCCTTCCTGCTCAATCAGCTGATCCAGAGTGAAGTCTGGACCGCGCAGTTTCAGCGTTTTCTCAGCCAAGCCACAGTAATTTCTCCGTCAGTTCCTTGTACAGACCGGCTTTGCGACACTCCTCAAGTAAATCTTCATCGAGGAAGTACACTGCCTGCTTGAGTATCGCCAAAATCCGAGAGCGGCTTGAATTGACTTTTCACATCCACTCCAGTCTGGACTTTTGCCATTGGTGTTCCCTCCGTTCCATCTCTCTGCCATTATATCAAAATCGCTATACATTCGCTAACGGCGTATCCTGGCCACCCTCAGAATTTTCACTGAGTACGTGTTTTCAGTGCTACAGGGTCTCGATCATGTTATACATCGAATCACAAGGAGAAACAACTACTGTCCGGGTCTACTGCTGGCTGCAAGGTACTCGCGCAAGCAGGCTATAGAAATGATTGGATCGGCCCTGTCCAACAATGTACGCGAATAATGCAAGAGCAGGACGCGGACGGGCGAGTGCGAGCCCTACATAGTGGTTTATTCTGTGATATCGCTATTGTTTCTTTGCGTATATACTATGTCTAAACATGATACTAAACTCAAAAAAGATGGATTGATTGGGGCGGTCAATGAACAAACAAACAGATGCCTCTTCCCAAAAGCGCAAAAAGAAGCTCCAGGTGCCTCCATATGTCACGTTAGCCTGGTGGCAGGTGCGCCCGACATGGCGGTTGTTGCTGGTCATGGGCGTGGGTATCATCGCGGCAGTAGCTTTTGTCTGTACAGTGCCAATGTACTCCGATGTGACGATGACGGCGGCCTTGCGCAGTGCGTTGACTTCACCGACGCAGAACGCAGATTTCGTTGTGAGTAGCCAGTCGGAGCTATTGGATGCCGATACCATCGGCAAGGCTACACAATCGCTCAATACTATTTTTAGCAAAGAGTTCGGCACGCTTGTCAATCCGGTGCAGTTCTCTATTCAGACGCAGCAATACCCACTGATGGCGAAGACGCAGGGGCCGCATGGACAAACTCAATATAGTGCTACGCAGGATGTAATATCTTTTGTCAGTGCCCCGGCGAAGCAGACCCCGTCGCATGTCACGGTATTGCAAGGAAAGTTGCCGCAAACATCAGATAGTGCGATTGAGGTTGCTTTGACCGCGGAGAGTGCCGCCCTCTTGCATGTCCGTATTGGTTCGACACTAACTGTTCAGGTAGTTTTTACGCCTCTGCCTATTCCTCAAAATAAAGGCGTGTCTCCGCTCCTCATGAATGTCCCTGTGCATGTGGTTGGGATCATTAATCCCACTTCGCTGGATGACCCGTTCTGGCATAACACCACGTTTCTCAGTTATAACAATTCACCAAAGGCACCGGGTGCCCTTGCGGGTTCCACTTTTACGGGGCTTACCTCCAGCGACGGCTATCTGAACTATTTTTCTCAGCTTTTCTCAACTTCCTCTATCAGCAGGTATACACTTGACTCTCCCTGTACATTAGTCTGGTACTATTCATTCAACGCCTCGATTGTATCAATTTACGATTTGAATGCAATAAACACTGGCATAAGCAACGTTCAGACTGAAGTAAGCTTTGACTCGGATCTCCTCAATTCCCCCTATATAGAGCAACCGATGCTTCAATCGCCGATTGCTATTGTGCAGCTTTTCTCAGCTCGTGTGCCGGTTGTGACCATTCCTACGAGCAGCCTGCTGTTGGTGGTGGTCGGGTTAGTGATGTTCTTTGTCAGCCTCATGAGCGGCATCCTGATCGACCGCCAATCTGAGACCATTGCGCTCTTGCGCAGCCGGGGAGCCAGCCGAAAGCAAATCTTCGGCGTATTTGCGACCCAGAGCCTGGGCTTAGGACTGATCGGGCTGCTGCTGGGACCGGTACTGGCCGGCGGTATGGTGAGGTTCATTGCGCTTTTTGCACTCGCGCCGCCTGAGCGCGGCGCGGTGGATATCCTGTCCAATCATTTTACGAATGTTCTCGCGAGTTTAGGGTGGTATCCTCTGCTAACCGCACTGGTAGCTGTCGGCACGTCGGTTCTCGCGATTGCGCAACGGGTCTCAAGCACCATTCTGAGTCTGCGCCGTGAGACAGCTCGCAGCACACAACGCACGCTCTGGCAGCGATTGCATCTGGATGTGTTGCTGGCAGTAGTTGCCGTGGTTGGCTTCGTACTTCTAGAGTACCTGCTCAACGCGGATTTTGTCACGGAGAAGTTGAATTTGTTATTTCTGGCACCCTTGACACTGCTGAGCATCTTTTTCCTGGCACTCGCGAGTATCTTGCTGTTTTTGCGTCTGTATCCTCTGCTCCTGCGGCTCGGTGCGCGAGTAACCATGCGCAGACGTGGGGCCGCTCCCATGCTGGCACTGGCACAGATGGCGCGTGCGCCTCGCCAAACGGTGCGCCTGACGCTCCTTCTGGCACTGGCAACCGCCTGCCTGCTCTTTCTCTTTATTTTCATGGCCTCGCAGTCGCAGCGTATTGCCGATGTCGCGGCCTATCAAACGGGGGCGGACTTTAGTGGCAGTCTGCAAGATGATAGCTCTACGGTGGTTGATCTCTCGCAACTCACCGCTCAGTATCGCCATGTTCAGGGTGTCGTTTCCGCGTCGGTCGGCTATGTCACGACCGCCGGTGCCGCTACGGGTGATATCTATCAACTCTCCATACAAATGAACGCCGTTGATAGCAGTACCTTCACTAAGGCCGCTCTCTGGCCGCAACAGAACGCAGCGCAACCATTATCCGCCCTCATGAGCCGGTTTATCACCCAACGCAAGGGGGCTATCGCGTCGAGCGTGATTCCTGCCATTGTTGATGAGGCAATGTGGAATGCCCTGAACCTGGCACCCGGCAAGCAATTCACGCTGATCTTCAATAACGGCGACGTTGTTGATGGCACCGTCAACTTCGTCGCGATAGCAGAGGTCAAGCATATTCCAACCATCAATGACAGTACCGTGGCAAGCGGTACAAGCGATGATGTGCTAGCTGGCGGAATGATAGTAGATTACCAGACGTTTGCGCGAGTCTACATTCACGATTTCTCTGTATTAGGAGTAGCAGTTCCCATCAACTATGCGTGGCTGAAGACCCGCGACGATAATGCGAGCTTGCAATCTGTTCGTCATGTACTCAGCGACCCCAAAGGTTGTTGTCTGCAACTGGCCAACCTCTATGATCGCCGGGCCATCATCACAAATCTGCAAAGCGATCCGTTCTATCTCGATATCATCGGTTTGCTGGGGATGGGTGCCATCATTACCCTGATCCTGCTGGTGGTGGGCAATCTAATCGCCTCCTGGTTGAACGTGCGCAATCGTCTGGCCCAATTCGCCGTGCTGCACGCGCTGGGCGCAAGCTCGCGGCAAGTGACGGGCATCCTGCTCTGGGAACAGGGCATCTCTTACGCCACCGGCATTGTTCTTGGTCTGCTCTTCGGTCTCTTACTCGCTATATTCCTCTTGCCGTCGCTGGTCTATACCGGTGTCGTCTCAAGCGGCACCGGCAGCGATCTCTCGGTCGGGCAGTTCTACATTGTGCAACACATCCCGCCCATCCAGGTGATAATGCCTGCCTGGTTGCTGCTCTTGCTCGTTGTGCTGCTGCTCCTGTTCGCGGGAACGCTCCTGCTGATTGTGCGCATCGTCACGAAGCCATCCATGGCGCAGATGCTGCGCCTCAATGTGGATTGAGCGGATTGAGCAAGATTGCGTGTTCATTTCCCCCTGTACGGGTAATGCAATGTCTTATCTCCGTCCCAATTCTTCCGCAGGCCGGGCGCTGAGAGGTCCCAATCTGGGCGCACCTTGTGGAAGACTTCGCGTAAATCTTGCCAGAGATCGGCGGTGGAAGGGCGACCCCAGAACCAGTAGCCATTGTAGATTTTATAGATAACGAGGCCCGGCTCCAGAACGAGCGTATGAGGTATCATCGGATTGTGGAACGGATCGGTGTACTCCTGAATATCCAGGTCTTGCTGTACCTTGCGCCCGGAGTCCGAGAGGAATGTCCACTGCGCCCCAACGGCGGAACGGAATTCGTTGCTTTCGAGAATGTTGTCAGTGGAAATAGTGACAACCTGTGTATAAGCTACAGCGATTTTGGGATAGAAGGCCGCGAGATCAAGATGCTGCTGGTGATCTTTCGGGCAGAACTGACCACGCGAGAGTACAAGGATCATTGGATCATTGCCCTGTAGCTCACTCAGTGTGCGTCGCTTTCTCGTGTGGTCGGTCAATTCATAGTCTGGAAAACGATTGCCTGGAACGATATCGGAACGCATAAGATAGTTTCTCCTTATGTTTATCTGTACGCACAAGCCCATTTGTGGGTAATAACAGCTATCTGATGAGTGATATTCCTTGTAAATGACATATGGGACATGTTATGATTTCTACTACATTAACTTGAAGGAGTGAACAGCTATGCTTCCGTGGTCAATAGATTTTTCAGGACGTTTTGACGAGGTTCTGTTTGAGAGTGAAGTTCTCAAGGGGAATCGATTGGGAGACCCGCATGTGCGCCCGTTGTGGGTATATCTGCCGCCTGGGTACGACGAGAACGACGGGCGACGCTATCCGAGTGTGTATATGATTCAGGGACTGACGGGCCAGCTTGACATGTGGCGTAACCGCTCGGCGTTTAGAAAGAACTTCCCAGAGCTTGCCGATGAGTTATTCGCACGCGGTGAAGCCCCTCCATGTATTCTTGTCTGGGTAGACTGCTGGACCTCGCTCGGTGGTAGCCAGTTCCTTGATTCGCCCGCGACGGGTCGCTATCATACCTATTTGTGTGATGAAATTGTTCCCTGGGTAGATGCCCATTATCGCACATTGGCGGCACGCGATCATCGCGGTATCGCGGGCAAGTCGAGTGGCGGCTATGGCGCGATGGTAACTCCTATGTTGCGACCAGACCTGTTTGGCGGTCTTGCCACACATGCCGGTGACGCCCTCTTCGAGTATAGCTACCTGCTGGAATTCCCACAGACTGTGCGAGCATTACGCGAACACTACGACGGCTCCTATGAGAAGTTCTGGGAGAGATTTCGCAGTGGTATTCCCTTTACTCGCAGCAGCGACGCTTCCTTGCTGAACACATGGTGCATGGCCGCCTGCTATTCGGCGGATCTGGATGGCACGGTCAATTTGCCGTTCGATACAAAGTCCGGCATGTTGCTCCCCGATGTGTGGGAACGCTGGCTCGTCTGGGACCCCGTGCGTATGGTGCCAATACATGCCGAAGGTCTGAGTACCATGAAGGCAATTTACATTGATTCCGGTAAGCGCGACCAGTACTATCTCGATATTGGCGCAACCGCTTTCCGCGACGCACTCGCGCAAATCGGCGTCACCGACGTGTTTTTTGAACTCTTCGACGGCACCCATGCCGGCATCGAGTACCGCTATCCCATCAGCCTGAAATACCTCGCGGAGCGGCTGACCCCTTAAACATATGCAATTACGGACCGTAGGGGCCGATTGATCGCGCCCATCGCCGATTGATCGGCAAAACGGGTACAATTTGTCGTAATATCGGTCGGCATACAAGGCCGATCAATCGGCGATGGGCGCGATCAATCGGCCCTACAGAGGATAATCTACTCGTGACAATAACAATTTTCCCCTTTACCGAAACAGAGCTTGAGGCAACGGATAAAATCGTGATGGCAGCTTATAACGTGTCACAAAGCAGAAAAATTCGTTGTACAGCTATCTGACATTCCAATCAGCAGATGCTTTTGTAGCAAAAGAGCATGATACGGTTGTCGGTTTTGGCGGCGTGCTCGATTATGGTCCATTTGCCTATGTTGGCCAGATGGCGGTCGCGCCGACGATGCAAAAACGGGGCGTTGGACAATTGTTGGTGGAACGTCTTCTTGCTTGGTTGGATGCGCGGAGTTGCCCAACAACGCTGCTCGACGCGACACCAGTGGGAGAGCCACTGTACAGGCGCAATGGTTTTCATGAAAATGACCAGACAGTAGTGTGGCAGCAGGACGCGCATATACTATTGCCGCGTATTCTTCCTCTGGGCGTCTCCCGGCTCACCGCAGCCAACGTGCCAGCGTTAGTCCAGTTTGATACACCACACTTTGGTGCCGGGCGTGCGCAGGTGCTTGCCGCCTTCTGCGCTCGTTATCCTCAACGTGTACTGGTGACACATGCCACCGATGGGCGCATTACGGGATACGCCATTGCTCAATTTCACGTCATTGGCCCCTGGGTTGCCGACACGAAAGAAGATGCAGAACGCTTGCTGGTCCATGCTCTGACTCTCCCCTTTCAAAGTAAGCCCAATGTCTTTGTCTCGGCCCATAATACCGATGCATTAAGTCTGCTCACACGCTATGGCTTTGCGCAACAACGCACCTTGAGTCACATGTGGGCGGGCAAACATATTGCGCGTAACCGTTCCACCACATTGTTCGGGCAGGCCAGCCTGGGATTTGGGTAGATAAAAAGTAATACCGGCATTCAACATCGCTGAATGCCGGGGCTGCCCTTTAGTTTTCCAACCCGTGCCTTGCCGCACCCAGCAGCGCCAGTTTGGGATTGGTGACAATGTAAACTGGAACGTTGGCCAGCATTTCCGTGAAACGGCCTTTGGCCTGGAAGGCACGTAAAAAGGTGTTGTTGGCAAAGTAAGATAGGATGCGCGGAGGGATGCCGCCACCAATGTAGACACCACCATTTGCCAGCACCTTGAGCGCGAGATTACCAGCCTCCGCGCCGAGAATAGAGACGAAGGTGCGTAGTGTGGCATTGCATAGTTCGCTGTCTCTAGTTTTGTCGAGGGCCGCCGTAATGATGATTGGCGTTGGATCGTTGGTGATTGCCAGTTGCGCGCTGAGCCATTGTGGCTCGCTCAGGAAGACAATCTCTTTGTAATAGGCATAAATATTGGGCAGGCCGATGCCGGAGCAGACATGTTCGTAACTGACATGATCGAAACGTTCCAGCAAGTAGCGCAGCATCTCCATCTCTGAGGAGTTAGTTGGGGCAAAATCAGTATGTCCACCTTCGGAGGGATGGGCATGGTAGCGGTCGCTCTCCCACGTTAAAAAAGCCTCGCCCAGGCCAGTACCCGGCGCGATGACCGCGAGTGTTCCGCCAGAAACTGCCTCGCCTGTGTTTAACGTGTACAAATCTATTGGTTTCAGAAAAGGTACCCCGTGCGCCATCGCGTCCAGGTCATTGAGGAGGTACACTTTCGGAATGTGTAAAGTCTCTTGCAGACGTTGTTCGTCCATGCTCCACGGCAAGTTGGTAACTTTCGCTTGACCGGCAACAACCGGGCCAGCGACGCCGAAACTGGCACGCTCTATGGTAACATTGTTATGGGACAAAAAATCAGCAACTAGCGCTTCCAGGCTTTCGTATTGTCCACTGGGAAACGTAGCCTCTGCAAGTGGCACTCGCTGTTCTCCATCTAGCGGAAAAATGGCGAGGTTGGTTTTTGTTCCCCCGATATCCCCGGCAAGTAACATTATATATTCTCCTTCATCAGCGAGATTCAGTGTGCCTTTAGTATAGAGTATGCAATGGCTCTCTCACAAGGATATATGCAAATTGGGAGGAGTTTTTCTGCTTTTCAGGATAACCTTTACAAAAACCCGTATCTTGATATATACTAAGCAAAGATGAGTTTAATAAAATGTACCTGTTTTTATGATACATTGCATCTTTGATAGCGAATTGTAAGATGTAATCGCAGGTTGCTGCCATAGCATTCCTGGGAAAGGACGTAACTACCAATGGACGAACTTTTAACTGTTGCGGAGGTTGCCCGCATCTTGCGCGTTGACAATACCACTGTAAGACGTTGGGTGAAACTAGGAGTGTTGGAAGCCGTGGTTTTGCCTCACGCCAATATGCGGCAAGTCTATCGCATCAAACGCGGAACCCTTGATAAAGTGTTGAAATTTGAGGCGGCACAGGTGGAATAGTTAAAGAGCAGTTATAACACAGCATGTGGTTACTACGACAAAAGGTGAAACACATGCTGTGAATTAGAATCCGAGAGTACTTAAAACTTTCCGGGCGGTACGTTTGCCCAATTATCAAGGTGGGCTTTGCTAGTAATAAAAGCTGACACTACCTCTCACGCTTCTGGCAACGCAAACTTGTGTGCTTGCAAACGCTTGACGAAGGCGGGACGGCGCAGGTGGGGCCGCACCCAGGCGCGGAAACGCTCTTGAAATGCCGAGGTCTCTTTGAAATGGTTGGCAACTTCACGCAGCTCGATTAATAATTGAGTGGCTTCGTCATAGCCTGTGCCTGAACTGCGTATCACTGCCTGATCCACTTGCTGCCAGTAAGCGTCCTGGGAATCGTGGATATCTTGCAAATGACGCAGACGGGCTGCTCGCTCCTGCTCGCGCTTCTCGCGTTCTAGTTGGGCTTTCACGGCCTTGCTTTCGGCGAGCAGCGTGGTGTAAGTAACACGCTCACCTGTTGGCGGCATCGTTTCGGTCTTGTCCTGGCTCAGTTCACGCAGTTCTCTTACGAAGAGACGACTCAGACCTGGCTCGTTGCGTGCTAAGCGAACCAGGTAATCGTATTGGCGATCGGGTGGCAGCAACTTGACCCACGCGGCAACATCAACGTTAGTTGATGACACTGCGGCTGTGCTATGACGGGCTGCTGCGACGAGCAGTTCTTGCGGCATCTGCAACAATTCTGCCAGTGCCTGCTGGGCCGCCGTGAGCGTGCCAAAAGCGGGTGGCACTGGTGGCGTACTGATCTCCTCGTTCTCGTCCTCATCTTCATCCTCATCATAGTTCCCCATCATCTGCTGAGCGGCTAGCCAGATGATATAGAGCGATCGCAGATCGCCTTCCATCAATTCATCACGAATAGCGATCAGATCTCCCAGATTATATTCAGTCCATTCGTCAGGCCCTTCCAATTCGCCAAAGTGGATATCGAGGATGTCATAATCCAGTCTGCGGGTGAACGCGGCGAAATCATCGAGATCGTATTCATTTAGTAGATTGGCTGGCAAGATGCCACGCGGGAAACGGAGGGCCAGTCGGGGAGAACCCCAGTTGGCCCAATAGAGGAAGCCATCGAAGAACTCGTGGAGTACGGCGATAGGGTCGTGCTTGAAGTTGCCCCAGTTATATTCGACGAGGGCGTGGGTGGAAGATGCTTCGATATGACTGGAAAGGCTATTGACCTCATCGAGTTGCGCTCGTGTCAGAGGCCGATCAACGGTCATGAATTCGTATCGCTGGTATTCGCTCATTCTAATTGTCCTCCTGTGATATCTATAGTGATATTCACAAAGCCCTTTGGGCGGAGATCTGTAGCAGTATCTCATTCACTTCTTGTTGCGCTCGCGCTACGTCTCCGGCAAAGATCAGGCCCATGGGATTTTTTGCCATCCGGCAAATAATTCTCGTGCCATCTTGTGTCAAGACAGCGTCCCTTTCAGCGATACCTGCTCGCACTCTTTGCGGGTCTAGACCTTCTGGTAAGGGATGTTTATCGAAGGTACAAATTCCTGCCTGAATGACTTCCTTCATGTTATAAATGGTCTGCTCTTTGTGGTTGGCTCCCAGCACTGTCATGATAGCATCGGTGTAGTTTGTCCACCGCGGATTACATTCGGCAAGATAATTGCCCTCCGGCTGTTTTCTTGCTCGCTGTAGACTTCTTTCTAGCTCTCCTGGAATCATGATATCCAGGTTTGCAACCGCCCGGATAGAGGCAAAGTCTATGGCGCACTTTTGAGCGGTCTTTCTCAACAAGGCTTCAAAGAAAGCTGTTGTCTGGTCTTCATATGCTTGTTGCATGCGTTGCATATAGGCAGTGTTGGGAACATACGTACTCGTTCCAATACATGCTTTGCTGCCTGGCTTTTGTAACTGACCATTCCATCCGAGGGACTCTACCTGGTCATCCATAATCACCACAGACATGCCGGGCGAGTCCGCGAAGTCTATGTAGCGGCTAATCACCACCCTCGTTTCTTTCTGTACATTCATGGTAGTGAGAAGATGTTCTTGTGCGTCAGCCAATGCTTCTTGCCAGTGTTTATAGGAGTGGGCGTGGTCTGCGTCTCCATCTTGTACGACGACGATACCTTCTGCGTCTTCATAGGCGAGGCAGCAGCCGTAATTGCCATCTTCTTCGGCTGCTCGCAACATCACTCCTGGTGGATACGTTCCCGCTACTCCTGCTAATTTGTATAGCTCCTCTACCTGTAGGAGGAACCTTTCTGCCTCCTGGGCCACATCAAAGATATTTGCGATAGTATAATCAGGGGGATAAAATCCTTGCAGACCAAACCCATCGACGAGTTGATAAAAGCTTGCCTTGTTTTTCAGCACATTGGTCATTATCCCCGGCAAGCCCCATGATTCTGCTCTCAGTTCATTGTGCAGGCGTGTTTCTAGTTCGGGAAGATTAATGTAAGGCACCACTAATGGAACCAGTTCAGTTGCACTCTCTTTTTCCTGCTTGAGTTCGTCAAACGTGACAGGAAGAATATCTTTGCCGAAAAGTGCGCTGAGATACGCCATCTGCGCACGGATATCGCCAGAAGGGGAGTCCACAAGCGTCCGTAAGTTGCTGGCATTGAGAGGGAGATGACCACAGCGCTCTCCATAGTAGTGTTGCACCTTCTTCACCATCGCTTCATTTGAGGCACGTAAAACTCCCTCGCTGCCCACATTATGAAAGCCCACGCCAAGAGTTCTAGGTGTTGCGAATAGTGATCTATGTAGGATACTCATAACTTATACCACCATCGTTTCGTATCAATTTCTGTGGCCTGGAGAGCCGATGGAGGGGGAAGACGGAGGAGGTGGGATTTGAACCCACGAAGGCTATTCACCTTACACGATTTCCAGTCGTGCTCACTAGACCACTATGAGACTCCTCCGGGTGTATCGCACGTACACGCCACGCAAGGGTTGCGGCACGGGCGGAGAGAGTGGGATTCGAACCCACGAGGGCTTGCACCCTACCGCTTTTCGAGAGCGGCACTTTCGACCACTCAGACATCTCTCCGTGCCGAAGTATAGCATATCCTTTAGCATATGGCAAGCATTATATTTCTCGAATTTCCTCGCACGGATTTGTTCGTCTCATGCCACATGCCTATTCTTCGTTGATTTCCCGCTGCTCGTAGAGGCAGCAGGCAGATATGTCGTAATGTGATATATCTGCCTGCTGCCTCTCCTCTATTTGAGTTGAGACTGTTTTACTCGGATTTGGCTTCTACTTTATGCCCGTTGAGGTGTTCCTTTGCCTCTGCTTGTTGTGGAGAAGTGAAACTTTCGCCACGGATAAAGGCTTCGGTCATCTCCATCGCGATATCATCATGGTGTTGAATCGGAGGAGATTTCATAAGGTAGGCACTTGGTCCTTCAAGAGTGCCGCTAAGACCGCGGTCGAGACCAAGCTTGACCATACGTACCGCGTCAATTACGACACCCGCTGAGTTGGGGGAATCCCATACCTCAAGCTTGAGCTCCACGTTAAGTGGCACATCGCCGAAGGTGCGTCCCTCCAGACGAATGTAGGCCCATTTACGGTCGGAGAGCCATGCAACATAGTCGGACGGTCCGATATGCACGTTGTCCTCACCTAGGTCGTAGTCAAGCTGGCTGGTAACAGCGTTGGTCTTGCTAATTTTCTTGGATTCCAGACGCTCGCGTTCCAGCATATTGTAGAAGTCGGTGTTGCCGCCAACATTCAACTGCATAGTGCGTTCCAGTTTTACGCCGCGCTCGCGGAAAAGGCGGGCCAGTTTGCGATGAATGATGGTTGCGCCGACCTGACTTTTGATATCATCGCCGATCATCGGCAAATTGGCTTCCTTAAAACGTTCTTGCCAGTATTCTTCTCGCCCAATGAAAACGGGAATGCAGTTGACGAAACCAACACCGGCCTGAAGAATCTGCTCCACATACCATTTGGTCGCGGTCTCCGAGCCAACCGGCAAGTAGTTGATGACGACATCGGTTCCGGTATCCTTAAGGATTTTCACGATATCAGATGTGTGGCCGGGTGCCTTCGTAATGACCTGCGAGAGGTATTTCCCGAGGCCGTCATGGGTCATACCGCGTTGAACCTTCGTACTCTGGTACGGTACATCGGCAAAACGATAGGTGTTATTTGGCGCGGCATAAATAGCCTCGCTCAAATCTTTGCCCACTTTGTTGTTATCAATATCAAAAGCTACAGAAAATTCTATATCGTGAATATGATATCCGCCCAGGTTGACATGCATCAGGCCGGGGACAAAATCTTCTGGTTGTGCATCACGATAATAGTGGACACCCTGCACGAGAGAGCTGGCGCAGTTCCCTACGCCGATAATCGCAACGCGCACTTTTTTGCTACTTGTCATTGTCAGTAATCCTTTCAAATTCTACAGGTGTTGAAACATATGCGTTCGGATATGTTTGCTTGTTCTTACCCTACTATACCCCCAATTTTGTTTGATTGCTATAAACCAGCTTACACTGCTACAGTGAACTGGCTAACCTTTTAGATGAGTAGGGACAGGTAATGACAGGTAATAGCCAGTTCGCGTCCTTCCCCATTTGAACTATTGTAGTTCTGGTTGCCTCTGCCGATTGTGTACAGTGGAAAACGTAACAAACGTAACGCTTCAAATTGGAAGATTCAGAAGATAAACGACAAGAAAGGGCAAAATTGGTGGGTCTTGTATGGTATCCCTTTATGTAACACATGTGACATTAGTTGCTATCGTTTTGTAGAAAGTGTGCTATTTGATATAGATGGAACTGGTGGATAGCCTTTTTGGGTCATGGTGTTATACTAAAATGGCAACAGCAGTTACAATATACAAGGGAATTCTTGAAGGAGCCCGCCAGGGACAGTGAAAAAGTTGGTTGCAGGAGCATAACAGAATATGCCAGTTCATAACCACCTCTTCACTTTTTAACAACGTTTTTTAACCCCGCAGAGTGGTATGCTGAATGCCACGAATATTGTAGGGGTGTATAGAAGGACCAGGGTACCCGGCACAATAATTTGCAGACCCATCATGAGTGCCAGACCACTGTCAAACAGTCAATTGACTGACGTATTAAGATAAATGTTATGTATTGCGACGCAGAATACCCTGCGTCCTTGCTAAGGAGTTGTTCATGAATCGGCGAAAAAAAGTCCTGGTGATAGGACTGGATTGCGCACCGCCAGAACTGGTGTTTGACGAGATGCGCGACGAATTGCCGAATTTCAAACGGGTCATGGATGAAGGCGTCTGGGGGAAGCTTGAAAGCTGCATCCCTGCCATTACCGTTCCCGCCTGGAGTTCGATGATGTCCAGTAAAGACCCAGGAACATTGGGATTTTATGGCTTTCGCAATCGCGGCGACTATTCTTATGAGAAAAACACTCTGGCGAACTCCAATTCCGTCAAGACCGACCGCGTCTGGGATGTCCTCTCGCGAGCTGGGAAGAAAGTAATCACCGTTGGTGTGCCGCAGACGTTTCCCCCAAAACCCGTCAACGGTATTCAGGTCGGATGTTTCCTTTCACCATCCACCACCAATCCCGCGAAGCCATACACTTATCCCGCCAGTGTGATGAAGGAAATTGAGGCCACAGTTGGCGAATACCTCGTAGACGTGCCAAATTTCCGCACAAATGATAAAGAATATTTGCTGCGCCAGATTTATACAATGACCGAGAAACGGTTTAAGCTGGTGAAGAAGTGGATCGCGGAAAAAGATTGGGATTTCTTCATGTTTGTTGAAATGGGAACCGATCGCATTCACCACGGCCTGTGGAAGTACCACGATCCTACTCATCACAAATACGAAACCAATGTGAAACTCAATGATAGCATTCGCGACTACTACCGCTACGTTGATAGCGAAATTGGTCAAATTCTGGAGCTTGTAGACGAGAATACGACAGTCTTTATCGTCTCCGACCACGGCGCGAAGAAGATGGACGGTGGTATTTGCGTCAACGAATGGCTTATCCGCGAGGGATACCTGACGCTCAAATCGCAGCCGATCTCGCTGACCGCCATTGATAAATGCGAGATTGATTGGAGCAAGACGAAGGTATGGGGCGACGGCGGCTACTATGCGCGTATCTTCCTCAACATCGAGGGACGTGAGCCAGGTGGCATCGTCAAGCCAGAAGAAGCTGAGTCCTTGCGCAATGAACTCAGCGCCAAATTTGAGGCCCTTGTAGACCCCGATGGCGTCAATATTGGCACACAGGTTTTTAAGCCTGAAGAAATCTATCATGAAGTCAACGGCGTCGCTCCAGACCTTATCGTCTATTTCGGCGATCTCTTCTGGCGTTCCGTCGGTTCCGTTGGTCACGGTTCAATTTACACCTTCGATAATGATACTGGCCCGGACGATTGTAACCATGCACAATTCGGGATCGTTATCAAACATGATCCGCATGCCCACGAAGGTCCTGGCGGTCGCGAGTTGACCGGTCTGCAACTGATGGATATGGCGCCGACCATTCTTCAGCAACTGGATGTTCCCATTCCCGCCGATATGCAGGGGAAAGCTTTCTAAATAACTGTAGGGGCGCAATTCATAGTGCCCAGAATGTAGGGGGTGCATTTATTGCGCCCATAAAGACGAAAAACACGTCGAGGAGAACATATTACATGGCAAATACTGGCTTTACTATCTGGTTTACCGGCCTTTCGGGTGCTGGCAAAAGTACCTTGTCGGAAATTATCGAGCAGCGTTTGAAAGAGCGCGGTCGCAACGTTGAGGTGCTTGACGGAGATATCGTGCGCACGCACCTGAGCAAAGGTCTCGGCTTTAGCCGCGAAGACCGCGATACCAACATCAAGCGTATCGCCTTCGTATGCGGCCTCCTGACCCGCAACGGCGTCGTCTGCATTTCAGCCGCTATCGCCCCGTATGGCGAGGCTCGCGAATGGGCGCGTAAAGAGATCGGCAATTTTGTCGAAATCTACGTTAAATGTCCCCTCCAGGTTTGTCGCGAACGCGACGTAAAGGGCCTCTACAAGCTGGTTGACGAAGGCAAAATCAAGAACTTCACCGGCGTTGATGACCCTTACGAGGAGCCGGAAAATCCTGAGCTTGTGATTGAGACCGACAAAGAGACTATTGCAGAGAGCATCAATCGTATCTTTGATAAGCTGGTTGAACTCGGCTACCTGGAAGCTGAAGAGACAAACGACGATGAATCGAAAGTTGTCACCGACCGCCTCGCGGCCCTCGGCTATCTGTAAATGATTATGGGGCGCGATTATTACCTGTCATATTACCGTGTCTCCCCCGGAGAGGGTGCGGACAGGGTGCGCGCCCTGACTAGAATGGTAAAAATAATGACCGACAACACATTGATCGCTCCTCATGGAGGAGAACTTATTATCAATATGGCTGGTGAGGCGGAGCGGGCGCAATTGCAGGAACGGGCGAAGAGCCTGACGCAGATCGTGGTTGGCTCACGCCAGCTTGCAGACCTGGAAATGCTGGCAATTGGCGCGTATAGCCCACTGGGTGGTTTCATGAAACGAGCCGATTACCTGGGCGTTGTCAACGATATGCATCTTGACAATGGTCTGCCCTGGTCAGTGCCGATTACCCTCTCGACTTCGACTGAGCAGGCGGCGACGTTGAAAGAAGGCACGCAGATTGCGCTCGTAAATGCGCAAGGCTCAGTACAGGCCGTCATGACCATTGAAGAAAAATTTGGGTACGATAAGCAGCACGAGGCCAGCAACGTGTATCGCACAACCGAAGAGGCACATCCAGGCGTGAAGGCGATGTACCAGCAGGGCGATATCCTGCTTGGTGGCCCGGTGCGCGTCATTGCTCTTCCTAATCAGGCGTTTGCGCAGTATCGATACACACCTGCGCAGTCGCGCCAAAAGTTCACCGAGCGCGGTTGGAAGCGCGTCGTTGGGTTCCAGACCCGCAACCCTGTGCATCGTGCGCACGAATACATTCAAAAATGCGCCCTGGAGACGGTTGATGGTCTCTTCCTGCACCCGCTCGTCGGCGACACCAAAGGCGATGATATTCCCGCCGATGTACGTATGCGCTGCTATGAAGTGCTGTTGGAGAACTACTACCCGGCAGATCGCGTCGTCCTGGGCGTTCTTCCTGCCGCAATGCGCTACGCTGGCCCCCGCGAAGCCGTTTTCCATGCCCTGATGCGCAAGAACTATGGTTGTTCGCATTTCATCGTCGGGCGTGACCATGCCGGTGTTGGCAACTATTACGGTAGCTATGATGCACACTACATCTTCGCGAATTTTGACCCGGCGAAGCTTGGCATTACACCTATGTTCTTCGACCACACCTTCTTCTGCCGCATCTGCGACTCCATGGCGTCGTCCAAAACTTGCCCTCATGGCAATGACGACCATGTAACTCTGAGCGGCACAAAAGTGCGCCAGATGCTACAAGCTGGCGAGATTCCGCCACGCGAGTTCTCACGTCCAGAGGTTGCCAGAGTTCTGATCGACGCAATGCGCCAACCTGTGGCATAATAACAGCGTGAAGAGTGGTACCTCCAGTCACATATTGTATCCATCTCCTCTATTCTTCGTTATAACGAGAGTAGGGGAGTTTGTACTGTCCAGAGAGGGAACGGAAGAAAGTCACAAACACTTTGCCGCATTTAGTCCATCAGCTAGATGGGGAAGACTGAGGAGACAACCATGTTAATTGCTAGAGCACCCATGCGTATCAGTTTTGGCGGTGGTGGAACGGATCTGGAGGCATATTATGCAAAATATGGTGGCCTGGTAATCAGTACAGCGATCAATAAATACTTCTATGCCGTCATCACGACCGATGAATCCGACGATTTGCAAGTCATCTCGGCGGATTACCGGTCGTTGTTCCGCCACTCGCCGTATAATGACCTTTTCTGGAATGGCGATCTCGCACTGCCTAAGGCTATATTGCATCAATTCGGTATTCGTCGCGGCATCAACCTGTTTGTTGCCAGTGAAGTGCCACCGGGTACCGGGCTGGGATCATCGAGTGCGGCAGCGGTGACGATGGTGCGAGCTATCTCCACGTTGGTTGAGCAACCTATGACAAAACAACAGGTGGCGGAACTGGCTTCGTATGTTGAAATTGGCAAGATGGGAATGCCCATCGGCAAACAAGATCAGTACGCAGCAGCTTTCGGCGGCTTGAATAAGATCACCTTTACTCGCGAAGGTGTTAGTGTCGAACCCGTACATATTGACCCGGATGTGCGACGTACATTGGAACGCCGCTTGATGCTGTTCTTTACGGGGAGTTCGCGTGAGTCTACCTCCATCCTCAAGCACCAGCGCAGGTCAACCGAAGACCGGGACGAATCGGTGATCAAAGCATTACATAACATTAAGCAAGTAGCGGTGGATGTGCAGGCTTGTCTGGAGCGCGGCGAGCTGGATGAGTTTGCACGCCTGCTGGATTATTCCTGGCAGGAGAAGCGTCGCCTCGCGCCGGGGCTCTCGACCGGTTTTATTGACGAGTGCTATACCCTTGCGCGTGAGCAGGGAGCGACTGCCGGAAAAATCACAGGCGCGGGCGGTGGCGGCTTCATGCTGCTTTATTGTCATGAGCCAGCGCAAGATGCGGTGACGAAAGCACTGGAGGATCGGGGTCTGAAGCGCATGAATTTCCGCTTTGATCAGCAAGGTGCCACGGTCATACTCAATGTCGCGAACTTTGATCAGCGGTGGGTAGAGCCATATGCTGACCCACGTACAAACACTCGTTAATCCCCAAATGGGTGAGCATGTAGGGACCGATTATATGAAATTTAATACGTTACGACGGACATAATAAAACCTGTAGGGGCCGGTTTACCGCGCCCACCGCCGATTTATCGGCCTGGTATGCATTGTATAATAACCAGCGAGCCGATAAATCGGCGGTGGGCGCGGTAAACCGGCCCCTACGCGGTGTAAAGGAAGGAGGTAATTAAGAAGTTGGAGCCAATTAACAGATATATTGCTGAACTTGAACAGATGATGCATGCCATCTCATTACCAGACCTGAAAGCTGTTCTAGGGATACTGGAGAAGGCGTATCGCAATGGCCATCGCATATTTGTGATGGGTAACGGCGGGAGTGCCGCGACCGCGTCGCATTTCGCGCTTGATCTGGCAAAAAATACCATTACATCAGGGGCGCCGCGTCTTAAAGCAATTTCATTGACGGATCACGTTCCCCTCATTACCGCGTGGAGTAACGATACAGCCTATGAACACATCTTCGCGGAACAACTCGCGAACATGATCGAACCTGGTGATGTGGCGATTGGTATCAGCGCGAGCGGCAATTCGCCGAATGTCATTAACGCCCTTAACCTGGCAAAAGAGTGCGGTGCGTCAACCATCGGCTTGTTGGGTGCCACGGGCGGCAAGATCAAACATATCGTAGATGCGTATGTGCTTGCCCCCGGTCAGAATATTGAGCAAGAGGAAGATGCCCATATGATTCTTGCCCATATGATTACTCGTCATATGCGCGAAGTTGTGCGCTTCTATGCGCAATCGCTGGCGCTCATCGGCCCCAATTCATAGTTAGAGAGGGCATGGTAACAGCTAATTGCGCTGAGAAAGCATGCTTTCTCAGCGCAATTAGCTGTTACCATGCCCCTTACTACTGTTGATTTTTGAAGAAATCAACAGTAGCTCGAATGCCTTCTTCCAGGCCAACTTCCGGTTTCCAACCGAGGATACGCGCTGCCTTGCTGCAATTGAAATACGCCAGGTGGATATCGCCCGCACGTTTCGGTGCCGGCACAATCTCTGGCTCGAAGTTGGTCATTTTGGCGAGTGCGTGATAGATCTGATTGACGGATGTCCCCTGACCTGTGCCAATACAGAAGATGTTGTTATCGCCGCCTGTGAGTGCCAGGAAGTTGGCGCGTGCCACATCGCCGACGTAGACATAATCTTTCTGCTGTTCGCCATCCCAGTCAATGCGCACCGGTTCATGATTGAGGAAGCGTTTCGCGAAAATGGCTATAACACCCGCCTCACCATTGGGATCCTGCCGTGGTCCATAGACGTTTCCATAGCGTAAGGCTGTGTAGGTCAGTCCGTGTGCTTCTTGCCAGTAGCGGAGATAGTATTCCGTCACCATCTTGGTAATGCCATACGGCGACTCTGGATGCTGCGGTACCTCTTCATCAATCGGCAAACGTACAGGGGTGCCATAGGTCGCTCCCGACGACGCAAAAACGATTTTACGTGTGCCAACGCGGGTACAGTTCGTCAACATGTTGAGTAGACCCAGCACATTCACACGAGCATCGAGTTTCGGATATTTCGTTGAGATCGATACGCTATGTTGTGCTGCCTGGTGACTGACCACCTCTGGGCGTATCTCGTCGAAAATGCGCTTGAGGGCCTCTTCGTCGGTAATATCAGCTTTAAAGAAGCGTGCCTGCGGATGAATGTTTGCTGTTTTCCCACCACCTTCTTCCCACAATTTATCAACAATAGCGACCTCGTGACCAGCCGCTATGCATCGATCAACGATATGTGAGCCGATAAATCCCGCGCCACCTGTTACCAGTATCCTCATCAGGAGTAATACCTCTCTTTTTCTTTTATATAGTTGAGACAAAAATACAAATATGTCTTGTCTTAGCTATTATAGCAACAGAAAGGTGTTGTTACAAATAGGGTGATGGGTGTGAATATGGTGTAGCGCATCATATCCACACCCATCACCCTATTTGTCTCAGAGGAGCTGCTCCAGGGCAGTTTGTAGCTCCAGTGGGTGGGTGAGGACAGGGAAAATGTGCAGACCGGTTTCTTGCTGCAAGCGGGCCAGCACCGATTGATCCTGTGGATCCGACAAGGCAACGGTGAGCATGTTGCGTTCGCGTCCGAGTGGGTAGCAGCGTAGTTCCTGAGCCAGTTTGGCATTGACGAGCTGCTGTACGCGCTGCGGCGGTTTGCGTGGGAGCAGTGAGAGATAGGGGATGCCAAGTTTGCGAGCCAGCGTCGGCAATTCATCCTCGCTTGCCCGTTGGGCAAGTTGCTTGCGCGTCTGTTTTTCCGCCACAAGCTCGAAACGTAGTGCTGGTTGGCTCGCGGCTTCCAGAAATTCGTTCACATCTATACAGGGAGCCGGGTAGGCGCTATGGCCAATCATCAAACACTGCGGGCGTACTGGCTCACCCTCAATGTTGTTGTGGATGCGCCAGAGAAGAGCATCCCATAACCGGCTCTGTACAATTCGTCCGCCTTGCAGGTTCGCGCTGAGAAGCAGGAAGTACATCGTATTGCCAAGCAGGAAGACGCTATCGGTTCTGCGCACCATTTTTCGCAGTACGGTAAGAAGTGCAATGGTCGTCGGTTCGCTTTGCTCGTACCGGGTGACCCGTGTTTTTCCGCCCGGCTCGAACCGCAGCGTGATAGTTACCATTGCCAGTTGGGAGATGCCCATTGCCGTAATATCTGAAATCGTTGTTATTATAGGCGACGTTGTTTCTATGGCAGCAAATCCATACTCATCCGTCGTATGCTCTATCGCTAAACGAGAAGTAGCCTCGTTGCCCATCGCGCGGCTCCTTAATGTGTGGTAATTACACCAGAGTGTGTAGTACTCTCTATCTTACATGAGCAAAGACGATAAATGAACGTCAATCTGGTTGCGTTTTTGTTGAGACTTCATAGTTATGGTTAAGAACAATCAATTCGCCTGCGTACCAAGGGCAAAAAATTCTATCAGTGCTTGTAAGGGTTCAGCTATGGAGTCGATTTGCACAAGTAACTGGTCCGATTGTTGCATCAGATCAAAGAGCAGCGTGGCTACCGCCTCATCACCACCACCTCTATCTTTCCCTACGTTCCCTGCACCGTGGTAAAAACCACATCTCTACGTTTCATTATACTGATATCTCCTAGCAAGAGAGCGATGATAGACTATCATTGATGATGTTGTATACTGTTATCGCAAGGCAAGGATCATTCACAGTTCATACGGCTACGATAAAACCAGTAGGAGCCGATTTATCGGGCTCACCGCCGATTTATCGGCCCCGGCCCTAATTGCTGATAAAGCGAATTTTACCCGCATTGCCGATAAATCGGCTCCTACGTGGATGTGTAATCCCCGAAGAGAGGTATTTATGCCGACATTTCCGCTTGACCCAGGCGATATTGCCGCGGTAAAACGTTGGCTGGCGACACAAAATACCGCTGCCAAACACGCTCTCCGTCCCATTGAGATCGCAGAAATTTTGATTGACGCGGACGCATTGCCGCAACTTCCCGCCGTAGTACAGCGTGGCGGTGTTGCTGATGGCGCAACGATACTGCTGGTAATGGATACCGTTGCCATGCGTCGTGGAGAACAAGATTTGAAGCCTTTCGTGCAGGCACTGTTGCGCGACGCAGGCTATACGGTTGAAACGCTCTGGTTGGAAGGCGACGAGTATGGCTTAGTACATGCAGATTTTGAACAGGTACAGCGTGTGCATGCCGCGCTGAGACCGGATACAGCTCTCATCGCGCTCGGTTCCGGTACAGTGACCGATATCGCGAAACATGCCGCCTACCTCTACGATCAGGAACAACAAGGGTACCAGGGTCAGAGGACAATAGTCTACATCTGCTGCCAGACGGCGAACTCCGTTACCGCGTTCGCGGCAAATATGGCTGTGCTGCTGAAAGATGGGGTGAAACGCACAATTCCTTCGCGCTATCCCACAGCGATTATCTCTGACCTGCGCGTCCTTGCTTCCGCCCCAAAAGCGCTGACGCAGGCCGGGCTGGGCGATTGTTGCGCTCGCTTTGTCGCCTATGGAGACTGGTATCTTGCCAGTGCGTTGGGATTAGTAGATTTCTATAGCGAAGTGCCACTTGCCTTGCTTGCCAACCTTGAGGAGGTATTGACGGCACACGCAGCGAGCATAGACCAGCGCACACATGAAGGGGAAGCAGTGGTAGCACGTGCCTTGCTGTTAGCGGGTATCGCGCAATCAATAGTCAATATGTCCACGCCCATTTCCGGTACAGAGCATGTCATTTCGCACGTGCTGGACATGATTGCCGGTCACTACCAGCGCGGCGTTGCGCTACACGGAGCGCAGGTTGGCGTCGCTACTTTGACGGCTGCTCGCTTCTACCAACGCTTTCTGGAAACTTTCGACCCACATACTCTCGACCTGGATAATTGCTACCCCTCTGATGCGACTATGCAGGCACACATCCAGCAGGTTTTTGCACGCATTGACCCCAGCGGCACAATGGCGCGAGAATGTTGGAGCGATTACGCTACCAAGCTTTCACTCTGGCGGCAAAATCGTCCGCGTTTCGCACAATTTTGCGCACACTGGCAGCATTCACATCGCCCAAAACTCGCCTCGCTCGTCTCCTCACCCGCTGCGGTTCATACTATCCTTGCACAGGCAGGTGCGCCGCTCACTCCCCAGGAGCTTGCACCTCCTATCAGCCAGGAGGAGTATGATTTCGCGGTCCACAATGGTCATTTTATTCGTCAGAGATTTGTACTGGGGGATTTGTTGTATTTTATGGCGTGGAAGATGTAACGAAATGAACAAAAACGGTAGAGGACCGATTTATCGCGTTCACATCCTTACACGAGGAGATATGGCCTTGACATCAGTGGCTCTCAAGTACGAAAATACAGGGAAGAATATTGCAGTGATAACGAATACAAGCTTTGTTCTCTGGAAGTGGAGTTTCTCGCTCGAGATGTGCAAACCGCCAGCACTTTCCTCGTTCGTTTTGGTACAGATAAGAAATCGTCTATGTAACTTTTGAAGCATTCTATTCGTCATGAATGAAGAAGAGATTATCGGGCAGAAGGCCATTATGCAACAATATAACACTCATACATCTACAGGCAATATAATACCGGCAACGAACGGCACCGGTGCTGACCAGCAAGCATCAGGTAGTACCGCTAGACCGGTCGCACCGCAAGAAGCTATGCGTGCCGCCGAACGAACCCGTTTGCGGCAGGGCATTATGCATGTGCGCATTCGCCATTTTTACTGCACGCTGGAAGAGGCGTTTGACCCCTCTTTACGAGGGCAGGCGTTTGTCGTGGGTACTGGCATGGGGCGTCCGAACGAACCGGGGCGTGTAATTGATGCCTCGCCCACCGCCCTCCGGCTAGGTATCAGTCCTGGTATGCCATTGCGCCGGGCCCATCGTCTCGCGCCGCGCACCCGCTTTTTGCCCGCGTCTTATGAACGTTATCAACCGGTCTTGCAAAAGTTACGCGAACGCTATCGTGCCTATTCGCGCATCATCGAGTCCATGCCTATCGCGGACTCCTATTATTGATTTACGCGGCTGCGAATTGCCCTTCGATTCGCCCGTCACGTTGGCCGAACGCCTTTGTGCCGAAATTGCCGAGCTAGGTCTGACGGCGATGATTGGAGTTGCCAACGGGAAGGCTATCGCCGAACTGGCGTCGCTGATGAGCCGTAAAGATGGGCGTGTTGGCGTTCTTTATATTCCACATGGGCGCGAAGCTTCGTTTGTGCAGACGCTGCCGCTCTCAATGCTATTCCAGCTTCGTGCCGCCGGCATGGGTACACCGACCGCCCTACCGGAACTTGGAGAACAAGAAGAGAATACGAATACGAATGCTGGCACTCGCCCGCCGGAGGTAGAAGGCAAGAGCGAACAGGTGGATGCTGTTGCGGTGGCGGAACTGGTAGCGCACCTGAGAGATTTTGGTATCACCACGTTCGCACAGGTTGCGGCATTGAATGAAGAGGGACTGCGCCGCCGTCTTGGCCGTCTTGGCTCCTGGGTCTATTCAGTAGCTTGTGGTGAGGATACCGGTCTCGTCGTTCCCGACGCGCCGCCGCTCAGTCAGAATGCTCGCGTGCGCTTCAACCATCCCGCCGATGCCGACGAGACATGCGCTTCCATTCGCCGCCTTGCCAATTACCTGGGCGAACGTCTGCGGGAGCAACGCTTGAAGGGGCAGGTGATTGCGCTCATGCTCTGGTCCAACCGCGTGCGCCGCGACACTCGCCCGCCTCATGATGGGTGAGGAAGGCGAAGAGATCGCCGTTACGGCGGCCGAAGAGACCCTCGGCGGTCAGATGGTGCTGACACGCCATACCGATGATCCCGATGTGATTGCTCATCACGCCTTGATGCTCTTCGCGCATTACCATCGTCCGGCAAATAGATACTTGCAAGTACAGCTACGCATTGGCGATATCGTCGCCGTGACGCAAGCCTACTATCCGCCGCCCTCTCGCTGAAGAGGCCATCCTACCAGGAAGCTATAGCAACAAAAGATATCTTAAAGTGAATGTGTGCACATTCACTTTAAGATATCTTTTGTTGCTGTCTCACCTCTTGTAGTGCTGCTAACTCGCGCTTGCCGCGTTCCTCAAGTTCCGCTTTCCATTCATCTTTGTGCTTATGCATCGTCTTTTCCAGGATGTGTGCGACGGCTAAATTGCGGTACCACTTATGGTTGGCTGGCACGATATACCAGGGTGCTTCGTCCGTACTGCACTTCGAGAGAGCGTCCTCGTATGCTTGCTGGTAGTCATCCCAGAACTTGCGCTCGGCCCAATCGCTGGCGGAAAGCTTCCATGCCTTGTCCTTATCTTGCTCGCGGGCCAGCAAACGACGCTCCTGCTCATCTTTGCTGATGTGCAAAAAGAACTTGAGGATGATAGTTCCATTATTGGCAAGCAGTTTCTCGAAATGATTAATCTCGTGATAGCGGCCTTCCCAGACATCCTTTGGCACGAGATTATGGACACGCGCTACCAGCACATCTTCATAATGGGAACGATTGAAAATGCCAATCATACCCGTTGCCGGTGTTACTTTGTGTACCCGCCAGAGGAAGTCATGCCTCAATTCTTCGGGTGTCGGCTCTTTGAAGGAATGCACATAGCATCCTTGTGGGTTGACCTGCCCCATAACATGACAGATCGTCCCGTCTTTACCGCTCGTGTCCATCCCTTGCAAGACAATCAGCAGACCGCAATGCTGGGCAGCCGCCAACAATTCTTGTAGCTCGCTCAGTTTACCACTCAACGCCTGAATTTCTTGCGTTGCCTCGTCATGCTCGCTACCTTTCTCAAGGTAATCTGGATCATAATCCTTTAACTTGACGTTCGTCCCTTCGCCAATTTTCCATGCAAATTCCATAGGTGTAACCTTCCAACGTAATAAAGAGTGATCAATGCTCTATGAGTAGTATAGCAAAAGTTCGCCAACGTTTCAGAAGAATGTGTTGCTTTGGTACGTTCTGACACCGAATAATACAGTATTTCTTGTTTTACCCTCGTACCAGCACTACATTTTTTACACAATAAGGGTTAAATTTTAACCTGATATCTGTCGTGTATAACCCGAACCATAGAGTAATTGACGCGATATGTACTTGACAAGCTGTAGGAAGTAATGTTACTATCGTCTTTGTGGGAAGCCTTGAAAATTCACATTTTCTTTGGTGCTATGTGCGTGAGGCATGCTTTGCTGTCTTCGCTAAGATATGCAAACATCGCAATGAAGTAACCTGCCGAGCGTGCAACGGAAGTCAAGGTATAGAGTAGTAATATCGTCCGTAGACGACTGTGCCAATATTTCTAATGTACTACTCTGTGTTTCCCCGTTGGCGTACCCAGACGTTTCCATTACCTTTGAGTGGTCGCGCTCAAAAACTATGCACAATGAAACGTGCCTGTTTCACTGATGCGATGAAATACCGGCGTATCTCTTTGCCTTGATAGAGGCAGTTAAGGAGAAACTCCTATCTCCCTTTATTGAGAGATTGAGTTATAAGGCTGGCAGTACTGGGGGTACTGCAATTGTAGACCCATCTAGAAGGAAGTAACCAACGATATGCGCTAAAAACGATGCAAGCGTGTATTCCTTATGCCAATCCAAATACGCATGATCTCTTATGTATGAGCGTGCATTGGAAGTGGCAAAAAGTTTGTTTGTGTGCCTGCTCTCGTTTTTATGCGGAAAGGGGGTGTTCCGTAAAAAGAAAGAATGTAGTCGCGATCCCATTGATTGTTAAAACTTTGTAACGTCGAACTAAACACAGTGAAGTATCGTTTGAGTTTTCAGGAGATTCGCAGAGTATGCAAAAAAAGTACAGGTTGTACCTCTTCTCCTTCCTGGCACTTGCCTCGCTTATCGCGGGCATATTTGGTGCCAACTTTGCATTCGCAAAGCAGCAGCATGTCAGTAGTGCCAATACCAGTCGTGCGCTGGGTAAGGCATTCAACACGGGTAGTGTTACCCCGCATGTAGTGAACATGAGTAACGTCCCGGCGGCAACCGCGAAACAGGTGCATCAGAAGCAGAACTTGATGCCGTTCCTCTATCCAGGAGGTTCAGCAAAGTATGCCAGCCTCAAAGCTGGTGCAGCTCATAACAGTGCTGCTCCGGCAGTGGCCCACCCGTTGACTAATACCAAGGTTTCACCCACTACCCCACCGGCTATCGCCAATTTCGCCGGTATGGCTGACTCTGGCACCATCTGCCCGTACTTCGGTACTGGTTGTCAGCCCCCTGACATGGCCCTTGCCACGTCAAACCAGTGGGTCTTACAGCACGTCAACACTTCGGTGGCCGTCTACAACACCTCTGGTGCTATCCAGCCGGGTTGGCCGAAGAATTCGCAGAACTTCTTTGGCATTCCCGAATCCGTCCCCCAGCGGTTGCGATCCCGCTGGCCCGTTCCTGAGCGACCCGCGTGCGTTTTACGATCCTAACACCGGGCGTTTCTGGACAGCGGTGCTGCAGGTAGAGGGTGGGCCTCGGTATTGCTCCCAACTGCAACTTCCTGTCCGGCTACTGGATTGCCGTCAGTCAGACCAGCAATCCCAACGGCTCGTGGAATGTCTACTTCTTCGATATGGCGCAGGGCAACCCGAACGCTGCTGACTACACGCAGTTAGGTTTCGATGCCAAGAACATTTACTTCTCCGGCAACATGTTCCCAAACGGCAATGGTAACTTCTACGCACAAATCGAAGCGGCCAACAAGACCCGCATGGAGAATGGTCAGAGCGTCACAGCCTATGGTTTCAGAAACCTGACTTCCCCGTCCGATGGTTCCATCGTTGACACTGTACAGCCGGTTGAGACCGAAGCACCTGCCAACGAACCGGCCAACGTTGGCCTGTTCATTGATTCGACCAACGGTAACTGCACCGGTAACACTTGCAGTGGCTTGAACGTCTTTGGTATCACCAATCCAGGTACCAAGAATCAGACCCTGAACGCGGTCTTTGTCCAGACCACGAGCTACGCTTTCGCACCAAATGCGGATCAGCCGACCTGTACACAGTGTGTTGAGACGATTGACCTGCGTATCACCGCAACCCCCGTCTACCACGATGGTCTCATCACCTTCGCGCTGGACACCGGCGTTTCCAATAACTCCGGCATTGATGTTCCTAGCATCTTCTGGGGTGAGGTGCAGCCGCAAATTGTGAATAATGTCCTCACTGGTGCTTCTGTCTACCAGAGTGGCTACTTCGTGTTCAGCGGCGACCAGGACGCCTCCTTCGGTGCGCTTATGCCCGATAACAACGGCGACCTGATCATGGTCTACGATACCATGAGTTCCACACTCAACCCATCCATCGCGTATACCGGTCGTCGTGCGACCTATACGCTTGGTCAGTTCCACGATGCCGGTCGCTTCCTCAAAGTGGGCGTTGCTCCTACGAACAACACTCGCTGGGGCGACTTCGAGGCGACTTCGTATGATGGCCCAAGCTTTGACCACATCTGGTTTGCCTCCCAGTATTCCGGCGCGAACCAGGATTGGCATACCCGCATTGGCGAAACTCAGTTCGTACTGAAATAATCGCCACTGCAATCAAGCGGACAGTGCTACTCTGAGCATATCTCAGTGGCACTGTCACAGAGAATAGCTCAACCCGAAACGTGTTTGGGAAGAAGCAAGAGAAAGCGCATTTGACTTAGCCAAATGCGCTTTCTCTTGCTTCTTCCCAAACACGTTTCGCTGTCACCATGCATTCACCATGTATTTACCACGCATAAGGATGATAATTGTTGGCACATTGCTATACAATAAGAAGTGGAAGCAAGCGGGTTTGTTGAAAAAGAAACGCTTCGCCTCTGCGAAACGTTCTAACAACGAAATATGATCTTTTTGATAAAGGAATGAAGTATCGCTTGGGGGACAACAATGTATTTTTCTGTTTCGGCGTGTATCGGAGGGAGCTATGTCTGACGCTCTCACCAATAGCAATTCATCAGCCTCGGTTGGCACACCGCATCATGAAGTACCGGCAGAGGTAAGTGTGCAAGCAGTGCCACCGGATGAACGTCAGGATGCACTCCATAAAGAGGAATCATCAACTGCGGTTGTTCCATCAGTTGAATCAATTGCATCCGTCGAAGGGAGCGCTGATAGGCATTACTCAGACGTAGCAGTACTTGCGGAAGCCATGCCTTCTAAAGAGAGCGCGGATGTGAGTAATGACGACCCAAAGACGGAGCCGGTTATCCCCGCGCTGAAAAAGCGTCGCTTGCGCTCAAAACGGCAACGCATTATTATTTGGAGTATGGTGGCTGTATTACTGATCAGCGTCATTATACCCGCGACATATGCTGTAAACTATGCTATCAATGCCTACAATACCTATAACATGGTGCGTAATTCAGCCTATAGTGGGATGCAACACTTATTGAATGTTAAGACAATTTTTACCGGACTGAAGACACATCCAACCGGTTTTTTGGATGTGACCAAATTACATCTCGCGCAAAAAGAATTTTCAGCTTCCCAGCAAAACTTTCAGCAAATGCAATCTACGCTTGATCATGCCGGAGTGATTCAGTCTCTAACGCAATATTTTCCGCAGTACCGTTCGCAAGTCACGACTGCACGTGCGGCCAGTCAGATAGGCACAGACGTTGCTACTATCGGAACGAAACTGGTGCAGACCGCGCTCGTACTGGCTCCATCTTTCCGTGGACCCTTGCTCACCAATTCGAGCAAACCACTGGTCACGTCAACGATGCTCACGCTCATCGGCAGCACTATTGACTATATATTGCCGTTCCTCAATGATATTCAATTACAGTCGCGGCAACTGACTATCAGCGCATTGCCTGTAAGTGATGATAAACGTAACCAATTTGTGCAACTGTTGCAGGCTTTGCCGCAAGCAACTGCCGACCTGGAGCAGGTGCGTAATTTGCTGAGTGCGCTAGGTTGGATACTCGGCGTAGATTCGCCGCGTACCTTTCTCGTGCAAACGATGGATCGTGCGGAACTGCGTCCGACAGGCGGCTTTACCGGACAATACGGCGAATTGAATATCAACGGCGGGCGGGTGGCACCATTTTCGCTGCACGATATCTCCTTTGTCGAGTATGTGAATAACAGCCCGACGAGTGGTCAACTGGCACCGCTGCAATATCGCTCGTGGTGGCCATTTGCCAACTGGGGCTTGCGCGACTCGAATCTCTCCGCAGATTTTCCAACGTCTGCGCAAATCGCCATGAACCTTTACAAACACGAGGTGGGCCATTCAGTTGATGGCGTCATTCTCTTTACACCCATCTTGATAGAACACGTCTTAGAGGTGATTGGCCCTCTGCAAATTCCGGCCTATCATGAGACGATTACTGCCCAGAACCTCGAGGATCGTCTGCATTACTACCAGCAAGATAACGCGGGTATTCGCAAAGAAGAAATAGTGCAGCATGTCGAGGACCCGGCGGCGGCACGCAAACTCTTTACCGCGTTGGTGGCAAAAACGCTGCTGAGTCAGGTGCGCAGTGCGCCGCCGGATGAACTACTGTCAATTGCGCGTGAGATGTTGCACGACTTGAAAACAAAGGATGTGCAGGTCTATGTGAGCAATCCGCAGGTGGAGGGATTGCTTGTGCAATATGGCGATGCGGCGCAAATTGATCGTTCGACGACGCACGATGGCATTTACCTGGTGCAGACTAACGAGAGTGCCAGTAAAGCTTCACAATATGTGCGTACAATTGTTGATGACACGGTTATGCTCGATGCTCACGGCGGTGCCACGCATACCATGCAATTGCGACTTGTGTATAACCAGCTCGGCACGGTCTATGGCTATGACACTTACCGTGATTACGTGCGCGTGTACGTCCCTCCGGCAAGCAAATTGTTGTACAGTGATGGTTTTGATACGGGCGTACCACTGTGTGGAGGGGCCTATGTTGCCTGTCCGCAATATCATGTGTATCCAAAGGATGAGCTGCTCTGTCCCGCCGGACAGTTTCAGCCAGGGGCTGCGGCACCTTCCATTGCCGACCCTGATGGCGGACATTGGCATCCGCTTGATACCGTTGGCCCGGCGACAAGTGTCACCAGCGATGAACCGGGACGCGCCATGTTCGCCGGTCTGGTAGTCGTTCCTAAAAACTGTACCATGACCATTACGCTCTCCTGGTACGTGCCGCCAATGCCCCAGCATCCCTATACGCTGCTCATCCAACGACAGGCGGGTACATTCCCCACGGTGGCTGTGACTATTCTTCCCTCTCCCGGCACATGCAGCATTTTGCACACACAGGGTCTATACTTCGAAGGCGTTTTGACGGAGGATACCTCATTCACCCCCAAACAATTCTCTCCTTCGTCAAACATTGGGACAAATTGTTATCCACTTCCGGCGGTATAAAATTTGTAGCCCGGCGGGGTATCTCCGAATCAGTTCCAGCCGAAAGTACGTAGATCTTTATGTGGGTAACTCTTGTGCTTGTCGCGCAAGTCGAATATAATAGTACATGTCAATATTTTGGAGAGCGGTGTAAGGCGGTGTAAGGCGGCGTAAGAAGGAGTGGTACGTATGTGCCTGAAGAGGTTATTTAAGCTGGTGTTTTTTGGTATTGTAGCGATCGTGCTGGTCATTATGTTTGCTCCCAATCTTATTCGAGGGGCGGGCAGTGCGCTTCTGTCCTCGGTCAATAACTCAGCCGCGCAGGGAGTTTCCAGCCTGGTGCCGAACGCGCAGGGGAAAGGCCTGGCCTTGCAAATTAACGTGAGCGGTCTCAACCCCAATGCGGATTATTATGTGACAATTGACCGCGATGAGTGCGGCGGACAGGTGTTGGCGAACGTGGGCAAAATCACGACCGATGGGAGCGGTGCGACTACCGCTACTTTGTCCGTGGGTGACTTGACCGGCATCATCCAAAATACCCTCTATCTGGATGTTCATCAGGGGACAGATGCGAACGGGCAGAGCGTGGCTTGCGGACAGATACAGGTTAACGGTGCTGTAGCCTCACTTACCGGTTCACCGACGACCATTCACAGGGCACTACGACGAGTACCAATACGACGACCTCGAATTCCACCATAACGTCCAGCAACACGGGAGACTCGCCTGATACCGGTTTCCTTTTACACCATAGCCCATTTGGCGGTTTCCCCAACACAGGAGTTGCGCCCGCCAGAGGGAATGGATACGACAACAATACGTTCCCGCGAAAATATTAACTGAGTTACGAATTCAGGAAAACCCTTGCAGATACAAGAAAACGGGCAACAAAATAATGCCCATGCACAACTCATTCAGGAGTTGAGTGCAATGCTGCTCCAACTGAACACGCTGCAAAGTGTAGCGCGGGACGATGGAGCCGATATTCATACATTACGCGATGGCCTTGCCATGTTAGAGCAGATGACGCGCACCGTCATCCATGAATTGCGCATGGCCGATGACGACCTGCCACTGACCGATCTGATTGGTGTAACATTATCAGAGGCATTGGCACGCGCTGTAGATGAGGCTGCCGAGGCGGCAGGTTTCTCCAGTCGCGTGCTATTTTCCGGTGAGGAACATCCATTGCCCGGCTATACCGGGCGACTATTGTATCGTATTGCCCAGGAGGCTCTTTATCAAGCGCAGCAGCATGAGCATGTACACCGATTGCGTTTCACCTTGAATTATGGGCGCGACGAAGCGCAAATGAACATTGAAGATGATGGTACGCCTCCCACTAAGGAAGATGTACCCTTGCCTTATTTTCAAGATGAAGCAGAAGGCAGTTTTCAAGAGAACGAAGGGAGCAATGCATTGCTTCCTTACAGGGCGTTGCGCCATCATATTGAACATCTTGGAGGTTCATTAGAGGTTACTTCGTTGAAGGAGCAGGGAACGCGGGTAGTAGTGCGCGTTCCGTATAGTGGGAAAAATAGTTCCCTTGGCGTGGTGCCTGTACTTGATGCGTCAGAAGTTGCTGCGACTCCCCTGGTGAGTGATACATCTGACCGCAACAAACGCATTAAAGTGTTGGTGGTAGATAATCAGAGCGTTACCCGTGCCGGATTGCGTCGTCTAATAGAGAGCTACCCCGATTTATGGGTAGTAGGCGAGGCGGCGGATGGCGTACAAGCCGTTAGTGAGACGCTAGAATTGGGGCCACATGTCGTCCTGATGGATACGCAACTGCCCAATAATCAGACGTTGGAGGCCCTGCGGCAGATCAAGCAACTCAACCTTGAGACGCGGGTTCTGCTCATCTCAACGCAGGAGCGCGAGGACTACCTGTATGAAACGTTGCGTGCGGGTGCCGATGGCTTCGTTTTGAAAGATATCGCGCCCGACGAACTGGCTGAGTCGCTACGTCTTGTGGCAAGCGGCGAAGTGCTGATTCAACCGCAGTTAGCAAACCGCCTGCTTTCTCGCGTAGGTAAGCAAGGACGTGGCAGCGCATCTTACGAGACCCTGACAGCCCGCGAACAAGATGTTCTGCAATTGCTGGCTCGTGGCCTGCGCAATAAAGAGATCGCGGCCCGCCTGGTTGTCAGTGAACGCACAGTCAACTTCCACCTTGCCAACATCTACCAGAAGCTGAGCGTCTCCGGCCGCACTGAAGCTCTAAGTAAGGCACTGGAACAAGGTTTGATTCGCGTGTAGTACGAGAAGAGAGAAGAGTGTCCATAAAAAAGCATGTGCGATGCACATGCTTTTTTATGGACACTCTTCTCTTATTACGAAACCTGAACGATGCCAGCGTGCCATGTGTCAATGGTGTGTTTAAGTGCCGCGATATAGCCGGAAACGTTGTTATGGTCACTGGACGGAGCATAGGTTGGAATGATCTGATCAATTGTCACCAGGCCCCATTGGGCGACATAGAGGTTGCGGATAAGTTTGTACCACGCCTCAAAGCCCTGTTCCCAGCTACTGAATTGCGCGTAGCCATTATTGCACGGTACTGAAGGAATACAACGCAAATTGCCCAATGATAACGTTACTGTTGCCATACCGGCGGTACCAAAGGTACTTTCATGCATGAAAAAGGCCAGAGCGAAGGCCGGGTCAATGCCATATTTGACGCCCAAATCATAGAGTGCCTGTCCCTTACCTGCCGCGGGCGAATTATAGGTGGCGAGAACCCGGTTGATAAAATCTACCGCGATCGTTGGTTTGCCGATCACTGAGTAGGGGCCGCTATGTGTTGGAATCGGCGTTAAGGACGAAATCGGGCCATTGCTGTTCTGCCAGGTATTGATCGCGCTAATGGAGCCACCCACCTGAATAGGATACGACTGCGCATTTGGGGAGTACACAAGGTTCGATGGACCAACTGGACGCTGGAAGACACCTGCGGAAATGAGTACGAAAAAGAGTACTACCACGCCGAGCAGGCATAACACAAATGGGCGTAACCAGGGCAGATGCCCCGGTAAATATGCCAGAGAATTTTCACGGAATTCACCCACGACATGTTGAATCTTTATGGTTGGCGATTCCTTGACAACGAGATTGGCAGCGTACTTGTGCCTGACTGGTAAGGTTGGTGCTGCAGGTAATACAGGTAATTTTCTCGTCTTGCGTTCCTCTTGCTGCTCGACCACCGGAAGTTGACGTGTTGCTGATGCGCGTAGGGGAATAACGATTTGTGCGGGCTCTTGTGGTAGAAATTCGCTGGAATAGTTACCACTTGCCATAAGAGACCTCCTTCAAGATTAGTACGTCTGTTCTATTGTACCACAAAGTATCTTCCCCCACAACTGGTTTTGGCGCGTGTTGCTTGGCGAGTGATATGAATGTTCCTCTCACATTAGAAACACAATGAAACATTAAGGCTTATGCTGATAAGATACCACGAAGCAAGCGCTCCTGTCAATTCCCTCTCATTTTTGAGGGATGTCCTTCTCATCACGTGTGGAAGTATAGGAAGAATGGGTGAGATCAACATCTTCCAGGTGAGCGAAAAACAGTGTATAAATATAGAGAAGGGTTATCGGACCGTCTCACCACTGGCACGCCGACGGGCCGAAGCGCGTCCTTGCGTCCCTGCATTGTTCTGTTGTCAGGTTGGTCTTGTTTTCGCTATAATTTGTAATATCATTCACTATAGTCCTATAGTGTTGCCGTTTTTCCGTTCTATACGTTGTATTAAGTGTACGAACTATGGATTTCCTGAAAGGGGCGTTGGTCCTACTATGACAAATTTGGCACATATTCTTACTATAGTAAATTCTAGTCCACTGATTGGGGTGGCCGCAAAGGCAACGCCCACCGTCGGACCTACTGCGACAGCTACACCCGCATCATCAACCAGTAGTACATTAACTACTCTTACGAACTCATTGGGAGTCGTGCTTGGCTTCGTGGTGGCTTTTATTGCCATTTTCTGGTTGAGCCTGATCATCTGGACGTTTCGTGATATTCGCTCGCGCACACAAGACCTGCTGGCACAAATTCTCGCAACCTTGCTGGTAACGATCTTCTTCATCGGTGGTCTCTTCATCTATATGATTCTCCGCCCTCGCCAGACGCTAGCCGAGATTTACGAACGTCAGTTGGAAGAGGAATCATTGTTGGCGGAAATGACCGAACGCCAGACCTGCAACAATTGCCATGCACGGGTAGAGTCGGACTTTCAGGTTTGCCCCTCATGTGGGCAGAAGATGAAACGTCCTTGCCCCAAGTGTGAGCGCCTACTGGAGCTTCGTTGGACCTTCTGTCCCTATTGCGCAACCAATCTTGCCGGTGCCCCACCATTGCAAAGTATGCCGGGTATGCCAGGTATGCCCACTATGCAAAGTATGCCGCAAGGTAATGCCGGCGTTCCAATGGGCGGCAACAGGTATTGATGCCACGCATTTTTCATACACCCAGGCACCCAAGAACCCAAGGCACCCAGGATAGGCCCTCCATTTTCTTTTACGCCTGATTTGTGGTATAATATTCTAGTACGGAAGTACAAATTGGTAACGATACCACAGGTATATTCAGCTTCCAGGCTGGATGAGAATAGAAGCAAAACCACCTGCATTGACCAATTAAACCACGTTCCGTGTGCCGTGACCGTGACTTGCGCCAACTGAACCCTTCAAGAGGGGGAATGTATGTAATGTTTGTAGTGTAAGCTCCGGGCTCGCGGAATACCTGCTTCTCTGGCACAATGCATATTCTTTGTAAAATCCGGCTTCTGTTGATGTGACAAAAGGACGCACTGATTGTATGGCAAAAATGAGAGAATCAATAATGACCGAACCGATAGATGGCATAGATACCAGCAGTGAAACATCACAGGCTCCGTATAGAAATGGCAACGGAAAGCTGCATGGCAACGGGAACGGGGGGAGTGGCAATGGCAATGGTGGCGAAAACGGCTATGGTGAGCAGAATATTCAGATCCTCGAAGGCCTGGAAGCTGTCCGTGTGCGACCGGGTATGTATATTGGTGCAACCGATCAGCGCGGACTGCATCAACTAATCTATGAAGTTGTTGATAATAGCATTGACGAAGTAATGGCCGGTTATGCCAATACCGTATCGGTAGTGATCCATGCCGATAGCTCCGTCATTATCTTCGATAATGGGCGTGGCATTCCTGTAGAAGAACATCACCAACGCCCCGGCCTCTCAACGCTCGAAGTGGTGATGACCATTTTGCACGCGGGCGGTAAATTCGGTGGTGGCGGCTACCAGATTAGTAGTGGTTTGCATGGTGTTGGTGTCTCCGTCGTCAACGCGCTCTCCGAATGGTGCCAGGTCAACGTCAAACGCGATGGTTTCGAGTGGATGCAACGCTACGAGAAGGGTTTACCCGTCACAAAAATTGAGAATTTGGGGCCGACGGATGAAACGGGAACCATCACCTCATTCATGGCCGACCTGACCGTGATGGAGACCCGCGACTACAGCTTCGATATTCTCGCGCAGCGTTTCCGTGAGATGGCCTACCTCAATCGCGGCATGACCATCAGTCTGCGCGACGAGCGTACTGATCGCGAAGCAACCTTCTACTTTGAGGGGGGGTCTGGTCTCGTTTGTACGCTACCTGAACAAGAACCGTGGGCGCGTCCAGGCCCGTCCGGTCAGCATTATTCGCGAGATAGACAATGTGAAGGTCGAACTGGCGGTGCAGTATAACGATAGCTGGACCAGTACCGAGTTCTCGTTCGCCAATGGCATCAACACAGTTGACGGCGGTATGCACATTACCGGCTTCCGCAGTGCCTTGACCCGTTCGCTCAACGACTATGCACGCAAAGCCAATCTCTTGAAAGAGAAAGATGGCAATCTCACCGGCGACGATGTGCGGCAAGGCTTGACCGCGGTTGTCAGCGTCAAAATACCCAATCCGCAGTTTGAGGCACAAACAAAAGCCAAACTGAACAACGCCGAGGTGCGTCCCATCGTAGAGGCCGTGACAGCGGAAATGCTGACCCAATACCTCGAGGAGACGCCATCCGAGGCCAAAGCGATTATTGATAAGTGCCTGCTCTCGGCCCGCGCGCGTGAAGCTGCTCGTGCCGCCCGCGACCTGATCCAGCGCAAAAATGCCCTTGACACCACCCTCCCCGGCAAACTCGCCGACTGCTCCGAAAAACACGCCGATCGATGTGAGCTGTACCTCGTGGAGGGGGACTCCGCAGGTGGTTGTTTCTCCGGTGATACGCTTGTAGCACTCGCAGATGGTCGCTCACTTAGTTTCAAGGAACTCGTTACAGAACAAGCCGAAGGAAAAGAACATTTTGGCTACACTATTCGCAAGGACGGTACAATCGGGCTGGAGCGATTGATTCACGCACGCATGACAAAAGCTCAGGCAACAGTGGTTCGAGTTACACTCGACAATGGTGAGTCAATTATCTGCACACCTGATCATCGCTTTATGCTTCGCGACGGAAATTTCAAGGAAGCTGCCGATCTTGCTCAAACTGATTCGTTGATGCCGTTGTACCGCAAATTTTCCGATATGAAGGAACCAGGAATAACAATACAAGGGTACGAAATGGTGAAGGACCCTCGTTCCGATTCGTGGCTTTTCACTCATATGCTAGCTGACTGGTATAACCGTTGGAAGAATGTTTACGACAAATTGGATGGTGATCACTGCCATCATGTTGATTTTAACAAACTGAACAACAATCCGACGAACATTAAGCGTCTTCCTGCTCAGGAGCAGCTTGAGTTGCATCGAAAGCACGTTGGACGTACTTTACATCGCGCAGACACGGTTGAGAAATGCCGCGAAATTCATCAGGGTACAGAGTTTCGCGCTATGATGAGCGAGCGGATGCGCCATCCAGAAATGCAGCAAATCCTCTCAGCGCGCGCTAAACAGCAGTGGGAAGATGAAACCTATAAGGCATATATGGGGGAGAAATGGCTTGAGTTTTACCATACTAATGATGCCTATCGTGAGGGGGTACTTGCCCAACTCGATCAAGCGCAGCGTGAGTACTGGAGTGATGAGGAACATCGCCGTTTGCAGGCGGAACGAGTACGTACCCACTTTGAGAACAGTCCAGATGCACGAGAAGTTCACTCTCAACGTGCGAAAGAGCAGTGGAAAAATGAAGAACTGCTTTCATGGCGTCGTGAAAAAACGCAGCAACAATGGACACCGGATTTCCGGGCAAAACGACAGGCTGCTTTGCAGCAGACGTACTATCGTAAAACCGTTGCCACTTTAAAGAATTTTGAGGTGGATGGAGTACTTGATGTTGATGCTTATCATGCGCATCGCCGCGCAATACGTGATTCATCAATTTTACGCTTCGACAAGTTTTGCCAGCGATACTTTGATGGTGATGAGGCTTTAGCTTATGAAGCAGTAGCTACTTACAATCATCGCGTCGTTTCCGTTGAGCAGTTAGAGCAGACTGTAGATGTATATGATGTCGAAGTTCCTGGTACACATAATTTTGCATTAGCAAGCGGCATATTCGTTCATAACAGTGCAAAACAGGGACGTGACCGTCACTTCCAGGCAATTCTTCCTTTGCGCGGTAAAATTCTCAATGTCGAGCGGGCGCGACTGGACAAGATGCTCGAAAATCAGGAAATCAAGAACATGATCACGGCCATTGGCGTTGGCATCGGCGAGCATTTCAATCTCGCCAAGTTGCGCTACGGCCGCATCGTCATTATGTGCGACGCCGACGTTGACGGTGCGCATATTCGCACGCTGCTGCTCACCTTCTTCTTCCGTCACATGGAGCCGCTCATCAGTGCTGGGCATCTCTACATCGCGCAGCCGCCGCTTTTCCACATCCGCAAAGGCAAACAGACTCTCTACGTCTATACCGACGAGGAACGCGATGCCCTGGTGGAGGAGTACAAAGCCGAACACAACGGCAAAGAGCCAGAAGTTGGTCGCTACAAAGGTCTCGGCGAAATGAATCCCGAAACGCTCTGGGATACCACCATGGACCCTGCCAAACGCACTATTCTGCAAGTGAACATCGAAGAGGCAATCGAAGCTGACAAAACCTTCAACATGCTCATGGGCGACGAAGTAGCCCCCCGCAAGAGGTTTATCGAAAGCCACGCGAAGAACGCGAATCTGGATGTGTAGGCAGGAACATTTGTAGGATCTCAAAGATAGTGGGATTATCATCAGAGTTACTGGGACCAGTTTTCAAATATAGTGGGACCAGCCCAAGGTATAGAATTTCTTGATGTCGTAAATATTCAGCGGACTAAAGAGAAACACTGTCTAAATTGGGCTTCAATTTGGACAAGTCGTTAAAACTCTTTAGGGTGCTCGATTTGAAATGCGGCAATCTTAAGTACAAGAGGGATATAAATTGGTATATTATAGTGTATAGTAAATTACTACATATGCCATGTTAGGCCCTAAGATTGATTCAGCACCTGTTGAGTACATACTTGCTAGTTGCTAGAGATGCACGAATCTTCTAGGTCACCTCATGGATCGTGTTTCATCTACTATACATATTGGTGCTGCTGTGGATTAGCTCTCCAGGTCGTAAGCGGTGGGGTGGCGTGGCTGGTAGATCGACAGCTCAGAGCCGCTCGGCAGCTTAATCGAGGCGAGCAACCCCCAGCCCTGGTCGCTGGCTGGGTGGGAGATGGTGACGCCCCTGACGGTCAGATCCGCCAGCGTCTTCTCGATGTCGTCACACATCAAGTAGAACTCGTGCTTGCCCGGCCCGTCTGTGGGATGCACGGCGATCTCGGCTGGCGGCAGCTTGAAGATCAGCCAGCCACCGCCGGCGTCGACCCCTGCAAATCCGAGCACGTCACGGATGAAGACCCGATCAGCCTCCGCGTCGGTGCTGTAGAGAATGATGTGTGCTCCGTTGATCATGTTTCCCTTTCCCTCTCCTGGTCATCGGCCGTTTCGTTTCGTTATTCTCTGTGCTCCTCTTCGCGCATCAGGACAACATCCTCGTATTGTTACCAACCATTCCTCTCAGATTTTTGCATCACGACCTTCTATGCTTCTCTGAAGTCCTCGATCAATAACGCATCTTGCCCAGCCTGGACGAGCAACTTCTCATTGGAACGCTCAAGCACTGTGCCGGGTTGCGTTGGAGAAGAAGTGGGAACCACGTGGGCGCGCCGCACGAGATATCCTTTGCCATCAATCCTGGCAAACGCCTCTTGACTGCCCCAGGCGCGTACCTGGTTGCGTAGTTGCACTGCTGAGCGGTTCCAGTCCAGGTTGCGCTCGGCCTCAGTCACCATTGGGGCGTAGCTGCCCTCGGCAGGCTGCGGCGTGCCTGGAACGCCAGCGGCTACGGCTGCAAGCGCCTCTGGGAGCAGCGGCCCACCCAATGTGAGCAATTTAGAGAAGACACTGTCAATGTCGTCATCTTCGGAAATGTCCATCGCTCGTTGTACCAGAATTGGACCAGTATCGAACTCAGCGTCCATGCGGTGGATCGTCATGCCGATCTGCGTTTCCCCGTTCATGATTTGCCAGAAAACCGGTTCGGGGCCGCGATACTTCGGCAGCAGAGCGGGGTGCGCGTTTATGCAACCCAGGCGCGGGACTTTCAACAATGCTGGAGGTAATTTCCACGGGAAACCTGCCGAAAAGATTACGTCGGGTTCCAGCCCGCGCAGCATAGCAGGCAACCGGGACATATGGCTCGTGACTAGCACATCCAGGTCGCGGCGGGCACTGGCGACGATGCGGTGGTAGTTTTCGTTTGGCCGACTGCGCGTTCCCGGCGTTGTGACGACCAGTAACACCTGCTGGCCCATAGCTTCCAGCGATTCCACTACAGTATTGACGAGCGGCGGCGGCTGGTTCGAGAAAAGGATGATGCGCATAGATGGTAGAGAGGACTGTGACATACAAAATCTCCTTATTTTTGCAGTATGGCCCATGGTGTTTATCGACGATTAAAAGAAAAGAGCAACGCTTGTAAAATCTACCTCTCCTCGCTCTTGTTTCATATCGCCATTCCGCGACCTTCCATTCTAGGAGACATGTTACCACCTGGCTCTAGCATTGTAAATCCTGAAAACGCTCCAGGGCAAACGATCTGGAAAGAAGAGGCGGCGGTCGCGTTGTCGGCAAGATTCCCCACCTCGACAATCTCTACCTGCTCACAGGCCTGAGCTCTTCGGGTTTCGAGAAAGGGCGCATGTCTGGTAAACTGCTCACTGAGTTGATCAACCATGGAGCAGCGGTTCCCATCCTTTCCGAAGCCGACCCTGCGCAGCAGGTGAGTATGTGGCCTACGTGCCTGTATTTTTTATTTCTTCCTTACTTGCCTCCACCACATCAGGGCAGGCTCATTTCAGTTTCCTTCTATTCCTGGACAGGGGAAGGTGTGCGTGCTATCATCAAAAAAGCAACGCACTTGGAGCAAACAATGTCATCACGAGGAGCTTGAAGATGCAGATTGGAGTCGTTTTTCCACAGAACGAGATTGGCGTGGATCCCGTACGGGATCCGCGATTATGCCCAAACCGTCGCAGGGTTGGGCTACACTCACCTTGTCGCCTATGATCACGTCGTGGGTGCTGATCCCACTCATCGTCCTGGTTGGCAGGGCTACACTTCCCAGAGTCTATTCCACGAGCCGTTCGTCCTCTTTGGCTACCTTGCAGCACTGACGCAGTTGGAACTGGTCACGGGAGTGATTATTCTCCCTCAACGGCAAGCGGTGCTTGTCGCCAAGCAGGCAGCGGAAGTAGACGTGCTCAGTGGTGGGCGGCTGCGTTTAGGCGTAGGAGTGGGCTGGAACCCGGTGGAGTACGAAGCATTGGGTATGGACTTCCATCTACGCGGGCGCCTCGTCGAGGAGCAGATCGAGGTCATGCGCCTGTTGTGGAGCCAGGAGATCGTCACCTACCACGGCCGGTTCCATACCATCACTGAGGCGGGGCTGAATCCTCTTCCAGTGCGTCGTTCTATCCCCGTCTGGACAGGCGGGAGAGCGGAAGTGCTGCTACGTCGTACGGCGCGCCTTGCGGATGGTTGGTTCCCACTGGGACGACCAGACGAGCAAATGCAGCAAACGATCGAGCGTTTACACTCCTATATGCAAGAGGCGGGCCGCGATCCTAACACGATGGGTATCCAGGCGCAGGTGAATGCAAAAGATGGCAATCCTGATGAGTGGTTGCGCCAGACGAAGCAGTGGCAGGCCCTGGGTGCAACGCATATCTGCCTCAACACCATGGGTGCTGGCTTTGTCTCCCTTCAACAGCATCTCGATGCCATCCGCCGCTACAGAGAAATTGTTGGTTGATCCTCCTTTTTGAGACATCTGACAACGAGAAAGGAGCACGTTGTGACTATCCTCTACGTTGCTTTCGAGAATGCACTCGCAGTGTTACACCAGCGCACCAGTGGATGGGAAGTTACCTTTCACCTGACGGGCAGCCAGCCGCAATGCCTGGCTGTGGACCCGCTTCACCAGGAACGCGTCTACTGTGGCACGTTCGATCAGGGGTTGTGGCAGAGCACCGATGCGGGAGCCTCCTGGCAGCCTGTCGGCGCGGGTATTGCCCACGAGAAAGTGATGTCGGTTGCCGTGAGTGCAACAGAGCAAGGAGGCGGTTCTGGCGTCGTCTATGCAGGAACCGAGCCAAGCGCAATCTATCGCTCAGAGGATCAGGGGAAGTCGTGGCGGGAACTTGCCGCGCTGCGCATGCTTCCCTCAGCTCCAAGCTGGAGTTTTCCTCCTCGTCCATGGACCTCACATATCCGCTGGATCACGCCCGATCCACTCATCCCTGGTCGCGTCTTCGCTGCGGCAGAGGCTGGTGCGCTGGTTCGCAGCCTGGATGGAGGTCAAACGTGGGAAGATCGCAAGCCCGGTGGTCCATTCGATACTCACACTTTGGTTATGCACCGGCTTGCACCCAACCGGTTGTACTCGGCGGCAGGCGATGGATTCATGCACCCCGGCAATGGCTTCGTGCAGAGCGACGACGGAGGCGACACCTGGTATCGACCCGGTGCAGGGCTAAGCTACCACTACCTCTGGAGTGTGGCGGCTGACCCTGCCAACCCCGATACATTGGTAATCTCAGCGGCTCCTGGCCCGCGAGAGGCCCATAATCCGGCGTCTGCGGAATCGGCAATCTATCGTCGCTCCGGTGGCGGCCCGTGGCAGCAGGTGCGCGAGGGCTTGCCTCCTGCGCGCGGTTTGCTGGCATCCGTACTGGCGGCGAACGAGGCTGAACCTGGCGTCTTTTATGTGGCGAACAACAAGGGACTCTTCCGCTCAGCTAATGCAGGTTTGATCTGGGAGGAACTGCCCATTGCCTGGCCCACTGCTACACGCCCAGGACGCGCGCAGGCACTCGTCGCAGTGCAAGGATAGTGCTTCATGCCTGGCATCCTCCACCACTAATACCTCTCATAGCTACTGGTACGTCCGTTTCAGCTTGCAAAGCGGAGGTGCTTCCGCCGATAATTAGAGGAGCGGCATGTTGAAAGGAGAGATGCATTCCCTGGCAGCGTCGCTCGCTCCTCACGGCGTGACGGTCAACGCCGTAGCCCCCACCTTGATTGCTGACACAGGCATGCTCCCAGGTGGGTCAGGTGCCGAACGAGAACTTGTGTCGCGCATCCCTGTTGGCAGGCTCAGCAAGCCGGAGGGCGTTGTTGAAGCAATCATGATGCTTGTGGTCAACTCCTATATGACCAACCAGACGCTCCTGGTCGATGGCGGGATGTATCCTCACTAGAGGATGCTGTTTGTATAGAACACTCTTAATTAGAGCGAAGCGATCACCTGCATCAACTGCTCTCGCTCGCGTGCCTCGTCCGCGACCGGCACTAACATTAGCAATAGCTCGTCGAGGCCACTCGCGATTAGCTCTCGCAAGCGTTTCTCCACTTGCGCCTGGTCTCCTGCAACTACCAGCGCTTTGACGAGTGTAGCGACGCTGGTTCCATCTTCAGCAATAGGAAAGCCCGCCGCTGCAAACATGTGCGCGTAAAATGGCGCTTTCGTGTAGAACGAGATGCGCGGCGTTGCTGCTGCCTGCACTGCCGCCTCATCGGTATTCATAGCCACCAGAATATGCGCGATAAGCGGTGGAATGGGACGATGTTGCGCCTGGGCCCCTGCCTGTAAAGCAGGCAGGGCTGTATCGAGCAGATAGGGGACCGGGCAGACCCACGAAATCGCGCCGTCGGCAATTTCACCAGCCATGCGAAATGCCTTCTCGCCAAGTGCCGAGATGAGCAAGGGAATCTGTGCTGGGCCTGGGAGAGAGGCAGCCACCTTGAAGAAGGTTCCTTGATGATCTACGCGTCCCTCCCATAACACTTTGCGCATCACTGCGACATATTCGCGTAAATACGCCAGGGGCGATAGCATCGAGAGACCATACACGTTTTCCATCACATGGCGGTGACTGGTGCCAACGCCCAGTCGCAAGCGTCCTGAGGCAAGAGCATCGATGGTAGCCGCTTGCTGGGCCATCACAAGAGGATGACGTGGATAAATCGGCACGATCGATGTGCCCAACCGGATATGCGTTGTTTGCACTGCCGCAGCGGCAAAGAGGGTCAGGGTATCCAGCATGCCTGCCGATTGCGTCATCCAGACCTGCCCAACGCCAGCTTGCTCTGCCTCGCGTATCCTGGCGATCGTGGTGGCGATATCTGTTGCCTGGATAACCAGGCCAACACGGTCGCGGATCGGTAATTGAGAAACACCCGAAGAGGTGAGCATGGAGCCAACATTTTCCTCCTGAGACATAGTGCTTCTGCCTTTCTTTCGTCTATGAGAGTCCAAATTGAAGAGGTACATTCCCTACGAGCAGTATCCCGTATCACATAGCATTGTATCATTCCACGGAGTGCACTGACACCATTTTCGCCGTCCGGGGCTGCATCATTCCTCGACTTCCATCAGACTGTTTGGCCTTGTTGGTCAACAGATTTTTCATGGAATAGGTATTACCATGCAGCTACGCTGGCTCCCAGCCCATCTCACGTAACATCCCCTGCAACGCTTGTGAGGCCCGGCGGAACAATGCTGGGCCGCTGAAACCTTGAAATTGTCCTGCGGCGGCAAGATGAGGTTCGAGCGAGAGGAAACCATCGTAGCCATCGGCACGCAAGCGTTGCAGGAGAGCAGGCCAGTTTGTTTCGCCTTCGCCCGCCGCTACAATGCTGCCATCGGATAGAGCATCTTTGACATGTATGTAGCTCAGCCAGGGACGTATAGCCTCGTAAGCATCGGGATAAGGGATTTGACCGCATTGAATGAAGTTCGCGGGATCAAGGATGGCACGAAAATGCTCCTCATTGACGCTATGGAGGATGTCAACGCAGCGAGCGATGCTGTCACCGTAGATATCTTTCTCGTTTTCGTGCAGGAGCGTGATACCCTCCATCTTCGCTCGCACGGTCAACGCACGCAGTCGCCAGCATACCTCGTCGCGCCACTCGGACGGTGCGGTCGCGGTTGTCCTTGATGCGGGCGGATAGAAAGAGAAGATACGAATGTAGGGCGTTGAGAAGATGTGCGCTAGCTGGATGGCACGCTCAAAACGCTGCATATGTTCCGTGAAGGAGCTATCTATGGGAACTTTGCCGATGGGCGAACCAATGGCGGAGACGCCAATACCGCTTGCATCCAGGGCCTGTTTGATGTGCGTCACCTGCTCATCAGTGAAATCGAGCACGTTGACGCCCCAGGCACCACGCAATTCGAGAAAGTGAATGTTTTCGCTCTGAAGAACGGCTATCTGTTCGTCCAGGTCGGGTGAAATTTCGTCGGCGAAGGCGGAAAGTCGAATCATGCAAGTAGTACCTCTCTGTGTGTACGGGCCGCTTCGTAGATGCCCAGGATAATTTCTACTGGACGCCGTGCCGCATGGCCATCTACTAACGGCGTGCCGTTCTCGCGGATGGCGCGGATCATATCGGCGATTTGTAGCATGTGACCTTGATAGGAGAGAGCGGCAGGGTCTTGCGCGGTCGCGCCGCCTTTGTCTGCCTCTTTATGTTCTGTCGCTTGCAAATTGGCTCCATAAGCACTCACCTCGTCTTTGTCGTCGCGGGCAAGATGGAGATAGCTGAGATTGTCATTTTCGATGATTGCCGAACCGCGATCGCCGAATAGTTCAATACGTGTGGTCACGCCGGGGTATGCGCCGGTGGTCGCCGCGATAGTACCGAGTGACCCATTGGCGAAACGTAGCACGGCGACTGCTACATCCTCGGTCTCCATGCGATGCGCCAGCGTATCGGTATAAGCGCAGATGCTTTTGACCGGCCCCATGAACCATTGCAGCAGATCTATTGAGTGAATAGACTGGTTCATCAGTACACCGCCGCCATCGAGTTTCCAGGTGCCGCGCCATGCACCACTATCATAGTACGCCTGCGAACGCCACCATGGGATTATAGCATTGCCCATTACCAAGCTGCCAAAGGCTTTTTCCTCGATCAATGCATGAATCTGTTGCGATGCCGGATCAAAGCGATGCTGGCTAATAACTGCCAGCTTCACCCCCGTCTCCTTCTGCACGTGCAACATCTCATCAATTGCGGTCAAAGAAATCTCCATTGGCTTCTCGACAATTACATGCCGCCCGGTGAGCATTACCTTGCAAGCATATTCACCATGCGTGCCGCTGGGTGTACATATCGTGACAACATCCAACTTCTCACTTGCCAGCATCTCGTCCAGGCTGGTATAGGCCGTTGCGCCATAAGTACCAGCAAGTTTCCACGCCCGTTCAGCAATGACATCGCAGACGGCCACCAGTTCGGCATCCGGCAAGCTATTGATAGCTTCAGCGTGCGTCGGGCCAATAACCCCACAGCCAACAATGGCGAAGCGTAGTTTCTGTGTCATAGAATTATCCTCACGAGCGTATCTTTCACGCCAAAAGTGTGCTTAATGATAACGAGCGAGGCGATACCGATTTTTCTATTACCAGATTTATTTGTTCATCTGCATTATCATATCATTTTCCCATTGAGGTATGACCAACCTATAATAGTCCTGGAAATGTGTGGCGCGGAAAGGGTAGAAAACGGAATATTTCATAGAACCATTGCCGTTGTACAATGTACAATACAGAGTATCGGAACTTGGCCAGCATTTGATGTTACCACCGTGGTTGGAGCGCAATCACGCCGACATAGAGCGGCCACTCCAGCCCATTTCCGCCGCGGCATAGCAGGCGCCGAGTCAGAATATATTAGAATATAGAGGTAGTATTATGAACGAGATAAGCAATGTCAACAGTCCTCACCAGGGACAACCGGTCCTTTTCGCGGGCGAACCACTGCAAACGGCGCGGGCGGCAATGCTCTTGATACATGGTCGCGGCGCATCTGCTGAAGATATTCTTGGGCTGGCAACTGAATTTCCAGCTCCCGGCCTCGCTTACCTCGCGCCGCAGGCCGCCGGACACGAATGGTACCCGTATAGCTTCATGGCACCTATCGCCAGCAACGAGCCGAGCCTTTCTTCCGCCCTTGCCGTCATCGCGTCCTTGCTGGCACAACTTGCCCAGGCTGGCATCCCGGCAGAACGCACGATACTGCTGGGCTTTTCACAAGGTGCCTGTCTGTCGCTCGAATTCGCCGCCCGTAACGCCCGTCGCTACGGTGGCATCGCCGGTTTGAGTGGCGGACTCATCGGTCCCTATGGTACTTCCCGCGAATATGCCGGTTCATTAGAGAATACACCCGTCTTTCTTGGTTGTAGCGACGTAGACCCCCATATCCCCAAAGCACGGGTGGAGCTTTCGGCCCAGGTAATGCAACAACTGGGCGGCAATGTTACCATGCGACTCTACCCTAACATGAGTCATACAGTCAACCGTGATGAGGTACATTTTGTGCGAGAAATGGTGAAGGCATTATCTGTCTGACACCCATTATGACATAAGGGATATCCCAGCAATATATACAGTTCAGCTTGACTCACTTGCTTCACCTATGCAATACTTGACATCAAGTCAGATAATCTGGGAGGAAGTGGAGACTGGCGATTTATGCAAACAAGTGAACATCTTAGTGTCGAGCGGATACTCGCCGAGATAACAACATGTTATGGCTATGTTCCACCTTTTTTCGCGTCCGCAACAGGGACACCGGCGATACTCGAAAGCCTCTGGCAACAGACGAAGGATCTTATATCGAAAATCCGCTGCCAGGTTTGTTTAAGGACGAATTGCTGGCGTATCTCTCTCGCTATTGTCGCGCTTCCTATTGCATAGTTTACCATAGTTGTCTGCTGCACGCACAGAATTTGCCAGGAGGCGAGATATTTGCCTTGCTCACATCTCTCGCCCCAACCCCACTCAATATTGAAGAACAACTGGCGATACTGGCGGAGGGGCCGGAGCTATTCATAGGGTGGCCTGAACACGGCTCAGCGCTTGAAAAAGCTATGCTCTTTTGCGCCACTTTTATATTCCTCTATCCAAGACGAGCCGAGCGTTGCCGCTCTGCGTTACGCCTATTGCTCGGTATAGATACCTACAACTGCTTCATGCAGTTACTTTTGTACACAAAAACGTATCATTTCTGGATTGAGTCGCAGGTGGATATCACCTACCTGGATGATTACTATGTGCGCGAACACTTGAGCACTATGGTCGCGCAAGAGCCGCTTCTATCTGATTTTTTCCTGAACTATGGAAAGAAAGTGCGCAAGGAGCGGCGTAGCCAGGAAGAGCACCTGATAGCGGAGCGTAGGCAGCTTGAAGCAAGGTTGCTCGAGTCAGAATTTGTGGCGGCAGACCATGCCACCCGGCTCGAAACGGTCTTTGAGGCGATGACTGATGGCGTCGTTATCTACGATAAAGCTGGCAATATCTTGCAGATGAATTCTGCTTACCGCAAACTGATCGGACTCGATGTTCATCCTGAACATGCCTTGCTTTCACCTGATCAGCGAGGTGATATGCTCGCCTTGCGCGATGAGCAAGGCCAATCGCTTCCGCCAGCAAAACGGCCTGTAACCCGCATGCTCAAAGGTGAGGTGATGACGGGCACTAATACGATGGATATCATCGTTCGCACGCTAGACGGACGGCGACATGTCCAGCTCAATGTTAGCGGAACCGCCATGTACAATAGCAATGGGCAGATTGCTTGCGGTGTTCTTATCTTTCATGATGTCACCGAACGCCGCCAATTGGAACGGCGCACGCAGGAATCATTGCATGCCTTGCTGGAAATGGCAGAGGCACTGGTCCTGGAGCCTGATACAAGGTCAACTACCGGAGAACTCGCGCCGAAGACCGCCAGCCGGGTTGCAAAGCGTATCGCTGAATTGACCTGTAGCGTGCTGGGTTGCCAGCGCGTTAGCATCACTGCCATTGAACCAGAGACGGAGATCATAAATCCCGTCGCCGTCGTCGGGCTATTACCGGAGCAAGAAGCGCAGTGGTGGGCCGAGCAACCACAAAACACCCGGCTCAGCGATAGTCCCACGCCCGATCTTGTGGCACGCCTACAGGCCAACGAAGTAGTAATTCTCGACATGACACAACCACCATTCGATGCGGCACCAAATCCCTACAACGTCCATATCATGCTGATTGCACCCATGTCTATTGGCAACGCGCTGGTTGGTTTACTCTTACTTGACCACGGCGGCGATGCCCACAATTATACTGACGACGAGATTGCCCTGGCAAAAGCGGTGGCGAAGCTGGGTGCGCTGGTCATTGAACGCGAACGACTGCTGCGTGAACGGGCCGATGCTCACGCCAACGAACTGGCTCTGCGTGCGGCCAACCAGCGCATGGACGAATTTATGGGCATCGCCAGTCACGAACTCAAAACGCCACTGACAACCATCAAAGGCTACGTTCAGCTGGTTTCGCGCCGCTTGAAAAACAGCAGTCGCCAGCAATATATCAAGACATCTGAAATCCAGCAATCCCTGGCAACATCGGCAGAACTGCTTGAGCGTTCCGACGCACAAATTGCACGCTTAACCCGGCTTGTCAACGAATTGCTGGATGCCTCACGCATTCAGGCGAACAAGCTTGAATTCCATAGGGAGTTATGTGATCTGATCGGAATTGTACAAGAGGCCGCACAGAATGAGCAATATGAGCATCTTCAACGGCGTATTACAGTCGAACTTCCCTCTCTACAGCCGGTTCTCATTATTGCCGATCTCGACCGTATCGGACAGGTTATTTCCAATTACCTGTCCAATGCGCTCAAATACTCGCCGCCCGATTCTCCGATTGAGGTGTGTGTAGCGGTAGATGAGCAGACGGTACGGGTATCTGTGCGCGACGAAGGGCCGGGGCTTCTGGCAGAAGAGCAGGAGCTTATCTGGGAGCGCTTCTATCGCGCCAAAGGTATCGAGGTGCAGAGTGGCTCCGGCGTAGGTCTGGGCCTGGGTTTACACATCTGCCGCACCATCATCGAACGCCATGGCGGAGAGGTCGGCGTAGACAGTAGCCCCGACACCGGTTCCACATTCTGGTTCACCCTGCCACTGGCCCAGCAAAGCCAGGATTGAAGCTATCCAGCATGGTTCAACGTGAGTAACAGAGAGTACAAAAAGTACACCATATGCAAGAATGCACAGTATCGCTTCTTACGGAGGACACAACGGTGACACATATACGTGGAGTTATCCTGGATGTTGACGGCACGCTGGTAGCTAGCAATGACGAACATGCCCACTCTTGGGTTGAGGCAATGGCGGAGTATGGTTACCACATCCCTTTCGAGAAAGTACGTCCCCTCATCGGTATGGGCGGCGATAAAGTGTTGCCAGAGACAATTGGAGTGGAGAATAGCAGTCCAGAGGGACAAAAGATAAGCAAACGCCGCGGCGAAATTTTTAAGGAACGCTACCTGCCGAAAGTACGCCCTTTCGCGCACGCACAGGACCTGCTCAATCATATGCGCGAGCGTGGCCTCAAGTTGTCAATTGCCAGTTCCGCAAAGCCGGACGAATTGCGAGATTTGCTGAAAATCGTTGGCGCGGCTGACCTGATACAGGATAAATCGTCCGCGGAAGATACCTCAAACTCAAAACCCAGTCCTGATGTGATGCAGATAACTTTACAAAAGATAGGCATGCCACCCGACGTGGTTCTGATGATTGGCGATACCGTGTATGACATTGAGTCCGCGAAAAAAGTGGGCGTTGGCACCATCGCGTTCCGCTGCGGCGGTTCATCAGAAAGCGACCTGGCAGGAGCGGTGGCGATATACAATGACCCAGCCGATTTATTGGCCCACTTCGATAGTTCGCCGCTTGCGCAATAACACGATTTGCCACTGGCATAAGTAACCCGGTGCAACAGTAGAGAGTGGTGGGCGTTTATCTGTGCGATCGCACAGATAAACGCCCACCACTCTCTTCTGTTGCACCGGGTCTCCTACTCTTGCTCATAAGTAGTTACTCCCTCCAAACTACCCCGTTTCTACTGATGTAAGCATCAATGTCGATAATAATGAGAAGACAAATAGATACGGACAGATGAGCAGATGAGCAGCCAGCAACTGATACACACCACCAACACAACAAACACAACAGACACCACTTGACCCGGAACAGGAAGAATTGCGCCACGAACGACGCGAGGCCCGTATGGAGCGACGCAGGCAACGCCGACGTGCGCGACTCCTTCTCTGGGGTACTATCGGTAGCACAGTCATACTACTGGGGTTTATCAGTGCTATCTTTTTTCAAGTCAACGCGATCATCAACCCTGCCCATCCGGCGATCAACGGCATACCGTGTGATACCTCTGGCATGACGGTAAAATTCCATATCCATGCCCATCTGACTATCTATATCAATGGCAAAAAGGCGACCATTCCCAAAAATATTGGTATCCCCACTGATGGGAGCTGCATCTACTGGCTGCACACGCACACCAGCGACGGTATTATTCATATCGAAGCTCCCCAACAACAATCCAACGAGGCACTCGACGATTTCCTCGCCATCTGGACGGAGGGTTTTCCCAAACTGGGCTACCCGTCGGAGTTGAACCTTACCACGGGCTGGAAAGTCTTCATTGACGGCAAACCTTTCACCGGTGTAACCGTCACCTCGCCCGTCCACACCGAGGTTCCCCTGGCATCGCACGACGCCGTCACGCTCGAATACGGCACCAATAATCCGCCACCCGATAAGTTCTATGCCTTCCCCGCGGATTTGCCGAAATAGTTCAAGGAGCCAGGACGCAAACCTCATTCACCACAGAAAAAACCTATTGACAGCAACAACAAAGAGGAGTATACTTTTCTCACTGACATACAATACGGAGAGGTCGCATAGTGGCCTAGTGCGGAGGTTTGCTAAACCTCTGAAGGGGAAACTCTTCCGTGGGTTCGACTCCCACCCTCTCCGCCAGCATACTTTTGTTAAAGCGAAAGTGTGTGAATTATAGGGGCGTAGCTCAATTGGCAGAGCACCCGTCTCCAAAGTATGTGCGCCCGGAGATGTACATTTGTTCTCGCTGCGTGAGTGCAGCATCACCGAAGCAAAAGTGGTTAAGGCGCGGATCTGACCTGATTCCGAAAGGATAAGGGGACAATAGCATGATCCGAAAAGTCTGGTTCATCCAATCTTTCAAGGTTGGTAATCAGGCAGCCAGGCCAGGCATGGTAAAAGCTGGATTGCTTGAACTCTAGCCGTTACTCATTTTCAGGATTGTCAATCGCGTTTTGGAGGATTGGCAAATGCTTCACCTGTGAGTGACGGTGAACGGAGTACCTACACCTGGACCAGAACAAATGTATAACCTGGGGATCGCCTAAATACTGTAAAGTACATGGCGACGGAGTATCCATAGTACTCAAATGCTCAGGGTAATGCTTGAGACATGGGGAAGGGATACAGGAAGCCTCGTAAAAGCTTCTGGAGAGCCGGATGCGCTGAAAGGTGCAAGTCCGGTTCGGAATACATGGGTTGTTGGAGGTTCAAGTCCTCTCGCCCCTGCCTTTAGACCTCTCGGTTTTGAATTACCGGGGGGTCTTTTTGTCCTTAAATTTCCTGCTCATATGCTATAAAATTCCGAAGGGGAGAATTTCTATGAAAAAGATTTGCACAAGTTGCGGTATAGAACGTGACGCGGAAAATGACTTTCGGTGGGAGTACAAAAGCCGGGGCAAACGTCAGGCACGTTGCAAGTATTTTCAGTCAGAACTTAGCAAACTTCACTACAGAAACAACAAGCCAATTTACAACGAGCGAACGCGTATTCGCAAAGCGCAAGTGCTAACTGAGAACATAGCACATATTTCCTCATACCTCTCCACCCATCCTTGCGTTGAATGTAATCTAGCAGATATACGTCTTCTTGAGTTTGATCACGTCAATGGACAAAAATCTCGCGAGATAGCCGATCTTTTTAGTTGGGGCTTTAATTGGTTCACTATCGAAACCGAGATTGCTAAGTGCGAGGTACGCTGCGCTAATTGCCACCGCATCAAGACAGTTGAGCGGGGAAAGTGGTGGCGTGCAGAGTTATCTGAATAAACGGTTTTCCAAACATGGCAGGCTAACCTCATCTGCATGTTGTGCTATGAAACGCAAGTCCCCCGTTGCCTCATGGCACAACACACAGATAGGCTGTATAGGATTTCCTCAGACAACGCCATTTTCGGCCAGGACGCGATCAATTGCATGTTTGAGACGTGCTGGATGCGGCCCAACCAGACGACCGATTATGTTTCCCGTTTTGAAAATCACGAGCGTGGGAAAGCCTTGTATGCCCAGGCGACCGGGTGTCAGTGGATGTTCATCAATGTCTATTGTGGCGAATTTCAGCCTGCCCGCATATTCTTCACTCAGTTTATGATACACTGGAGTAAGTGCACGGCATGGAGGACACCAGACAGCCGTGAAATCAACAATGATAGGTGTATCTGATTTGAGAACCTGCGACGCGAAATCTTCATCTCCCACGGTAAACAGGTTTGCATGCGAATCCATTGTTTCACTCACTTTCTTTCTATCGTCCATACCAACCAGGTTGAAATCAGTCTTTCAACAAGCCAGTGAAGACGATGTTTTCACGATAACAATTACAGGACACTTGCAGACACCACTTGTGTCTGTCTATCAGACAGTGTACTATTTAAAGTGAACTTTAAGTCAAGGGGGTACGAACTATCGAAGATGGAAGAACTAACGATTAGTGAGGTGGCACGCCAGGCTGGCATTCGACCATCGGCCATCCGTTATTATGAAAGTGTTCACCTGTTGCCAGCACCCCGGCGCGTCCATGGACAGCGGCGTTACAACGCCGCCGTATTGCGACGGCTGGCAGTCATTCAACTTGCGCAACAGGTAGGCTTCACCGTCGCTGAGATGCGCATACTATTCGAAAGCCTGGATACCAGCTCCGCTTCACCGTCGCAATGGCAAACACTCGCTCGTCAGAAACTCGCTGAGGTGGATATGCTTATTCACAAGGCTGTTGATATGCGGAAAATGTTGCTGGAAAGGCTTGATTGCGATTGCTTGAGCTTCGAGGAATGTATTGATTGCTTACTTCTGAAGAATCATGGTAGTTCCTCTCCGCGGGAAGGATAGTATTACGTATGAAAAAGTCCTTATTTGCGTTCGGCGCGATCGCCGCCGCTACTCTGGCTACTTTTGTCTCCATCAGGCAGTATGATCGGTGGCAGGAGGAGGAGATGGAGCGTTTGCAAGCTGGGAGCCATGTTGTAAAAACAGCACTCGGTCCCGTTGAGTATAGCATTCTGGGCGAAGGGCCAGCCGTACTGGTTGTACATGGTTCGCCTGGCGGTTATGATCAGGGCATGTTAGTTGCGAAACTCCTGGACGACTCGCGTTTCTCGTACATCTGCATGTCACGCCCTGGCTACTTGCGTACACCTCTCACCACGGGCAAAACGCCGGAGGAACAGGCGGACATGTACGCGGCACTGTTGGACACGCTACACATTCAGAGAGCCGCCATTGTCGGCATATCGGGCGGTGGAGCTTCCACGTTGCAGTTCGCCTTGCGCCATCCGGACAGGTGCAATGGATTGATCATGCTCTCTGCGGTCGCGAAACACTATAGCGAAGATGAGGTCAATCAACTACTTCCACCGGTGAGGCGACTGCTTAAAATGATGAGTGACCGGTTGTTGCTCTTCAATCCTTTCGTGTTCGTGCTGCTCAAATTGAGCGAAGCATTTCCACAGGTGGTTTCGCCGGACACTTTTCATTCGATCGCGATGAGCGGTTTGCGCCAGGCAGGGTACGATAACGACATGACACAATTTGACAAAATTGCTGGCTATCCGTTAGAACGTATAAATGTGCCGACGCTGGCATTGCACGGCACCGCCGACACTGACTTACCCATAGCGCACGCGGAACTGGTGGAGGCAAAAGTTCCCGGTGCGAGGCTGATCAGGGCAGACGGCGGAGGACACCTGTTCTTTGGCACCTATGCTCACGGCGATATGTCGCAAACTGCCATGCGTGAGTTTCTCGCCTCACTTGCTTGAAGCGAGCAAAGGGAGTTCGACCACAAATGTACTCCCTTTGCCCGGCTCTGACTCGCACCAGATGCGCCCGCCATGCCGCTCCACAATGTCTTTACAAATCGCCAGTCCCAGACCCCAGCCGCGTTTCTCAGAGTTCTGGGCAGAGGGCGCACGATAAAATGTCTCGAAAATGCGCTCTTGCTGATCTCGCGGTATACCCGTCCCTTCATCGTGTACTCTGATCAACGCAGCATCATCTTGTTGTTGAACACACACAAACACAGGCCGATCTTCGGACGAGTATTTGAGGGCGTTGCTGACCAGATTTGTCAGTACCTGACTTATACGGTCACTATCGGCCTGTATCACAACAGGGGATGTTGGAACCGCCAGTTCAATGGTACGCCCGCTCAATGTGCGCAGATCTTTCACTACACTGCTGCATATTTCGTTCATGCCACAATCTTTCAGGCGCAATGCAATTTTTCCGGCTCGAATGCTGCTAAGGTCGAGCAGGTCATCAACGAGGGACGCGAGGCGATACGTCTGCTCGTCAATCTTCTCCAGAGTGCCGCGCATGTTGTCCACATCAGCCGAGGTTCCAACTGCCTTCTTGAGGCGACGCAAACCAAATTGTGCATGACCGCGAATAGTGGTAATTGGTGTTTTCAATTCATGAGACGCCATTGAAAGAAACTGGTCCTTTAACATATTCGCCTGCTCCAGTTCCTGATTAACCTGTTCCAATTCTTCGGCATGTTCATTCGCCATCTGCTCCGCCAACAGCGCGTGTAAGCGGGCCGATTCTCGCTGACCAGTAATGATGGCGATAATCACTCCTGAAATAAGAAAGGGGGCAATTTGTAGAATGCCTTCCCAACTGGTCAAGGTCACAATGCCAACCGGGGCAATGTAAAAATAGTCAAGAGCTATCGCACCCAGCAAAACAGCAAAGAGGGCAGAGCCAACACCCCAGAAAAGGGCGACGAAAACAACGGGAATAATCATCGTCACGCCGGGAAAGTAAAAATGTGGGAGAAGATTCTTTCCCAGCATTACACCTGCCAGCCCCAGGGCAATCATAGGAATGCTGATCAGGTAACCAACGATTGGGTGACGCCAACGGGGCATTCGCGCAACATAACGCTTACGCAAATCTACTCTCTGCTGTAGGCTGATCACTTGCAGAGGGCGGCCTTGATCATCAACGTGTATCTTTTTTACCGCCATATTTCTCTCTCCTGCGCAATTTCCCTTTCATATCATAGCTACGTATGCCATGTAAGGTATACCTCTATGATATTCTGGCGTACATTCGTGATTGTTCAACACCCGTAAAAGCCGCTTGCATTGCGGCATCGTGCATAGCAATCAAAGGAATATCTGGATGGTGCTGCGCGTAGCGATGAAGCTGGATGAGCGTCTGGCGTGCGGTCGCATCATCAGAGGTCACGCCCGACCAGATGAAGGGATGCATAGTAGCCGGACGCAGGTAGTTCTCTGAAACCCAGGCGGCATCGCCGAGCAGGAAAACACGGGAGCCATTAGAACGATTGATAAACATACCTGTACTACCTGCGGTATGACCAGGGAGTGGCACCAGGACAATCGAGCCATCGCCAAAGAGATCATGGCTTGAACGGAACCCTTCATAGGCAGGACCGGCGCAATCAAAAAGCTCAATTGGATTGCCGGACATTAAATCTGCCACAAGGCCATTGTTCGCTTCAAATAGCCCACCACGGGCCGCGTCATATTCGACACGATTGATATATAGGGGAACACCCGGAATATCGGGAATGCCACTCACATGATCCCAATGTAGATGCGAGAGCAGCGCGAAATCCAGCTCGCCATAGCCAATACCGAGACGCTGGAGATGGTTCCGCAAAGGCTGCTCCAACGTAAAATTCGCCAGAGTCTTGCGGAAGAGCAGGGATTGATTTATCAGATAGGTGTAAACGTCGGCGCACAGACCAGTATCGAAGAGAAATGTTGCCCTGGGATGGCGTATCAACACGGCACTATGGGAAATAACACGCGGCGCAACGCTCAAAGCGCCACGTACAGCAATGCATTCTGGAATGGTCACGCTGCCACAGCGCAAAAATTCGACCTCTATAGCAGGTAAACTAGCCATAGCAGGTGGAGCAACGCGTTGCTTCGGCGTGGGCCATTCGGTCGTATCAAAGCGTTGTGGTAAAAAACTTTTAATGGCAAATGCCATGCCAAGCGTGCCCAGCGACAGCGCACCGAGTTTCACCCAGTTTCGCAGCTTCATGTATTTTCTCCCTGATTGTCGTATTTCAGATTTGCTCACTGGGAAAAGAACGAAATATTCAGGCAGTTTGTAACAGTTCAAGGTGCTGCAACGGTTACGACGCCACCTGTTTAAAACGCTCGTCATGCTCTTTATGGAGAGCCTGAACAAGGTCATGAAAAGCCTGAACAAGCATGTCATTACATAACCGGTAGTAGACTACATTGCCATCCCGACGACAGGAAAGAATGCGTGCTTCGGTAAGCTGTTTCAGATGACCCGATGTGGTGGCGGGCGTAAGACCCAGCTCTTTGGCGATATCACTGGAACGCCGTTCTAATGGAAAACCGGGATCGTTATTCGGCACCGACAGAATTTCCAGGATTTGCCGACGACTGCGGTCGCACATCAGCGAAAGAAAATGATCTACAAATAAATCAATATCGGGCGACTGGTTCATCGGCTCCTCTTCTGCAATCGCTTCAGGCTGTTCAGGCAAATATGATGAATTGGTAGTAGCCATGGAGATATCCCTCCTTGTTTCCAGAATGGCAACTATGCGCCTTCTCTTGAATGTTCATTCCAACCGTGATTGGATTATACTATACGAAAAGCACAGATGTCTAAACAATAATAAACTACTTTTGGACAAGGTGCAAGTAGTTTAGAAAAGTTTTGGAATAAGTTTAGCTCCACTTAAAAGAAGGAATGATACACATGCACAATCACCACCTTACCGCCGATTTGGCGACATTTTGCGCAACATTGCGGAGTGAAAATCTTCCTTCCGCTGTCCATGATCGGGTACGCTATCTGCTGCTGGATCATTTGGGCGTGACGTTGCGTGGCTCGCTGCTGCCATCCAGTCTCGCTGCCTATCAAATGGTAGGTGCAATGGACATGGGAACTACGCAAAAAGGAACCATCTTCGGACGACCAGAGTTTGCCGAGGCGGCGTGGGCAGCGTTCGCTAATGGTGTTGCCGCTCATGGGCTGGAAATGGACGATGTAGAGAATCGCTCGTCATTACATCCTGGCGTCGTGGTTTTTCCTGCCGCACTGGCCCTATCGGAACAGCTGGGTTCGTCGCCCGCAGATTTTTATGCGGCGGTTGTCGCGGGCTATGAAGCCACACTGCGCGTCGGTGCGGCCCTCAATCCGGCCTCCGCTTACGAGCGCGGCTTCCACCCCACCGCTATCTGCGGCACCTTTGGCGCGGCGGCAGCCAGTGCGCGTCTGCTCGGTTTAACGCCGCAACAAACCAACATGGCTTTCGGTATCGCGGGTAGCATGGCTGCCGGTTCAATGGCCTACCTGCATGATGGCGCGTGGACAAAACGCCTGCATCCCGGTTGGGCCAGCCATGCCGGTATCAGTGCGGCACGCCTGGCAGCAGTTGGTTTTGTCGGCCCATCCGCCATTTTTGAGGGTCCCTACGGCTTCCTTCACGCTTACTCTTCCGCGAGTGATATCACCCAACTTGCTCGTCAAGCCGACAACACTTACGCCATCATGGACGTGTCTATTAAACCTTATGCCTGCTGCCGCTACATGCACGGCCCCATTGATTGCCTCCTACACATTCAGCGCGAACACCAGCCCGATCCGCAGCACATCGCTCATGTTCGCTGTGGCGTGCTAACAGGCGGTCGCGGCCTGATCGCTGACCCTATAGGGCAAAAACGCCAGCCAGAAAATGTCGTTGATGCCCAGTTCAGTATGCCCTTCGGGGCCGCCATCGCCCTGCTTAGCGGGCAAGCCGGTCTCTCCGTCTTCACAGAAGCATGGCTGCACCACCCGACAGTACGCGCCCTCATGCAAACAGTCGAATGCTCTTCCTCACCCGACCTCGACGACTATTACCCCGCGGAATGGCGGGCCAGCGCGGAAGTCCAGATGGACGATGGGCAAACATATCACGCGACCGTTCGTTACCCACTCGGCGATCCCCATAACCCTCTGAACTGGCAACAACTTGAAGCCCGTTTCTCCGAACTGGTAGCACCCGTAATCCCCGATGCTGAAAAGCGACAGGCGATCATCGAACGAGTGAAGGGATTGGACAGTGTGAAGCGAATGGGATGGAGTGAGTTATGTAAAGTTCATCATTATTCCATTCTGCTCTTCGGTATTGTTGCTCATGGTCTTACCTCTATATGTCCTACAAGTGCCTGACGAGCATCCAGCGCATCTTGTTCAGATGCGCCTGCTCGCTTGCGCATCCACAGAGTACGGCCCATGGCAGTGCGCCTTATGCCGACATCTATCAGGGCCTGAAAGCCGGCGATTGCTATTCCCTTTTGAGAAGCCACATTGTCCGCATCCGTCCCAATCCATATGCGCCGTAGGCCCCTGGCAGAAAGTTCGGCGAGCATATATGCCAGTAGCGCGGGATAGAGATGCTGACCACGATAGGCAGGGAGCGTTACGCAATCCCATATATAGGCTTCCCCTGCTTTCATACGAATGCTCAGGCCAAGTTCTCCGATAGGTTCTTCATCTAATGTCACCCAGCCATAGGTAGCAATCTCACCCTCAACTAGCCCGGCATAGCAGAGCCGCCCCAGCGCGAAACGGCTCTGCACTACTGTCGTGTCTTCAAGTCTCATAGCCTTCGAGAGCGAAAGAACAGATTCCAGGTCGATGCGTTGAAATGTCGTTGCCATACCGGGTATTAGAGAGATAGGCTGGCTAAATGCAGACACGTCCAGCTTCAACATCCAGAGAATGCCTACGTGCTGCTCATCATGTGCATCACTCCCGAAGGTGTATACCATTGCTCATTTACTCCCCGTGCTGTCTGGAATAGAATCTTGTGATGCGTGTTACCACGCCGCTCGCAGGACAGCTTCGATCTGCATTGCACTGATAATTGGTTTGGGATTGTTGCGCACCGCATTGCTTTGAAGCGCAACCTGTGCCAGGTGAGGAAGATCGGCCTCCTGCACACCGGCATCGCGCAGGTGCTGGGGCAGGTTCATCTGGCCAATCATGCGATAGATATACTGAATCGCCTCTTCAACGGCGGTCTCAGCACCTCTGCCCGCGAGTGTAATGCCCATTGCATCAGCCGCCTGCGCCAGTTGAGGAGCGGTCGCATCCAGGTTGAAGCGCATAGCATGTGGCAAAATAATGCTATTGGCTACCCCATGCGGCACACCGACAGTGCCGCCCAGCGTCTGACAAAGCCCATGATGCAATGCCATCGCAACGTTGGAAAGGGCTGTTCCCGCCAGAAACGCGCCTTGAAGCATCTCTGTACGCGCCTCCACGTCATTACCCTCTGCATAGCAACGCGGGAGGGCGTTGACAATAGCACGGATTCCGCTTATGGCGACGGCAGTAGAAAGCGGGTTGCGTGTGATCGAATAGAGAGCTTCAATGCAGTGAGCCAGCGCGTTAATACCTGTTGCAGCGGTCATCATGGGAGGAAGATCGAGCGTCAACAACGGGTCATAGAGGACGAGTTTCGGCGTGACTTTTACATCGGTAACAGTGATTTTGCGCGACGAGCCGTTGCCATGGTGGGTGATGCCGTAGGTTGGCGTCATTTCCGAGCCAGCATACGTCGTGGGAATGGCGATTACGGGTATAAGTGGCTGATCGGTAGGAAAAGCTGCGCGTGCGGGGCGACCACTGCGCTGCTCTTCCAACGCAAAGCTGACAGCTTTCGCCATACCAATCGGGCTTCCTCCACCGAGGCCGATCACCACGTCTATCGCTTGCTCAGAGGCAAGTGCGACAGCTTCGGAGACCTGGAAGTCGGGAACGTGCGGTTGCACATGATCATACGAGGCTACCAGATGGCCTCCCAGCACCTTCTCAAGCGATGCAATAGTGCCATTTCGCCGTGCAGAGCCGGTTGAGCAGAGCATCAATCTGCGCCAATTGAAACGTTCAACCGCCTCATTCAAGTGAGAGACCGAACCTGCACCGAAGATAATTTCCTGGGCGTAGCCGGTGTAGCGGAACTCGTTCATCAGCAGTCTCATTTTTGTGTGTTATCTCCGCTTGGATGGACATACCATTCCGCCATCAAAACCGCGGCCCCGCTAACAATGAACCTGTATTCGACAGACAGGGCGCGGTACTTGTGCTGCAGTAGTTGCCTTTCAGATAGGAGCTCTGCTGAACTGTACCGTAAAAGAGGAACGGTATATGCCCTGCTGGCTGTTGTACGAAGAATGAAAAGTTCCCCTGCATATCCACGGTTCCGTTCAGCAAGTACGTTCCCTGGGGAGACGATTTGAATGTTACCGATCCCTTTATGGCACCACTGCCCTTGTTTTGAACAATAAAAACGGTGATGAACGTTGACTGTTGCGTCGTCGCATTCAGTATCGATCCGTTATAGGTGCCGGCGATATCAAGACCGGGTGGTGGCGTTGCTGTTGGTAGGGCTGTTGGAGTCGCGGTAGGTTTGACAGATACAGTTGGAGATGACTGATTGCCTGTACTGCTGGCCGTAGTTGGGCGATTACTATTCTGATGACTGACATAAAAGAAGAGCGTTCCGGCGAGCAAAGCAAGTACGACGAAAACCGAAATAAGAGCGATAAGCCCGATACGCTGGACAGGAACTCTCTTTGGAGCAGATGACTGAGCCACCGACTGTGGCATAGGCCGCTTAGGTGGAGTAATTGCTGAGAGTTCATAAGCAGGCGATACAACTGTTGGGAGAGCATGGTCGGCAACAGTCTCAAATGGCTGTTCCAGTGTACTCTGCGGCGGTGCGATAGTTTCAGCAGAAAATACTTGAGACTCCCCGGTTTGTTTAATGGCAACAGTCAGAACCAACTCATCGGCCTGCTCGTCCGAGGCATCTGGAGCAGGTAAACGAATAACCTGACCATCTCGAACACCGGCGGGTAGCGCTACATTCATCTTTTGGCCGCCTGGCAGAGTAATCAAGCGGCTAATTCCTGCATCAGCCTCCGACTGGCTGACATCCAGCGTGGCATACGACGCAATAGCATCTTGCTCATCAGTTGATCGTTCAACAGCATCCGCCGTTGAGGTTGGTTGCGTGGCCTTCGTTAATGCACTGGCGAAGTCAATCACAGCAGGAAAACGGTCCTCAGGTTTCTTTGCCAGCGCACGCAAAATAACTGAATCAATGGTAGCAGACAACCGTGAATTGAACGAACTTGGCGGAGGCGGCTGAACCGAGAAATGTTGATACATCAATTGTTCCATACGACCAACGAAAGGCGGGCGGCCTGCCAGCAATTCGTAAGCCATGACCGCCAGTGCATACTGGTCGGTAGCGAAAACAGGGTTGCCACTCCATTGTTCGGGAGCCATTGAGGTGGGAGTACCACGAATAGTACGGCTGGAACTAGCAACCGTCGTAAAGTTGCGTGCAATGCCAAAGTCAGCAAGCAAAATCGTAGGATGCTCTGGATCTTTTTATTGCTGCGCAAAAGAAAATTCGGCGGTTTGACATCCAGGTGGATCACTTCATGCTCATGCGCATACTGGAGAGCCTCTGCTGCTTGCTCAATCAGGTAAGCAACTGTTTGTGGTGGCAGTAATCGGCTACCACGGGGTCGCAGCCAGTCATCCAGCGATCCATCTGCGCAATATGGCATGACCATATAGGTAATGGTTGCCCCATCGCGGGTTTCTTCGCCAAAGTCATAGAGAGGCAAAATATTGGAATGCTCCAGTGCGGCAATGGCTCTTGCCTCACGCTGGAAAAGACGAGCTGCACCCGATGCTGTATTGCCATCAGGATGAGGTGTTCCTTCAGAGCGAATGACCTTGATTGCTACCTGCCGGATCACACGAGTATCTTGCATGAGGTATACCTCACCCATGCCCCCGCTTCCAAGCAAACGCGAACGATGATAGCGACCGTCTTGAAGTTCTTCTATTGCCATTTGACACTTGATCCCTTCAGGGGTAAGAATAAACAATGATGTTTACGAACGAGGCCATAATCATAATACATCATGTATACGTGAGGATGCAACGTATCGCTGAGAAAATTGTGATAGACTATAACAGAATTCAACTTCTCACCAGTATTTAGCACACACTTGAGCGGAAAGTATAAGTAATGAAGCAACTTTATTGGAATGAAGACATTGAAACGATGCCGCGAGAGAAGCTACGTCGCTTCGAGAATGACTACCTACGAACTCAGCTTGACTATATCTGGTCACATTCTGCTTTTTATTCGGCCAAATTCGCTGAGGCGGATGTGAAGCGCGAAGCCATTCGCGATCTGGCCGATCTGCCGCTCCTTCCCTTTACTGAGAAGGACGAATGCCGATTGAGCCAGCACGAGCGTCCTCCCTTTGGAAATTATCTGGCGTGTAGCCAGGAACAGGTGATGCGGGCGCACAAAACCTCTGGCACGACAGGGCGTGCGCTTTATGTCGCTCTCACTCGTAACGACCGCAACCTGATGAATGAATGCGCGGCACGCTCCTACTGGGCTTCAGGACTGCGCCCGGACGATACCGTGGTTCATTGTCTCAATTACCGCCTCTGGATAGGTGGCTACTCGGACCACGAAGGTCTGGAAACGACCGGGGCCACCACCGTACCATTTGGCGTGGGGCAGACAGTTCTCCTGATACAGACCATCCGTGATCTACAGATCAACGCCATCAGTGCCACCCCTTCTTACATGCTTCCACTGAGTGAAGCTGTATTGGCCGAGGGACTGAATCCCCGCGATCTGGGGCTGCGCAAAGGCTTCTTTGGGGCCGAGCCGGGGATGAGCGAACCAAGCGTTCGCTCTCGCATGGAAGAGATCTGGGGGATGCGTGCAATGGATGCGAATTTCGGTATGGCTGATATCCTGAGCATCATGGGGTCGGAATGCGAAGAACGCCAGGGGCTGCACTTCCATGCACAAGGAGCCGTGGCGGTCGAGTTGATCGACCCTGAAACGGGAGCTCCCCTCCCGTTCACCGATGGGGCCGAAGGCGAGTTAGTCTACACCCATCTGATCAAGGAGGCACAACCTCTGATACGCTATCGCGCTCGTGATGTTGTACGCATTCTGGGAACCGGGCCGTGCTCCTGTGGACGGACAAGCTTTCGCTTCCGTATACTGGGGCGCAGTGATGATATGCTGCATGTACGGGGTATCAATGTCTTTCCTACCGCTGTCAGCAATACGCTGGCACGCCTCTCGGATCGCCTCTCTGGCGAGTTCCAGATTGTAGTCGATCATCCACCGCCGCACCAGTACCTGCGAATACGGGTTGAACTGGCACAACACCTGACATACGAGCAGACAGGAGATTTACCGCAACAGATCGTACAGGCTCTCCGCGAGCAGCTCAACTTCCGCTCCGAGCCAGAACTTGTGCCTTACGGTACACTCCCACGCACAGAGCAAAAAGCTCGTCGTGTTCTAAAAACCTACGAGCAAGCTGGCAATTGAACGAACTTTAATGGATGAATATGATATAACCCGTAGGAGCCGATTTATCGGGCTCACCGCCGATTTATCGGCAATCGTGTCAAAAGCCGATAAATCGGCGGTGAGCCCGATAAATCGGCTCCTACGGTTTTTGTAGAGAAGGAGTTTCTATGAGTAGCGAACCACCCGTCCTTTATACCGTCACCAATCGTGTTGCCCAGGTGGTGATGAACCGACCACATGCGATGAACGCTATGAGCCGGGGGATGATTACCGAACTGCGCAAAACTTTGGCATACGCTCAGAACGATCCAGATGTATCAATCATTGTCCTTGCGGGTGCAGGAGGCAACTTCTGCGCAGGCGATGATCTGAAGGAAAGCGAACACCAGACCGCCGATGACTTCCTGGCACTGATCATGGACCTGCAACGGATCACGCGCCTGTTGCTGCTGGGTGCGAAACCGAGCATCGCGGCAGTGGATGGCTACGCGGTAGGCGGCGGCTTCGAGCTGGCTCTCGCCTGCGATTTTCGCGTGGCCAGTACACGCGCACGCATGGGATGTGTGGAAACAAGTGTGGGTATGGTCATTACAGGCGGCACAACCGTGTTGCTCCCACAGCTCGTCGGGCAAGGTCTGGCGCGGGAAATTATCCTGCTGGCCGATATTTTTGAAGCCGCCACTGCTCAGCGTATGGGACTGCTCCATCGCCTGGTCGAACCGGAACTGCTGGACACCGAGATACAGGCCCTGGCGAACAAAATGCTGAGCCGTGCGCCGCTTGCCCTCCGCGAAAGCAAGCTGCTACTCAATCACCCGCTCGAGGCCGAACTGGAGCGTGCCTTCCAGAACGAACTTGAGGCGATCATGCGCTGCTTTGCTACTGCTGATGCCCACGAGGCTACTGTGGCCTTCCACGAAAAACGCCCACCCATCTTTAAAGGTATGTGAAGGACATGTGACGTGTTGTTATAACTCTACAAGTGGGAAGGCGCGGTGCGCACGCGGGGGTACCAGGAAATTCTGGCGGCGTGTGGCCGTCAGGAATCGCTCCAGGCCATTATTTTTGGCCGCTACGTTGTACTCGTTGACGAGATCGAGCGAAGCTTGATTTATACGCAAGGTAGCGAAAAAATCCGCCGTTGGCACGAAAATGGTGAACTGCAGTTTGGGCTCGTGCGTACCGAAGGGTACATCCATCGTATCATAGCCTGGGCCATCCATGCGCATATGTACAGGTGTGTTGTCAGACGCCCGCGAAGAACGCTGGAGTCCTGTCAAATGGCCCATGCGATGTTTGCCCCGGTAGGTATGAACGGCCTTCGCATTCTTTTCAGCATCATCGGCTCCCTGAAAGACGTTCGGGAGAAAAGTTGGGCCGCCGCCATCCTTAAACTGATTCTTGTACCCGACCGAAGGAATAGGGTTTGAACGGAACATGTACTGACAGCGTTGTGTGTATGGCTCGGCTGAATAGAACTGTTGCATGTCTAAAATGACATGCGAAAGGTGCTGAATCGAGCCATCGTAGAAGTAGTCGCCAGCTTTTGTAGTGGTGAAGGTGGCCGAAGCATTGCCTTGAAAGGTAGTTATTTTTGCCGGGCCAGAGCCTGCTACCTGACCATCAGAAAAACTCATCCACATAGGAGATTTGGTATTGATCTCACTGGCGTAGCTCAGACTATGAAGGTTGGCAATTTTCGCTGGCGTTCCCAATTGCAGAAACATCAGACGCGATGAGGTGAAGGTGAAGAGGTTGTTGAAAGCAGGTGAGGGAACCGGTTGGCCATTGAGCGTATTGCTTCCCTGTAGCCATGCTGACACCGAGGTGATATTAGCGAGCGCGTCGCTGCGGAACGTGAATAGGACATCATTGGACTCTATAACGACGGGGACGTTAAAAGTTTCTTTGGTAATACCTGGATTCTGGGGAGAGACATCGGTTGGGCCTGGTACCGCCTCCTCCAGAGCATAGCGAGACTTATCAGAGAGGAGGCGCGGCATATTCTTTGCCACGGTCTGGCCTGGCAGGCGATCGAAGTAGGGAAGTCCATACGAGACAAAGCTAAAGATGCCGCTCGGACTAAAGGGATAGGTAGCCTCTATCGTATCAAGAGCTGTGGATAATACCTTCTGATCGGATTTCGTAGGTGTGCGAGTGAGTTGGGCGGTCAGAAAGAGAGTGTGAACCGGCCCAAATTGGAAGAGAACTCCGTCAATCGTTTGAGCGGGAGCAATATATTTTTTAATGTCGTATTGAATATCCGGCAATGCCGGTGATGCAGCAAGTGCAGCAATAGCATGAGTAATGCGGTTCGGTTGCCAGCCAACCTCCAGAATGCCGAGCGTTGAAGCTGCCAGGCCAAAGGCTCCCAGTTTGAGCAAACTACGGCGGCTAACCTGCCCTTCCCCAACAGGGCATATAGCACCTTTCTGTTCAGATTCGCTGGTTTGAGAATCTTCGATGTCCATGATGTAATTTCCCTCCAAAAACATGTCATCATTATGCGCAAGCTGTCTTACTTATATTGACGAGCGAGCATCCAATAATGTTATTCAGTAGGTGGGAAATAGGAGCAATGGCCAAAAGACAGTTATCGAGACAAGGAAAGCTTGAAATTTTTCCATCTTGGCATGGGCGCAAAAGCGTGATATGCTATCTCAACTTCAATATGTATCGTCGTCCATGTAGCAGGAGAGCGAGGCTCGCAATGCAATGTAGTGCATGTGGAGTGGAGATTCCACCAGCGATATCCGCGTGTCCCAATTGCGGCATGCCAACAGCCAGGAATAAATATGGCTCCGGTACTTTGCAGAAAAACCAGCAACGTCGCAAGGGCTTTTCACGCGGCAGGACAGCATTTTTGCTCGTCGTGGCGTTGCTCATGATGTTCAGTGGGGTTGGCCTCATTTACTACTCGACAGTCGTTCATCCAATAGAACTGCAAGTCTACGCGACACAAACGGTACGAAGTATTTTGACGGCGGAGGTTAAAACAACGGTCATCGCCCACGCTCAAGCTACTAGTACAGCTCAAGCACTGAACAACGCGCTAGCAACCGCTCAGGCTCAATCTACAGTTGCCGCTGTGGCGACAGTGACGGCTTACCATGCCATCTATACAGAAGCCACCAATGGGCAGCCTGCACTGGATGACTCGTTAAGCGGCAATAGTGCCAGCAATTGGGACGAATATAGCGATGGTAGCGGCGGCGGCTGTCAATTTGCAGGAGGCGCATTGCACGCCAGCATCCTGCAAAAAGATTACTTTGTGACGTGCTTCGCGCAATCTACCAGCTTCAGCAACTTTGCTTTCCAGGCACAAATGACCATTATTCGAGGCGATGAAGGCGGTCTCATTTTTCGCTCGAATAATGGGAACGCCAATTTTTACTACTTTCGCATCGGTCATGATGGATATTATGCTCTTTTTCTCTCCAAAAGTAATAAACTGGATACGGCACTGGCTGAGGACGCAAGTTCCGCCATTAAAACGGCTCCCGGCCAAACAAATATCCTGACCGTTGTTGCCCGTGGCAGTAACCTGTTCTTTTTTGTCAACAAACAGTTTGTAGCAAGCGTTAGCGACACTACCTTTAGTGGCGGCTCAATCGGTGTGGTCGCAGGCGACATCTCCCATCCAACCGATGTAGCATTTACTCATGCCGAGGTATGGCGATTGTAATAAAACAAACGCTGTCTTCAAAGTATTGCGGATAACGTAGTAAACTTTTCTTTTTAGCGGCAGCAAATTTTATCAGGAGTAAGAATTATGCAGTGTTCATCTTGTGGCACAATTCTACCAGCCGGGGCACCACTTTGCCCAAACTGTGGGAAGCCAACCACACCAACAATGCCAACACCCAACAATCCACCGCGACAGGGCGTGTACAGAACAAACAATGAAGCTCTACCCCTTATGGACTTTGGGCCAACACAAGAAACATTCTCAGCCTATCCACAGGCGGTACCGTCATACCCACCGCAACAGCCTCAATATCCTCAATATCCTCAATATCCGCAATACCCTCAATACCCTCAATATCCACAACCACAACAATCTCAACCCATACAGCAACATATGATTTTTGGGCAACCACCGCAACAGGTGTATCCTCCAACGAGCGTACCATCACAATATCCACAACACCCGCAACACCCGCAACACCCGCAACACACCAGCAATATCCGCAGCAATCAGCCACAACTTTTGGGCCTGTACAAAGTTATCCACAAGCTGGTTTTCCTTCCCGACAACCGGGAATGTATGTACCCGGACAGCCATATACTGGGGCTTTTCCTCCGCCACAGCAACCAATCGGCGCATTTGGACAGGAACAAGCATACCCGTCTATGGGTATGTCGCAACAACCACAACCGGGGATGTTTCCACAGGAACAATTCGCACGACCGATTGCAGAGCGATCAGCACAACGACGCCGTTCTGGCCTTTCAACCGGCATCATCATTTTGCTCGTCATCCTCGTGATCGCTATCATCAGTGGGGGGGGTATCGTACTCTATGCCACAGTCCTGCTACCAGCCAGCCAGCACTCGCAAGCAAATGCCTGACACGTAACCCAGACGAAAACGCCTCTTGCACAGGCTACTACTCCCATCACAACCACCAACCCGCAAGAACTCTATACCCAGGTTACAAGCCAGACACCAACGCTCAACGACCCACTCACAGGCCAGGACAATAACAACTGGCAAGACCTGAGTACGCTCAAGAACTGTACCTTCACAGGAGGTGCGCTTCATCTTAGCGGAGCATCTGGCAGTTGCATCGGTGAGGCAACGAGCTTTAGCAATTTTGCCTATCAAGTAAAAGTAACCATCATTCAGGGAAACCTGGGCGGTATTGCTTTTCGCGTTGACGCGCTCGACCGCAAGCTCTACTTCTTCGGAATCAGTCCAGATGGTCTCTATGCTGCCGTCTATGTAGGAGCGGGATCAACTTCAACTGGTTCTGCCAACGAAAAACTATTGGCGAGTGCTTCTAGCTCCGCCATCACCACCGGCTTTAACCAGCAGAACACTCTGACCGTAATTGCACGTGACAGCAGCATTTACCTCTATATCAATGCACAATATATAACAACGATTACTGATAGCTCCAGCACGCTTGGCGCAATAGGTATGCTTGACGGCAATTCAGCCGGAAGCAGTTCTAATGTAGCCTTCAGTGATGCAGAAGTATGGACGTTGTAACAAGTCCTGAACTAGAAGGGTGTGTAGTTCGTCATGGCAGATGAAAATCAAATACCGGAGCCGGAAAGCGTTTCGCCGACGGCTGATACCGTACCAAATATTCCGGTACCTCCAGTGCCCCCGTGGCCACCGGTACAACCGCAATTCCAGCGGCATGAGACCGCGTCGACCGGGATGATCATTTTTATTGGCGTGCTGGCTCTCATACTGATCGCGAGCGGACTCGGCTTCATCGTTTACGCCACCACAACGCAATACCAGAAGAATGTACACACACAGGCGACAGCGGCTGCCCGTGCCAGCGTTCACACACAAGGTACCACTCAAGCATATGCTCAAGCAACTGCACAGCTATTCGCAACCGCGAATGCGAACATCTACGCATCGGCAACCGCGACAAATAGCGTCCCGGTGACTCAGACGACCACCAGTGCTACTGCAGGAGCAACCGCGACCGCCAACACCAACACCTTCACCACGGATACCAGTGGCAGTTCCACCTTAAACGATCCCCTAACTGACAATAGTAACAACAATAACTGGGATACGAGCAATGGCACAACTGCTTCCGGCTGTGCCTTTAACAATAGCACCTATCACGTTATTGAGCGGCAGAAGGGGTCTTTCCAAACCTGCCTCGCCGAGGCCACCAACTTTAGCGATTTCGCCTACGAAGTACAAATGACTGTGGATACCGGTACACAGGGAGGCATTGTTTTTCGGGCCAACGCCACTACCTTCTATTTTTTCCGCATCGGCATTGACGGCTCGTACTTCCTCGATCTCTATAAGAGTGGTACCATGGCCGCTACCTTGAGCTATGGCTACACGGCGGCAATTACCCCCGGTCTCAGCCAGCAAAACGTGATTGGGGTCATCGCTGTCCAAAACACGCTCGAATCTCTACGTGAACCAGCAGTACGTCGCCACCGTCACCGATACAAGCTTGAGTTCCGGTGCTATCGGCGTCGCCTCCTACGATGATAGTGTACCAACGGACATAGTATTCAGCAATGCTCAGGTATGGGATTTGTCGGGTAGTGGTAGCACAACGCCCACTCCCACACCAACACCGTAGGACAGTGAAACCAAATGCCGAAAACTATTGACAAACAACGCAGCGACTGCTATGCTGGTACAAGTTAAAATAACAAGAGCGGCGAAGAACAGGACAAGTAGCTATTGTCCGGCAGAAGAGAACTGCGGGTTGGTGCGACGCAGGAGCCGGCACAGACGAAATCCACCTGGGAGCCTGCGTGATAAACGTTTACGGTCGCCCCCGTTAGCGGGCAACAGCGAGTTTCATGGCTCACATAATGACAGTAGAACAGTATGATTGGGCGTGAAAAAAGCAAGGTGGCACCACGGCAAAATGTATTCAGCGTTGTCGTCCTTCATGAAGGACGACAACGCTTTTTTATTGGAAATCGTCATGTGTGGCAAACAGTTGTAGAAGGCAAGGAAGGATAACGAACTAGTATGTTAGACCTGGCATTTATTCGGAGCAATCCCGAAGCCGTCAAAGAGGCGGCAATACTGAAGAACAATACGCTTGATGTTGATTATCTGTTGGAGGTTGACCGCAAAGTTACAACCCTGCAACGACAGGTAGAGGAAATGCGTGCGCAACAACACGAGCTTACGCGGGGCATTCAGCGAGCAGGGAAAGATGCAGCCGCTCGCAATGCTCTCATCGCGGAGGGCAAAGAACTGGCGGCACAGATCAAGCAGTTGGAGCCGGAACTGAACGCGCTGATCGAGGAGCGCCAACAACTGCTCTACCTCGTGCCGAATATTCCCGATCCCAGCACGCCCATCGGCAAAGATGAGAGACGATAACGTACCTATCAAGTACTGGGGCGAATTGCCCACATTCGATTTTGAGCCACGCGACCACTACACCATCATGCAGGCACTGGACATGGTGGATATCGAGCGCGGCGTGAAAATCGCGGGTGCGCGGAGCTACATTCTCAAAAATGACGCCGCCCGCCTCGAACTTGCACTGATGCATTTCGCCCTTGACCGCATGGTGCAAAAAGGCTTCACACCGCTCATTGTGCCTGCGATGGCCCGCGAATTCTGCTTTATCGGCAGCGGGCAGTTCCCCAAAGGGCGCGATCAGGTCTACGCCATTGAGAACGACGATACATTTCTGGTGGGTACCGGCGAGGTCTCGATTACCGGCATGTACAAAGATGAAATTCTCAAAGCCGAAGACCTGCCCATGCGCTATGTCGCCTATTGTCCCTGCTTCCGCCGCGAGGCTGGTACCTATGGTAAAGATACACGCGGCGTCTTCCGCATCCACCAGTTCAGCAAGGTCGAACAATACATCATCGCCAGAGCCGACCACGAGGAATCGGTATTGTGGCACGAGGCCCTGCTACAAAACTCGGAGGAGTTGGTGCAGGCTCTCGAATTGCCCTACCGCGTCGTGCAGGTCTGCACCGGCGACATGGGCGACGGCAAAGTTGGCATGTACGACCTCGAATGCTGGCTGCCCAGCGAGAACCGCTACCGCGAGACGCATTCGTGTTCGTACCTGCACGACTGGCAGGCCCGCCGTGCCAACCTACGCTACCGCGACGAAGACGGCAAGGTAAAGTTTGTCTACACGCTCAACAATACCGCCATCGCCTCGCCGCGTATCATGCTCCCCCTGCTAGAAACGCACCAGCAAGCCGACGGCAGCGTACTTATTCCGGCTGCCCTGCGCCCCTACATGGGCGGACAGGAGTATATGAAGCTAAAGTAGCACCAGTCAATTTAAACCCCAGTTTTTGCGTTTGTAGTACGCAAAAACTGGGCCACATTACTTTTTCGCAAACTGCTCTCTTCCCTCGAACACCACTTCGCAATGAGAAGTTTAAACAAAGCGGCTAGCTCACTTCTTGCGCAAGAATAGCGAGTACATCATACAATGGGAAACAAGCGCTATATTCAGGCAGATGGTCAAAGGTTGTATGAAGAACATGTAGCGCGTGCCTTGCTGATCTCGAATTTCGTGCAATCTATGAGGTTGAAGCTCGCAAAAAGGAATTCTGGCTACAACATGCAGAAGCATGCCTGGCCGTAAAACGTATCCAAAAAGAAGGCAAGAACATGATACCTATCAATCTCAGTGACTACGAAAAACTGGCAGAGGAACGGATAGAGCCGGGTGCCTGGGGCTATTATCAGGGCGGGAGCGATGATGAAGTGACGCTGCGTGAATGCCGCGCAGCGTTCCAACGCATCAAGCTGCGTCCACGCATGCTGGTTGACGTTCGTTCGATTGATATGCGCACCACCGTTCTCGGTACACCCATCAGTATGCCCGTTCTCGTCGCCCCCACAGCATATCACTGCATGGCACATCCCGAAGGGGAGTGTGCAACGGCGCAGGGAACGGGCCGCTCAGACACCATCATGATTGCCAGTTCCTTTTCCAATCGCACCCTGGAAGAAATCGCCGCCGTAGCAACAAATCCGCTCTGGTTCCAACTTTACAGCTACCGTGACCTGCAATCAACGGAAAAAGTGGTCAAACGCGCCGAAGCGACTGGCTATAAAGCTATTGTGCTGACGGCAGACCTGCCGCGTCTGAGTAATCGTGAGCGAGATATCCGCAATCAATTCGTGTTGCCATCGCACCTGTTCATCGCCAATTACAAAGATGTCGAGCAGGACGACGACTACATTCCCGTACCAACGTATCTCACCTGGGATGCTATGGACTGGCTGCGCGGTCTCACTACCCTGCCCATTGTCGTCAAGGGTCTTCTCACGGCGGAAGATGCATTGATTGCGTTGGAAAGAGGCGCGGACGCTATCGTCGTCTCCAATCACGGCGGTCGCCAACTTGATGGAGCTATTCCCAGTATAGAGGCATTACCCGAAATCATCGAAGCAGTAGACGGACGCTGCGAGGTTTACATTGATGGCGGCATACGACGCGGCACCGATATCCTCAAAGCTCTTGCCCTCGGTGCGCGTGCCGTCTTCGTCGGTCGCCCCGCCATCTGGGGTCTGGCCGTCAACGGTGCCGACGGCGTACATAGCGTGTTGGAGATACTGCGCACTGAGCTTGAGCTTGCAATGGCTCTGTCAGGCTGTCCGTCGCTGGATAGGATTACACGGTCGCTGGTGAGAATGTAGAATTTTAGACTTCGCCTTCAGGGTCGTCCACACCCTCTGGTACTCCGGCATTTCTGTAGAGTGCGGACACTGGAATACGTATATCAAGGCTTGTTATCTCAATTACATCACCTGGCCCATAGGCATCATACGTCCATGTTTCGGGAGTGCGCCTGTAGATTTCTACTGTCTGATACTTCGTGGCAACAATCACATACTCTTGTACAGTTGGACAAGCACGGTAAAAGCTAAACTTCCTTCCCCGGTCATAGGCTTCCGTAGAATCTGAAAGGACTTCGACAATCACCCGGGGAGATTGTACTTCTGTCTTGTCAGGTGCTGGTTGATCGCGCTCGTCACATGTCACTGATGCATCGGGGTAGGTGTAGCGTCTTGACGAGAGGCGCGTGGCGACATCTGAGTTGTAGACGAAGCACCGCTTACCCCTTGCTAGAAGGGCATTTTCAAAAGCGATGCAAGCATTAAGCCCAATGCGACCATGAGCAAGACTTCCTCCTGACGTCGCATACGCATGCCCATCTATATATTCGTGCTTGATGTCATGGCTCGTCCGTTCCAATTCGCGCCACTCATCCACGGTTGTCATAACAAAATAATCTCCCCTCGTATACTTCCCAATTCATCATCAATATACAGTAACCCGATGCTACAGGAGGGTTGACGGCGGCGGTCGGTGGCACTGCCAGGATTGAAGAGCAGTTGCCCGTTGTGTTCTTGATTGTAGGGAATATGGCTATGGCCATAGACAACGCAGCGGACGCTGGGGAACTCATGGCGGGCGAGACGCACGCGGTTATTGGTTTCTCCGAGGATATGCACTATGCCAATGCGACAGCCGCCGACCAGTATTTCGCGCTTGATAGGCAAGGCACGCACGACCTCCTCGGTCTCAATATTGCCTTGCACAGCTACGACGGGCGCGATGGCTTCTAGCTCGTTAAGAACGCGCAAAATGGAGAGGTCGCCCGCGTGAATAATTAACTCGACGCCGGCAAAATGTTGCCAGACAGCAGCGGGTATTCGCTTGAAATGGGGGATGTGCGTATCAGAAATGACACCAACTTTTCTCATGCGCATGTCCCTGGCTCCAAAGCCGGGTCTCCTGGTTTAACCTCCATGCCCCTTTTGTTCCTGTTCGAGTAACGAGCGAAAAGTTGCCAGCGCTCGCATAACCTGCATCTGGTATTGTCGCAACTCCTCTTGCTGCATCTCCAAATCTTCAAGACGATGCAGGATTACAGTGTGCATATCTTTCAATTCCTCTTGCATTTCTGACAACAATACTATTCGTGATGCTTGCTTTTCATCTTCCTGTTGCATTGTCTCTTAATTCCTCCTCGTGATCCTCTTTGTTCACTCTTTAGAAAGGATAGGAATGCATCACGCAGATACATTGCTTCACTAACTGCTGCAACTTTGGTGGTTACCATAACACAAGTATAACATACTGCATGCAGTTATGCTATAAAATTCTTTCTCTGGGGAAAAGGATAAAAGAATAAGTGCCCACCTGCTGAAACAGCAACCTATCTTACTATCTCAAAATAACTGGTTTTTCCTTATCAAATGCGATATAGTAATAACGGTCACATATCTTCACTCGTTAAGGTTAAGCGGCATCTTTGCAAAAAAGTAGCGCACATAAGGAAAACATATGCGTGTAGCGATTATTTCAGATATTCATGGTAATCAAATTGCGCTTGATGCAGTATTACAGGATCTGGCAGAGCAGCCGGAAGTAGATCATCTCGTTATCGCGGGTGACCTGTGTTTGAATGGGCCATGCCCCAAACAGGTATTGGAAACGGTACAGGGGCTGAACTGTCCGGTTTTGCAGGGCAACGTAGATGTCGAGGTCGTAAATGAAGCTCCTGACAAAGGCTTGAAGAAACGCACAACGGTCTCGTGGACGCGGGAACAAATCGGGCAGGCGGGCATTGACTATCTCGCGTCGTTGCCCGTGTCGCATCTCATTAAAAATTCTGATGGCACCGATCTGCTGGTCGTACACGCAAACCCCATCAACCAGGAAGATGCCATTTTCCCGAACGCGCCAGACGACGCACTCGAACATTTGCTGGGTGGATTAGGGCCAAATATCGGGGCGTTGGCCTTCGGGCATTTGCATATTGCCTATACGCGACGTTGGCGCAAACTGCTGCTCATCGATGTCGGCAGTTGTGGCCTACCTCGCGACGAGGATATACGCGCTTCTTATGCTATTCTCTCCTGGCAGGAGAGCAGCTGGGAAGCGGAGATACGACGTGTTCCTTACGATGTGAAGGCGGTGGTCAAGCAAATAAAAGCGTCCGGTATACCCAATGAGGAAAAACGCATCAAAACACTGCTGGAAGCCAGATATTAAAAAGCCTGGCACTTGTGCATTTCAAAATGCTCACACAAGTACCAGGCAAGTTGTTTCACAAGCTCTCCACGTCAGGCGGGAAGAGCCTGGCAAGAGTTGCTGTCGCAAGTTGCGAGATATGTATCCGTAGTAACAAGAATCACGGTCGCTTGTACCGAAACAGGCAATTCATCCACCACAAATACCTCTTCCCCCAGATAGCTAGCCGCATCCCCGATCTCGATCAAGTCCAGCTCTTGCATAATTGCACGTAATTCGCCGGTTGTCGCCATTCAATTTACTCCTATTCATTCATAATCTTGAGTACACTTCACTTCCACCTATACATCGGACACTTCCGCGCTCAATAGTTACCTGTGTCGGATGTTCAATCGTTAAAGGCAAATAGTTGATATATTCCGTATACCGATATGGCGTAAGGACATTTGCTGTACATTTGTTCCTTACACCCATATATACGTTTCAGGTTACGGTTTTTCTCTCAAAACCGCATCAACAGGCAAAATAGGCTATACGATGACATGGCACCCGTACCGCTAAAAATGCTATACTAAAGACGATCAAAATAGTACAAGAGGGTCATTGAGTATCGTCGTGAATGCAGTTATCTACCACAGCTATGACGACATTCGTCTGGAAAAGTCACCTGTACCGACCATCACTTCACAGGAAATACTGGTGAAGGTTCATGGCTGTGGACTGTGCGGCTCCGATATTCTCAAGATTGTGGAGCAAGCGCCGCCGCCGGTCACGTTGGGTCATGAATTGACGGGCACTATTGTTGAGCGGGGCAATGCCGTTTCCGCATTTCAGCCAGGGCAGCGCGTCATCGTCGCTCATCATGTCCCTTGCGGGAAATGCCATTACTGCTGTCATGGCAATTATTCAATGTGTGCGGCTTTCAAGGCATCGAACATCGATCCGTGTGGCTTTTCTGAATATATTCGGGTCCCTGCCGAGCATGTGCAGCACACAACACTGATCCTACCTGATAGATTGAGCGCGGAGGAAGGGTCATTTACCGAACCACTGGCCTGCTGCGTACGCGCCGTTCGACGCACACCGCTTCAGGATGGTGATAGCGTAATCGTAGTGGGCCTCGGCTCAATTGGCTTGCTGATGGTACAGGCAATCAAAGCTTTCAGCATGGATACCAGCCAACGTATTCAAGTATATGGGGTAGACCTTTTGCCGGAACGGTTAGAGCTTGCTCGCGAACTGGGAGCCGATGTCGCGTGGCTCGCTCCGCATGATGAGCAAGGTCTACAGGCACTGCTGGCAGCATACACTGAAGGGCGCGGAGCCGATGCCGCCATGATCACGGTCGCCGGTATGCGACCATTCATGCAAGCGGTTGCCGCAGTGCGCAAGGGTGGCACCATCAATATTTTCGCGGCCCACAGTGGGGCAGTTCCATTTCACCTGGAAACGCTGTATCAGCGGGAAATGACCATTACCAGTACCTATTCTTCGTCGCCGGACGAACTGCGCACCGCCCTCGGCTGGCTCAGCAGCGGTAAGGTGCGCGTCACCCACTTAATCAGTCATCGTTTACCCTTAGAGCGGTTCGCGGAGGGTGTGAGGCTCACACGAGAACATATCGCTCTCAAGGTGTATTTTCAGATTGCAGGAGAAGAGTAATAATTATGGCAAGTACACATTATGATGTCGCGATTATTGGCTCCGGCCCCGGTGGCTATGTCGCCGCCATTCGTGCCGCCCAATTAGGGGCCAAAGTAGCAATTGTCGAGAAACAGTATCTCGGCGGCACCTGCCTCAATGTCGGCTGTATCCCATCTAAAGCCATGCTGCATATCGCAGAAGTGATGCACAGCTTCGGGTCATTCGATGAACTGGGCATTGAGGTCGCGCAACCGCCAACATTCGACATGAGCAAAGCGGTCGCCTTCAAAGATAAAGTGGTCAAACGCATGACGGGCGGCGTTGGTGTCCTCATGAAGGGCAACAACGTTGATGTATTCGATGGCACAGGAACGGTTGACGCCTCGCGCACGGTCACAGTCGCCCTGAACGACGGCTCACAGCAACAATTCGATGCCGACAAAATTATCCTTGCCACCGGCTCCGTGCCGCTTATACCGCCATTCCCCGGCATTGATGGGCGCAATGTGATGAATAGCGACACCTGCTGGAACCTGCCTGAGCTGCCCAAAAGCATGATCTGTGTCGGAGGCGGCGTTATCGGCATGGAACTGGCCTGTATGTTCAGTGCCCTTGGTACACAGGTAACGGTTGTCGAGATGCTGCCTTACGTTCTCGCACCAGTGGATGAAGAGGTGCGCAAATTACTGGTTCGCATCCTGACGAAACGCGGCATCAACATCGTCACCAGTGCCAAAGTCGAGACGATTTCTGACGATGGCGATATGAAAAAAGTTACCGCGCAAACAGAAAAGGGCGAACAGAGCTTCACCGGCGAATATGTCTTGATTGCGGTCAGCCGCCGCGCAAACACAACAGGTCTGGAACGCCTGATGGAGCAGGGGCTGGATACCGACCGTGGGCGTGTGCGCGTCAACGAAAAGATGGAGACCAATCTCCCCGGCATTTACGCTATCGGCGACCTCGTGCATGGCGCGGGCCTGGCACATGTCGCCTCGATGGAAGGCGAAATTGCCTCTGATAACGCGATGGGACACGAGGCGAAGATGGACTACAACGTCGTACCCAACCCCATCTACACCTTCCCCGAAGTCGCCTTCGTCGGGCTGACCGAGGCACAGGCCAAAGAGCAACAACCCGACGCACGCGTCGAGCGTTTCCCCTGGACCGCGATAGGCAAAGCCGTTGCCACCGCCGAAACAGAGGGCTTCACAAAAGTTATCATGGGTAAGTACAACGAGATTCTCGGAGCGCATATCATCGGACCCGACGCGACCAACCTGATTAGCGAGTTCTCGGTGGCGATGCGCGGCGAACTGACCGGCGACGAGATCATTGATACCATCCATCCGCACCCCACGCTCAGCGAAGGCATTCGCGAAGCTGTACTGGCCGTCGAAGGTCGCCCGGTACATATTCCACCGAAGCGACAGGTTGCACGCACACGGTAAGCAGTTAGAGAAGGCGCAAAGAAGGCGGCACACATTCCGCGCGGAATGTGTGCCGCCTTCTTTGCGCCTTCTCTAACTTAAAACATATTTCACCCTGTACCCTAATGGCGAAACAAAACGTGTTTATTTTATGTAAAATGACACATGCTGATATATCTAGAAACATAATTGCTATGCTGAATACAGGGAAAAATATAAAAAGACGGCGAACTGAGCAACAAGTGAGTGCAACATATCTCAAAAGCCAGATAGAGGCAACGGCCCGTGCGCGAAAACGCTCCTGGTCTTTTATCATTATTGCCACAATTTGCCTTTTATCACCTCTTTTGGTAATTTTCTGGACAATGCCCGCGTGGCTTTCGGATATCAGCAGTTATTTTTCACGCTCGCATGTACAACAGGTTCTTTCTGAAGCTCCGGTCTCGCGTCTGGCATTATCAGCAGAGTATGTACCAAATACCTACCGCACTGAGGCGAAAGCAGTAGCGAACCAATATACAGATGGCCTGTTTACGCATGATTACTCGGCTATGTGGTCACTACTTGATCCAGATGTGCAGGCCATGTGGCCCGGTGAAACAGCCTTCGCAACGTACTGGCAAAACCGCTTTCAAGGATACACGCTGCAACGGTATAGCGTGGGACATATCCACTGGCTCGCCAATTGGGTCAACCCGGAGACAATGCAGGATTATACCCATGTACTGGCGATGCCGGTCTCTCTTGTATTGATACCGGGGCAAGCTATCCAAATAGACCCACTTGCGCCCCCCGAAGATTTGCACCCGGAGCAGGTGTTTCAGAACTTGCCCTTTATTATCAAAGCTGTGACGGACTCACGCGGCAATATCATCCACTGGCTCGTTCTCGCTGGCGGCCCCGCCGATCTGGAAGCACCCATCTTGCCGCCGCTGCAACCAACGTTACTAAAGATACATGTGCCTATTCTGATGTATCATCACATCTCCGCCGCGAAAGTACCTGATCAGCTTATTTTTAGTTTGACGGTTACACCGACCCTCTTTGCGCAACAATTGGACTATCTCAAACAGCAAGGCTACCATACCATCACCTTTAACCAGCTATTTGACGCGCTCTACTACCGAGGACCATTGCCAACGAAACCTATTATCCTGACCTTCGATGATGGCTATGAGGATGTCTACCAGTACGCCTATCCGCTGCTCAAGGCGCATGGTTTTAGCGGCATGTTCTATATCATTACGGGGAAGGTTGGCTGGAATGGCTATATGAATTGGAATGAGCTAGACGCGCTTTATGCCGGTGGCATGCAAATTGGCTCGCATACCGTTCACCACGTAGATATAGGTGCCGAGTACCTTTACTCCCCGCGGTTGGCACAAATGGAAGCGCAGCAATCACAAGCCACGCTCCAACAGAACATGGGTATCCTTATACAACAATTCTGCTATCCATCCGGCGAGCCGTTCCGTAGCGGCAGCCTCATCCTGCAACAGCATATCGTCGCCCTACTGACAGCCGATGGCTACGTTGGAGCGACAACCGATCCCGGCAGAACCGGCACCTATCAGAGTAGCCTGTCACCGCTCGATCTCCTGCGCATCCGCGTCGATGGCCGCTCTAATCTGCAAACGTTCAAGCAAAATTTGCTGTTGTAGTTACGACTTCGTCGCAGCCCACGTACCTTGACCCCCGGTGGATGAAGTAAATGTTCCGCTTAAGCTCCCATCCGCCTGTTGTGAACCAACGAAATCCACCTGAGTTTCGCTTGAACTTGATGTGGCTGGGATAGTGATCGAGAAAGCTACTTGTCCGCTCTGTGTCACACTGCCATTATGAATGGGAAAAGGAGCTGCGTCTACTGAACAGGTACCGGTAAGACTTTGTTGATTCTGCTGTAAAGCCAATGCCAACGCTCCCTGTTTTCCGCCATTCGCATTGTTTGTGAAGGACCCTGAATAGTTACCCGCCACATTTGGGAACGTATTGGCAGCCGTAGCAGTTGCGTTGGCTGCCGCCTGCGTCGCTGCCGCATTCGCCGCCGATTGGGTCGCGGTGCCATTCAGATTATTCTGGGCAACCTGTGTCTGAGTCGACGCCGTGCCAGTCGCCGCCACCTGCTGGTTATGCTGGTTCGTTGTAAACGCGAAGATGCCAACTACAGCACCAATGATCACGACCAGGGCTATAATGGCAAGCACGATGATCCGGGTGGGGTTGGATTTGGGACGCTGCGGCTGTCCCTGCGTTTGGCCTATTGGCAGTTGACCCATTGATGGTTGATTCATCGGTGGTTGACCCACGGGCGGTTGACCCCATTGCGTTTGACCAAATTGCATTTGAGATGCTGCCCCTTGCTGCGGCTGCGCGAGCTGAGTCCTATCTAATGGAGTCGATGTTCCTCCCTGGCCCATAGGCATCTGGCCAAATTGAGGTGTTGCTCCTTGCGATTGACCCATAGGCATCTGGCCAAATTGAGGTGTTGCTCCTTGCGGCGGCTGTGCGAGTTGAGTCCTATCAAGGGGTGGTGGCGGCGCTATCATTGAGGATGTGCTCACAGTCACAAGCACCGTTGGCATACCCTGCCGCTCAATAGGAAGCACCTGGCCGGAAAAGACGCCTGGGGGCACAAATACGGATAGAGGTTCGCCTGAAGGAAGTGTGATCGTACGCCGGGTTCCCATACGCGCCTCGTCTGCTGAAATCAGCAACGTTTGTTGAATAGGAGGGAAGCTGCTTCTAATGGGTTGTGCAGCGGGTTGCAGAGCCTCCCGGTATGCATCGGCAAAAGCACGCATGGAGGGATAGCGATCTTGCGGGTTTTTCGCCATTGCTCGCAAGAGAACAGCGTCAATGGCACGCGGGACAGCGGCGTTGACGGTACTCGGCGGCTGCGGCTGTGCCGTGCGATGCTGATGCCAGAGTTGCTCAAAACCAGAACCAACGAAAGGATTACGCCCCGTCAGGAGTTTATAGACCATTACCGCCAGCGCGTACTGATCAGAAGCGTAAACGGGTGAACCTTCCCACTGTTCAGGGGGCATTGCCTCCAGGCTGCCACGCACCGTCTGGCTCACGCCACTTGTCGCGGTAAATTTGGCAACGCCAAAGTCCGCCAGTTGTACATTCAGGCGTTGAACATCATCGGTCGGATAGCGCACCAGGAAATTCGAGAGTTTCACATCCAGGTGAATAATACCCTGATCGTGTGCATACTGAAGCGCCTCGGCAGCCTGCCGCACGAGCGGCTCCGCTTCTTGCGCGGTCAGCGTAGTTTTGTTATGCTTGTACAACCAGTCCGTGAGCGATTTTTCCTCACAATACGGCATAACCATGAACATGAGAGGGGTACCATCTACCGTTGCCTCGCCAAAGCGGAACAATGGCAAAATGTCGGGATGGTTCAGTTTGGCAACCGCAGAAGCTTCCCGACGGAATAGCTGGATCATCTTGCGAGCATCTTCCGAATTCGGATATTTAATAACTTCAGGACGAATTACCTTTATGGCAACCTGTCGCCCAAGTGACGTCTCATCCGCCAGATAAATTTCTCCCATACCCCCACTTGAGAAAAGATTGACAATGCGGTAATCCTCTATTTGCTGTCCTGGTTGTAGCATCTTTTTTCCCTCTAATCTCGTACAAAAGTGATGAGTGCGTACAAAAGTATGAAATTTCTACAGTATTATAAACGTAAACACATGGATAATCAAGTGGGAAAAATACCGAGAAAAAACAACTGCCTGCTATGCAGCGACTCTGCATAGCAGGCAGTTGTTTTTCCCCTTCCAATGCTATCGTTTAATCTTCAATGTATTGATGAAATTCTCCGCCATTGTATCAAACGCTTCGGCGTAATACTCTTCGACGCGACCGGCATCACAAAGGGTCGTCAAGGTGGAATCAATTGGAAGTTGTGCCAGCAAGGGAGCACCAGTCATATTCACCAGGTCAGTGCCATTGCTGGGGCCAAAGATTTCGTAGCGTTCGCCATCGGGTGTCTGGAAGTACGCCATATTCTCTACGACGCCGACGATGATACCTTTCAATTGTTGTACCATGCTGATGCACTTTTTCACTACCATTGTCGCCAGCATCTGTGGCGAAGAGACGATGACAATGCCGTCAACCGGCAGAGATTGCAAGACCGTCATGGGAGCATCCGATGTGCCGGGCGGCAGGTCTACCAGCAGGTAGTCAAGCTGACCCCAGTCGACATCGCTATAGAATTGTTTGATGGCACTGGATATCATGGGGCCGCGCCAGACAACGGGGTCGCTCTCGTTCTCAAGGAACATGTTCATGGACATGACCTTAATACCGCCGCGACTGGTCAACGGCTCAATGCCACCGCTCGCGGATTTCATCGGCTGGCCCTTCGTGCCAAACATACGGGCAATGCTGGGGCCGGTGATATCGCCATCAAGAATACCAACATGCATTCCCTGCCGTCGCAGTGAAACAGCAAGCAAGCCAGTCACCAACGATTTACCCACGCCGCCTTTGCCGCTCATAATAGCTATAACTTGCTTAATCTTGCGATCCGGTGCGGCATTGGACATCTGTAACGGGATACCGCGCCCAACTGGTGCTTTCTTAGGAGCTATCGAAGTGGGTTGCCCATTTGCCGCCGCGTTCAAATCTTTTAGCAGCAGTGCCAGCTTTTCCGGGTCGAAACGATGAGTACGTGCGCCGCCTGCAACGCTTTCCCGTGCACCGACCGCACACGCCGTGCAGGGCAAACCATGCCCATGAAAGACTTTGACCGTCGCCGGGTACTTTGTAACAACATCATGAATAACCATTTCGGCAGTAATTTGTTCCGCCATATACCGTATCCTCTCAAAGAGTATATCAAATAGGTCGCCTATATTGCTCTTGTTGTGTTAATGTGAGACAAGTCCAGGATAAAAGGTGAAATTCCGACCTGTTTACTCAGATATTATTATAGCACACGTTGGCGTGCTGTGGCTATCTCTTTTTCATCACAATCTCTCGCCACTCTGCAAAAATCCATTACTTGATTTTTACTTCCACATCGGATACTCTTAACTCAAATACAAGATATCTTACAGCATTGCTCACCTATTCACGACATCCTAAAAGGGAGAACACTATGACAGTAGTACAAAAGAATCCATCTGCTGCCCCTACTCAGCAGGCCGAGAGGCAATGGAGCTATGCAAGTGGCACCAGTGATACACCGTTGTTGGGCCTGACTATCGGTGACCTGTTTGATCAGACAATTGAGCAATACCCTGACCAACCGGCTCTTATTTCTCGCCATCAACATATTCGCCTAACCTACCGCGAATTGCAGGCGCAGGTGAACCAGTGTGCCAAAGGCTTGATGCAACTGGGACTGCAAAAGGGACAGCGCGTCGGCATCTGGTCGCCCAATCGCGCAGAGTGGTGCATCACACAGTTCGCTACCAGCAAAATTGGCGTAATTCTGGTCAACATTAACCCGTCGTACCGCTTGCACGAACTGGAATACGCGCTCAAACAATCCGGCTGCACCAGCATCATCATTTCGCCGCAGTTCAAGACCTCCAACTATACGGAAATGGTCTACACGCTGGCACCAGAACTTAAAGATAGCGAGCCGGGGAAACTCAGTGCCGCCAAATTGCCGGAATTGACGACGGTCATTCGCCTGGGATCAGACAGCGTTCCTGGCATGTTCACCTGGGACGAACTGATGGCAATGGGCGACCCGGTAAGCGATGCCGACCTTAACACGCGACAGCGCGAGCAGGAATTTGATGATCCGATCAACATTCAGTACACCAGTGGCACCACCGGCTTTCCTAAAGGAGCGACGCTTAGCCACCACAACATTCTGAACAACGGCTATTTCATGGCTCGTTTGCAAAATTTCAGCCACAATGATCGGCTTTGTATTCCCGTTCCGCTCTACCACTGTTTTGGTATGGTGATGGGCAATCTCGGCTGCGTCAGCCACGGCGCGGCGATGGTTTACCCTTCGGAGGGTTTCGAGCCACTCGCCGTTCTGCAAACGGTACAGGAAGAGCGTTGTACAGCACTCTATGGCGTTCCCACCATGTTCATCGCGGAACTCGACCACCCGGACTTCAGCAAATTTGACCTGACCAGCCTGCGTACAGGCGTCATGGCCGGTTCACCTTGCCCCAGCGAGGTCATGAAAAAAGTAATCAGTTTGATGCATATGAGCGAAGTCGAAATCTGCTATGGGATGACCGAGACCAGCCCCGTCTCAACGCAGACGCGCATTGACGCACCGCTTGATAAGCGCGTCGGCACGGTTGGACAGGTTCACCCACACCTGGAAATTAAGATTGTTGACCCCGCAACAGGCCAGGTTGTCCCACTTGGTACGACCGGCGAGTTTTGCACACGCGGCTACAGTATCATGCTCGGCTACTGGAACAACGAGCAGGCCACTGTGGATGCCATTGACCGTGCGCATTGGATGCACACTGGCGATCTCGCAACGATGGACGAGCAGGGCTACGTCAATATCGTCGGGCGCATCAAGGACATGATTATTCGTGGCGGCGAAAACGTTTACCCACGCGAAATTGAAGAATTCCTGTACACACACCCCAAGATTAGCGACGTGCAGGTCATTGGCCTACCTGACGAGAAGTACGGCGAAGAAATCATGGCATGGGTCAAAGTTAAATCCGGCGAACAGGTCACACCCGAGGAACTACAAGCGTTCTGCAAAGGCCAGATAGCGCACTACAAAATCCCGCGCTACTTCAAGTTCGTGGATGAATTCCCCATGACCGTCACCGGCAAAATTCAGAAGTTCCAGATGCGCCAGCAGTCCACCGAAGAGCTAGGTTTGCAAAAAGCAGCGTCTATCAAGACAGCATAACCATCTTTCTTATCAGTTCAACAAAAATGGTAAAAATGGTGTCAAAAAACTTGCCTGGCAAGTTTTTTGACACCATTTTTACCATTTTTGTTGAACTGTTTACAGCTTCGCTTCTACCGAAGGGTTGAATCGATAAAGACGAGCGGGCCGATGAGTGCCCTCCATCTTCTTGGCACCAGTATCTTCGAGGATGCCAGTGGAAAGTATTTTTTTGCGGAAATTGCGCTTGTCGAGCTTCTTATGCTGGATGATCTCATAGACGCGCTGCAACTCGTGTAGGGTAAATCTTTCCGGCAACAGGTTAAAGGCGATGGTGGTATAGTCAAGCTTGCCGCGCAGACGGCTGAGCGTGTACTGGAGAATCTTTTCGTGGTCAAAAGCGAGCGGGGGCAGATAATAGACCGAAAACCACCCCACATCGGCGGCATCATCGGCAGCCTTAACCTGCAAACGAGCGGAGTCCAACAGCGCAAAATAGACGACGGTGATCACACGAGTGCGCGGATCGCGTCCGGGATCGCCGAACGTGTAGAGTTGCTCCAGGTAGACATCCTGCACTCCTGTCTCTTCCTGTAATTCGCGTTTCGCCGCCGTCTCCAGCGACTCATCCATATTGACAAACCCACCAGGGATGGCCCACATCCCTTCGTAAGGCCACGAACGCCGTTTAATAAGCAACACCTGCAAATCACGGTGACGTAAACTCATCATCACTACATCTACCGTCACTGATGGCCGCTCATACTTGCTGGCATCGTAATGATGTGCCTTTGCCTCGTCCGTTGTCATCTTTCCCTCCACACCTTTTGTCGCTTCAGTCTGTTCCATACAAAATCCCTATCCAAATTTGATAGCCATGTGATATACTTGCATCAGAAGAGCGCATAATGATTGCTCATTCTCACGCTATTAGTGTACTTCTTACACTAATATACCGCACGCAACTTTTCCTGTCAAGTACTTTTTCCCTTACAATTTTGCACATTGTCCCTTTACCACTCTCTGTGCTATACTTGCGGTGCAAGCAAAACATTCGTTCTTAACAGCATGGTTAGAACAGTATCAGGGGAGCATATTCCATTATGGCGGACGCGAACGTAGAACTGCAACAGATTGGCCTTTATCCGGTTACTCGCCTGTTACGGGAAAGTTCTACATGCCGTCACTATCTGGGAAAACATCCGGCTCGCAAAAAAGATGTCTTCATACGGGTACAGTGCGCACCATTCTCAACGGATGAAGCAAAAGAGGCGTTTCTCGCTCGCGCCATGCAGCTCAAGAAATTCTCGCATCGCTTCGCAGTTCCCGTCCTCGATTTTGGTCTGACGCAACAGTCAGATACTACAGGAACCGTTGGATTCCTTGTCATGCAATATGTCGCGGGGGAAACGTTCCGGCAACGCATACCTGCGGGTCAACAAATTGCACCCGATGAAGTTAAACGCCTGCTCACTCCCATTGCCGATGCATTAGGATATGCGCACACCAAAAACATCCTGCACGGCAACTTACATCCTGACAACCTGCTCACAGGCCCAAATAAAGAAACATTGCTTACAGATTTTTCGCTGGCATTGCAACAACCCATCAACCCTTTTGACGACGTGTCGGCGGCTATTCCATATATGGCACCTGAGCAACTGCGTGGAATAGTGACGCCTGCCAGCGACCAGTACGCGCTGGCAGTGGTCGTCTACGAATGGCTATGCGGCAAACGTCCCTACAGCGCAACCGAACGCGCCACGCTGCTGTACCAACAAGAGCATGAACCATTACCCATTCCGAGCAGTCTGAACAGCACCATTTCGCCCAATGTCGAAAGCGTGCTACTGATGGCGCTCGCCTACCAGCCCGAAGAACGCTTCCCCAGTATCCAATCTTTCTCAGATAATTATTTACACGCCTTGATGGGATTACCACTTAAAGTTGAGATAAAACGCCCATCTACAACACCAGTCAAACAGACAAATGATAACAGCAACCTGAATGGTCATACACCGGACGCTAACAACGTTCATGGCCCAGTAGGGACCGATTATGATTACCTCTCCCCCAGAGAGGGTGTGTCCCCCAGACAGGGGGCGCGTCCGCCGTCCCTGCCCCAACCTGAAATCCCAACGCCTCCAACAACCACAATACAGAACAAGAATGGAACAGAACAAGAAACCGTAGACATAGATGATATCGATTTTGAGGGCGCGATAAATCGTAGCCCTACAGACACATCGAACAAGGATATCTCCAACTACCTTGCCGATATCGTTACTGCCGACCTGTGTCAGGGGGGTATTCTTTCGCGGCGCTTGCCGGGCTATGAGGAGCGGCCCGCGCAGATTGAGATGGCAACGCTGGTAGCGCGTTCGTTGACAGACGGAAAGCACGCGGTGATTGAAGCTGGCACGGGTACTGGTAAATCGCTGGCATACCTGGTGCCGATCGTGCGTTCGGGCAAGGTCGCCATTATCAGTACGGCCAATAAGGCATTGCAGGAACAGCTTTTTTATAAAGATATTCCCTTCGTGCAGAAGCATATCAAGCATTTCGATGCTGCGCTGGTAAAGGGCATGGGCAATTATGTCTGCCTGGACCGGCTGGAAAATGAGCGCGTTGGCATGCAATTTTATGCGAAGAATCGCGATTTCATGCGTCTGCTCGATGTAACCAACGATCCTGACGCAGGCTTTATGGGCGATTTCGAGACGCTGGATTTCCAGGTGCCGGGGGATATTCGCGGCAAGGTCTGCGCCGATAGCGATCAGTGCGCGTGGAGCAAGTGCGGTTACTACGGCGATTGCTACGTCCGCACGATGCGTGAACGGGCGGAGCGAGCGCAGATCATCGTCGTCAACCATACCCTGCTTTTGCTGGACGCGGCAATGGACGGTTATTTCTTGCCGAGCCGCGAAGTGATTGTACTGGACGAGGCGCACCATTTAGAGGAAGAGGCCACGCGCTCATTTACCGTCACCGTCAACCCCAATCAGATTATGACGCTGCTGGCGCAGAACTTGCTCAAGCACCACAGCACACTGAGCCTGCAAGATGATGCCAATAAAGCCATGATGCACGCCTGGGAGCGGCTCAAATTGGTGGCGGACCCAGGCTATAAGGGACGCGCCAATCTGCACTCACCGTTTGAAGAGGGTCTGAAACTTGCTTCGGTCATCACTGATCTGGCTGACTCTCTGCGCAAGCAAAAGCCAAATAATTTGCCGGACAAGGAAGGCCAACTGTACGATAAGTTATTGAAACGCACGCAGAATCTCGCGCAGAATATTCGTACCGTCTTCTCGGTTGACCAGCCCAATCGCTTTGTCTATTACGTCGAGCGCGTTCACACAGGAGCTCGCGGCGGCGTGCAGTTAGAAGTCTCAGCCGCACCGCTTGATGTCACCTCGTGGTTAAAAGAGCAATTATTTAAGAAAAGCGATGTTATCTGCACTTCGGCAACACTGGCAACCATCGGCCCCAATGCTACTAGACCAGATGACAGGGGAGCGAATTTCTCCTATTTCCGTCGTCGCACCGGCCTTGACTTGCTCGAACAAGACAAAGTAATTGAGCGCATCCTCCCGCTATCGTTCGATTTCGAGAGCAACGCCCTGCTCTACCTGCCTCGCGACCTGCCCGCACCCGTTTACGGCGAAGGTGCTGATGACTATACGAAGGCGATAGCGCGTGAGATGTATCGTCTCGTCAAGCTTTCGCGGGGCCGTGCCTTCCTGCTATTTTCCAGCAAACGTATGCTCGACGGCGCTTACGAGTTGATGGAGCCGCATCTGGATAACCCTCTCTTGCGCCAGGGCGATATGCCGCGTATCGAACTCACACGCAAGTTCCGCGAAGAAAAAGGTGCCATCCTCTTTGGCCTCAAGAGCTTCTGGGAAGGGGTAGATATTGCCGGTGAGGCTCTCTCAATGGTTGTGATAGACAAACTACCCTTCGACCCGCCCGATGATCCTGTTCACGAAGCCCGCGTCGCACAGATGAAGGCGGCGGGCGAAAACTGGTTTGGCATCTACGTTCTGCCCCAGGCAGTGCTGCGCCTCAAGCAGGGGCTAGGGCGTTTGCTGCGCTCCCGCGACGACCGCGGCGTCATGGCAATTCTCGACACCCGCCTGCACACTAAGGGCTATGGACGGCAAGTACTGGATGCTCTGCCACCGGCGCGACGCACCTCAAATATCCGCGATGTGAAGCAGTTCTTCGCGGAAGAGAAAGAGGACGAGCCGTTTTAGCAAGTATGCCGCCAAATTCATGTCCCTATTTTATTGCTCCAATACCTGATAAGCAAAACGCAACATGCGCTCCTGGAAAGCTATTCTCTGTTCCACCGAAAGCGAGCCATGGCCTGCGTCGAACCAGATGATCTCAATGGGCTTGCCCAACGCACGCATCTTCTCCTCGTAAACCTCCACCTGGCGGGCAGGGCAGCGCGTATCGTTGCGCCCCTGAATGAGGAGGATCGGCGCGTCAACCCGCTCGGCATAGGTGAGTGGCGAACTTTTCCTGTACTGCTCTGGCTTCTCTTGCGGGGTACCACCGAAGAGCCCTGCAATATATCCCTTGTGCTTATCTGATGAGAACTCATATTGCAACGTGCGGTCGGCGACCGCGATGCCCCCCATCCCGCCTGCCCACAGTCCCGGATACTTTCCCATTGCCTGGAGCGTCAGGTAGCCGCCATAGGACCAGCCTGTGAGCAAAATCTGATCTGGCTTCGCAATGCCTTGTTCAACAAGCCACTTGCGTGCACTGATCATATCCTCAACTTCCAGGTCGCCCGGATTCCCCCAGATCTGCTCTAGAAACTTCTTGCCAAAGGTGATCGAGCCACGGTAATTGATCGACACAAAAGCAAAGCCATGATCCACCCACGCCTGACACCTGGGGTCAAATCTCTCGCTCGCCACAGAGGTGGGTCCTCCATGGGTTTCCAGAATTGTCGGAAACGGTCCCTCACCTTCTGGCACACAGAGCCACCCCTGAATCGTCTCGCCATCAGTAGACGGAAACGTGAAAGACTGCCAGAGACGTCCTTCTGGGACCGCACTCGCTGAGAGGAGTGTGCGCCTCTGCTGCCCCGTCTCTCCATCCAGTTCAATGACACAAGAAGGATGCGAGGCATCCTGCCACTGTGCCACAATGTGGCCGCCAGGCTCAAAATACGTTCCCCCCGACATATAGGTGCCGCGCGGATGCTCTAAAGCATGCAACTCTCGGCTTTCCAGGTCATAGACATACAGATGCTGCACGGCTTGCACAAACTGGCTGAGTAGGAGCCGCTTCCCATCTGCTGACCAGTCAAGCGGCAAAACCTCACCCATCAGACCCTCAAGAGGCAAATCGTTGCGTTCGCCCGTGCGCGGATTCCAGAGCAGCGGGCGCATATTCCCGCTGCGGTTACTCGTCGCCAGCACACGCAGATCACCAGCTCGTGGAGAAAAGGTGATTGGCTCCAGGCTTGCCTCTGCTCCTTCTTCCAGTTCACCCAATCGCCTGCCGCTTCTCACATCAAATGCCAGCATAGTGTACTGAAGCTTTCCCGTTCGTTCTGTTGTGGCAATTACGGCCACTTCCCCGTCATACGAAAGCACCGGGCTCATCGCCAATTTTGGGCTGCTATATAACAGGCGTGGCTCCCCAATGGCATCCCCCGACCCGACATCAATGCAGTAGAGATAAAAAGCGTTCGAGTGCGCCACCACTGCGCCGAGTAGATTGCTCGACCTGCTGATCGTCAGCCCATACACCACCGACTCCTGCGAGACCACGTATGATGGGAGGTTCGGCGTGAGGTCCACAGGATTACTCCCTTCGTATTGGATGCGTACAACATGCCCCATCTCGTTTCCCTGCCGATCATCCAGGTAATACAGATACCGCCCATCTGGGGAAAGCACAACAAAAAATAGCCCGTCTGCTTTGTGAGTCAACTGTGTGAGCTCACCGGTGGGGACATCCCAGTTATACACCTGAAAGACATCGCTTGTTGTATTGCTAACGGCGATACCGCGTGTTGGATTCGCCATCGCTATGCGGGTTGCAAACACTAAAGACGCACGAAATCGCTGTTTCCAGGGAGCCGAAGCGTCAAGCAAAGGTTTTTTGAGCATATCACTCTCCAGTTTCTATCATGGGCCAGTCTAAGCCTATGTAGTCAGTGTAACTACGTTGAAAGTCTCCTGTCAAGGACATGTTACCCAAAAAAGGGCTAGACAAAGCCATGAGATACGTTTACAATGGTAGGTGCATTCCGACGCAACAGTAGAACATTTTTGTTCTTAGTGGGACAGGGGAAATAACGCATGAGCAAAATTAAAGTGCGGTGCAACACTTGCGGCAAGTGGTTTCAGTCGGCAAATGCGAAAGAGATAACTTGCCCTGATTGCACGCAAAAAGCCAGAAAAGAGAAAATGGCGGCAAAGAATATGCCGCCACAGCAAGGCAAACCTGCCGGGCAGGGAACACCGCGCCCGGCGGCACCGCCGCCGCCCCGGCCAAAACCGGAGGGGAGCGGCACGAGCCATTGGCTCGATTCATTAAATGACGTGAAGGTAGGAGAACCCGATCAGCCACCACGTCCCAAGCTACCAACCTCCTCTGCACCACGCGATAATCGCGGTGATCAGGACCGTGGCGGATTCCGCGATCGTGATCGTGATCGTGGTCCTGGTTTTGGTGGGCCTGGCAACTATCGCGACCGCGACGAGCGCGGACCTGGCCCTGGCAACTACCGTGATGGCAATACCCGCGGCCCCGGTGGGTACCGCGAGCGCGAAGGGGGTTATCGCGGCCCAGGCGGCTATCGCGAGCGCGAAGGCGGCTATCGAGTTGGCGGTGGCATGGGTATTCCCGGCACCATCGGGCCACGTCCGCGCCAACCAATGGAAGGTGGGCCAAATCGTGACCGTGACCGCGGGGATAGAGGGCCACGTCCTGATAAGTTTCGTCCAGGCCCTGGTGGCCCCGGCGGCCCCGGTGGCAAACCGAAAGGGCAGAAACCGCCCAAGCCACCGGCTCCTCCAAAGCCTAAAAAGGAGAAAATTCCGCCTCCTGAACCATTTGTGCCAACTGCCGAACAGGTCACACAGGTCGAGAACCGCTATCTGGAACTGGCAACCCCTGCTGAATTCGATGGGATTCGTACACAGATCGCGAAGGAACTCAGCATTCCAAAGACAGCAGTGAAGAAAATCGTGAAAGAATTGCGCGATCGGCAAAATATCCCCAGCTGGTGGGAATTGGAGACGTACAAGGGCAGTGAAGAGGAACTGGCAAACATCAAGGAAGCCTATGAGCCAATGTTGCCCTTGCCACCAGTTGGCGCACACAAGCAGATAGCCGAACAACTCACGCTCAAGCCCGGTGTTGTCTATCAGGCAATCAAGGTAATTCGCCAGGAAATGAAGTTGCCACAGTACAACGACCCGGCATTGCATGGACTGGAGCTACGTCCCGCCAAAAAGACCGGGGAGAAACCAGAAGAGGCCGAGACCGAAAAAGCCACAGCCCCCTCAGAGAACAACGCGGAGCCGCAACCCGAGTCGCATGACGAAACACCGGTGCAAACACAAAACAACGCGGAACTGCAATCCGAGTCGCATGGAGATATTACCTCGATCGAGACCGACACGGAGTTCCACCGCGAAGGCGATACCATCGAGGTTGGCGCGGCACCTACGGCTGAACACGCCGAGGAGCATAAAGCCGATGAGGCGCAATAGAAGAGGTATGGTATGGAAAACTGCCTGTTCTGCAAAATAGCGAATGGTCAGATAGCAGGTGATATTGTTTATCAGGATGAAGATGTGGTAGCTTTCAGGGACATTAACCCCCAGGCACCCGTACATATCCTGATTATTCCCCGGCGTCACATCCCCTCAATAGCGGACGTGACGCCGGAAGATGGCCCTTTGCTGGGCATCGTGTTCTCCGTCGCGGCAAAGCTTGCCCACAAACTGGGGGTGGATGAAGGCGGCTATCGAGTTGTCAGCAATGTTGGACCGGACGCGGGTCAGTCCGTCTTTCATCTCCACTTTCATCTACTCGGTGGCCGGAAATTCGCCTGGCCGCCAGGATAGAGACTTGAAATTCATCGGTGCAACGCCGCGATTATTACCTCGTCCCCCGGAGAGGGTGGCGTCTAGCAGCCGCATCTGGGGGATGAGGAAGGCCGCTCAGCACCGATGCAAGGAGAAACAACAAGGTTTTCATGCGTATCGCAATAGACTATACAGCAGCCGTCCGGCAGAGCGCAGGCGTAGGTAATTACGTGCGTCGGCTGGTGGATACTATGCTGGAGCAGGACAGCACGAACCAGTATACCTTGCTTACAAGCGGACGCCCCACACGGGAGCGTCCGTTTCCTACGGCAAGTAATGTACATGGACGCAGTATTATTATTCCTGACCGCTACCTCAACATCATCTGGTATCGCTGGCGGCTCCCGCTCTACGCAACCTATTTCTCCGGCCATGTGGATATCTACCACGGGCCGGATTTTGCCTTGCCTCCCATCGGAAAGAAACTCTCCAAAGTCGTCACAGTACACGACCTCGCCTTTCTGGAGCATCCAGAGTACGCCGTTCCCTCGCTGGCAAACTACCTGAAAAAAGTTGTCCCAGAAGCGGTGGCGGCGGCGGATGTCGTTTGTACCGTCTCCCAGGAAGTCAGCCGCACGCTGGTTGAGCATTTTTCGACGCCACCAGAGAAGCTCACCGTCGTCTCTAACGGCGTCGGCCCCTATTTTCACCGCATTACCGACCCAATTATTCTGGCGGCGACGCGCAACAAATTTGCTCTGAAACATCCTCTCGTGCTGGGCGTTGGCACACTGGAGCCGCGCAAGAATCATATGGGTCTCATCAGGGCTTTTTATACCGCGCAGAAGAAGAAAAATGGGCCAGCCATGCTCGCACTGGCGGGCGGTAAGGGCTGGCTCTATGAAGAGACGAAACAGCTTGTACAGGAACTCAAACTGGAGAAAAAAGTGCGTTTCCTGGGACGAGTCAGCGACCTCGAACTGGTCACGCTCTACAGCATGGCGGACGTATTCGCCTTCCCATCGTTTTTTGAAGGCTTCGGCGTGCCACCCATTGAGGCGATGGCCTGTGGTGCGCCCGTTATCACATCCAATACCTCATCGCTGCCAGAGGTTGTTGGAGAGGCTGCGCTGCTGATTGACCCGCACAGATCTGATGAACTGGCACATGCGATCACCCACCTCATAGAGAGCCCATCGTTGCAAGAAGAATTGCGCCAGAAAGGCTATGAGCGGGTAAAGCAGTACACCTGGGCTGCGTCGGCCCGCAAAATGCTCACAATCTACCAACAACTCTATGATGGCGTGACAGACTTTTCTAATAAGGTAACAGGGTAACAGGATAAGAATGTAATGAGAATAGGTATCAATGCCCATTTTTTTCAATTTCCCGCCTCCGGTAGCGGTCAATATCTCAGGCACCTGCTTCATGCACTGGCGGACGTAGATACACCAAACGACTATGTACTGCTCGGCTCACAACCACTCGCACAGGGAGAAAATGGGCAACTGAAAGAGTTAAGTGCCGCTACATTTCCCTATCAAGTGTGTTCTGCCCCGGCGTTCGCGAGGCGCAACGAAAATATCGAGAAGGTGATATGGGAACAATTTAGCGCACCGGCGGCGGCGAAAAAAGCAGGAGTTGACATTTTCCATGTCCCTTATTTCGCGCCGCCTCTGATAAAGCGCACACCAACGGTCGTGACTATTCATGATGTGATACCCCTACGTCTGCCCGCCTATCGCGCCGGGGCAAAAGTCGAGGCGTACATGCGCCTCGTCTCACGAGCCGCGCATAACGCCACGTTGATTATTACCGTCTCCCAGCACGCCAAACAGGATATGATGGGTGCGCTAAACCTGCCAGCCGAGCGCATCCGCGTCATTTACGAGGCGGCAGGCGACGAATATGTACCTGTTACCGACCCGACGAAGCTGGCGACTGCTCGCGCCAAATATGGCATCGGTGAACGTTATATTTTCTATCTCGGTGGGCTGGATTCGCGCAAGAACGTACCGCAACTCGTCAAAGCCTTCGCCCACCTCTATAAGCAGATGGACGATCCGAATTTACAATTATTTATCTCCGGCAATCCTGACAAACAAACCGGGCCATTTTTCCCTGACCCGCGTCCAGTTGCCGCCGCACTGGGCGTGACAGACCGCATCGTCTATCGTTTTGTCGAGGACGAGGATAAACCTGCTATCTATAGCGGATCCGACCTCTTCGTCTTCCCATCAATCTACGAAGGCTTCGGGCTGGACCCGTTGGAGGCAATGAGTTGCGGCGCACCCGTCGTCTGCTCCAACCGCACATCCTTACCAGAGGTAGTGGGCGACGCTGCAATCACCGTAGACCCGAATGATACACAGGCACTGGTCGAGGCCATGCGCTGCGTGCTGACCGATCGATGAACTTGCGGCGGATTTACGGGTGCGTTCTCTGCAACGAGCAAAGCAATTTAGCTGGCACACGACCGCGACCGCGACGCTGGCGGCATATGAAGAAACATTTCGCAGGAGCAAAAGAATAACAATGCGTGTATTGATGATATCGAAGGCCCTTGTTGCGGGTACCTCGCAACGCAAACTCGAAGAACTGGCGAAACTGCCGGATGTTGAACTGACGCTTGTCACGCCAGAATACTGGCAGAAAGACGACGGCAGCAAGCAGATGCTTGAACGCCTCTATACAACAGGCTACCGCATGATTGTCACACCAATGAACCTCAACGGCAACTTCCACCTGCACTTCTATCCACGGCTGAAACGAATTATGCGCGAAGTGCGGCCAGAAATTGTGCATATTGACGAGGAACCGTATAACTTCTCCACCTTTCATGCCATGATGCTTTCCCAGAAGCACAAGGCTCGCGCTCTCTTTTTTACATGGCAAAATCTATATCGCACCTATCCGCCACCATTTCGCCAGATAGAGAAGTATAATTATCGCCATGCCGCTTATGCACTGGTCGGCAACCGCGACGCGGAGACCGTTTTACGGCGCAAGGGCTATGGCGGCCCCATTCGCATTATCCCACAATTCGGCTTCGATACCGATATCTATAAACGCACCGAGCCGCGCAAAGCACGAGCAGCCAATGACCCCTTTACCCTGGGCTTCGTCGGGCGACTCGTTGAACAAAAAGGGCTTGCCACTGATGGTCGAGGCCCTGACCAGCTTGCCGGACAATTGCCGCGTCCTCTTTATCGGCAACGGCCCCATGAAAAGCGTGCTTGAGGAACAGGCAACGCGCCTGGGTGTCACGGATCGTGTCACCTTTAAGGCGGGCGTACCAACCTACGAGATTCCCAATGAGTTACAACAACTGGACGCCCTGGTGCTGCCATCGCTGACACGGCCCAACTGGATCGAACAATTTGGGCGTGTCTTGCCCGAAGCGATGGCCTGCGAAACGCCCGTTATTGGCTCTCGCTCCGGCGAAATTCCACATGTCATCGGTGACGCTGGCCTCGTTTTTGAAGAAGGCAACGTGCAAGATTTGGCAACATGTGTGCGCAAGATGCTCAATGATCCCACACTTTACGCAGAGTTGGCAACAAAAGGACGCCAGCGTGTTTTAGAGAATTACACGCAGGAGCAAATTGCCCGGCAGACCTATGAAGTTTATCAGGAAATGCTGGCTGGTAAAACGATAGGCTCAACTACTGGGAGCAAGGAAAAATCGAATGTCTGACGTTATTCCAAATTTCGCAGCGATACATTTGAAGATTTATAGTATAGGGAGCTGTTAGAAGTATAAGGATGAAGGCTCTTAATGTTGAGGTATAATTTGACAACAGTGTAAGACCGTGTTATCGTCGTATTATGCTGAATATGAGTAGATTTACGAATTGATGGTATGATCATGCAAGAATTTGAAACGACAGTTACAGAAAAAGGACAAATCACTATCCCAAAAGAGATACGCCGTATCATGGGCTTACGCCCACAAGATAGAGTAAGTTTTGAGCTAGAAGGTGAATATGTCAAAATTCGGCGTGTATCATCAAAACTTGAGAAGGGTTTTGGAGCAGTTACGGCAAGAAAAAAGCCAGAAGACTATCAAGAGCTACGAAAAGCATTTGAGGATGGGGTAGCCGGGGAAGTTGATTTAGAATAGCACTAAAAGGATAACATAGATGAGCGACGAAAACTACGACAGCATGATGATATTCGCGGGCAGCGGGAGTCCCCGCCTCACAGCACGTATTTGTGAGTACTTGCACGTCGTGCAGGGAAAAAACGAGACGCTGCATTTCTCGGATGGCAATACGTTTGTGCGTATACTGGAGAATGTTCGTGGTCGGCGCGTCTACATCGTGCAATCAACTGTCTTCCCGGCAAACGATAATTTTATGGAGTTGCTCTTCTGGATAGACGCGCTCAAGCGGGCCAGTGCCGATTCGGTAACAGTGGTCATCCCCTATTTCAGTTATGCGAAAGGCGACAAGAAGGACGAGCCGCGAGTCGCCATCCGGGCGCGGGTCTGCGCCGATGCAATTGAAGCCGCCGGGGCCGACCGCGTGGTGACAATGGACCTGCACGCACCCCAGATTCAGGGTTTTTTTCATGTACCGGTGGATAACCTCTACGCGCTACCTACGCTGGTCACTTGCATTCGCGAGAAGCATTTGCGCAACCTCATTATCGTTTCACCCGATATTGGCTTTGCCAAGCAAGCCCGTCGTTATGCTTCAGAACTTGGCGTCTCTATTGCTATCGCCGACAAAGAGCGTACAGCTCATGATGAGAAAGCACACATCCTGGAAATCATCGGCGATGTCAAGGGCAAAACGGCTTTCATCGTAGATGACTTCACGATATCGGGTGGAACTCTTGCCACAGTAGCTGAGACGCTGATAGAACACGGAGCCATTGAGGTCTACGCGGCAGTGACTCACGGCGTTCTCGCACAAGGCTCTATAGAGCGCATTGATAGCAGCCCCATCAAAAAAATGATCATCACCGACACCGTTGAACACCAACCAGTTCAATTCTCTGCTAAAATCGAAGTTGTATCGGCCGCTCCGCTCTTCGGGGAAGCCATCAAACGCATTCACAACCGCGAAAGTATCAGTGAGATGTTTTCTTAGCTTGTGGCACGTACCCCAAAACATCATATTTCGCGCTACAGACCGAGAAAAATACAGAGCAGGAAAAAACACCATGACATTAGGCCGCGAATGATGTATAATAGCCGCGAGAGGTAAGCCTACCAGTGAGGAGTAATTTTTATGTACGGTGACATGATCGGTCGTGTCATCAAAGACCAGTACAAACTCATAGATGAGCGCGGACGGGGCAGCTTTGCCACCGTCTATGTTGCGCGTGACACGGAAAACAACCATATCTATGCAGTAAAAGTGATGCACATGGAGCTTTCAAATGATGGTGAGCTACTTGCACGCTTTCAACGAGAGGCGCACATTCTCTTGAATCTCAGCGATACCCACATTGTGCGGATCGTGGACTACGGCAGCGATAACAATATGCCTTTTATCGTAATGGATTATGTGGATGGGCAAAACCTAAAGTACCATATGCTTACTCAGGGACGGATGGAACCGTTACGTGCATTAAACTATACGCGACAGATCGCCGAGGGGCTTGATATAGCGTACAGGCAAGGGGTAGTACATCGGGATATTAAACCGCAGAACATCCTGATCAATAGCAAGGATCAGGTGAAAATCGGTGACTTTGGGCTGGCTCGGAGTCGGGAAACTGTCACGCTTACACAGTCAAATGTATTTATGGGTACGGCCTACTACATTTCTCCGGAACAAGCGGAAAGTGGACACTCTGCGGATACCCGCTCTGATCTTTACTCGGTTGCGACGGTGTTGTTTGAGATGCTGGCCGGTTCGCCCCCCTTTGAGGGAGATACCGCCGTGGACATTGTCATCAAACATATGAACGAGAAAGTTCCTTCCATCTGCCGCATTCGTCACGATCTGCCAATGGAGATGGATTATTTTATGCAAAAGGCAATGGCAAAATCACCGGATAAACGGTTCGCGACACCGCAAGAGTTTATTGCAGCAATCGAACAGTTACAGGAACGTATCCAGGGGATGCCTGGCCAGGTACCAGTAAGTGGACAGGTGAATCCGGGGCCGCCGCTCATGATTCCGCAAAAACAGGCTCGCCTGGTAGTTATCTCAAGTGGACAGGTCATTTTATTAACCGGTGATCTTATGGTTGTTGGACGCCAGGACCCCAGCCTGGGTATGCCAGATATCAACCTTGCGGACAACAAGACTGTGGGAAGGCGACATGCCAACCTGAGAAATCAGCACGGCACATTTACCGTGGAAGACCTCAATTCCACGAATAAGACTCGCTTAAATGGTGTAACCTTAACGCCACACGAGGAACGTGTACTCAAAGATGGCGATATTCTGCGTTTTGGCAGTGTTGAGGTACGTTTTGAATTGCGATAAATGTGGTGTAACGTCTCACTAAATCGCAGAGTAATGATATCTTGATTGGTATCTATGCGCGGTTATCATGATTTTCATGACCGCAACCACGATCAGAGGGGTGAACGACATGAGAGAATCGCTTGCGTTCATAGTTATTGCAGGGCTTACCAGTATTGTGCCATTGCCGGTACTTATCGGCGGAGGTATCGCATTGGCCGTGATTATTCTTGTCGCCGCACTGTTGCTGTTCCGCAACAGTGGCAAAGGCAAGGGAGCAAAGGCGGGTACATCTCAGGGTGGGGCAGGTTGGCAGCCGCAGCAACAGGGCCAACAAGATGCGATGAGCCAGCCCAATTGGAGCCAGCAGGGGATGGGCAATCCAGCCGATAACCAGTGGGCCCAACAGCAGCAGCAGGGTGGTCCCGCCTGGAATGCGCAGCAGCAACCAGATCCTAACGCCTGGAATGCACAACAGCAACAACAGGGTGCTGCTGGCTGGGGGATGCAAAATCAGCAGCAACCGGCAGCCAATGTATGGGGTGGACAACAACAGCCAGGGGCCGATAGTTGGAGTGCGCAAAATCCTGCACAACAGCAGCCCGCCGCTAATGCCTGGGGCCAACAATCATCAGGCAATCAGTGGAACAACCCGGCTCCGCAAAGCCCACTGGCACCCACGCAGTCCCCCAGCACATGGGGAACATCGGGAACACCTGCACCAGGAACAAACCAGGGACTGGGGCAAGGATGGAATTCGCCCATGTCGCCGCAAGCACAACCGGCGGCGCAGGCTGATCCCTGGGGGCAACAGCAGCCGGGCGCGGGAGGGGCATGGAACGCGCCCAACAATCCACCAGCCGCTCAGCAGTCCCCTACCGCATTTGGCGGCAACTCCGCACCTTCCTGGAATCAGCCGGCTCAACCCCCACAACAGTTCGATCAGTGGGGTCAGCCTGTTCCCGCACAGCAACCCGCGAATAGCTGGGGAATGCAAGGTCAGCAAGGGCAGATGGGACAGCCAGTACAGCAAGGACCGACGGCCTATGGCGGTAGCAATGCCGCGCCTTCGTGGAACCAGCCAGCACAGGCAGACCCATGGGCAGCATCTGCCGCACAGCCGCCAGCAACACAATCAGAATGGGGTCAGCCGGCACAGAGTGGTAATTCAGGTAATATGGGTATGCCTTCATGGCAACAACCCGCCCCGCCCGCACAGAGCGGATTTGGCGCATCCAATCCTCCTGGCATGTTTGAGGGCGATAAAACCATGTTGCGTCCGAATACCGGCCCCCAGGGTGGTATCGGCATGGTGCGTGTTGAAGAGGGCAAAGAACCGGGCAAAATCTACGAGGTGCGTAAAGATTCCCTGAGCATTGGACGCAGCCGCGAAAGCGACATCTTCCTGGAAGACCTCGCGGTCTCACGCCTCCATGCCTCTATCGTCAACACGGGCAACGGTAGCTACGCTCTGAAAGATGAGGGCAGTGCCAATGGCACAAAAGTCAACGGGCAAATGGTCAACAAATACCAGACCTACCCTCTGCAAGAGGGCGACAGAATCCAACTCGGTCAGACCGTATTAGTATTCACCAGACGATAAGGCAATAAAAAGGGGGTGGCAAGGTACACAAGCGAACGCATAGCATTGTTGCTCTATGCGTTTCCTGCTGGCGTGCCTTTTGCAATAGAAGAGCGCGCTGATGGGCTGTAGAGCAGCCCATCAGCGCGCTCACTAGACCAACCGGGGTAAGCTGTGCAAAAAGACGATCTGATCGGTACGACGCTGGGAAATTGTACCATTCTGGGAACGTTGGGGCAGGGAGGCATGGCACGTGTATACAAAGCAAGGCAAGAGAACCTTGACCGTGAAGTTGCGGTCAAGGTTCTTCCACCGTGGTTTGCAGCTGATCGCAACTTCGTTGACCGCTTTAATCTTGAAGCACGGCTGGTGGCACGGCTCTCACACCCGAATATCGTCACCGTTCATGATGCCAGTGAGCAGAACGGCCACCTGTTTATCGTCATGCAACTGGTGGACGGCGGTACACTCAAAAATCGCTTAGACCAACTACAAACCAGAGGGCAGACCCTCGACGTATTCGAGGCAAAGCGTATCTTCACGCAGCTTGCCAGTGCCCTCTCGTATGCCCACGACAACGGTATTATTCATCGCGATGTAAAACCCGTCAATGTCTTGCTGGATAACCTGGGACGTCCTATCCTCTCCGATTTTGGTATCGCGAAAGTGCTAGCCGGCACAAAAGAATTGACCCGTCATGGGGCCGGGGTTGGCACTCCTGAGTACATGTCGCCCGAACAGTGCCAGGGCGGGCCAGTAGACGGGCGAGCCGATATTTACGCACTTGGCATTATGCTGTTTGAGTCATTAACGGGACGCTTGCCCTTCCTCGGCGATAATTACCCTGCACTCGCCCACAGCCACATCTATGAGATGCCACCTCATCCCAGTATGGTCAACTCCAATATAGACCCCGCGGTGGCACAGGTCGTTCTCACCGCGCTTATGAAAAACCCACAACAGCGCTATCAACGCGCCAGTGATATGGCAGAAGCCCTTGAGCGTGCCATCAATTCGCTCCCACCTCCCGGTGGCTATCGTACCCCATCTTCACCACTTGATATCAGCAAAACAGCAACCATGCCTCTTCATCCCTGTGCGCAATGTGGACAGTTCAATAAGCCACAGATGAAATTCTGTACCCGCTGCGGCTATCCGCTCAACCAGTGCCGCTATTGCCGCACACAAAACCCGGCAACTAACCGCTTCTGCACAAAATGCGGCCAACCATTACTGGCCTGATCGATCCCAATTCAGAAACATAGGATAGCCATTGGCCGGATGCTCCGTGTGGGCATCCGGCCAATGGCTATCCTATGTTTCTGAATAAACTCTTACTTGTTTTGCAGCGTTTCCAGCAGTGTACCAATTTCGCGGCGAATGCGTTCGTTATTCGCTATCTCGGCCTGTACTTTTTCCCAGCCGTGGATGATTGTTGTGTGGTCGCGGCCGCCGAGCGCATTGCCTATCTGGAAGAGCGAGGCGTTGGTCTGCTCGCGCATAATATACATCGCAACTTGACGCGGCCAGACGATGCCTCGATCTCTCTGTTTGCCCTTGAGCAGTTCAATATCTACATTGTAGAAACGGCAGACACCTTCCAGGACTTCCAGCACGCTAAACGAGGCAAGCGGAGTCGTATGTTTATAAATATGTTCGAGAGCCTGCGCTGCCAGACTCAACGAGAGCGGCGCGTCGTGCAACGTGGCATACGCAATGACACGATTGAGCGAACCTTCTAGCTCACGCACGCTACTGCACTCTGGCCGGGCGATAAACTCGATTATCGCATTAGGAACCGCAAAGCGCAACGACTCAGCCTTCGAACGCAGAATAGCCAGCCGGTGTTCATACTCCGGCGGCTGGATATCCACCGGTAATCCCCACTCAAAACGTGAACGCAAGCGATCCTGCAAGCTGTGAATGGCCTTTGGCGGACGATCACTTGTGACTACAATCTGTTTATGGGCATCATGGAGCGTATTGAAGGTGTGAAAAAACTCTTCTTCAGTAGACGCTTTACCGGCAATGAACTGGATATCATCAACGAGCAATATATCTATCTGGCGATACTTCGTGCGGAACTCCTCCGTCTTTTGATAGCGAATCGCGTTGACAATCTCATTGGTGAACTTTTCCGATGTCACATACAGGACATTCAGGCCCGCAGACTCTCCTACATGCCCAACAGCGTGCAGCAAATGGGTCTTGCCCAGTCCAACACCACCATAGAAAAACAGGGGATTGTAGATGCGGCCTGGGTCCTCTGACGCTGCCAACGACGCCGCGTGGGCAAGCTGGTTGCATTTGCCCACAATAAACGTATCGAACGTGTAACGCGGATTGAGCAAAGCATGACTCGACGAATTGATTCGACTAGCATATCCAGCGGATGATGTAGGTAATGTGGGAGATGTGGATGACGACAATGATGATGGCTGCACAGGTGAAGTCATCCCCATATCCTGCTGAGGATACGTTTCATATGGACTGGCATGCACGTCGTCTGTATCCATACTACGATGAGCCGACGGACGCAAAGGAGAAGGCGTGAACGAATTCATCGCGATAACAGGATGGCCCACTTCGTCCAGTGGTACTTCCTGCTGCCCTTGTCCCTCCTGCACATGTACCAGGTTCTGTTGCGAACGTTGCAAAGCCGAGAGGCGATTTTTGGGTAAACGATATGGTCGCTTATGCGGTAGTGGCGCGATCTCCGTGGGTGAAAAGCCGCCCTGCTCAATCGAGGCATCTTTCGCAACGGTTATTTGCACCTCCATAGGCCTACCTGCGACATCTGAAAGGATGGAACGGATAACATCAAGGAAGCGACCTTCCAGGTGTGCCTTCGCAAAGGTGGTGGGAACGCCCACCACAAAAACGCCATCCTCAAAGGAGAGCGCGGACGTACCCTGAAACCAGGTCGTAAAGACAGCAGGCGGAACCTTCGCCTGCAATCGTTCAATTGTAATTTGCCAGATTTGTTTCGCGTTCACACCCCAACCTCTCAGGACATCGCGTATCAGATAGCACTTTTATACGTTTACTTATATGGTACAGACAGAGCCAAGTTAGCACTCGCTAAGGCACAGATATTTGAATTGCAGATGCTAATGGTAGCATTAAAATTAAACGATGTAAAGCCCCCGTATTCCGTCATCTAAAATGGATGCATCATTCCGATACTGATGGCAAGCCTCTCAATATCCAGCGCAGACTAAACCCTTGCACGAGTAGGGTAAAGAACACAACGGCGAACGTGGCGAAAATCAACATCTGACGTGACGGTACATCCAATGGAAGGGCAAGCACAAAGGCCATTGAGAGGGCACCACGCAAGCCACTCCAGAAAATGACGACCCGCCATGAATGTGGGACAAAGCTCCAGAGCGTTGGTGGAATAAGTGGCTGCGTTATCGAAGGCAACAGAAGCACGACCACCAGGCGCGAGAGTAACACCGCAACAATGGCTAAGCCAGCAGTCAGAAGGAGTGACAAAGCTGAAGGGGATGCAAGAAATTCCAGCGGGTTCAGTTGTATCCCAACGAGAAGAAACAGAAGTGCATTGGCAACAAAAGCGATCACGCTCCAAAAGTTATCCACAGCTTCCCGCGTTCGCTCGGACATGCCGATACGTCGCCCATAGCTTCCCAATACAAGTGCCGCAAAAATGACCGCGAGAATGCCGGAAGTGTGCAGGGCATCTGCCAGTATGTAAACACCATAAGCAGTAACAATGGTGATGGTTGTTTCAATCAAAGGTTCGTCTATGAACTTTACAATTTGGCTGATAATATAGCCACTGGCGAAGCCAATAATAGTTCCCCCTCCTGCTTCTAAAAGGAACATACCTATGCCGGCAAGCCATGCCTGACCGGCAGGTGCCGGTTGTCCATGCGCGGAAAGCAGTACCAGCACAAGAAATATCTGGTAAAGTGCCCCAGCAACCCCGTCATTAAACAGGCTTTCACCTTCGATAATCGTTGAAAGACCCGCATTGATCTTTAACTGACGAAATAGCCCAAGTACCGCTACGGGATCAGTGGGCGACAGAATAGCACCCAGAAGAAGTGCCGTTCCCCAGTTCAGTTCCGTCAAGAAATTGAGCGGAACAGCAATTAGCAACAACTCTAACAATAGGGCCGGCCCTATCAACAAGAAGATGTGAAACCAATTCTTCCGCAATTGTGCTGTTTCTATCGCCCAGGAGCCCTCAAAGAGCAGAGCAGGCAAAAATACAAACAGCACAAGAGACGGGTCCAGATGTAGACTCGGTAGCACATTCAATGTATTCGTGAAAATGCTAATGAGCAGGCCAACAATGACAAGACCAAGCGTGTAAGGTACAGCCAACCGGCGCATGACGAGAATGACAATCAATGCGATCAGTAAAAGGATTACCAACAGGCGTACAATGGTTGTAATATCTGCCATTCGTTCCGTTCTGTCTTTCTTGCTGGTTGATGCAAAGCAGGTAGCGTTGTACGCTCACTATAACACATATAGAGGATTCCAGTTATGAAGTGCGCTCTACATTCGTTTGCGTTAGTAAAAATGCGCATATGTTGTTAGTTCCCGCTATTCGCGTTGTACCGCAATATCCGCAATACTGGTCTTCCTCCTTCTTTTACAAGCGGCAGGTAAATTTCTTGTGTTTGCTCATTAATGGCGATAGTATGAGTATTAACATCGAAGTTGTAGGTTCCAAGCCATTTGAAAGCTCGCCCATTCTCTTGAAAGAGGGAAATACCCGCCCCACACGCCACAAACACCAGGTGCAATGGATTATCCAGCACAACGAGGTCTGGCTTTAAAGCTACGGGCCAGGGTGGCTCAGAGATAGTTTTCATAGTCTGCAGATCGACTCGTATTAAGCTGGGTGGGTCCTCATCAACACAAGCAATAAAAGCGACGTGGAGACTGCTATCTATCGCCATACCATGAGGCGTGATACATGCATCAGGCAGTTTCATTCGCGTCACGATCTGATGTTTAACGGGATCAAACTCAACCAGCCACGCTGTCCCAGGTGGTGGAAACAAATTTGGATCAAGACTGTTCGGGTCTGCTAATTGCTGCACAGCGACAAAAGCACGGTGTAAGCCGGGGTCATACTTGACATGGCCGACATCATCACCCCATTGTCCGTCAACGCCTAAAGGGATGCGGGCAACCACTTTGTCAGTTAAAGCATTGATGATCGTCTCGTTCTGATTTTTCCTCTCTATGATATTCGAGTCCGGAGTAGGTGGTGCCCCAGGATTGGAGACGAATATCAAATGATCGAGTTGATCGTAAGCCACCCCATCTGGGCTATCGTTATCCTGAAGCTTAATAGGAGTATAGCGCAAAGTTTTCTCCTCGATAACATAGATAATATTATCATTGGAGTCCGCAACGTAAACCTTGTGCAAATCCTGCGCGACGATTACACCCGCCACCTGCGGAATGTTCAGCAATCCAACCACCTTTTTTTGCACTGTATTGAAAACTACGACGTTCCCATCGTATTTTGCGTCGGTGGTGGGATCAAACTGGGGATTCACCTGCTGCTCTCTATCCGTTGCAGGACCTGAGTGCGCGATGAACAGCAAGTGGGTCTGTGTATCCAGGCTCATAAAATCGAAGTGGTCAAAGAGGACAGCCACTCCGGGCGCGAACGGATTCTGGGATGTGCGATATGCATCTGGAAAGGCTCCCGGCAAGGGGATATCCTGCACCATGACCAACCGGGCGCTAAGTACAGGGTGCGTAAATACGGTGACCATACGCACGATCAATGATACAAGGAGAGAAAGTAAGCATGCCCATATGCATACCCATATAATGATTTTTTTCCCGTTGCGAACCGAAATTTGTGCTGTAATCAGAGATGCTTCAGCCACAATTTCCTCCTCAAGTGTTGTTCAGATTTCTTCATATTGCAGCACAATTGTGGGAGCGAATAAGACACGATCGCCCTGTAACAACGCAAGTTGGTCAATACGTTGTCCCTGACAGGTGAGACCATTTAAACTCTCGGCATCCTCAATTATCCATGCGCCATTCTTCCAGCGAATAAGTGCATGAAAACGTGAGATACGCTGCGAGGGAATTTGAATATCGCTAATGGGTAGGCGACCAATCGTATAGATTAATTTGTTGAGGATGTATTCGCCAATAATTTGACGATCCATCTCGACCAGAATGCGTGCCTTCAAGGGCTGAAGCATGTTATTTTGCAAGGTCTGCTCCTTTCTTTCCCCATTGTTTTCGTGCCCTTTCTGGTACGCTGGCAGCGCCTGTGAAGTCCGGCTGTACGTATGGCCTTTTGTAGCAATGGATTCCGCTCCATTTACACCAGCAATCACTGGTATGAGTGGTGCAGTGTCTGCCATAAACGCGGGAATGCGTGGGTTCGTCAATGAGACTCTGGGTAAGGGGGTAGTTGGAGCGTAGATCAAGCGTACAATCGCATCCTCTGAATCTTCCCGGTCTAGATTATAGCGATTTTGTTCTTCAAGCAGCGCAGTGAACACGCCACCCATACGTTTTAATTGTTTGAAGGTGCCGCGCTCAACGATTTGCCCCTGTTGCATGACCATAATTTCATCAACATTGCCAAGCGTACTGAGGCGGTGAGAAATCGTGAACACTGTACGCCCAGCAATAAGTGTGTTCAGGGCATGCATTACCTCGGACTCTGCCTCGACATCAAGATTGGCTGTCGGCTCGTCAAGGATGAGAATAGGGGTATCACGCAGGATTGCCCGCGCAATTGCTAACCGTTGTCGCTGGCCTGCCGAGAAATTATTGCCCTGTTCCCGCACATTGGTATCATACCCATCAGGTAGTTTCATGATGGTTTCATGGATGTTCGCCTTGATACAAGCATCAATAATCTCTTCCAACGAGGCACCAGGCCCCCCAATCTCCAGGTTTTCGCGAATTGAGCCTTCAAAGAGTATCGAATCTTGTAAAACTACGCTGATGTTCTGCCTGAGTATTTCCAAAGGATAGTGAGATGCATCTATACCATCAATTTTGATCACCCCATGCTCAAGTTCGTAGAAGCGGGGGATTAATTTGACGAGCGTGGTTTTGCCGCTACCCGAATAGCCTACAAGAGCAACCTTGCGGCTTGCTGGAATATGCAAGTTGATGCCCTTCAACACGGGTCTGTCTGGCGTATAGCCAAAAACCACCCCCTCAAAAGTGATTTCACCTTTGAATTTGCTAGGACCACTATATGGTTCTACAGTGTCAATTACTTCGGGTGCCTGGTCGAATACCTCCTGTATGCGTTCTGCTCCGGAGGCAGCGTTGCTCGCCAGGGTGGTCAGCTTTGAGAGGTCGCGCATAGGTTGATACAGCATCTTGAGATAGGTTAGAAATAGAATTAAGGTACCTACGTCAATCGTAGATGCGCCAATGGCGACAAAGCCAAAACTGAAACTGTTGCCAGCCGCAACGTAGCCACCAATACCAACCACAACCAGCGTTCCGAATACCACCAGCACGGAGACGAGAGGCGTGAACTGAGCTTGCAAACGTCCGGCTCGCATTCCTGCTCTGCGATAAGAAGCCACATGCACGCCAAAACGTTTGTTTTCGCGTCTTTCAAGGGTGTAGGCGCGAATAACTGTCAAGGCGTTAATATCTTCGGTTGCCACGTCGCCAATTTTGCCCGCAGCTTTCGCCTGTTTGCGCGCAGCGGCTTTGATTCCACCGGTGTAGCCCAGGACGAGCAGCATCAGTACAGGCGCGATGAGGAGTGCGAGAAATGTATATGGTGGGCTAATAAAAAACATAACGATAGCGACACCGATAAGTGTGAGAATGCCAGCCAGCAGATCAACAATGCCATCGTTAACAAGTTTTTCAATATCGGCGATATTTCCTGTCAAGCGCTGCACAAGATCGCCTTTTTTCTGTTTATCGTGCCAGTCTAATGAGATGCGTTGCAGATGATCAAACAAATTCTCCCGTAAGCGTGCGCTCAATCGCTGTGCGATGAAGGCGGCAAGAAATAATTCAACATACACCAGCAACGCGCTCAGCAAACCAAACACTACCAGCATAATCAAGGAAAAGACAATCACCCCGATAGTGCTGTGTTGGACAATCATTGGATGAAGAACTGAATTGGGATCAGATGGTATTGCCGGACAGGGAGCCGGAGACGGTTGACCTGGCGGTTGGTTCGGTCCCAATGGTCTCAGTGATGGATCCAGCAGTGGTGTATCAAACACTGATAGGACGCCATTTAAGAAAGGAAATGTACAGGCCGGGTCTGAACCAGGATTATTAACTTTGCTGGGAATAAATTTTAGCGGCATAGCAGCTAGCAGGTCACAGCCGACCTGACCAACAGTAACAAGCATTGCCAGCACAACCAGAAAGCGGTATCCTTTCATGTTGCGATTGAGAAATTTAAAGAGAAAAAACATGGGTACTCCTCAACTCATTTGCGGCCATAATAGAGCGATAAAGATAGGACCATACGACAGCTTTTACACCTACGCTGTCAATCGTTCTCTGAGTGGGATATTCAGACGACGTGCTACCCGGTGCGAAGCAACTTCAATAATATGAGTAGCGACGAGTGCAGGTGCGTCCGGTACATGCCCAAAACTTGGAAAGTCATTGATATCTACTATCATCGGGCCTTCGGCCGACTCAACAATGTCCAGTCCATAAATGTCCAATCCGAATATTTCCCCGACGTGAAGAGCAAGGTTATGTAATTCTAAATTAAGTGGAATTGGATGCTTATTTACCTCCATATCCGGGTGCAGAGGCGACCGTTTCGCAATGGCAGAGACATGCGTTCCTGCAACATACAGCTTTACGTCAAAATTGCTGTTCTCGATATAATGTTGGGCCAGAAAAAATCCATTTCCAGCTTCAACCATTTCTAATGCTCCAAGATCACGCGGGCTGTTTACCCGATAAATGTCTCGACAAGAACTTCCGTTGGTTGGTTTAACTACCAGTGGATAGTCGGCCTCTGGCACCTGGTTAAGCAATCCAACATGCGCACTAAAGTATGTACGCGGAATCGGTAGCCCATGTGCCAGGGCACGAGTGATGGCAATGGCTTTGTCTCGCACCTGGCGAATCGCTTGCGGCTGATTAATAGCTGGAATACCTGCTGCTTCTGCCGCTTCAAGAATACTTAACCCAGGACCATCTGACACGGTTTTTAAAACGTAGGCGTCATAATTGGCTCTAATCATATCCGACAGACATGTGATACTTGATTGCGGCTCGAGCAAATCAACATCGTGTCCCCACTGCATGAGTTGATATGCCACAGACATTGGCATCAGTTCATTTCGATATTGGGCTTCAACAATATAACAAAAGCGCATCTCTTTCTCCTGAAATGTGTTTAAATGAATACGAAGGTATCCATTTGGATAGGAAATATGGGCGTGAAAATCCCTTAACAACTCTGTTAGATATCGCCTGTATGTTCTCGTATGAAGATAGAGCGATTATTTGATTGGTGATAATGAGGCTCTCCCAACCTCATCCTTTCGCTCTTCGATATGATGACTTATCTGTAAAACAGTCCAATGATTTTTTTCACACAGTGTGACCTTTACATTTAAGTTGCGAGAAATATAGCACAAAGATACTGTGAAAACAAGATGGATACCAGGTAACTAGGTAGTAATACTTGGTACACTGAGAGGGAATTCTCTTTGATCAGGCCGACCCTGTATACCTCCACTCGATGACGCTTCGTGAGAGAGGGCAAGCGATGAATGTCCATAACCTCTGAGAAAGTTTTGTACAAACCGTCCGCTTGCGACGCTTTGCGCTCACGTCCCTCCCTCAACGCGCCTCCCATCCGACTTTATGCGCTTCATGCCTGGCGATGTCGAGAAAACCTGGAACGAGCACACCGGAAAATCACGGGTTGTCTTTGTCGTGAACTGAAGCCGATGATACGACGACATTCCACCAGGCTGTGACTTGACACTAAATCTCTAAAAAGTGAGATGAGCAACGTCTATCTTATAAACCTGACAGTGCGAAGCTGATGAAAAGAGGTACGATGTAGCACCTACCTGCAAGAATTGTACTCGTTCAGCAGTATCAGTACTGCCTGAGTCGTCGGTATAAAACTGCCTATCAGGCCATTTTTTAAAGGAAACAACGATGCGTCTGTCAACTCGCGCCTTCAGTGGCTTGCTTCTGTTCATTTTCCTGATGTGCTCCTTCGTGGGGTGTAACTCAACCACAGGGGGATCAACCACGATTACTGATCGATTTAACATAGCCACCGTCTCCCCAGGCCGAATTGTCTCTATCACTGCCAGGTGCAATCCTGGCGAACAGATGCTCAGTGGCGGATGGGCAGTCACAACTCCGGCATATAGCGGATCGGTCTCGGAGGGTCACCCTGGTGCCAACGACGATCAGCAGTATTTCGTCGCCGGAAGTTATCCCTCAGACTCTTCATCTTGGACTGCCATTTTCACGAACGAAGCCACAGAAGATAGCCAGGGGGATGTCTCTGGGGTAGTGCATGTCGAATGCCTCTCAAAAGGAACCTCGCCAACCCTTGTTACCCAGGTAGGCGCTGATCCTCAAAGCGACATCGATACCACTCCCTCGTGTCCACAGGGATCGAGCCTGACAGGGGGCGGATATGAGTTGCTCCATTTCACGAACATTTCCCAGCAAATGGTGAACTTTATAGGGTCACACGCGTTTGGTACTTCCCAGTGGTCTGTCGCAACAAACTTCACCTTTGGGCAGATAGGCCAGATTGGAGCAAGCGTGGAGGCGTTTGCCGTGTGTTCGAGTAGCCTGACCACCGCTTTCGGATCCTCTGCAACGGTGAAGGCCCCGTCTTCGCCATCAACAGTGCCAACGCTGGGTACAACCTTTGTCTCTTGTGGGAATGGTGAGGTCCCTGTGGGCAGTGGGTATGCAAACGAAACCGCTGATAACGCCTTTCCGCTCACCACGTTCTATCCTGATTATGGAGGCACTCCTGCTCAGTGGGACGTGAGAGCATATGCATTGCCTGGCATCCCAATAGATAGTCCGGCGAGTGTTTTCGGTGGAAGCGCAGTAATTACACCAATCTGCGCAACGCTCCCTTAGCACCCAACCACTTCCTACTCAAGGAAACATCCTGCACATCTCTTAACCCAGGCGGGATGTTTCCTTGTAGAAGTCACAAGATTGTTTCGGGAGAAACCTATTTCTCTGTTTTGAAGTAATATTCTTTGCGTGTCCCATCCTCAAGAGTAATGCTGGCGACCCAACGTCCATCACCATTGCGCCGGTACACGGAACCTTCACCCTTTCCCCAACGCCGTGATTTCTTCCCTGGCTCTGGATTCTCGCCACCATCGGTTTGTTTGCGTCTTACCATGATTGATACATCTCCTTTGCAGTGAATGAATAAAAAACCAACGGGTCCCCACGTGGGGTTATGAGCAAAACAGGTCAGATTCTGACGGCTTTTTGGAGAAGTCGGTACTGATATGCATATACAACATGCCCGACCCGTTTTGCTCGACGAATGGTCTCTCAGGTTTCTGCTCTACCCTTCATTCCGGCGCACAAGGCGCAGCAACTACCATTCTTTGTATTGACAACCTCTCGGTTTTCCTGTAACTTTATCCCTGTACGGATCGTCGCCTCCTTCCGCGAACCCTGGCTCTTTGCGTGAAAGGAGGTTGTGTTGCTGTTCGTTCCTGAAAAGCGAGAAGGAGGTTTCTTATGCCCAGGGTCCTGCTGATCGACCCGATCCCGTCCCCCCTGATCGAGCGCCTTCGGCCATTGTTTCCTGCCGGTGCCGACTTTGGCGTGGTCCCGACGTCCAGTGAGGAAGACCTCGCTCAGCATGGAGCGGAGGCCGAAATCCTGCTCGTCATCCATCGGAGAGTGGATGCGCACTTGCTCTCCTTCGTGCCGCGCGTGCGCCTCGTCCAGCGCGTCGGCGTTGGCTACGACAACCTTGACCTCGCTGCACTGCAGGCAGCCGGGGTCGTGGCAGCGTATACGCCGGGTGCCAATGCTGGGGCGGTCGCCGAGCATACGATTCTCTTGATGCTGGCACTCCTCAAGCGCTTCGTTGCCGCCAAATCGACTGTCCGCCAGGGGAGATGGCCGACAATGGAGCTATTCCAGGCTGGACTGGGCGACCTGGCCAACGCAACGGTCGGCCTCGTCGGGTTTGGCAACATCGGGCGTGCGGTGGCCGAGCGACTGCTGCCTTTCGGGTCGCGTCTGCTTTATATGGCCCGCCATGCCGTGGACCCGACGATCGAACAGCAGTTCGGTATGCGCTATGCCTCGCTTGACGACCTGCTGGCGTCCTCCACGATCGTCAGCCTGCACCTCCCCCTTACCGAGGCCACTCGGGGGCTGATGGGCGAGGCCGAGCTGGCAAAAATGCCGACGGGAGCGTTTCTAATCAACACCTCACGCGGCGAGGTACTCGACGAGGCAGCTCTGCGCCGCGCTCTTGTGAATGGCAAACTCGGGGGGGCGGCCCTCGACGTGCTGCGTGACGAGCGCCCAGGAGGCAATCCTTTCGCGGACTTGCCCCAAGTGATCGTCACCCCGCACATGGCCGGCGGCAGCCGTGCTGCTGTCGAGCGAGCGTTACAGATGGCGATCGCCAACGTCGCGCGCTTCCTGCGTGGCGAAACTCCGCTCGACCTCATCCCTCTGCCATCAGCCTCTTGATTCCTACGTATATGCTTGCTCAGACTTGGGAGGGCTTTTGAGTGAGGAGCAGAGATCTGGAAAGCTTTTGAGGCTCGGGTTGGACATCCGGTGGATGATAGCACCATCTATCGCTTACTCAACCGTCATGGCTGGCGCAAGCTCATGCCCCGTCCTAAGTACAAGCAAGCACCTTTCGCGGAAATGAGGTAAACTGTTGGGAAAGGAGGGAGCGATGAGGAAACCACTAGAAATCCCTGTCCCAACAGCAGAAGAATTGAAGGCCTTAGTCGAGAAGCATCCCACCGGAACCATTTATGTCACCTGGGACAATGCTAACATGCATGAGGATGATTCGGTGGGTTGGGCATCGCTGATGACTTCAATCACTAGCAAATCCAGTGCGACCACTGGGGCCAAAACCTGCTTCAGCCGTTCTTTCGCATTGGCTTTCCCTGCTCTTTCTTTCTCTCCACCACTCCTTTCTATTCTATCATCTCTGGCTGTACGGGAATATTTCCCCACGGTTACATAAGCCCGTTTGTAGGAGCATAAGAGAATATGCCGGATTTGCTCAAGCCGCTTGAGAAGCCAGAAAAGGGCAAGAGAGCGGAGTGTCCATATCCCTTTGAAAAAGTATGGTCAAACCGTCCGCTTGACGTAACCCCAACAGCAAGGTATGTTCATGTAAAGCAGAGACCTCTTTGAGTATGCGGTGAGGTGAGCAATGGACGATCACATGAAATATATCGAGCGCATTCTTCGTCAAATCCCTGGGTGGGATGGAGTGGAGGCGAGAGTTTCGCCGCTGGTAGGCGGTATCACGAACCAGAACTATCGCGTGGATATTGGGAACGAGAGCTTTGTGTTGCGCATCGGCGGCAAGGGAACGCACCTGCTGGGCATTGATCGTGGGCGCGAACATGCATGTACCGCCATTGCCGCACAACTTGGCGTGGGTGCAGAGGTAATTCATTTTCTCGCGGCATGAAGATGTGCTGGTCACGCGCTTTATCGTGGGTGATGGCTATCTCACCTGCGATGGCAGCGCAACCGGACATATTACGGCGTATTGTCGAATACTATGCGCATCTACCACGCGGGACCGGATTTCCCCGGCACATTCTCGCCATTTGCCACAGTACGTACCTATTCCACACTCGCGCTCGATTATGGCGTCACCTTCCCCGATACACTATCGCAGGTGTTCGCTTTGATGGCGCAGATTGAGGCAGGCTATTGGCCCTACGCTTGACCCGCGACCATGCCATAATGATCTGCTGACCAGTAATTTTCTTGATGATGGCAGGTTATACGCATTCTCGATTGGGAGTATGCGGGTATGGGCGACCTGTTCTTCGACCTCGGCAACTTCGCCGTCAATCAGGAACTGAACGAGGAACAGTGTTCGTTATTGCTACGCCTGTATTTCGGCGAAGTGCGACTCGCCGATCTTGCGCACCTGCACCTGATGCGGCTCGGTTCCGACCTGCGCGAGTCCTTCTGGGGTTTTTTGCAACTGGGCATATCCGATCTTGATTTCGATTATCGCGACTATGCCCAACATCATCTCGACCGCTTCCTGCACAATGCAGCCACACCACAATTCAATAAGTGGTTACACGATGTCAGAACATAAGCGTAGGGGCCGATTTATCGACGCCCATCGCCGATTGATCGGCAATACAGATAAAGAGCGATAAAATCAGCCATTATGAAGGAGACCATCCAATGCACGATTATGCCAGGGTTGTTATTATTGGCAGCGGCATCGCGGGTTCCAGCATCGCCTATCACCTCACTGAGTACGGCTGGCAGGACATCGTTGTGCTGGAACAGGGTGAGCTTAGCAGTGGCACTACGTCGCACGCGCCAGGACTGGTGGGACAGTTGCGCTCATCGGTCAGTCTGACAAAGATGCTGATGTACAGCGTTGAACTGTACCGCACGCTACAGGTGAACGGCGTCCCTGGCTATATGGAGGTAGGCAGTCTGCGTCTCGCCTCTTCGAAGGAACGCATGGAAGAACTGAAGCGGCAGGCCGGTTTTGCGCGAGGCGTCGGGCTGGCGGTCGAACTGATCAGCGCGAGTGAGGCCCAACGCCTGTTTCCTTTGATGAGCATGGATGGCGTCGAAGGGGCGTTGTACCTGCCAACCGACGGTTCCGCACGCGCTACTGTGCTGGCGATGGCGATGGCCAACGCGGCCCGCCAACGCGGTGCAACCTACTATACCCATACGCGAGTGACGGGCATTGATGTCAAGCATGGTCATGTGCAAGCGGTCGATACCACGCAGGGAACCATCCGCACCGAATAGTGGTGGTCGCCACCGGTATCTGGTCGCCACGTATCGGACATATGGCCGGTGTCACCATTCCGCTCATACCTATGCAGCATCAATGGGCAATGACGGCACCGTTACCAGAGCTGACCAGCGATGTGAGCGTGCCAAACTTGCGCGATCCCGATAAGCTGGTCTATTTCCGACAGGATGGGCCGTGCCTCGTCATTGGTGGCTATGAGCGCAACCCCGTCTGCATTTGATGTTGACGCCATTCCTGATAACAACAACCCCACAGTACAGCATTTTGACGAGCCGCGTTTCGCGGACCTGATGCAAAACAGTCTTGAACGGCTCCCTTCACTGGCTAAAACCAGCATTGGTGAAACGAGTCAACGGCCTGGAGTCATTCACGCCTGATGGTGAATTTATGCTGGGCGAGTCGCCCGACGTGCATGGGTTCTGGGCGGCGTGTGGCTTCTGCGCCCACGGCGTCTCGGGTTCTGGCGGCGTCGGCAAAATGCTCGCGCAATGGATTGTAGAGGGCGATCAGAAATTGATATGTGGCACATGGATATACGCCGCTTCGGATCCTATACCAGCCAGCCGTCGTTACATCGCTACCCGCGTTCCGAGGTATACAGTACCTACTACGATATCAGCTATCCCATGCAGGAACGCAGCAGTGCCCGCAAATTGCGTCTCAGTCCCCTCTATCATCGCTTGCAGGAACTCGGTGCAGTCTTTGGCGAGAAGACAGGCTGGGAACGCCCCAACTGGTTCGCCAGCAACGAACATTTAGCAAATGGACAAAATGGTCCCGACCCAGGGATGGGCCAGTCGCTACTGGTCTCCAGCGATCGGTGCCGAGCATTCGGCTACTCGCTAGCGAGTGGCCATGTTTGACGAAACCTCATTTCAGCAAACTCGAGGTGCCGGTGCGGACGCGACAGCTTTCTTGCAACGCATCACTGATAACCAGATGGATCGCCCATTGGCAGCATCACCTACACGCAGATGCTCAATACCCATGGCGGCATCGAATGCGATCTCACGGTCACGCGGCTGGCAGAGGACCGCTTCCAGATTATCACCGGCACAGCATTTGGTATTCATGACCTCGCGTGGATACGCAGTCAGCTACACCAACTGCCACAGCTACGGCCGAACATGTCCGTTTACATTAACGATATTACGTCAAGTCGCTGTTGCATCGGCGTCTGGGGGCCATATGCCCGCGACCTGCTACACAGGTCAGCGAAAATGATTTCTCGAACGAGGCGTTTCCGTATCTGACAGCGCAACAGGTCGCCATCGGTGATATTCCAGCACTGGCTTTGCGCGTTACCTATGTTGGTGAACTCGGCTGGGAAATCTATGCTCCGATGGAATACGGACTCAAGTTATGGGATACGCTGTGGGAGGCTGGTCAATCGTTTGATATCACGGCGGCTGGCTATCGCGCCATCGAATCGTTGCGCCTGGAAAAGGGCTACCGCTATTGGAGCACTGATATCCACTCCGAATACAATCCTTACGAGGCCGGTCTGGGTTTTGCCGTCAAACTTCACAAGGGATCATTTAATGGACGTGAGGCGTTGGAGCGCATTAAAGCGGAGGGCGTCAAGCGCAAACTTTGCTGTCTGATTCTTAATGATCCACGCGCCGTGGCATTGGGCGGCGAACCCCTGCTCGATGGCGAGCGCGTGCTGGGTCGTGTCACCAGTGGCGGCTACGGCTATACTGTGCGCCAGAGCATTGCTTATGGCTATCTTCCTGTTGACTATGCCGTCCCCGGCACAAAGGTAGAGGTACAGTTGTTTGGTGTGCGTTATCCAGCAACAGTGACAAAAGAGCCATTGTATGACCCGAAAAATGAGAAGATCAAAGCATAGCATCTATTGAAACACAGAATGCCACGGTGCGCTGCATCGTGGCATTCTGTGTTTCAATAGATGCTACTTTACATCGATCGTGAAGGGAACGGCCATCACATATTGCGGGCAAAGTTGACCCGATTTGCAGATGGCCTTCGCGGAGAAAGCGATTTTCGCGGTACCGGTGCCTTGTGCGATAAAACGCCAGACGCAAACTTTAGCGGTCTTGAGTGCGTAACCCGATGGCGTTTGCAATTGCAGAATGCCCGGTGTCGAGGCAGGTCCGCTCCACTGCTGCCCGAAGGGAAGATGCACTTCAATCACATCACCGGTATGCGCATTGACGATTGTATTGGTATCGGTAAGTTTTATCGTCACATTGGGTTGACCAGCAGGTGGGGTAACAACTGCGTCGCTTGGACAGCCATAGACTGTGCCATAACCCTTGACCGAAGTTGGCGCGGGGGTAGGACTGGATGCAGAGCCAGCACCAGTGCTGGTACCAGTACCAGTGCTACTCGCGCCACAGGCAGCGAACAGAAAAGCCAGTATGGTCACAAGCGGCAACACCAGGATAAACGAATGCCGCCGGATAATATAATATTTTCGCATTATAAAACTCCTTCTATAACCCTGTAAATTTACGTGCAGTTGGTTTGGTTAGTTCAACCATCACAATGTCAAGACGTTTCTTTGTGTCAAAAAGTTCCCTTTGAGCTTTCTCTTTAGTAGAATAAACGGGTGTTTTCTCTAAACTGTTTGACCTGATCGTCTGTTCCATTTTCAGAGACCCTTATTAATGCGTTACCATGCAATGAAGAGTATTTATGATAAAATATAGGGCAAAAGTAGGATGTACTAAAATAGAGGAGCTTATGGGAGAGGCCAGACCTACCCCGAACCAGAAATTGCGCCATGAACGTGAACGCCGTGCCTGGTCGCAACAAGACGTAGCCGACAAAGTTGGCACGACTCCGCTTAATGTGGGCCGCTGGGAACGCGGCATCACCATGCCCGGCCCATATTTCCGCCAGAGACTCTGTGAGATCTTCGAGAAAAGCGCATCGGAGCTGGGCCTAGTGCATGAGAACACCGGGGCAGGGACGCCAATCGAAGTGCCACCTCATACTCCCTCCACTACTCCCGCTCAAGAAACTCTTCCTGTATTATGGAATGTTCCGTACAACCGCAACCCGCTCTTTACCGGACGTGAAGATATTCTCACGCAGGTATATCTGGCGCTGACTTCCGCTGATCAACCGCTGGCACTGACACAGCCACAGGCGATCAGCGGACTGGGCGGCATCGGCAAAACGCAGACAGCAGTGGAATACGCCTATCGCTACCGTGACCGCTATGAAGCTGTCTTCTGGGCCAGAGCTGATTCTCCCGAACTGCTCAGTTCCGACTACCTCCTGCTCGCCGCCTTGCTCAACTTGCCACAGCGCAACGAGCAAGATCAAACTTTGGTCGTCAAAGCCGTCCTCCGCTGGTTTGATACCCATGAAGGTTGGCTGCTGATCCTGGACAATGCTGATGATCTTGAGATGGTCAATGCCTTCATCCCTTCAGCAGGCAAGGGACACGTTTTGCTCACCACGCGGGCGCATTCGACCGGCACGATAGCCGGGCGCATTGAGCTAGAAACGATGGGACTGGAAGAGGGAATGGTCCTCTTGCTGCGCCGCGCCAAGTTGCTCAAAGGCAGTGCTTCGTCGCTGCAGGCGGTTCCCGATGCGGTACGAAGCTCGGCTCAGGCGATTGTGGAAGCCGTGGATGGCTTGCCGCTGGCACTCGATCAGGCGGGAGCCTATATCGAGGGAACCGGGTGCAGTCTCTCCGACTACCTCAAATTCTATAAGACGCACCGCCATCGTTTACTGCGTAAGCGAGGCGAGAGTGCCGTCGGCCATCCAGAACCCGTCGCCACCACCTGGTCGCTCTCGTTTGAAAAGGTGGAACGCGCCAATCCTGCCGCCGCCGAGTTGTTGCGCCTGTGTGCCTTCCTCCATCCCGATGAGATCCCCGAAGCGATGATCGCTGAAGGAGCCTCGGAACTGGGGCCAATCCTGCAACCCGTCGCCGAGGATGAGATGGAACTGAACGAGGCGATTGGAGAGCTGCGCAAGTACTCATTGGTGAAACGTGACCCTGAAAAGAAAATACTGAATATCCATCGTTTGGTGCAGGCTGTGATTAAGGATAGGATGGATAAAGAGACACAGCGGGAATGGGCAGAGCGGGTGGTAAAGATAGTCAATCGAGCGTTTCCACTTCCCGAAATTAACACATGGCCAAAATGCCAGCAGTATTTACCTCATGTGAGAATTTGTAGTAGGCTTATAGAGCAGTGGAACATTCTCTCTTTTGAGAACACACATTTCCTCAAAAACGCTGGACTATGTTTACAAGAACATGGACAATATGCCGAGGCAGAACACTTTCTTCAACAAACTATTGCGATTCGTGAGCAGGTCTTGGGGCCGCTTCATCCACAGGTAGCAGAAAGCCTCAATAATCTAGCAGAACTTTATTGGATAGAAAGTAAGTATCAGGAAGGAGAACAACTTTATCTGCGTGCCATCACTATACGTGAACAGATGCTTGGACTAGATCATGCAGACGTAGCACAAAGTCTGAACGGTCTGGCACTCATATATCGAGAGCAGGATAAGTATCCACAAGCAGAGCCACTTCTACGCCGTGCTTTAGAAATCCGTGAACGGGTTCTGGGGCCTGCCCATTCCGACGTAGCGGAAACCCTAAATAATCTTGGGTTGTTACTCCATGATCAAGGACAAGACGGACTGGCAGAACCTTTTCTCCGTCGTGCGCTGGTCATTTACGAACACAATTTGGGGGTAAACCACTCATATATCTCAACTGTCCTAAATAATTTAGCTCTCATCTCCTTTGCTCAACGCAAATATGAGGAAACCGAGTCACTTTTCCAGCGTGCTCTCTTCATCACTGAGCAGGCTTTAGGGCCAAATCATCCTGAAGTGTCTACCAGGTTAAACAATTTAGCCGCGCTCTACCATATCCAAGGCAGTTATGAACACGTTGAGCAACTTCTACAACGCGCTCTGGCTATTGATGAAGAATCATTAGGTCAAAATCATCCTGATATAGCACTACGACTTCATAACTTGGCAACACTTTTTCGTAAACAAGGCAAATATGCGCAGGCAGAAGCTTTTTTTCATCGATCCCTTGCCATTCGCGAGCAAGTATTGGGTCCTGCACATCACAGAACTGCCGATACAATTCATGCCATGGCAGTACTCTATCAGGCACAAATGCGCATTGATTTGGCAGAAGCGTTCTTTCGACGGGCTTTAACTATCCGAGAGCAAGTATTTGGTCCCGAACATCCTGAAACTCTTGTAACTTTAGAGAATCTAGCGAGTCTCTTGCATGAAGCAAATCGGGAAACCGAAGCAACAATACTCGAAGCTCGTGCGCAGGCTATCCGAGCCAAACAGGAATAGACACCGCTAAAAACAACAACCCCTACATTCCTTCCATCCACTTTTTACCTTTCTAACCTGCTCTTCCGTCTCCCTTTTGTAAAATTTGGCATGATGCGGCTCTTGTCCACTCTTGAGGCATATTGCCTGCTTCCTATTCAGGAGGATGGTAATATAGAAGAAAAGTCCTCTCAAAGGTGGAAGAATCTGGGATGATATTGACAGCTTGGGCAGATAAGGCGTATTCGCCTCCACGGTCCCGGCTGACCGCCATTAGATCGGGATGGTGGCGCATGCGCATCCAGGCCGCTAAGGTGTCTGCTTTCCGATCTGATAACAGGTCTACTACGCGGTGGCTCTCCAGGTTGACCAGAATTGTTGCGAAGTGGTAACCACGCAGAAATGAAAAATCGTCGATCCCCAGCAAGAGGATCGATCCGCAAAGAGGATCGGGGAGAAAGTAGACCACTTTCTGAAAAATGGTCTACTTTGGCAGAGCCAAAGTAGACCAGCTTGACCCCCTCAGAAGAAGAGTGCCACCATTTTCTTCCTGCTCACATCAGGCGACGCCGGACCAGCCAGACCGTCGCTCCTAACGCCAGCGCCGAGATCCCTGCGTAGATGCCCGTCTCGATCCACTGGAAGGTCCAGAAGCGATCCGCAGGCTGATAGCTCAGGTAGTTGCCGCGATACCCAGCGGCTTGCATGCATTGCAGAGGGGTCTGCGCCTGCAGGCTGTTGCAACGGACGCCCTGGACCTTGTTTCCCTGGGCATCAAGGAAACCTTGTCCCAGATTCCAATCCTGTGTCCCCAACGTAATCGGCGGCTGGCTACCTCTGGTCAAGTAGGGGTCACCTGTATCAAGCGGCCAGGTCACGGTGATCTGAGGCTCATAGTTGGGGCGCAGATTGAACTCGACCCCAATTCGAATCGCCACGATCAGCGCTAAGGTGAGAAAGATGGCCAAGACCGTCCGGCGCGTCAGCGTCCCTACAAAGATGCCCAGCACGAGAGACAGCATGGTTGCAGCGATCAACACCGGCCCGGAAAAGTCAAAAGCCACCTGGTTGAAGCTGCCGATGAGTTGCGAGAACGGACTGTACCACCAGAGCAGCAGGATCATCAGCCCCCCGGCTCCCAGGAGGCCTGTGCCGAGTACCACTCCCAATTTCACGCTCAGCCAGCGGGTGCGGGTGATGCTTTGCAACCAGGCCAGCTGATAGGTGCGCTGCTCAAACTCCCGCGCCACCAGTGGCGCGCCTACGATGGCACCGAGCAAGATCGGCAGAAAGAGCAGAGCGAAGGCAAAGGGGAGGAATGGACCATATTGGTCCAGGAACGCCCTCCCGAGCGAAGCGCAAATGGCGCTTGTTGTATGGTGAGCCAGGCAGTTGCTCAGCCCACTCTGTTGGAAATCGTGGGCCATATTCAGGCCAGTCGCGAGCAGAAAGATGCTACTCAAGATCAGCACGCCCAGGGCGATGAAGCTTTCGCTGCGATTTTGACGCCAGGTAACCCAGATCATTGGACGACCTCCATTCCATGTCGCTCGCGTGCGGACGGTGACGAGGACAGCGGCTCTGTCGCTTGCTGGCTGAGATAGGCCAGCACAATGTCTTCCAGCGACACCTCCTGCACCTCCCAGGACGGGTCAAAGAGGAGACCATTGGTGCGCACCAGCACCGTGGTTTGCCGTTCGGTGTGGCTCGTTTCGATAATCGTATGCGCGCTGGCAATGCTGTCCACCTCCTGGCGCGGGCCAATCAAGCGCTTATGCGTGCGTGCAATCTCAGCGATGTCGCCCACCAGCTGCACATGTGAAGCGGACAAGATGATCAGGTAGTCGCAGACGCGCTCCAGATCGCCGATGATATGCGAGGAGAGTAGCACGGTCAAGCCGCTCTCGACCGTGGCGTCCAGCAGGGTGCGCAAGAAATCGCGGCGGGCCAGCGGGTCCAGGCTGGCGAGCGGTTCATCCAGCAGAAGCAGGTCCGGGCGCTTGGCCAGCGCCAGCACCAGCGCCACCTGCGCCTGTTGCCCGCCGGAGAGCTTGCCCGCACGGCGCTTGAGGGGGATATTCAGCTTCTGCATGCGCGCCCGCGCCAGCGTATCGTCCCAGCGCGGGTTCAACTTGCGTCCCAGGGTCAGCAGATCCGCGACGCTGAAGTCCTTATAGAGTGGGTGATCTTGCGCGACAAAGCCCAGGCGCGGCAAGGTCTGGCTGCTCTGCTTGAGGGGCGAGCAGCCAAAGACCTGCACGCTGCCAGCAGTGGGTGAGAGCAGGCCAACGGACAGGTGCAACAGCGTCGTTTTCCCCGCGCCGTTGGGACCAACCAGCGCCGCCACGCGCCCGGCGGGCAGGGCCAGGGTGCAGTCCTGCAGCGCCCAGGTGCGTCCATAGCGCTTACTCAGCCGGGTCGTCTCCAATACGTTTCTCATGCGATTTCCTCTTTCTGGGTATCTTGATAGACGATTTCCTCTTTTGGGGTATCTTGAAAGGTTGCCATGAAGAGCGCCAGGACGCTCTCACCGTCCAGTCCCGCCTCATAGGCGTTGCGTAACCAGCGCACCAGGCTATCCCGCAGGGCCGCGTGGCTGGCCAGCGAGGTGCTGGCCAGCGTTCGTTGCACAAACGTCCCCAGGCCAGGGCGACTGGCGACCAGGCCCTCACGCTCCAACTCGCGGTAGGCCTTGAGGACCGTGTTGGGGTTGATGGTAATCTGCGCGACGACCTCGCGCACCGTGGGGAGCTGGTCTCCCACCTCCAGCAGACCCAGGCGTAGGGCTTGTTTGACCTGCTGCACGATCTGCAGATAGGTCGCCACTCCGGAATGGGCATCCAGATGAAATTCGATCATCGTGCTTCCTCTACAGAGCTATATGTCTATCTCACTAAATAGCTAATGATATAGTACAATAATACAGAAGATACACCAGTTTGTCAAGGGGTCTGTGGAGGAAGGAACTCTAACACTGATTACCAATAGTATTCCAGACAAGCAGGCACTAAGCCCCCGAAGTGGACAAGGGCCATGATGCTTGTGGAAATTTGGTGATTATCCTGTGGATGAGTTGTCGCCTCATCCCTCGTTCGAGCAGCCGTCTCAGCAGCACAAAAACAGTCTAGCAACAGAGGAAAAGGCAACATTTCACCCGTTTCATGCCAAAATTTACATTCAGGTCGCTAATGACTACCTTTGAGCTTGCGCCACCCGCCCGCGCGGTTATTGGCGATAATGGCTTTAAAGAGGTTCAAAAGGGCACGCTTGTTGATGGTTTCATCCTGACGGACTTGAATCGCCCGCGCTGTCAGGTTCCCTTGCCCCTGGTTAATAATGCCCTCGGGATCGGGCACGATGGGGTCGTAGATGAAAATGTTGAGATGATCCTTCGCTCCGAGCAGCGCGCAGATGTTGCCATTCAGCGTAAAATAGGGCTGCTTTGTGCGCTTGATGGTCTCGGTCACGTCCGGGTCGGCGGCGTGCACCAGATCGCGCACCTGGCGGCAAATCTCCTGCTGCCAGCCAGGGAGCGTCTGAATGTATTCGTCGATGCGGGAGTCGGTCTGATATGCACTCATGCAATGATGATACCACGAATCAAGGTTCTTATGCGATGCATCCGGTCTCATATTTTTGATTGCATGTTGTACAAGTTCGCATAGATGCCATTCAATGCGAGTAACTCCGCATGCGTGCCCTGTTCACCGATGCCGGTGTCAGATAACACCACTATTCTTTGGGCATTGCGGATGGTTGACAAACGATGGGCGATGACAAGCGTTGTGCGGTTGTCGGCTAACTTTTCCAATGAATCCTGCACAGCCTTTTCACTTTCATTATCCAGCGCGCTCGTCGCTTCATCAAAAATGATCACAGGGGGATTTTTGAGGAAGACGCGTGCGATACTCAACCGTTGCTTTTGCCCGCCTGAGAGTCTGACGCCGCGTTGACCGATATCTGTGTCATAGCCATCTGGTAACGCCATGATAAAATCATGCGCGTGCGCCTGTTTGGCCGCGTCAATGATTTCTTGCCTGACTGGCGTCAAGCTTCCCGTAGCGGATATTGTCCGCGACGGTTCCGGCAAACAAATAGACATCTTGCTGGACAATACCAATATTCCTTCGTAATGAGCGCAAGGTAACATCTCGGATATCCTGCCCATCCAGCAGTATTTTTCCTGCATTGACTTCGTAGAAACGCGGAATTAACGAGCAGAGCGTTGTTTTGCCCACGCCGGAAGACCCGACTAAGGCCACGTATTCGCCGGCTTGTATCTCCAGCGAGAGGTTCTTCACGACATACTGATGATCTTCTTTATATTTGAAGCTGACATCTTGAAACTCCACATTCCCCTGAACCTGTGTTAGATCAATCGCATCTGCCGCGTCTTGTAGATCGGGCGCCACCTCCATCATATCCATGAACCGGTGAAATCCGGTAGTGCCTTCCTGATAGAGCCTGCCAAAGTTGACCAATTTCTGGATTGGATCGATGAGGATACCGACACATAATACGTAGGTGAGCAAATCAGCTACATCCAGGGATGCATGAACAATAGCGACGCCACCAAAGATAATCACAGCGATGGTAATAAGCTGGGTGAAGGCAAGTAATCCGCTGGAAAAGTACATCTCACTTTTATAGCCATCTCTGCGGCTGGCTGAGAAAACGATTGTTTGCGTAGGCGAACTTTCTTTCTTCAACGTCTTCGTTGGTAAATGATTTGACCACTCTGATGCCTGCGAGCGTATCTTCAACTTGCGCATTGATATCACCGATTCTATCCTTGCTGCTGCGTAACGCCCTATTCATCTTTTTATTGAAATACAGCGCGTGTACAGCCATAATTGGCACAAAGAGAAAGACAATCAAGGTAAGCGCAACATTGACCTTCAGCAAGATAATGAAGGCGCCAGTGACCGTCAAACTGGTAACAACGATATCCTCAGGACCATGATGATATAACTCGCTCATTGCGAATGTATCATTGGTAAGCCGGGTCATTAATTGACCGGTTCTTTGTTCATCATAAAAGCGAAACGAGAGCTTTTGATAATGTTCGAATAATTCACTGCGCATGTCGCTTTCCATCCTGGCACCCATCATATGCCCTTGAAAGTCAATGAACATGGTACACAGTAATTGGATACCAACCAACGCTACCATGAGCGCGCCCATCAGATAGATCTGGTTGAGCGCATCAGGCGTATTGCCTTCTAAGATGTTTTTGGTGATGTAGCGCGCGCATAGCGGGAGTAGCAGCGTAATCGCTGATACGATAAGCGCGCAGGCCATGTCCGCTAACAATAAGCCGATGTATGGTTTATAGTACGATAAGAACTTCTTACCGCGTGAACGCGCAGGCGCAGCCGCGCTGGATGCAGGGCCAGCTTTTGCCACGGGAAGATCATTCGCCGCTGGCATAGCTGGCGGTTCTTTCGTGGTCGAATCGGTTGAATGCAAAGGGATGCTCCTCATGGTAGTGTTCAAACAATCGCAGATCGCAAATGGTACAAACATCTCACCCCGCAGCAAAAACAAACAAACGGAGTCAATGGGTGAGGATGCACGCGACAGGGACACCAGCACGAGAGAGTTACGTGGAAGGCAAGACTATTCTAAACGAAGATGTGTCTTATGGAGGTTGAAAGGAGGATGCGTTTTCTAGTGATCGAGAACGATATGAGCGAAATGCTATCTTAGCGTTTACGTTCCCCAGGTATCCTCAATGCAGCTCCATACCTTCATGCCAGGTATCGCTGTTGCGCGATATGCGCTTTCGGTCATCTCTACACCTCCTTTCCGAACTGGCGGCGCAGGGAAGCGTCCGCCAAAGATAATAACCTGTATCCTGTATGAGTGATGATACCATATGGAAAATGCCTGGTCAACTATGCTCAAGGAAGTGTAGGGCATTTTCAAAGTCCAAATTCCAAAATTTACACCCTCTCCCTATAAATTGCCAGCACGTAGTCAGCTATTTTCAACGCATCCTCCTCTTGCTTATGATCCCATAGTAATTGGGCGTACCCCAGTAGGCATTGCGCCTGTCCATAGCGATCTTGCACATCGTCAAATAATTTGATAGCTCGTTGGTAGCTGCGTTGGGCTTGCTCAAATTGGCCCTGTTGCCGGTAGAAGTTTGCCATATAATGTGTGAGGAGTGTAAAGCCCCTGTACATATGCACTTCGTGAAAGATGAAACGCGCTTGAGAGAGGGCGTATGCGGCTTCAACGAGCCGATTGGTGCCGGTGTAGACATCGCCGAGATGCGCTAATAGTCTGCCTCTGCCATACAGAGCATTGATGTTGGTGAGTATGTTTATGCTCTGCATATAGCAGTCTATAGCGCGTTCTCCATCACCATCTGCCATGTGTGCAAGGCCCATGCATTCTAAAAGAGTCCCTTTCTCATAAGTAGCGTCAAGATCAATGGCTATGCTCAAACTTTGTTGATAACGTTCAAGTGCGTCCTCTCGTTCGTCTAACCACAGGTGGGCATGACCCAGGCTTTCCAATGCGGCCAGTTCAAGATGGCGGTTGCCGATTTCTTGGGCGATATACAGGCTCTGTTCGCCATAGTCCCTGGTACGCGAAGCGTATCCCAGATGGCCGTAAGCTATACCGAGAGCGATCAGCGCACGGCTTTCGATCTGCCGATCACCGATCGCTCGCGCTAGAGCAAGGCTCCCTTCACATGCTTCGATAGCTTCGGCCACGTTGCCCAGCAGGTCATAGGCTCTGCCGAGCTGTACCAGAGCCGTTGCTTCGTTGCCTCTTTCCCCTTGCTGACGATAGCTATTGACACGCTGAATGTGGCAAGCCGCAGCGCGATGCATGTAGCCCTGTGTCGTCCAGTCGGCAGCTTCGAGAGCAAGCTGTTCCAATGTTTTCACGCTCCGCTCCACTACTCACGCCACTTTGAGCGGTTGATGACGCGGAGAAGAAAGGGAACGAGAATAAAGGTTGCTGGAATGATCAAATCAATAATCCGATCTATCATGACTTGTTCTCCTTCTTTGTTGTCTGTTTCCTATTCATAGTATGCGGTAATGAGGTGCCTATTCAGAACATCATCACACATCATGTACACATCATTTTTTCAGAATATTGCCCGCCAGGGGTTCGCTTGCCAGCAAGCTGGCAAGCGAGTCAGGCGTAACATGCTGAAAGCACAAGCTGGTGTTTTACCTGGCTTGCCTGCCACAAGGCTTGCGCGAATTCAGTCACATCCGCGAAGCGATGCGCAGGGTCTTTGGCGAGCGCTTTCAAAACGACTGCTTCCACCGCCGGGGCAAGCGTAGGGACAAACTCCCGCAGGCGCGGCGGGGTCGCGTACAGGTGCTGATGGTACAACTGCAAAGTCGTGCCATAAAACGGTCGCTCGCCGCAGAGCCATTCGTACACCAGAATGGCGAAGGCGTATTGATCACTGGCTGGAAGTGTGTCGCCGCGGAGCCGTTCAGGAGCCAGGTAGGCCGCCGTACCCTGTACGCCTTGCGCTCCTTGTGCCGCTTGCGTTCGGGTCTGATTGCCATGCTGAACAGGCGAGTGCGATGCCGAAATCACTGAGCCAGACCTCGTTTTTTGGCCCAAGCAACAGATTCGCCGGCTTGATATCGCAGTGGATCAGGCCGTGGTCATGGATATACTGCAAGGCATCGGCGATCTGCAGGATGTAGGGCAGGATCGTTTCCAACGGCTGCTGGTCCCCTGCCGGGAAGTATTGCTGCAAAGTGCCATACGGGGCGTATCCCATAATCAAGAAGGGCATCCTCTCTTTGACGCCAAAATCCAACACCGGCACAATATGCGGATGTCTCATACGAGCCAGATAGCGGGCCTCAATGTGAAAGTTCCTGGCCTGATCACAGGTTGGCCGGCTATGCAACACTTTGAGAGCGGCTTTCGTGTTGAGGTAGATATGCTTCCCCAGATAGACACTGGCGAAACCACCCTGTCCCAGCTTGCGGATAATGCGATAGTTGCCAAGCTGCTCGTGGCAACAGGCTGATGTTCATTTGCTCTTTCATACTGCACCTCCTGCATGTCCATGCACACGTTCTTTCTGGTAACAGTATGCAGTGGGAGGGGGTGAGATCAGAACATCATGCATCATCATTTACACATCATCCATGTATCAGTCATGATGATGTGGATGTAGACGAGATGCTAGAGATAGCTGGAGATGGTGAGAAACCTTTAGGTTTATAGTAGAGCAAGAGTAGAAACTAATCATCGTCCTGACGACACAACCTGGGGAGAACCATAATGGATGACAATGAGCGTGAAAAAGTGATGGGTAAATGATGGGTTCTCCTATCGTATTTTATTCCGCCCTGGGGCATACTGAGAGCAGAGATGCGAAAGCAATATGTCTCTCAATGCAATGTGAATGTAAACGAAAGGATGATCAATTATGTGTATCACTTCCCCATTTGTGCGCAGGTTAATGCAGATAGTCATTCCTGGATTGCTTCTCCTCCTTCTTCTGACAGGCTGCGGTACTGGAGGCAGCACGGGCGCAACTGGAACGAGCGGCTCGACGCCTGGACATGGAGGATCAACGAGTAGTCTTCCTGCACCGGTTGGTCAGGTCACCGAGTTTCCGGTGACGTCTGGTACCGATCCCGAAGGGATTACCGCCGGGCCGGATGGCAACCTCTGGTTTACTGATAACAAGGGGACAAGATCGGGCGTATCACTCCGACCGGCACCGTCACCGAGTTCGCTGTGCCCACAGCTGGTAGCGAACCTCAGGGAATTACCGCCGGGCCGGATGGCAACCTCTGGTTTACCGAACTCACGGGGAACCAGATCGGGCGTATCACTCCCACCGGCACTATCACCGAGTTTGCGGTCAATGTTTCCTATCCCCGCTGGATCACCGCCGGGCCGGATGGCAACCTCTGGTTTACTGTCATACAACGCTGATCGTGCGCATTACGCCGACCGGCACGATACCGAATTTCACCTACCCACGTCTAACACCTCTGCTGGGATTATCGCCGGGCCAGATGGCAACCTGTGGTTTACCGAGTCACGAACGCAATAGGCTACATCACTCCGGCGAATCAGCCGGGACATACATATACTTCCCTCACAGCGTACTTTCTTAAGGAGGTTTTTACATGTTTCACTCTTTACCTAAACGGCTTTTGCTCATCTTCACCCAGTCTTCTCGTTATACTGACGCCTCTCCCGCCGCGAAGTCAGACTCAAGTAACACCCGGCGTGATTACCAGTGGGCCGGATGGCAATCTGTGGTTTACCGAGCCTTCGGGAAACAAGATTGGGCGCATTGCGCCAGGGAAGTGAGTTCGGCAAGTATTCTTGCAAGTCACAGAGACATGAGTCATCCCTGGATATGAGAGAGGTAGAGCTTATCGATGATAAGCTCTACCTCTCTCATATCCAGGGATGACTCATGTCTCTTGATCCTGCGTACACCCTATTGCCTGTAGCAGGATGTCATAGTTCTTTTGCGTCTGCAGTGTGAGAGGATGCTCAGGCCCCAACTGCTGTTCCAGGATGCCCAACGCTTGCTCGTACAGCAGCCTGGCCTGATCATACTTTCCTTGTTCCTGGTAGAGATCCGCCAATCCCTGTAGCGATTCTGCCGTATCGAGGTGTTCTGCTTCCAGGTACCGCTGGCGAATTGAGAGTACTCGTTGATAAAGCGGCTCCGCCTCCTCATACTTTTGCTGATGTCGGTAGAGTTCTGCCAATCCATACAGCGGATAAGCTATTTCAGGGCTCTCAGACCCCGAGTGCTGCTCGTGGATTAAGAGTGATCGCTGATACAACGGCTCCGCCTGCTCGTACTTCCCTTGCTGCATGTCGAGGAGAGCTAGATTGCTCAGGTTCCTGGCTGTTTCAGGGTGTTCTGCTCCCAGGTTCTGCTCATTGATTAAGAGTACTCGTTCACATAGCGGCTCTGCCTGCTCGTACAGCTCTTGCTGTATGTAGAGAACAGCCAAATTGCCCAGATTCTTCACTGTTTCAGGATGCTCTGCTCCCAGATGCTGTTCATTGAACAACAGTACTCGCTTGTACAATGACTCCGCCTGCTCGTACTTCCCTTGCTGTACGTAAAGATTTGCCAGATTCCCCAGGCTCCTGGCTGTTTCAGGGTGTTCTGTCCCCAGGTGCTGTTCGCGGATTGAGAGGGCTCGCATCACAAGCAGTTCTGCCTGCTTATACTTGCCCTGATAACTGTACAGGCCCGCCAGATTGCTCAGGCTCGTCGCTGTGTCGAGATGTTGCGCTCCCAGGTACTGTTCGCGGATCGAGAAGGCTCGCACCAGCAGAGGTTCCGCTTCCGCATACTCTCCCTGTTCCCGCAAGTAGGAGCCTGCCTTATCGAACAGAGACGAGGCTTCCACCAGTGTGGGTATTAGTTCGTCCTCCATCCAGCTTGCGCAGACCAGCACATGCGGCAGCAAACGTCCGCATCTTAACCAATCCTTAAACGGGACCGCTGGAAAGGCTGCGTTCAACACTCGTACAACACGCTCCTTCCACTGCTTCCTGATATCGGCAGATATATTATCTATGAGGACAGCCTGCACCAACCGATGGATCGAAAGGGTTTTCGCTTTAAAATCACGTCGCACCAATGAATAGGTGCCCAGTGTCATGATGGCTTTGTTCATCAACAAGTTGGAAGTAGCCAACCCCAGTAGAGGAGTGTTGAAATAAGCCGCTCCTCCGGTAATAATCTCTTCAGAAATGGTATCGGGAGAGAGGAAGGCACAGAGCCGGAGCAACTCAGCGGCAGCAGGATTCTTCTGCTCCACGCGCTGAAATGAGAGCGACCAGGTCGTGGCCACTGCATCTGGATGCTCTGGGACTGTTCCTCCTCGTTCTTGCAAGAGGACATTGCTGTGACTGCGATAGAGGTCCACATAATCGGCGATGCTGATCTGCCCCGCCTTGATGTATGCTCCTGCCTGATCCAGTGCCAACGGCAGCCCATCCATCATTTCCCACAGCACGGAAGCCGCGTGTTGCTCTATAGCAGATACATTCTTGAAGAGATCTTCTTCTCCATCCTCATCACCCTCGGAGGCGATACGTCGCAGCAAGAAGGTGATGCCTTCCTCCCGGCTCATCTTTTCCACTGGATATATTTTTGATATGCGGGCCGCTGATCTGGGATTGAGTTGTCAATAGCATTGCTCCACCAGGCCAGCGGGGCAGGAAGTCGGAGACGACTGCCAGATCATCGGCATTATCCAGAATCAACAGCCAGGGACCATGCTTTTCCAGCCAGCGTTTGACCGCGGTGATCATGCGAAATGAATCCGTTTCCTCCTTTTCCAGCACATTGAGGATCAGGGCAAGCCTGACAAAATCGGCGACCAGTACCTCGCGGGAGTCGGCTTGCACCCACAGAACAGCTTCGTATTCGTTGGCATAGCGATAGGCGTACTCAATAGCCGTTTGCGTCTTTCCAATGCCGCCCAGCCCACTAATTGAGCGCGTCTGGCTCAAAGCGACAGTATTGTCAGCAGCAAGGGCCTGATGCAGGCGCTGGAGTAGTTGATCTCGGCCCGTAAAGTAGGGATTGCGTAAGAACGGGATATTCCAGAGAATCTGTCTGCCGGTTCCCCAGCGTTCAGGTGGCTTACCAAACACCTCGCTGAGAAGATTGAACATGTCTTGTCGAGGAGCGGATCGATCATGTTCCCAGCGGTTGATGCTGGGAACCGAACCGCCAATTTTCTCTGCCAGTTGCTCCTGCGTCCAGTGGTGGCTCTCCCGCTCACGGCGCAGCCGTTGCCCAGAACTCCATTCCTGTCCGTTTGCCATAGAGTCAATTCCTTCTATTGCCTTGCTTTACGCAAAAGGTGTATTTGCCCAATTCATTAGTAAATCCTCAAGTGGTGAGTAAATGATGGGTTCTACTATCGTATTCTATCACGTCAATTGCCGGCAAAGGAGCAGCACACGCAATTTTTTGTGCGTGTGTTTATGCTTGTGGCATACTATTCTCATAAGAAACTTTGCAAATCTATAAGTTATCTGGAGGATAGGAAAGGAAACCTGTTGAATCGCTATAAATACACTACTATCTCTCATCAAGGCATGCGCTACTGCAATCCGTTCAGTAGTGAGAAAATCGAGGCCATCATTAACCTGCTCGACCTGACATCGGAAGCACGTGTTCTCGATATTGGGGCAGGCAAGGCCGAACTGCTCATCCGCCTGATTGAACGTTTTTCCGTCAGTGCGCTGGGCGTAGACTTCTCTTCTGCCTTTCTCCAGGAAGCGTATGAACAGGCTGAAGCTCGCATTCCGCAGGGGAAACTCACATTGCAGGAGTGCGATGTGACCGCCTTTCAAGCGGACGTGGAGAGTTTTGATCTGGTCATTTGTCTTGGAGCGAGCCATATTTTCGGCGGCTTTCAGGGGACGCTCCAACACCTGGTGCAGTGGGTATGTCCCGGCGGACAAATACTGATAGGAGACGGATACTGGAAGCAGGAACCTGCACCAGAATATCTGGCGGCGATGGGTGCCACCCGTAATGAATGCCTGACTCACGCCGGGAACGTAGCTATCGGCGTCACGCAAGGACTCGTTCCCATGTACGCCTCTGTCTGTAACGATGATGAGTGGGACCTCTATGAATGGCTGCATTTGCGCAATATTGAACGCTATGCCTTAGAGCATCCTGATGATCCAGACGTGCCAGCTCTCCTCGCTCGTATACGGTCCTGGCGCGATCTTTACTTGCGCTGGGGGCGCGAGACACTTGGGTTTGGCCTGTACCTGTTTCAAAAGAGCTTTCCGTAATTTCGTACAGTGGGCAAGCTCTTTATAATAGAGAAGAGGAAAGTGATAGCGCGAACAGCTAGCAGGGACGCTGTTCGCGCTATCACTTTCCTCTTCAAAAAATGAGGTGGGTACACGCTTAATGGGTGAAAGCCGATTTCGGGACGATAAAGTTGGGAAAGATTGCATGAACCTGTTTCCAGGTATGGCCGCCATCGGTGGTCTCGTACAGAACCGTCATCTGGTTGCCAGTGTGGGTATCGAAGGCATAATCAAATTCCCAGCCAATGGTAGAGGTGGCAAAGCTGGGCAGGCTATTCATCGTGATTGAGCCAGGCTTTGGCGTTACCTTTGTCCAATGTTGGCCGCCGTCAGTTGTTGCGTAAAGTACTCCGTGTTGACTATCAAAGACTTCTACCCAACCATTGTGCATGTTGATAAACAGGGGGGGTTGCTTGAAGCCAAAGGTACCTTTAGCGGGATCGAAGGCACGATGGAATAATGGTGAACTGCTCCACGTCACCCCACCATCATGTGTGGTATAGATGGCGAGGTCTGAGTCGTGGTTGAAGGTCATAGACAGCAAGGCGTCGGTGCCTGTGAAAAAGTAAGGTATATCAACTCCGCTGGGAATTGGAGTCGCATTTCCTATCGTAGGCAATATTTGCAATTGCCAGGTCAAGCCACCATCGTGCGTTCTATAGAGTTGGGGAGTATTACCCATCATTCCAGTCAACAGGCCCGTCGTTTGATTCCCGAAGCTCATTCCAGTGATAGCGACATTCGCGAGAATCCGCGCCTGAGATGAGGTGCGGCTTAACACCTTGACCCATGTCTTTCCACCATTCATAGTGCGATAGAGTTCCGGTGGCGGTATTGTCGCTGCATTAGTAACAACATGAATACCCTCACCACGTATCGTCAGTAACCAACCGTCCTGCGTATTCACAAAGCTAATCACGTCCGCCTGATAGTCACCTGTATTGAGAGTAGTCTTTTGCCATGTTTGTCCACCATCTGTTGTATGAAAAACCAGCGAAGTTGTGGAAGGCAGATAATTGGATGAGCTATCCTTATTGACTGTGACGCTAATCCAGGCGTTTATTGTACTGATATACTGATTACGTCCATTCCACACAGTTGTATGTGGCATCTGCTGTGGCGTGACATCCTGCCAGTGAATGCCACCATCGGTTGTTCGCAAGACAGTACCATCTGTGCCTTCGGCCCAGCCCGTTGTGGCATCAAACATATGTATGCCGGTAAGTTGCGCCTGTCGTCCTGGCCATGTTCTACTGGCGGCGGGCTTATGGGTGCCTGTGGTGCTTTGATGGGCATGGTTCAACACAACAATCAATGAACCAACCAGCAACGCAACGAATAGTACTGCCGCGATCAGACTGAGGCGGCGTTGCCATGTCACTCTTTCGCCGCGTGATTTAGAACCCGTAGCCGGGCTACTGAAAGGCATAATGCTCGCCCTTTCTTGTTCTGAGAAGTGTTTCGACATATCGGAGTTCTGCTCGCTACCAGCAAGGAGGCGTTCTCGCATACGAGCGAGAGATCGGGCATCTTCATCGTTTGTCTGGTAGACATGACGAAGTTCCTGGATCAAGAGGCTGATTTTGCTCTGCACCCTCTTCCGGTGTGAAATCATCGTTGTTGTTCATAACGAATCTCCTCCTTCCTGTTGCTGCCGACCTTCACAGGTCGTGCGTAAGAATGCCAGTGTACGCGAAAGCTGTTTACGCACGGCAGTCTCGCGTTTGTTGAGGAGTGCGGCAATCTCAAACATACGTAGTCCGGTGCCGAAACGTAAGTGCAATATTTGTTGTTGGATGAGCGGCAAGCCACGAATAGCGTTGTGCAATTGACGATATTCTTCCTTCTGGAGTGCGGCATATTCGGGGTCTTGCATAGTGTCTGGATGAACGCTCTCCTCGATCTGATCGAAAGCAACGGAGGGATGGCGCGTCATATGGCGAACACGATCAACAAGTTTGTTATGCGCGACCCGGCGCAACCACGCCAACTGCTCTCTGCTACTTAGCCCGGACAGATTGTCGTGTTCCAGGGCCGCCATAAAGACGGCCACCGTCAAATCCTCGGCGTCCTCCCGTGAAAGTTGCTGCGAACGCACATAAGCGAAGATAGCTGCCCCATACCGATCATAGAGTTGGGCATCCTCACTATGTACCCCTTGCTCCTGTTCATCGTGTTTTGGCTGCTGCATGATATCCTCTCTCCATGTGACGTTGCTTCATACACTATATCGTCAAGATGGCAAAAATGTGACCTGCGATTAGTAAATAAGAGTGTTGTTATAACGCAAAAAAGCGACAAAATAAGCAGCAAGCTAGCTTGCTGCTTATTTTGTCGCTTTTTTGCGTTATAACAACACTCTTATTTACCAGCGAAATGGCCTTTGCGTTTTTCGATGTAGGAGGCGATACCTTCTTTGGCGTCTTCGCTCTGGAAGCAGAGTTGTTGCAGTTCACGTTCGAGGGCGAGGCCATCGGCGAGGGCAACTTCGGCACCAGATTGGACGGAGCGTTTGATGCGCCCGACGGTCTTGGAGGCGCGATTGGGCGGACAGAACTGCCGAGCATAGTCCATGACTTCGTTCCAGAAGTTCTCAGACTCGTAGATGTAGTTAATGAGGCCGAGTTCCTGCGCCTGCTCGAAGCTCATCAGCTTGCCCTCGGTCATATATTCGATAGCTTTGTTTTTGGGCAGGGCGCGAGCCAGGCGCTGGGTGCCACCGGTGCCAGGGAGGACGCCGAGGTTGATTTCCGGCAGACCCACTTTACCGGCGTTGCGGCGGGCAATGCGGATATCACAGGCCATGGCGATCTCCAGGCCGCCGCCGACGGTATGACCGTTGAGGGCCGCGATAACCAGCTTGGGCGTCTGCTCGAGGCGCAGCAATGTCTCGTTGGCATGGAGGCAGAAATAGTATTTGAAGCCGGGCGTAACGGCGTTCAACATGCTTATTTCGGCGCCCGCGCAGAAAAACTTTTCACCCTCGCCGCGAATGACGATGACGTGTACATCGTCATCGAAACGCGCTCGTAAAATAGCCTCGTCCAACTGGCGCATCATATCGTAGCTGTAGGTGTTGGCCGGGGGATTCGTCAATTCGATGACGGCGATGCCCTCGGTCGCGGTATAGTTTACCAGTGTTTTCTCTGAAGTCGTTGTCACTTTTAGCCTTCCTTTCGTGTGGCGAAATCGTCTAAAACATCATCATCTTTGATGTGTTCAAATGGTGTATGACAGGCGTTACAATAGTACTGCACGGTCAGCAGTTGCTGACCGAATAGCGAGAACAATTCCGTATCGGTTGAGCGACAGTAGGGACATTGCACCACTGTTTTGATTTCTGTGTCATTATATCCCATATTTGTCACGTCAATCTTCTCCCGACTGCATCCCACGTCGACCACGGCAAAGGTGCATTGACGTGCCATTGTTTTGTTGCGGCATCAAAAGAGACCGGTACGTCAATATCCAGACTGTTCAGCGTAGGCATGAGCTTTTGCAGGTAGCGGCTGCGCAGTTCGTCGGGTGTGGCGTCAAGGATGCCTTCTGCATAGAGTTGTTGCATGGTCGGGTCGTCGTTGGGGCCAAACCAGCATAGGGTCTCGTCCCAGAGTCGTTGCAACGAGGAAACAAGTGTGGCACGTACAGCACCACCGGCTTTGGCGAGCCGACGCACCCAACCCTCACCATGCATCTGGTGAATTCGCTCCTCATGCACAATTTTACGCGCACGCTGGCGCAATGGCTCGTAGCTGGAGTCTTGCGCCGCCTCAAAGAAGGTTGTCAAAGCGGTATCCAGGAGAAAATTTGTTGCCACGAAGTCAGACCAACCCAAAAAATCGTTGTCGAGATAGGCGAGCGAATAGTTAAGGGTGCGCGTCATCGGCTCTATTTGCGCCGGGTCAGCTTCGGACTGCGTGAAGTTTTCGAGCAGGGGATAGAGGGTGCGTGCATGACCCAGTTCGTCCTGCGTCATCGCGGCAGCCGCTACCGCCGCCTCTAACGCGGGCGCACCGTTGCACCAGAAGGCATAGCGGCGCCCGATAGCCTGTTTGTTATCGGCCAGCGACGAGAGGATCGCGAAGAGGGCGGCATTATCTGTTTGTGTTGTGGTAGCCATCCATTTTTCCTTTTTAACATGGATGTTCATCATGTTATGATTCAATGACGGTGACGATGGTTTCACGGGGGATGATGACCATTTCGATCCAGGTGAATTCATCGTAGATACTGCGGGCGTAGACTTTTGCCAGTTCCACGTCATCCGCCATGACGTTGCCAATTTCGTGCAGTGGCTCATCGTATTTGCGACGAGCATAGACTTGCCAGACGTGATTTTCGTTCAACGCCTCGCGCCGCGTGCGTGGTCCCTGCACATCTGCTGTTTGCTCGATTGTACTCATGCCGATATCCCCCAGGTGCGCATAATATCAATGCCCTCTTCGCTCAGTCGTGCCTTCGTCCACACAGGGTCCCAGACGACTTCGATGTTGACTTGCTCGACGCCTGGCTCTTTCAGCAGGCGTGCGCGGATATCGTCCATAATGAAATCCATCGCGGGACAGCCCATTGCGGTGAATGTGAGTTTGAGGTCAACGATACTGCCATGTTGTTTCAGGTCAACGATCAGTCCCATATCCACGATGCTGATAGGTATCTCCGGGTCCATCACGTCGCGCAAAGCGTCCCATAACGCGGGACAGGACGAGTCGGTAGAAGGAAGTGTTTGCAGTGATGGATACGTCGTTGTCATGCTTATGCCTCTTGCTCCAACAGGCGCAACATCTCCTTCTTACCGCGTTGCAACATGCCGACAAACTGCTCGTTACTCGGCCCACGCGCCTTCCATCGCTTCATTACATCATCCCATGTACAGGACGAATCATCTAAGAACCAGTGCTTGTTTTTAGCATCGAAATGGGCCGGGAAGATGCAATCTATGACGTACTTTTTCTGCTCCTCATCGTAGTGGGCGGGAACTTTGAGGTGCAGTTCTTCGCACAGAGGCACGGCGGTAGACATCCAGGTCTGACGTAGTTCGTCATTACTTTTGCCTTTGAAACCATAATCCAGTTGCTCGCCATGCTTTTTGAGGTTATCGGGCAGACCGAACCACTCAACCGTCAGCATGAACATCCAGTCCACCGCTTTTTGTAGTTCTTCGTGACCGTCCGGCGTCTGGTTCAGCTTGCGCATCCCCTGTTCGCCGTGGCGCAAGTGGAAAGTCTCTTCTTTGTCAACTTTCAGCAGAGCGCGTTTCCAGGGGCCAAAGGTGGTGCTGTTATGTATATCGCCCAGCAGTGTATAACCAGCACGGTCATAGAAGGCGTTGGCAACGATCAGTTCTACCCAGCTATCCAGCGGTACATCGAAGGCGTAGGGATACTTGAAATGATGGGGTTCACGCTCAAAAATCAACTTTTCAGTGTCTACTCCCAGATCACGCAGCAGACGATAGGCGATATGCGCATGGCTCAATTCATCCTGAATAATCGAGATAGCCGAGCCAAAGGTATTCAGGGAAGGCGCATGGACGGCTGCGTTATAGTAGGCGGGTGCGCTGATGAGTTCGGTATCAGCCGAGACGGTGAGGATGCGTTTGATCCCTTCCAGATAAATTGGACTCATATGGTCAAGCGACTCAACAAGTTGTTGCTTATGGATGCGGTTGAGCAGGGCCTCTTCGCTCTGCAAAGCGACTGGAGTCATGATAACACTCACTCCTTATGCTGGACAACGCCGACGTACTGTGACATACCCATTTCATATCTCCATATGGATATATGAAATTGTACGATGCAGAAAAGATAATGTCAAGGGAAATTAAAAGCATCAAAACAGCTGGCAAAATGCTCGCTTGCGATGCAAGCGAGCATTTTGCCGAGCTGTTTTGATGCTTTTAATTCACACATTATCTTCGATAATCTGATAGATGTGCTTTAACTGCACGACCTTGCTTAGCATGACGCTTACGGTGCAGTAGCGGGTCTCAGCCAGTTCGATGGCTCGTTCGACAGCTACAGATTGAATGTTGTGGCCGGTGAGAATGTGTTCGACGGTAATTTCGGTGAAAACCTGTGGGTGCGTTTCGGCACGTTTGCCCTGCACAAGCACCTCGTAATGGGTCACTTTTTGCTGTTTTTTTTGCAAAATGGAAATAACGCTGATGCCAGAGCAACCGGCAAGGCTGACGAGCAGCATCTCCATGGGGCTGGCACTAGTATTATAATCGTGCGAGTCCAGTGTCACGCTATGACCAGATGCAGTTTCGGCCTCAAATTGCAGATTGGCGACGTGATGTGCCCGTATTTCTAGTTCCTGGGTCATAAACTACTCCCTTTGTTGAGAAGAGAGGTATTGCTGAAAAAAGCAGCCGACGGCTGCTTTTTTCAGCAATACCTCTCTTCTGCAATATCTATCTACTGGTTTTTCTCGTCATCTTCCGTGATGGTATACGGGGGAACTTCGATAGGGACACGGTAGCCGGATGTTTGATTGCCTGGTTTCTGCTCTTCCGCTCCAGATACCAACAGATCAGTCGAAATGGCGCGGACGAGGCGTTCGATGCGATCCCAGCGAGCGGGATAGCGATCAGCATAGAATTTTTCCTGCCCCTCGCCATCATAGACATAGAAGGTGTAATCCTGGTTCGCATAGCGATAATCCACCTTCGTATAGGGGATACGCACCAGTTCCAGTACCTGTAAAGAGGTTCGTGTACCCGACAGCGGATTATCATCGGATTTCCCCTGGCTCATCTGGCTGGTGCTCTCAGTACGTGCCAGTTCAACGGCGGCACTCCAGACATCCATTGGCACACCTTCGGGTGCTGCGTCGGGATACAGCGTCTCGTTAAGTTCGGCACTGTAGACAAGCTCGCCATTAGCACCGGCAAGTTTCCGTTCGGGAATAGCACTCGTGCCAATAATCTTATTCTGTACACGCAAGTCGAATTGACGTGTAATTTCACGATGGCGCATGATCTTGCCAGTGCCGTTACAGTTGACACAGAACGTTGTCTTCGCTCCCTGACAGGTTTCGCAGATACGCTTGCCATTGCCACAGGTGCAATCTACCTCGCCATTGATGCAGTCGGGACAAGGCACGGTCTTCCCTTTGTTGGCAGGATCGGTATCTACAGGATTGGGAATTGGCACGCCTTGCTGGCGAATACCATCGAACACATCCGCGACCCTTTCATTGACGGAGGTGGTGAAGTTTTCGGCCTGCCTCTTAAAGAAGGGCTTTTTGTCACCTTGCGCCCAGTCGGCAATGTAGCCACGTCCGCGGCAGGTACTGCAGCGCATCTTTGTACGGCCCTTGCAATCGGGGCAAACATACCAGCCCCTACCCGCGCACGTTTCACAAAGTGCATGACCGGTGCCATTACAACTGGCACAGGCGACAACCTCGTCCAGCCCTTCGAGCCGTGTGCGGCTGGCGGGCGCTTTGAGGCCCGTTACGGCTGGCAATTCGTAATCCCAGACGGGTAACAACGGCTTCGGCTGCCCCATTGCACGCCCGCTATAGGGTTCGGTAATCGTCTCCATGTTGCGCGTTTCCCAACGCGTTTGCAAGGTGACTTCCCACACCTCGTCGGTACTCCAGGAAACCACGTCCATATAGGTACCGAGTTCGCGGGCAACGCGCCAATTCTCGTTACTCCACATGTTGGCAAGCTGGCGGATACGCTGCTCCTCAACGCTCGTCGGTGTGCGCGGCGTCATCGTAGGCGGGGTTTGTGCTTGCTGAATATACTCGTTGGCTTTACCTACAACGCGCTTGAGACGCACCTGCGCCTCGTTCGCCCCTTGCATAACCGTTCGTTTGATATCTTCAAGGCGCAGGTCTATATCGCTCTTGTTCTGATATTGATCGTTCTGGCTATTTTGGCTGTTCTGATCTGGTTGCTCGGCGTTATAGCCAGGACCCTGTTCCCATTCATCGCTCATTGTTTATCTCCCTTGCGGGGAAGCCGCTTGCTGCGATGCTGCGACGTTCCCGATGAATTGTATTAATTACTTCGATTGTATATACGGCCAATGTGAATAAGAGTTGTAGCAAGCAGTCCAGGACATAGACAAGGAATACCCTATTAGAGCAACGCCGCAATTTCTTCCTGCGCAGGTACGCCCGTTACCTCGACATCGCGCTCGAAAATGAGCAGGTCAACTTCGCTGCGGACACCAAATTCTGGCAGGTAGATGCCCGGCTCAATGGAGTTGCAGGTATTGGGTAGCAATATGCGAGCATCCTGCGTCTCGAAGTTATCTATGTTGGCCCCATTGCCATGCTCAGCCGTGGTGATACTGTGTCCTGTGCGATGCACGAAGTAATCGGCATAACCGGCACTATCAATGACTGAACGGGCCACATCGTCCACTTCGCGCCCCTCCACGCGCTGGCCCTCACGCAAGCTTTCACGTATAAAGGTAATCGCGGTGTCACGCGCTCGCCGCACAATGTCGAAAATCTCGCGTTGGTGCGCGGGAATCTCGTCATGTGTACCGGCAAAGGCCATCCAGGTATAATCGGCGTAGATGGAGTTCGGCTCTGGTAAAACGCCCCAGAAGTCAAAGAGGATCAGGTCGCCGCGCTGGATAGGGTAATGTTGTTCGGCGGTCGGTTTGATAATGGGGATTGCTGGCGTTCGCATTTACGGCGACGATGGGCGGTTCATCTACCTCCACACCTCGTTCCTGCATGAGAGCCAGGAAGCGGTGCTGCACCTCGTATTCGTTGAGGCTGATCCCTGCACGCAAATCTTCACTCAGCGCGGCAAAAAGGGCATCTTTGGCGGCAATGATGCGCCGCCCGGCCTCGCGCTGGCTCTCCATCTGGCCATCGCTCAACTGCGCGACGAAACGCTGCGAGAGATTGGCGGAAGTGACGACCTCGACGCCATAGGAGCGCACAAGTTCCACCGTTCCCGCGTCCACCCGCGCTATATAAGGAATGGCGTTCATGGGTGAGTACTCCATGGCGATGCGGCTCCCTGTCGGCAACATCTCTCGTAGGTGGGTGTGTATATCCTGCCACGTGCGGAACACGCGCCGCTCCCCTGGCAGCGAACGCAAGACATGCGACTCCACCGCGCTAACCAACGCGGTCGGTGTTCCCTGCGCGGGAACAAAATAGAACCAGCGACGTGTATACATGTCGGCAATCGGCAAACCTAACACCGCGTATGCGATACGATTCGAGCGTCGAAAATCATAAAAGAGCCAGCCATCCACCTCCTCTTCACGCAACGCCTGTTGAATACGTTCTATGCTCATCGTAAAACCTCTCTATACGAAAAATATGTGGGATAGGATATAGTGTTATTGTACCACCTGCTCAATGCAAAGAATTCCTCAAGTTTCTCTCAAGATCTTTCAAGATATCGCAACGAGGCGGCGATTTTTGCTATACTTATCACAGAAGGTTAGTAGGGACAGCTTCTATGAATTTAACAATAATTTTATATGCATTCTATTATGCTATATCTACTGTACTTATGTGACGCTTCCTTTTTCCCACCGGGAGAATCATTTAATGGATGACGACACAACAACCAGGCTGGTCCGTCCACAAAATATTCCATCTTCATCTCATGAAATACAAGAGCAGCCGCAACCCGAACGATCTGCTGCGACAGTTGATGATGAGCCAACGATCACGTTAAAGCCAGATAGTCCAGATAAGCTCCCGGTGCTTGAATATGAACAAACATGGGATGGTTCGACTGCGCCAATATCAGATAAAAAACTCAAAACAGTGCCATTGCCGCCGGTTATTCCACACACACCTGTGAAGAAGACACGCAAAGAAAGGCGACGTTGGCCCAGATGGGTCAAGGTGATTGTCACAATATTCCTGGTGTTGCTGATCTTAGTGGGAAGTGCCGCCGGTTTTGGCTATTACTACCTTGATACTAATATTCAGAAGCCATTGCAGAAAATTATTCGCCCGGTCAATCGCGGCAAAGAGGAGCAGCATCTGAAGGTACAGCCGTTGCCGCCCGATACTGCCGTAACGGGACGCTCTTGGAACATTCTATTGCTGGGTAGCGACAACGACCAGAAATATTCGTTCCCCGACGTTTTGACACAGGTAATGATGGTTGTTCACATTGATACCGTCAATAACTCGGTGACGATGGTCTCGATCCCGCGTGACTCGTGGGTTTACGTGCCTGAGATAGGCGGTATGCACAAGATAGATCAGGCGTTTTTCCTGGGGGCTTTGCTGCACAACAATTTCAATGACGGGGTACGCATTGCCCGCGAAACGATTGAACACGATTATGGCATCACGATTGATCGTTACGCCTGGGTTGGGCTGGATGGCTTCGCCAAAGTGATCGACACGTTGGGCGGCGTAGATATTGATCTCACACACCCCATAGTTGACGATAGCTACCCCGCTGACACCGGTAAGAACGCGAATAACCCCTATGCGGTGCAGCGTCTCTATCTCGCACCGGGGCCGCAACATTTGAACGGACAACAGGCTCTGGAGTACGTGCGTTCGCGTCATGCCGACCTTGTGGGCGATATCGGGCGCACAGAGCGACAGCAACAGGTACTGGAGGCGCTCAAACAAAAGCTCAATGTCACAGGCGTGTTGAGTAATCTCCACCAGTTAATCACTGACCTGACCGGCAACGTCTACACCGATCTGACTGAGCAAGAAATGATTGGCTTTGCCGTCTATGGGCATGGCTTGAGCAGCACAGCTATTCATCATCTCACGCTCGGTCCTGGTCCCGGATCCTCGGACTATGGTGATTTTGGTACAGTCTACGATCCATCAGTTGGTGCGCAACAGGATATCGTGATACCGCACTGCCAGAATATCCAGCCGGCCATTAACAAGATATTCGGGCTGGGCAACGTACAAAGTTGCAATGTGAGCGGCTAAGGGTGGCTGATGCACCGAAGCGCTATGTGCTACAATACAGGAGAGAGAACCATGACCAAATAAGGAGCCATTTTGATCGAGCAGCACAGGGACGAAATCTGCTACCTGCAATTTGCCCACCTGACCCAATTTCCAGAGATAGCCCACGGTGCATTCACGCGCCTGGGCGGCTATAGTACCGCATCAACATGGGGCCTGAACGCCTCGTTTCGCGACGAAAAGCCTGAAAGTGTCTTACGAAACCGCCTTCGCGCCTTGCAAGCACTGGATGTTGAGCTATACCCTTGCGCGACGGTCTGGCAGATCCATAGTGCCGATATTGCCACGCTCGAACCTGAAACGTGGGACGATTGGCGCACAGATTGGGCGCACCGCTCCTATATGATAGATGAGCAAGAACTGATCTGGACGGCGAAACCACGCCGCAAGGCCGACGCCATTATCACCAACCTGCGCGGCGTGACCATCGCGCTCGCCTTTGCCGATTGCGTACCTCTTGTGTTCTACGATCCCATCCAGCACATCATTGGCATAGCACACGCGGGCTGGCGCGGCACCGCTCGCGGCATTGCCGTCGCCACCGTCGAGGCTATGCAGGATCAATTCGATAGCCAGCCACACAATATCTTCGCCGGTATCGCGCCCTCCATCGGCCCATGCTGCTACGAAACCACACCCCTTGTCCGAGAGCTTTTCCTTGGTCACGAACAATTTTACGATGTTCCCACCGCCGAACGCTATCGCGGCAAAGTGCGCGAATTTGTCGTGTTCAGAACTATACATGGGCAGGGAATCAATCAGAGTAAGCTACATCTTGACCTCTGGCAAACCAATCGCAATCAACTGCTGATGGCCGGTCTGCACCCCGATCACATTGAGCTACCCGAAATTTGTACTGGCTGCAACACTCACCTGTTCTTCTCACATCGCAAAGAAAACGGCGATACGGGAAGATTTCCGGTGCTGCTGGCGATGCGAGAAGATATGAATTGATATAATTGATATATGAAAACCCCTTGATGAATGATACTAAATGTTGCATAATAGTCACCTGATGACATGCGTGTCTTTGTCGATGCAATTCCCCTAAAGTTGCACGACTAACCGGCACAATGTCATAGTGTCGGGAATACCGCTATTTCCGATCTCTTCTTTTCAGCCGAGTTACAACAGATTGAGGGGAAACTTATGAACCGATTGAAGATGAGAATGCTTTCCAGCGTATTTGTCACCGTTCTGATTGCTCTGTTTCTGACAGCAGGGGTAGTCCAGGCAGCCTCGTCGAGCGGTGGAACGTGGAACGTCGTCGCGAGTCCCAATGTCCCATCAAACAATAATGTACTGAATGCAGTAGCAGCCGTTTCCACAAGCGATGTCTGGGCCACCGGATATAACTATCCAAGCACTGGAGGAGGTCAGACGCTTGCCGAACATTGGAACGGCGCCACATGGAGCATTGTCGCCACCCCGAACCCTGGGTCAAATTTCGACGACCTGAGCAGCGTGACAGCTATCGCCACGAACAACGTCTGGGCGGTTGGTTTACTGGTGAATAGCAGCAGTGTGGAGCAGACGCTGATCGAGCATTGGAATGGTAGCGCGTGGAGCGTCGTCCCCAGTCCCAATGTCGCTTCAAGTAGCAGTGCCCTGTTTGGGGTTTCAGCCGTCTCTGCAAACGACATCTGGGCCGTCGGCTTCTCGTTCAGTAGCGGCAATCCACAGAATACGCTTGTGGAACACTGGAATGGCACGAAATGGAAGATCGTCGCCAGCCCAAGCCCTGGGACGGCAGGAAATAGATTGAGCGGAGTGGTCGCTATCAACGGGAACAATGTCTGGGCCGTGGGTAGCTTCAACAATACAGGCGGCTATGGACAAAACCTCATTGAACATTGGAACGGTAGCGCCTGGAGCCTCGTCTCTAGCCCCAATGTTGGAACAAATAACAATGGGCTAAGTGGCGTGACCGCCGTCTCCAAACACGATATCTGGGCCGTCGGTTCCTATACTAATAGTAGCACCAGCCTGGGTGAGACCCTCACCGAACATTGGAATGGCAGTACATGGAGTGTCGTCGCCAGCCCAAACCCCGGTGTGGGCATGAACTATCTGACCAGTGTGTCAGCCGTCTCAGCAACCAAAATCTGGGCGGTTGGCTCCGCTTTCAGCAGTAACTCGTTCACCTCCCAGACGCTGATCGAGTTCTGGAACGGCAATACATGGAGCGTCGTCACGAGTTCCGGCCCAGGAACAAGCTACAATATCCTGTACGGAGTCACACGAGTTCCAGGCACAAGTCATGAATGGGCTGTCGGATACTTTGTTAGCGGCAACAACGGTCTCTTCCAGACGCTGACAGAATACAAAATTTAGTATTCCAGGGTAGATGCAAAATCTAATACGATAAGAGGCAAAACAAACTGTAGAAGAGAGTGGGGACCGCTTCAGCCAGTCCCTACACTCCTCCTAATGGTTCCTCATTTTTTCCATAGACCCAGAAGTTCACCCCCACCAGAAAGAAACGGCGATAATACCATATAAGCCTACCAACACCAATCCTTCCAGCCAGGTTGACTCGCCATCATAGATGACTACTGAGGTGATGATAGCTGTAAGCCCTAAAGCCGCCACAAGTAGAGGAGAAAGCACAAGTGTCAGGTGTGCGCCACCTACAACATAGCTGAGCAATACTAGCACCGGTATCAAACCTAACGCTACCTGTAATGAGCTATTCAGAATGACGCTGATGGCATAATCCGCTTGATTGCGTGCCGCAAATTGGACGCCCACGACGTTTTCTACCGCGTTTCCAGCCAGTGCCACAATAACAAGACCGGTAAAAGCAGGAGAAATATGCAGGAATGTGATAGCTGGTGTCAATGCATTCACGAACCAATCCGAAACGAAGGCGGAGCCGACACCTGCTCCGACTAACACGACTACTGCCAGCCAGATCGGCCAGGCTGGTGGTTCTGTTGTCGGGTCTTTCAACTCACCGGAACCAGCCGCTGATCCACCTTTGAGAGAACCAGGAATGCTCGCGATAAATACCACAAGGAGAATGATGGCGCAAGCTACACTTAGCCCTTCCTCGTGTCCGGCGGCGGGTGTGTGAAATCCATTGATAAGGGTCGGTATCGCCAGCGCCGCGACTGCCAGCATTGTCAGTACAGCTATCATTCGTGGTACGTCGGAACCAAAGCGTTGAGTGCCGTTACGCAAGCCACCGACGAAGAAGGCGAGGCCGAGGACGAAGAGGCTGTTTCCCAGAATAGAACCAACGAGAGCAGCCTGGACAACATCAATGAGTCCAGCCCGTAGTGCAAAAATTCCAACAAATAGCTCTGGCAGGTTTCCCAGTGCAGATTGTAATACTCCTGTCGCGCCAGCTCCGAGATATGAGCCAATCTGGTTAGTCGCCTGCCCAACCAGTCCCGCTTGCAAGGCAAGTGCTACTCCTGCCACGACAAAGATAAGAACAGCATTTGCTTGCAAGATCGAGAGGATACCCGCCACAATACTTATAACAAATGTTAGAGCAATGGTTAGCCATTCTCGCCGACTTAAAAGGGGGGCTGCATTTTTATCCGCAATACGAGTCACTTTTCCTACTCCTCAATAATAGTTCAAGGATGGTGCCGAATAGAGTCACCGGTACTACCCTGGCGATTCCAACACAGGCACACTGCACCTATTATAATACATAGAGGCGCATCACCCTGTTGCACAGGCATGTTCCTCTGTGTGATACTATAGAGCAAGGTACACAGTCAATGATGTCAGGCACATAAGCACACGGGCACACAGGTATACGGTACAGATGAACGAGCAAACGACAAACGCACAAGAGACGCTGGCGGCGAATATCGCCAAGGTTCGCGTCACTATTACCGAAGCGGCACAGAGAGCGGAGCGTAACGTAGACGAGATTACGCTGGTGGCGGTCTCGAAAACAAAGCCGGTTGAGATGGTGAAAATAGCGTATAATCTGGGTGTGACCGATTTTGGCGAGAATCGTGTGCAGGATGCATTGCCCAAAATCGCAGAGTTTCATCCAGCGGGTTTACACTGGCATATGATTGGACATGTACAGAGCAATAAAGTAAGCAAGATCGTTGGTCAATTTGATAGCATACAGAGCGTGGATAGTTTGCACCTTGCGCAGTTATTGAACCGGCACGCGGAAGAACTGAGCATTCGATTACCAGTATTGCTCCAGGTGAACGTATCGGGCGAAGAGAGCAAAGAGGGCATGGCACTGGTGGATGCACCGGAGATGGCGCGACAAATTGTCGCGTTGCCACATCTGGAGGTACAGGGACTGATGACTATCGCGCCGTTAGTGAAGGACGCTGAAGAGGTGCGCCCGGTCTTTCGCGAGCTACGAACGTTGCGCGACAGGTTGCGCGACGAGTTACCACAATGTGCGTGGCAACAGTTGTCAATGGGCATGACCGATGATTATCTTGTGGCTATTGAAGAAGGAGCTACCATTGTTCGCATCGGACGTGCGATCTTTGGCGAGCGTGTTTATAAAGGAGACAGGCAATGAATGTTGAAGATTTTCTTTTTGGTCGTCGTATCCGGCAGAATCATGCGTTAGAGCATGCAACAATAACGGTTCTTAGTGGTATGGACCCCAACCTGCGCGTCAGTGCGCGTTCGAGTTCGACCGGCTTTATCATTTTTGGCGATGTTGATCTCGGTCAACTGCGGCACGCACTCGACGAGGCGTTGAGCCGTTTGCAGGCAGGTGAGGCCGAGCTTGCTATTCATCCCAACTGCGGCACTAACCTTGCCGTTGGCGTCTCGCTGGTCACCATTGGCACCGTGCTGGGCATGGCTTCCAATCATCCACGTACGCGGGTCGCAGCTGCGGCTGCATCGTCTCTTACAGGACTGGTCGCGGCACGTCCACTGGGTGAATTCGTCCAGAAATACGTGACCACGCTGCCCGACCTTAAGGGTGTGCGGGTAACGGAGATTTTCCGCCGCAAAATCTTAGGGCTTACCGTTGTCGAAGTGCGTACTGTGCAGGAGTAGGACGATGTTTGGTTTCCCCATTCCGATAGTAAACTGGATCATTACCTTTGGCATCGGGTTTATCATTATTGCCATGTTTGTGCGTGCCATTGCCTCCTGGTTTGGCATTAATGAACGCTATGCCATCATCCGCTTTCTAGCGCGAGTCTCGGATCCTTTTATCGTGCCAATCCGCCGCATTCTGCCACCAGTGGGGATTTTCGATATCGCATTCTTCATTGCGTTTTTCATGCTGCGCGTTTTTATGCTTCTCTTGCAACAATCCATTCCTTCAAGCTGGTAGAGGCAAATATATGGCGGAGCAGGGAGCGAAATATGTGGTAAAGCAGGGAGAGAAGCATGTACGCGTTACTGTACGAGTCATACCACGCAGCAGCAAGAACAGTCTGGTATGGGAACAGGACACGCTCAAAGTACGTTTAACCGCCCCGCCGGTAGAAGGAGCAGCCAATGAGGCACTGATTGCATTGCTTGCACAGTGCCTCAATATGCCAAAACGGAATATCCAGATTGTGTCCGGGTTATCAGGCCGCCAGAAAATCGTGGAATTTGCAGGTATTACAGAGGCAGATTTAGAGCGCTGGCAGTCAACGTGGCTCAACCAGGCTTAACGACGCCTGACGACAAACATACCCACGACGCCCACCACGACGAGTATCGCACCAACGACGATACCAGCGGGTCCAAGTGTATGATGTACGTTGGCACTCACGAAGTAAATGCCAATTATCAGACCAATAATACCGATAACAATGAGGGCGTAGAAAGTGATTGCATTACTCATAGTTCGTGTCCTTCTTTCCTAATTTGTAGGGGCAGTTTCCTGCCCATTTATTGTATCACCTATGCAAATAGGAACGGCCAGCAAGGATCGATTTATCGCGTCCGTGTTTGGACGCTATATGTACTTGATAGGATTTGCGGACGCGATAAATCGATCCCTACCGACAGGCTCCTTTTATATAGCAACCCTGTATTGATACGACTTGCAGCGTGTTATTCGGACTCACCTGGATAATCACAAAGGCCTTGTTGATAGGGTCGCCGTTGGAGCCGAAGGCGATTTGACCACTCACTCCTTGTATAGCGTTCGCGCCAGTGATCTTCGTGAGTGCCAGTCGTAAGTCTGGTGGGGTCATGGTCGTTTTTGTGCCGCTAAGCGCACCGCTACTCGCATTCAGCAATGCCTCCATAGCATCATATGAGAGGATAGCATCACTATCGGGACGGCTATAATGATAGGGGTTGGTCGTATGCGTGACATTGGGATCGAAATTCTCCGCATAATCGATGAAAAATGCTGGTTCAGGAATGCGCTCAAACTCCCACTCATCGGGATAGGCAAAGGCTGTGAAATGCAACTTGTTAAAGTTAGCACGGGCACTGGTTGGATAGCCGCTCAACTCATAGAGGGCATCGCCGCCCATGATCTGTGCAGTCGTATTCGTGGGCAAGTCGGTCAGCAAGGGACCCACATCGGAGGCATAGCCGGAAAAGTAGATCACCTGTGGATTCTGCTTCAAGGCGTCCTGTAAGAGCGTATTAAAATTACTGGTCTGACCAACAGTGTAGTTTTCTGTGACAACAATGGTATTGCCGTCAGAGGTAAACTTTTGCTTAAAATCGTTACCAAGACTGGCACTATATGCATTTGCCGGGTCTATAAACAGAGCAGCCGTTCTGGCATGCAACGTCTGCTCAACGTATTGCGCACCGGCAATGGCCTGTCCCTGGTTGGAAGGTGCGACACGGAAAAAGTACGATGATTTACCCGTCAGGGCATCAGTGGAGGCAGTTGATGAGACCATCGGAATATGGGCGGCTGCCATCGTGCCAATCGCGTCCAGGGTGTGCGAACTAAAGGGCCAGCCCATTACACCAACGATCGTCTTGTCCGTCTGTGCCGCCTGGACGATTTGCTGTGCAATAGTGTTGGCATCGCTGGCATTGCTACCAGCGTTGGCAACCAGTAAACGTACTTGCACTCCGTTGGGTAGTTTGGAGCCATCATTGTATTCTTTTTGCGCGGTATAGGCCCCCTGGAGATCATCTTGCCCAACACCCGCGTTTGATCCGGTCAGGATGGTTCCGACCACGATCGTGATGTACGGTTTGCCAGAAGAAAGCACGTTCTGGTCTTCCAGGTAAATGAGAACCTCAGCATCGTTTGACTCGCCAGGCAATTGCACCGCCTGGCTCCAGAGTGTCTCCGCGCTACTCGGATCGCCGCTCGCGAGTTTCTGGGCCGCCTGTATTTTGAGTGAACCATCGGAGCCACGGGTACCGAAGGCCACCGAGCCATCGCTGACACCGATCAACTCGCCATCACTGGAGGATTTGAACGCGCCGATACCATTTTTGATAGTAGATGGTACCGTTGATGTTGCTCCAGGCGTACCATTCCCTGCTACCGTAGGGTTTGTGAAACGGCGAATATAAGGAATGGCGAAAAGGCCACCAGCAATCAAGATAATGATGATCAGCAACAGCACCAGATTACGTACGAAGTGGTTTTGCTTGCGTTGTGGCTGCGGTGGCTGATTCATCATACCCACCGGTTGATAAGGACTACTCTGGTAGCCAGCCACAGGGGGGATAGGTGTGATAGGCTGGATCGGCGGTGGCACAGGATGAGCCTGTATGTGCGTTGGCTGGCTGGCAGTGCTTGCTGCTCCTGCCGCACTCATAGTATTTATTGGACCGGAAGTCCCAAGCGTATAGTTGCTCATATTTCCGGAGGTGCCGAAGTTTTTCAGCAAAATCTCGTCAATATCACGCTTCATCGCGGCTGCGCTCTGATAGCGTTTGTTGATATCATTATTCAACGCCTTCGTCAACACGCGCTCTATTTCGGGCGAAAGCTGCTGCTGCGGGTTCAATGCTCGCACCGGCGGATAGCTGAATGGTGGATGATTGCGCGGATCACGATTAGTCAGCAGGTGATGGAGGGTTGCGGCAAGGGCGTACAGGTCGGAGCGCGGGTCGGCGTTGCCCTGGTATTGTTCCGGCGGTGCATAGCCCGGCGTACCAAGGGCGGAAGTCTGTTTACGTTTGGCGTTGCGGGCTACATCGGCGCGGGCGATACCGAAATCCACGAGGTGCGCCCGCTTATCTTTCGCACCAATGATGATGTTCGCGGGCTTGATATCGCGGTGAACAATGGGCGGCGTCTGTTGCGCAAGATAATCGAGAATATCCAACACCTGTGAGGCATAGTTCAGCACCTCGCGCTCCTTCATCGGCTGGTTTATACGATCCATACGCTCTTCCAGGTTTTCCCCTTCGATGTACTCCTGCACCATAAAGTAGCGCGACCCTTCCTGGAAGTGGTCGGTGACATTTGGCACGAGCGGATGGTCAATATGCGCAAGGGTTGCCACCTCACGCTTGAAGTTACGCACATCTTCCTGCAATTTCGCCGGATCGGTATTATCTGAGATGAGTTCTTTAATGACCACGGGCTTACTATCCAGGCGAATATCAGTGGCGAGCAAGGCAGCACCCATACCACCCTGACCCAGGACTTTCTTTATGAGGTAGCGACCACCCTGCAACCGCGTACCAGGGGTCAGCACACGAGAGCCGATGCCTACCGAAGTGTTGGCATTGTTCGCTAGCGTTTGGCTTATAGGTGCCGGGGCCGCGTTAGCCGAGGTAGCTGCTATGGTTGCTGCCGATGTTGCGGTTGGCGGATTCAGTTCTTTCCCGCAGTTGCTACAAAAACGAACACCATCACGATTGAGTGTTTTACAAAAAGGACATTCTTCCATATATATACCTGCCTTCTGAGTTGCCAGGTTATTCTCTACCCGTATCACCGGCCAGCTGACTGCGTCAACAGATTATAGCTTGTTTTGCTTGAAGAGTCGAGTACTTCAGGACATTCTTCTGCTAATTACATACGAAATTTGCTAGCAAAAGTTCAATTGGTAACAGGCATAAACAGAGAGACAGCATGCAAGATGTTGCGCCGCAACATCTTGCATGCTGTCTCTCTGTTTATGCCTGTTATGCCTATCAGAAACTAGAGATGTTGGCAACGAAGGGAAATGATGCCAGGGGCAAAGTGATTGGCTTTCTGTAAATACTCTTGTTCGTTGCCCTCGATCATCAGCTTGTGCATGACTACAACATCGCCGTCGGGCAATGGCTCTGCTGGCTGCAAACAGAGTTCCATAGTCGCACAACCGCGCTCGTAGACTTTCACAAGGCCACCGGACCCAGGAATACGATAGATGCGACTCTCATAAGAAGGACTGGAAACTTCAAGGTAGCCGAATTTGATCAGTTGCTGATACTGGTTCTCTGACAGCATCTCGCGTAACAGGGCCTTCGCACGACTCTCGGCAGAAAGATGCTCACTGACCGATTCGCGAAAACGCCCCACACTCCCATCGGGGGACTGTGAAAGGTAATAGATTGCAAGCAAGAGAAACAGTAGCCAGATACCAAGAAAAAGACTCAACGTTTCTATCATCAAAAACTCCTTACTTGCGTACCATCTTGGCTCATGCGCCGAACAGTTTACAAGCCCTCCCGTTCAGGGTAGAGTACTTGACTATCAGAGTTCACCAGTAATACAATGTATTGATTATACCATATCGAAAAAGCATCGTGCCAGTAGGGACAGCTTTTGTCCTTTAGGGTGAAAGTGGTGAGAATCCATTAAGCCACCTCCAACAGGATGCGTAGTCGCAAATGACGGCGATTGCGATAGCCATAGCCCTGACGCATCAAGGCTTTGGTGCGATTATTCTTGCCTTCCACAAAGCCATTGGAGAGGCGCATGGGCAGAAAATCAAAGAAGGCCAGCATTTCTCCTCGCCAGTTGCGAAAGGCGGACAAGGCTTTACGCAACTCTTTGGGGCCGGAGCGTTTGACGGCAGCGATCCAGCTATCCAAGTCGGCTGCCGCTGTCGAGGCCTCAGCGCTCGCATACCAGGTGCGCAAGGCTTCTTTGAGCTGCCAGGCCCTGCCGATCTCAGGAAAGGCGGCCGCTAAAGTCGCTCTGCTCTGCTCGTCTTCGGCAGACAGGTCTTCCTGGTTGCGTAAGAACAGATGCCGCTTGCCCTCTAAAGCCTGCTTGCCCTCTTCCTTTTTGGCCCACCGACCGATCACTTTGTTGACCGCTTTGTTCACGTGCTGGATCACATGAAAGTGATCGGCCACGATACGCGCCCGCGGTAAGCACAACTGGACGGCTTCACGGAAGGTCGTACTCATATCCATACTCACCGCTTCGACCCCATCGCAGTTCGAGAGCCGCTCCAGCAGGCTCACCACTTCATCTTTCTTGCGTCCGGCACTCACTTCCAGCACCTTGCGGGCATCGAGGTCGCATAAGATCGTGTCGTAGCGGTGTCCCTTGCGACGAGCGAATTCATCAATTCCCAGATACCGTGGGGTCGGCAACGGCCCGCTCTCCTGCAGGCTCAGTCCGCGCTTGGCAAGTTGGGTGCTGGCTACGACTTCCAGACAGGCTTGCACAAACCGTGGGCCAACCTCGTAGTGGTCAGCCACATGCATGAGAGGACGACTGCACGCCTGCTTGCCGATCTCTTCGCGCAGCCGTACGGTGGTTCGCTTGCGTCTGCCACAGGCGCTATCGCTTTCGGTGAAGGCTTTGTGGCAGCGCAGGCACCAGAACCGTCGTTTGTAGAGGACCAATTCGACCTGATGTCCCCGCAACGGCACATCCCGTTTGATCCTGGGACGCACATCGTGCTGTTTGACACAGACGGTAGCACAATGCGGACACGGCGCTCGCTCGTTGGTCCCCATCACTTCCACTCGAATCCTTCCATCTGGTTGCACCTCTTGCTTGAGGATGCGACAGTCCTTCTAACTCCAACGGCACTACAATCCCCTCTTCTTGGCTTGCTTCTTCCGCTATGCTATGCTGGCTTGGCATCGCTTGTCCTCCTGTTGACTTGGCAGCGTATTCTTACCAAGTCCAACGAAGGACAAGCTGATCCTTCAGTTTCCTCCCAATTTTCTCCTAATTTCAGCGTCGAATCTGGTAAAACCTTGCCTGGAATGATACAATAGCATTTGACCAAAAAGCATCGGCCCTATTATGCGTGGTATGACGAATGCGTCGCATGTTTCAACCGAAAGGAAAGGACAGTGTACAGGTTCAAAGGCTTTGATAGTGCCCAATGTGGGGACAGCATGTCCGCGCTGGAGGCGATGGTCAATACCTGGATGGAAACCGATCACCCACGCATCCGCCATGTATGCCAGAGTATGCGCGGCGAACATATCTTGCTCAGTTTCGTGTATGAGGAGATGAGGGAACTTGAGGAGCGAGTTTTTGCACCAGCCCAGTCAGCCAGTGCTTTGCCCAGGTTCTTTGATGATGAATTTCCTGAAGAACGTCAAGAACGGCCTACAAATCCACGTATTCCGGCAACTCCCCCGCCCATGCATTAAGAATATAACCAGTTAGGAACAGAATGGCTATTCCATGCCTTGTGTATGTTACCCCGGATGGGGAAATACGCGAAGAGCCGCGCTTACAAGCATTGGCTTTCAACAATTCACCGTTAGAAGTGCGTGACCTTATCCCTTTACCAGATGGAGTTACGCTTTCGATGATGCCCGACCGTATGGCAGTCGGGCAAAAACGTACTGGCGAACGGCAGGTTCTCCCGCAATCTCGCGGGTGGGCGGCAGCCGCATTGTTGCCTATTGGCTATACGCGCACGTTGTTACCGGCCTACGAAAAAGTGCCAGATACCGACCCGTTGCCTTTTTTTGGCTATAGTGCCGTCGCGAGTTTGAACAATCGCCTTTATGTGGCAGCGATTGCGACCGACGATCCGCGCAAATGGCATCCTCGCGCATTCAATAAACGTGCTTTGCGCAAGCTTGTGGACGAAAAATGTGCGGCGTACCCTGAAAATCGCATCATTGGCCAACATGCACATTGCGCACTGGACTACTCCTGCCCCACGGCCAGCAACCTCTTTTTCGGACGTTGGGAAATGGCCATCGCCGTCTCGCCCGGTTGCAATGCGCGTTGTATTGGCTGCATCTCCAAGCAGGAAGAGGAAGATCTCATCTCACCGCAGGATCGCCTGACCTTCATACCCACCGTTGAAGAGATTGTCGAAATTGCCGTGCCGCACCTTGAGCAAGCTGAAGATGCCATCGTGAGCTTTGGACAGGGCTGCGAAGGCGAGCCGCTATTGCAGTGGCGGCGTATCGAACAGGCTATCAAAGCCATGCGGGCGCATACCGATAAGGGTGTGATTAACATCAATAGCAATGCCAGCAATCCACGCTGGCTCCAGCGTCTGTACGATGCCGGTCTGGATACTTTACGCGCTAGCACTATCTCAGGGCATCCAGAGACCTACACCGCCTACTATCGCCCTCTCGGTTATACCTTTGAGGATGTCAAAGAGTCTCTCAAGCGTGCGCGTGACGCCGGTGTCTACAGTTCCATCAATCTTTTGTGCTTCCCCGGCATGATTGACCGCGAACGCGAAGTCGAGGCCTTGCTCGCTTTTGTGCGAGAGACGGGCCTGAGTCTGATTCAGTTGCGCAACCTCAATATAGACCCCGAAGTGTTGTTGCCCAAAATGCCCCCGCTCGCTTCCATGGGCAAAGCACTGGGTATGCGAACACTGGTTGAAACGCTTCACCGCGAAGTGCCGGAAGTAGCAGTCGGCAATTTTACGCGCCCCATCAAAAGAATGAACATAGTAAGGGCATGAACATACAGCGACCAGCAACCCGCTTGCTGGTCGCTGTATGTTCATGCCCTTACTTTCTCGCTTTATTCTTTTTGCGGGATGCTTTCGCCATTTTGGCTTTTGCCTTCTTTTTCATGCTCTGCTTGTTAGAATGAGAGCGAGTGGGGACGCCGCTGCTGTTCGCACTATCGGCATTGCCAGTATATTCTTTCTCTCTCTGCGCAACTTCTTCGGACCATTCAGCGCGTCGTTTGTCGTCTAGCTGCTGAGTCGTTTGTAGCCCCAACAGGACTTGTACTTCGTCCCAATCCCCGATAAACACGATATCAACTTTATCGGCGGCAAAGGCACGCTCAATCAGGGGAGCCGCCTCCACCGCTTTGAGCTCAGCAAGACCGGCAATCAGGCTAGCATTGAACTCATTGCTATTCTCCTCAAAGAACTCTAATTGCTTTGTAAGAGCCGCAACAACCTCTCCGCGAGCATCTGGATGCCTTGTTGCGATACGCTTCAAAGCTTCGATAGCATACCCGGTTGCGTAATCATCATGTCCAGTTTCAGCTATATAGGAGGCGAGAAGAGAAATAGCCTCTGGGCCGAACATACTATACACATCTGGCAGGTCTTCGGACATCCATTCATCATGGAACTTTATTGCCTCATCAAATAATGGGAGAAGCGACTCGCTTGCGGAGGTTGCATGAAGTGCCCCCAATGTATGGACGGCGTGAATGGGTGCCCAGTATTCGGGATGCTCGTCTTCATTAAAATCGGGGTAAGCGTCGTCGTCAAAGTACTTATAGCGCAAAGTTTCATCTTTTGCCATACGTACCAGGTCTGGAATATGTTCTGCGCTAAAGCCGAGCGCGAGATATTCAGGCCACTCATCAACTGTTTCAAGCTTGATCGGCCCGTAAGTGAGTAGTGTATCCACCGGTGCTGGGTAATTTGTGGTTTCCATAGTGTAGCTTGCCTTTCAATATGTTAATTGTAGGGGCCCGCTTGAGCGCGCCCAACTCGACGAGCGCAGCAATGTCGAGTCTGTATTACCAGATGAATTTTTAAATGTTCATTATCGCGCCCCTGTCGTTCTTTCGTAGCAACCGCCGGGCGGCTACTGCGACAGGGTCAACACCGAGCAATGCCAGGCAATCGCGCGTGGCACAACCCTCTGGCGTACCAAGCAAGTGACCGCGATAGAAGCAAGGCATACAGGGTAAATCAAGGCTGACGATAATGGCATGTTTATTTGGGTCGCCGCCGGTATATGGCCCCCAGGCCTGCTGATTGGTCAAGCCGTAGATGGCAACGGTGGGCGTGCCTGTCGCGACGGCGAGATGCATGAGCGCGGAGTCGTTGCCGATGAAGAGGTCAACCAGCTCCAATACCGCCGACGCGACCTGAATGCTGCCACATCCAGCAAGGCTGCGCACGGGCATAGCGGATTGCATCATACCCATAATTCGTTGATGCAAGTCCGCCTCTTCGGGGCCACCCATCAGCACTAGCTGGCCTCCGGCATCCGAGTAGAGCGTATCTGCCAGTTGGGCGAAGCGTTCCGGTGCCCAGCGGCGGGCGGTACTGTAGCCGCCGCTGCCGGGGTGCATAGCAATAATGGGCCGTTGAAGCGTATCAGACAGCTCGTTCTCATAAAGAATGTCGCATGCTTGCCTCCGCTCCTCTTCACTCAATGGCACAGTCAAGCGTCTGTCCTGCGTTGTCGCCCCGACGGCCTTCGCGACGGCAAGATAATAGTCCGCCTCGTGTAGGGCCCCAAAACCTTTATCTTTCACATGCACATTGAGGAACCAGCCATGTCCGTTGTCCAACCCTACGCGCCACCTGGCACCCGTTGCACGCATTAGCACCTGATGCTTGAGGCGACCAAAGGGGAGCGTGAGGTGATGCATGAGTAGCACGGCGTCGTAATGCCCATCGCGCAAATCGCGCCAGAGCGGCCTCAATTGAAGCAAGTTGCGCGGACGTTTGAGCATCTGTTGTGGATAATCGAACAGGTATTTGTTCAACACAAGAATATTATCTATTACATTCCAACCATTGAGAATACCCGCGGAGTCGGGTGTCACCAGCAAGTCAATGCGTGCATTGGGGTAGCTCTCGCGTAAAGCACGCAAGGCGGGAGTGGCAAGCAACAGATCGCCGATACCCGCCATTTTGACGACAAGAATATGCGCATCTGGGTGATAGCGTAATAGCGTGTCTATGCATAGTTCTGTATCAACTTCTTTTGCACAACATCGAACACCTGATTGGGCGTGATATTCTTCATGCACTGTGTAGTATAAAAACGACAATCGGCGGTATCTTTTGCTTTGTAACACGGACTGCACCAGATATCGCTCCGGAGAATGGTCGCGTGCGGGCTGACAGGGCCGCTCAAGGCTGGATCGGTCGGGCCATGGATAGCGATCAGTGGTGTACCAACGGCACCGGCGATGTGCATAGGACCGCTATCTCCGGTAACCAGCAGGTCGGCACGCTGCATCAAGGCGGCAAGTTGCGTCAGGCTTGTTTTGCCAGCCAGATTGATGGCGCGTTCTGTATGTTCTGTATGTTCGCGCATGCGATGCCTGACGCTCTCAATTAACGGCAGATCATCTGATGCGCCAGTGAAGATGACCTGTGCCACGTTTTCTCGCAAAAGGCGGTCTATCAATGTTGCCCAGTAAGGAATGGGCCAACGTTTGGACTGCCCATTATTGGAGCTAACATGGCAGACGATCAAAGGAGTATCTGGAAGTATGCCTTCGTTGAGCAGCAACTGTTCAACCTCACTGCGTGCCTGCTCATCTACATGCAGTTGTGGCACCCGGTCATCGAGCGTAATCGTCGCACCCGCCGCCTTTGCCAGTTCCAGACAGTAGTCAACTTCGTGCTGGTGGTCATGTGTATCCCAATGTCGCCCCGGCACATTATCGGTCATGAAACCAGGGTAGCTTTCGCGCCCGAAGCCAACGCGCCGTTGAGTTCCGCTCAACACCGCCAGTATCGCCGCCCAATCGCCGAAAATGCTAATAGCAATATCATAGTGCCGGGAGCGTAAACGACGTATCATCATCATTGCCTCGCGCCAGTTTTTTGGCCGCACCAATGCCTGTGGTCGCCGCCAGACATTAGGATCATAGGGAATGATTTGCGACAGGTCAGGATCGGATAGTGCCACTTTCGCGCTCGAAGGTAGAGCAAGCAGGTCAATCTCCGCATCCGGGTAGGTTCGTTTGAGTACACGGACTGCCGTGAGCGATAAGACGAGGTCGCCAATCAGGTCGAGACGAATAATTAGAATGCGCTTTGGCTGGACGGTTCGTGACGTTAATGCGGGAAAAGATTTGCCCAATCTACTAAGCCAGAGGAAAAAGCCAACAAAGCTCATGACAACATAAATGCCCGTGCGCAACGTACGTTTGCTGGTGCGTATGCCAGATATGCGCAATTTCATACGCGAACTGGGCGGCAATGGATAGCCGTACTCGTCTCGATTGTTGCTACTGTCGAATGCTGACATATTACTTTCTTGAAAAACCTGCTTGCTTTTTCATCAATGCGACTATTGCCGCTTCCACTTCCTGCTCAGCGACGAGGCGCACACATGGATGCTCTGACAATTCGTCGGGGCGAAAATCGAGACGCCCACAGGGAATAACCGGGCATGTTGGGCACCGGTGCGCCGAAGCGATCACAACGTGTTGTTCTGGGTCGCCCCACGGCCCATAAATGCGCGGGTCGGTTGGCCCAAAAATTTGCACGGTGGGCGTTCCCTGCGCAACTGCGAGATGTAAAGGCCCATTATCGACACCAAGCACGAGGCTAGCCCGCCCCAACAGCACCCCCAGTTGACCTACTGTCGTGTCCGTCATCATTACGGGAGGCGTTGTCATACTCCCCGCTATCTCTTCCAACATTGGACGCTCGTTTTCGCTGCCCGTGAGAATAATACGCACTGGAGCGGAAGTTGTCAATAAGGTGGGTAAAGCGTCAGCACAATGCGCCCATGCCTGATTGCGCCAGAGCTTGACCGGGGCACCAGTACCTGGGTGGATAACAACGATGCATGTGTCATCCGTAAAACCCTCTTGCTTCAGACGTTGCCCGACCGAGGAATATTCCTCTGGAGTAGGCGTGAATACCGTGGGATACTGTGCCGGTGTATATGGTTCGGCGAGCGGTACGTGGTCCAATATTTCTAGCGCGACACTGGCGAGGCGTAAGTTAGAGACGGTTGCCAGTTCCGGTGTATGAAATGGCACGACATGGTTCAGGAATGGCGTCCCAGGCGCAATAGCATAGCCAACACGGCGCGGAATATGGGCGAGGTATACGAGAGCAGCACCCCACCAGAAATCGGGGCGTAGATTGATAGCTATATCATAGTTGTTCCGCCGCAATTGTTGCGCGAAGCTGAACAGGACTTTGTAGGGCGTCAACGGCTTCTGCGGTGCGCGTTGAAAGCCTGGAAACGGGCATTGCAACAAGCGGTCAATGGCGGGATGGCGAGCCACAACCTCGCTCGACCACGACCCTACCATCATTGTTATGTGTGCCTGTGGTAGCTGGGTTTTCAGCGCATCCAGCACAGGCGTTGTCAACACCATATCTCCGAGATGATCTGGGCGAATGAGCAGGATACGCGGCGCGTCCGCCAGCGGTTTTTGCGACTTTGCAGCCTTTTGAAGGCCGATAAATCCGTAGAGGCGTACCAGCAGTAGCATCACACGACGGAGGAGGAGCTTCACTGTGCGACCTCTTTGTTCTGAGCGATAGGCATGAAGCGTTGCACAGCCTCCCATACATCATTCACACTAATCGCCTGCATACAGGTGCAATTGTGGCATGGTCGCATCTTGCCCAGAAAAAAACAGGGCTGGCCATTGGGGTTGTTCCAGAGCGCGACGTGTCTGGGCTCATCAAGCGGGTACGGCCCGTACTCCTGCGGACTGGTAGGACCAAATATTGCGATAACCGGAATAGCCAGAGCCGCCGCGAGATGCATAGGGCTGCTATCGTTGCCGATAAACAAGTCACAGCGTTCCAATTGGGCTGCTAACTCGCCAATGGTCGTTTTTCCCGCGAGATTGACTACACTCCCGGCAGGTATATGCAGGCTATCTAACAGTTGTTGATTAAGTGCCGCATCATCTGCCCCACCGATAAGTAGTACTTCCGCGCCTAACTCGCGTACCAATCGCTCCGTAAGTTCTCGATAGCGTTCCAGGGGCCAGCGTTTGGCGGTTAATTGCATACCGGGGTTGCTACCGCCGCCGGGGAGCATTGCTACACGAACGCGAGCGGAGCTGCCTGTTCTACTAGCATTACTTACAGTTTGGCGTTCCGCCCCGGTCGGCACAAACCGCATACGCGGATGGTTGATGGGTAGGCCAACAGCGCGAGCAAGGTCAAGATACATCTCTGCTTGATGTTGCAGTTGTGTAGGTGAAGTTGAGACGGGTACGCGGTCGGTCAGTGAGAAGCCGCGTCCCAGGCTATCCAGCCCAACGCGACGCGATATGCCCGCCAGCCAGGGCAGTAGCGTGAGTATTGGTGAGCGGTCAAGTACGAAAGCAAGGTCAAAGTGATGTTGACGTATCTCTCTTACCAACTTCCAATAGTCACGTAAACGGTAGCGTCCGGGAACGCCCACATTGCCACTATCAATCACGGTTTGTACGGCGGGGTGATGTTCCGGTATAACTTTTGACCATGTTCCCGCGACATACGTAATGGCAGCGTCAGGATAGGCCGCGTGGAGAACCTCTATCAGCGGCGTGGTCATAAGCAGGTCGCCCAGGCAACAGGGTTTGATGAGCAAGATAGATTGTGGATGCCGACGTGTTCGCCGCGTAAACGGATACTGTATGCCATCAAGAATGGCGAACGGAATACGTAATATGTAGCAGAGCGCGGTAATAATATGCTGACGCAAGAGTACCTCTTTGATATGATGTCCGATTGACTTCGCCATTATAGCACAACTAAGAGAAAGGATTACACTGTAGCCCGGCGACGCCGGGCTACAGTGTAATCCTTTCTCTTAGTTGTGCTTAGGCCTTTTTGTCAGCACCGAGAATGCCGTACTGCGAGGTGCCACAGACGGAGCAGTGACCTTTCATAGCTGGCCGACCATTTTTCATAGTGACCTTCTCAGCGTCTTTCATCTCGGTTTTCTTTTTGCATTTTACGCAATAATATTCTGCCATGTCCGATTGCCTCCTTAGATACTAGAAAAAACATACACTCCCACTGTTGGGATGTATGGCATGCGACAGGTATACTTCGTATCCCTGCGCCTGTAATCGTCGCTGCACATCCGATGCAGCTTGCAGTTCAGGAAATGGAGCGAAAAGTGTTGGCCCACTGCCTGAAAGTTGTACCCATTGAGTACCAGCCTTTACCATGTCAGCTTTCGCTCTGGCGACCTCTGGATAGCATTCCAGCACGCCGCGCTCCAGGCTATTATGCAAGTTCTCCATTCGTGGAATCGCACCCGCCTGCACTGTTGCACTGAATGCGCGACTGTATCTGCCATCAGTATAATCGCTGGCGGCCAGACGCCGAAAAACGGTAGCTGTGGATAGGCCAATTGGCGGTTTCAATAGTACCAACCACCGCAACCATCGCGTGGAACTTGCCCCACGAGAAAGAAGTGGTGTAACCACTTCGCCTCGACCCTCACACAGTGCCAGACCGCCTCCTGTGAGAAAGAACGGAATATCGGAGCCAAGTGAGGCAGCTAAAGCGAGCATTTCCTGTTGAGACAGCGGTATGTGCCACCACTGTTGTAGCGCAAGCAAGACAGCAGCCGCATCACTACTCCCACCACCCAGACCAGCCGCCACAGGGATACGCTTAGAGAGTTCAATGCTGACGCCCCAGGGATAGGCACTATGCTGCGAGATACGTTCCGCAGCGCGTGCCACCAGATTGTCACTGCCACTTAATGTTGGTATATCACAGAGAACCTCAATGCGCCGGTCTTCTGTGAGGGTCAGGCAGAGGGTATCATACAGGTCAATGGTTTGCATGACCGTTGCCAGTGCGTGATAACCATCTGTGCGCTTTCCCAACACGTCGAGCGTGAGGTTGATCTTCGCGTATGCTCTGACGAAGCAGAAGCTTCCAGGCATTTGTGCTTGCTGTGCGTGACTCATGGTTGCATTTTCCACACAAATAGGCAACTTGTCAAGCATCATGTGCCTATTTCCTGCCTGAAAGAGAAAAATAGCCAGAATTGACTACTATTTCATCCATATACATATGTTCTATGGTATACTATACCCATGTATTGAAACGTTTTTTCTGCTATATACGGTATATACGCCTATGGATTCCTGGGTATGCTTGCGAGTGCCAAAAAGCGTTTCTCTGCTAGAACCTGTGTACTCCCTAGCCCGTTCTGGAAAGTTTCATGGATATAACCGTTGCCTATTTTCATCCCTTATTGCACCCAGAGGTAGTTAAGCGCGATTTTGACCAGATCCGCGCTGCCGGTGCCACCAGTATCGTTTATGCCATCCACGAACAGGAAGCCCAACGCTGGCCTCGCGATTTAGAACACGGCTTACGTACGGCACAAGATGTGGGCCTGAAAGTGCATTTGAGCCTGGGACGCTATGGCAATCTCTTCGCTGGCCCATCGCTTATGCCAAGTTGGTACACTTTTCACCATCCCAAGTCGCGGGTAATGGACCGGCATGGACGCTATCATGATATTTCTTGCTACAATCACGAAACGTTCCGCTCCTGGCTGTTCAAAGAAATTGAATATTACCTGACGACGTTCCCCATCAACGGCATTCTGATTGACGAGCCGCGTGGGCCGGATGTCATTTGTTTCTGCTCCGTCTGTCGCGCCCTTTGTCCTGACGTCGCCGACCTGCAACGCTTCCGCCGTCGCTCAATGATTGACTTCCTTGGCGAATTGTGCGCCAGTGTCAAACGTACCGATACGCACGCGAAAACGACGATTGTGCTGCTGCCACAGGATATACCACAGATCGATGAACTGGCGCAGTTGCCTCATCTCGATACGGTCGGCTGCCACCTCTTCTGGCAATTGCTCCACCAGGATGTCGACGCAGTAAACGAATGGGGGCATAATGTTGTAGCCCTTACGCGCCAACACCATAAACGCAGTCAACTCTGGTTGCAAAACTTTAATCTCGATGAAAGTAGCGAAGGCAGCGATGCCTCGCTCATCACTGCTTTTACCCACCTGCTCAGTGCCGATGCAGACGAAGTTGGAGCCTATTATTACTGGCGTAACAACGAAGACCCCACTCATGTCTGGCAAACCACGCGCAGCCTGTTGCGCCGTATCCCGCGCCGCCAACTCTACTGGCAAGCCGCCAAATCGGTAGGGGTCGAGTATGGGTATGAACACCTGTAGGGCCGGTTATTACCTCTCTGTGAGAGAGGTAATAACCGGCCCTACAGGTGTTCACGCTAATATTTGATTAACGCGAAGACGTCATGCCCTTTTAGCTGATCGCGGCCTTTGAGGAAGGTTAGCTCAACCAGGAAAGCGATACCGGCGATATGCCCACCAAGCTTTTCGACCAGTTCCATTGCAGCTTCGACCGTTCCTCCTGTTGCAAGCAGATCATCCACAATGAGGACGCGCTCACCGGGACGTATAGCATCGGTGTGCATCTCAACGACGTTCGTACCGTATTCCAGGGCATACTCCACGCTCACCGTTTGCGAAGGCAACTTGCCGAATTTGCGCACCGGTACAAAACCGCAGTTGAGCAAATAGGCCAGTGGCGCACCAAAAATAAAGCCTCGCGACTCCACGCCAATGACCGTCTGGATACCCGCGCCCGCGTAATGCGCGGCGAGACGGTCGAGAGAAGCCCGGAAAGCCGGACCATTCTGTAGTAATGGGGTAATATCCTTGAAGAGGACTCCCTTCTGCGGAAAATCGGGAATATCCCGAATCCAATCTTCCAGGCGGATAGACTCAGGGGCTGACGACATAAGCGTTTCTCCTCTAACTAACACGAAAATAGGCAACAACATAGGGCTACTCAGGTATTTTCCCTCCCTGGTAGCCTCGTATCGTTTTCAATTATTGATAGCGGAATAAACAGAGTTTGTAGCTATCACGAAATGAGTATACCCCAGCCTGCTCTCTCATGCAAGCATTGATTGGGACTTGCAAAGGTGTTGACTTATGTTCGTCAGCAGCTTTCGTTTTTGACACGCATATTATTGGATAATATACTTCTCTACAGATCGCATCAACAGAGCGGTCTGCGCAGCAAGGAACGAGAAACAGGTGAGTTATGGCCGATTTGTATCCAGAGATCGAGCCTTACGAGCAGGGCTACTTGGAGGTGGATAGCGGCAATCGCGTCTATTGGGAGACCTGTGGCAATCCACACGGCAAGCCAGCCGTCATCTTGCACGGCGGCCCTGGTTCGGGGTGTACTCCCTGGCACCGCAGACTTTTTGATCCCGGTGCCTACCGCCTCGTACTCTTCGACCAGCGAAATTGCGGGCGGAGTACGCCACACGCCAGTGCCCTCAATACGAGCCTCTCGAGCAACACCACCGCGCATCTGATCGCCGATATAGAACAGCTGCGACAGCAGCTGAATGTCGACCGCTGGCTGGTGTTCGGCGGTTCATGGGGAAGCACCCTGGCACTCGCCTACGCAGAAAGGTATCCAGAGCGGGTCACAGAAATGATCTTATTCGGGGTCACGACTGGACGACACAAGGAAATTGACTGGCTCTTCCGTGGTGGTGTGTCGATCTTCTTCCCCGAGCAATGGGAACGTCTCTGTACTGCATTGCCGGAAGCCTTCCGCGCTGGTGATATCCTTGAGGCCTACTATCGACGGCTCAACGATCCCGATCTCGCCGTCCGTCAACAGGCCGCCGAAGCCTGGTGCCTGTGGGAGTCCGCGACACCTGCGTGGCCCCCGTCAACGAGTCTCGCCCAGCGATTTACCAATCCCACGTTCGCGTTGGCGTTTGCGCGTATCGTGACCCACTACACGCATCACAATTCGTTTCTAGAGGACGGGAGCTTACTTCGCGACGCTGATGTACTGGCCGACATCCCAGGGATCCTGGTGAATGGTCGCTTTGACTTTCAAGCCCCCATTGCCAATGCGTGGGAGCTCAAACGTGTGTGGCCACGTGCCAGGTTGGTGATTGTTGACAACGCTGGCCATGCCGCCGACCACCCAGGACTCACCCACGAACTCATCCGGGCAACCGATCGCTTCGCAGTCTCTCGATAAGAGGGAGGTTCCTTGTAAGTAACCCTTTTCTCTTCTTGCAAACTGATGCAGCCTATCTCTTATCTTTGCGCCGGTGGTGCCTGTGGTGCTGGCGGAGGAGGCACCACCGAGGGCAATTGCGACGTGCAATAGGCGCAGCGCGTTGCCTGGATAGGAACACTGCTCAGGCAGAAGGGGCAATCGCGGGTCGTTGGCGCGGCTGGCTCCTTCGATTTGTGCAAGTTCATGAGCGTATTTACAGGCCGTACAACAAAGAAGAAGACAACAAGGGCAATGATCAGGAAAGCGATGACTGCGTTGATGAAGTCACCTATGGCCATGGTACCGCCGGTATAGCCAATCTTAATGCCCAAACCAGAAAGGCCCGTGTTTGATGCTGGTATAAGCGGAGTAATGATATCTTTCACCAGAGTGGTGACGACAGTACCAAAGGCAGCACCGATGATGATACCGACGGCGAGGTCTACGACGTTGCCACGTAAAATAAATTGCTGGAAATCGTTAAGTGTGCCTTTTGCGCGTTTCCCTACTTGAGAAACTGTCGGGTTGTTGAGGGGATTGTTCCATGAAGACATTTGAGCTAACCTCCAAATATTGTGTAAAATGCTGTGTACCGGATAGGAGCCGTTCAACAGGCTCTTTTGATACAACGAATAGCAAGACGTAATTGATGACAGATTGAGAAAGATATAGCCATGATGTTAAGAAACTTGTGCTGATCAAATGTACATAAGCAAAAAGAGTCTGTCGTAGATGAGGCGCGGCGTGCCGCGCCTCATCTACGACAGACTCTTTTTGCTTATGCGCTTAGCTTCACGATGGTTACGCCGTCGCCGCCCTCTTGCGGAGGTGCGGATGCGAACGATTTTACCAGGGGATGGTGCGCCAGTTGCTCGCGCACCGCTGTGCGCAAGGCACCGGTGCCTTTGCCGTGGACAATGCGTATGGAGGATATACCCGACATGGCAGCGTCGTTCAAGTAGGTCTCCAGTTCCTCTAGAGCCGCCTCAACACGCCAGCCGCGCATATCGAGCTGCGTTGCAACCTCCGGGCGGTCTTCGTAACGTGGCAGCACCACGGAGGACTGTGCCTGTACTTTCTCCTCGGCGTCTGCTTTGCGCTTGCTGATGCGTTCCAGATTATCCACGCTGACGCGAATGCGCAATGGCCCCATCTGCACATCGGCTTCGCTGCGGTCGGGGGTAAGGCCGATCAGGTCCGCGCTTTGCCCGAAGCTGAGGACGCGCACGGTATCACCAATGCGTAAGGGCCCTTCCAGCTTCTCGTTTTGCGGCTGGGGTTCCGCTTTTTTAACGCGGCGTGGCTCCGGCAGCTTTGCGACTTTCTCTTCTAGACCCTGTACTCGTTGGCGCGACTCGCCAAGTCGCTCGCGGGTCAAATTGACGCGGCTGACATCAACTTTGACCTTTGCCAGTGCCGTTTGCACCTCTTCCAGTTCGCGCCGCGCCTGCGCACGCGCCTCGTTGAGAATGCGCACGCGTTGCTCTTCCAGTTTATGGCGTTCCTCTTCGAGTTGCTTGCGCTGGTATTCGGCCTCAACTCGCTCCATATTCAGGTGAAAACGCTCGTCCTCGACCGCTTTGCGCTCGCTCTGCAACCCTTCCAGCAGGTTCTCCATACGCACGCCTGCGCTGCCCAGGAATTGTCGCCCCCGCTCGATAATGTCCGGATCGAGTCCCAGGCGGTTGGCGATAGCCAGCGCGTTACTACGTCCCGGCAGACCAATATTGAGCTTGTAGGTCGGCGAAAGCGTATCTACGTTGAATTCGACCGAGGCATTGGTTACGCCGGGCTGTTCGTGTGCAAATGCCTTCAGTTCGGAGTAGTGCGTGGTTGCGATCGTGGTCACATGCCGGTCTTGCAGGTAGGTTAGAATGGCACGCGCCAGTGCCGAACCCTCGCTGGGATCGGTACCCGCTCCCAACTCGTCGAGCAGTACCAGTACTTGCGTGCGCTGTTGCTGTTTACGAAACAGTTCATCAGCTTTTGCTCCACGTATGTCCGGCGCATCTTTGCGCTGCTCAGCCTCAATGGTACGCAGAATCTCAATGATGCGGCTCAAATGCGACGAGAAGGTACTCAAGCTTTGCTCGATGCTCTGCTCGTCGCCGATATCGGCGAAGATATCCTCAAAGACGGCTATCTCAGATGCTTCTTCGGCAGGAATATGCATTCCCGCCTGTGCCATCAGCGAGAGCAGACCAACCGTCTTGAGAGCCACCGTTTTCCCTCCCGTATTGGGGCCGGTAATCACGACCATAAAGAAATCACGCCCGATATGGAAGTTGATGGGGACAACTTTGCCCGTCAGCAGTGGGTGACGCGCATTGTGCAAGACGATACGCCCCTCATTGTTGAGGCGTGGTTCTGTAGAGCGCGTCATGCGCCCGTAACGCGCCTTTGCCAGGTGCAAATCGAACTCCGCCAGCAGCTCGACCACCACCTTGAGCGTATCCGCCTCTTTACCGATTTCGTTGGAGAGGACACGCAGGATGCGCTCAACCTCCTGCCGTTCCTCAACTTGCAACTGGCGCAGCTTGTTATTGAGTTCGACCACCACCAACGGCTCGACAAAGACCGTCGCACCACTTGAGGATTGGTCATGGACGATGCCGCGAACCTGGCTGCGCGCCTCCGATTTCACCGGTACAACGTAGCGATCATTGCGAATAGTGATGATATGTTCTTGCAATGCGTTGCCGAACTCGTTGACGAGCGTGCGCAAGCGTTCCTGCAGGCGTTGGTTGGCCACGCGAATATCAAAACGCAGCTTTTGTAGTTTGGGACTTGCGGTATCCCGTACCTCACCATCGTCGTTAATGGTCTCTTCGATGCGCCGCACTAAATGCGGGCGTTGTGGCATATCCGCTCCCAGCACATGCAGCAATGGAAAAGTTTCCGGGTCGAGCTTGTCCAGCACTCGTGCCACATGGATCGCGCTTTGTATGGTGGTCAGGATTTCTAGCATCTCCGATGGCATCAAGATCTCCTTCGCGGGCAGCACGAACCAGCGAGACGCGAATATCGTGCGCCCCGCGTACACCGGCGTCGGCCTGCAGATCGATCAGGTGTGATGCCTCGGTTGTGTAGGCAAGGCGACGCCGCGCCTCGTCTACGTCTGGTGTGGGTTGCAACTCCAGCACCAGTTCTTTGCTGGCAGAGAAAGCCGCTTCTTTCGCAACCCTCTCCTGAATTTTTGGGTACTCCAGCGTCAGTATACTTTTCTCATGCATAATACTATGTACTACGTCCTTATACGTGCGTGCGCTCACAGATGTGTTTTATTGCGCTCTAATGGTGTTTGTCTCAAGAAAAAATGGTAAGAAAATAGCCTCTATAAGATATCACATATTCCTATTATTAGCGAATATTACCTGATTGGAACTTCACCTATGCCCTCTCGTATTATATACATGTGACATTACGAACATCAAAATGATTGGAGTACAGACTTATGATCCTTCATCTTGGGGAGCGCGTGTTTTGGGGCGCACCGGAAGTTATTTATTTAGAGGGAACAATTACTCAACTTGATGAACAATCTCAGACGGTAATGGTGCATGTGGACAAAGCAACACCGCATTCCGCACACTTGATAGGGACAGATATACCTTTTGCCGCCGATGGCGTGAAGCCGCTTACAGGCGATACACCTCCAGGAGTGACGAGCGAGCGCAGCACGGAGCGCCTGCCACCTCCTAAACTAAGTGACGAAGAGAAACTTCGCAGGGCGGCCGCCGTTGCTGTGCATCAACAATATGGCTATAACTTGCCTTCGGAACAAGAACAGGCACTGATCGAGCAAGTGGCACAGGTGCTTGGCAACGACAAAACTATGCGTGTGCATGTGATTACCTCAATGAATGCAATTCTCGAACGCGAACTGTGAAATAGTAGACAGCTTCGGATATAATAATGGCGTATATTCTTGTGTCAAAAGAAGCAATAATGCTTCGACAAAATGTATTGGCTTGAAAGGTGGTCATTTATGAATTGTAGTAACTGTCATATGCCATTAGAAGAGAATGCCCGTTTCTGTCGCAATTGTGGCGCTCCTGTCTCTCAGCCTGTGCAGCAACAGCCACCGAAGCCATATTCGCCCAATCAACTTGATAATGCCCCGACCATACCTACTATGCCCTGGCAACCTCAACCGCCACAGCAGAATATACCATCGCAGTATGCACAGCCCACACAAGGCTATCAAGGAGGAATGCCGTCACAACCAGGAACGAACCTACAGCCAACAGTTTATCAGCCCGGCACATTTCAGCAAGGGCCACCTTCACAACCCGGCACGTTTCAGCAACAAGGACCACAATTGCAACCCGGCACATTCCAACAGGAGGAAGTGCCATCTCAGCAAAGAACTATGCAGAATAGCGAACTTCAGAATCCCGCCGCCACAGATGTTATCGCGCCTAAACGACGTCGGGGACGCGGTTGTCTGATAGGCTTTCTGGTCACGCTCCTCATCTTAGTGGTACTGGTAGCAGGGGCCTGGTTCTTAGGAGTACGTCCCTACCTGCACAATATAGCGGCAACCCAGATTAACAATGTATTGACCAATGGGATAAATCAAATACCATCTCAGGTATCACTGGTACCTGCCAATACTAGCTTCTCAGTAACAGAAAACACGCTGAACAATTTGATCACATTGGAAACGGCTCCCTCAGACCCGGTACAGAATATGCATGTCAGCATCGCACCCGGTGGCATGACGATAAATTTCCAGGTCTATGGCTTTGGTTGTACGGTGACAGGCGTACCGGCGGCGGATAATGGGCATCTCGTCGTCACAAATGTCAATATCCAGGGGCTTGCCTCGTTGATTATGTCGTCCGACGAATTAACGACATTGTTGAATTCGAAAGCTGGCGGACGCACAGGCGAAGCTAAATCACCCCATCATGGGAGTACAACTCAAAAATCAGGAGCTAGACCTGTTATTAGGCCCTCCCGGTAGTGTTTAGGCACGCTCGCTTGCATGAGGATGAACAAACTACGGGTTTCCGTGGTTTGTTTATCCATGTTGTGGTTCTGAAAGGGCAGTTACATGGAAAAACAAAAGCTATATGTCTTTCCCCAGTATATCAGCAAAGTGCTATTATTTGTTCTTGCTCTGCTGCTTATGGCTTGTGCGGGCACAACTGTTTCTCAAAGTAATAAAGAGGGGGCAGCAACGCCAACCTTTCCCTCCGACCCGGTGCAGAATCCAACTCCGATTGAACAAACTGCCGTACCCGGCTCGGTAGAGGTGAATGTCACACTTGTTGATTTTAAAATCTTTTCTACAGTGACGACTTTTCGCGTCGGGGTACCCTATCACTTCATCGTCTCGAATCTCGGTACAATGGTGCATGAGTTTATGATCACGCTCGATAAGCCGGATGGAGCGTCGTATCCTTCGAGTGAGCAGGACGCACACGCGATCATTCATATCGAAGTGGTCAACCCCGGCACAACGATCAATGTCAATTATATGTTTCCACCTTCTGCCGGAAGCAGATACGAGATGGCCTGCCAGATGCGAGGTCACTATGCGGCAGGCATGTGGCTAAAGCTCGTCGTCACGCGGTAGCACCTCTTGCCTGCGTGATTTCCGCTTCCGTCGCCATGAAAAGACCATCAATACGCCCGGCATTGCAACGAGGAACAGGCCATCTACATTGAGAGCAGGTATGTGACTGCTGGTACTTTGCGAAGTAGAGGCGGCTGAGCCAGGCTGGTGAACATTGGCGAAGACAGAGGCGTAGTTGGGTAAGAAACCATCGTTATTCTGCCTAAGGGGCCAGTAAACGAGGGCCGCACGCCCGATGATGTTGGCACGCGGTAGAAAGCCCCAGTTGCGCGAATCCGAACTGCCATTGCGGTTATCGCCAAGCACAAAGTAATCGTTGGGTGGGATGACAAGATTATTGATGGTCTTGAAGGCATAGGGGTTGCCCTGATTCTGTGGCGCAACATACGGTTCATTTAAGGTAACACCGTCCACAATCACAGTTGTGTAATGAATCGTAAGGACATCCCCCGGCACAGCTATAATGCGTTTAATGTAGTCTTGCGTAGGATCGGGCGGGGCAACGAAGACAACTACATCGCCGCGCTCCGGCGCATGGAAGAGATAAGACCACTTATCCACTAAAATCAGTTCTGTGTTGTGCAGGCCCGGCTCCATGCTAGTCCCTTCGATATTGAAATTCTGCACAGCGAAACGAATAACCAGAAACATCAGCAGAGTGAGAACAATAGTTTCTATAATCTCACGTACCAGACGATAGCGTTTTTCAAAATCAAGCTCTACGTTCATGCACCTTCCTCATGCATCCCAGTGCGCCTCAATGCGTCAATATGCATTATCATGTATGATTACGTCTCAAAGATGCGTATTTTTTCTCTTATTAGAAATGTACCAGATGGCACCGATAGAAGCAAGCCTCAACTACCCAACATCATACCTCACAGGCAGAATAAAAGGATTACATAGGAAATAAAGGCTAGTATCTTCGTTGTTTTCATTAACACAATCCTTTGAATCTACTTGCTTTCTCTTGACAGCATAGTATATAGTAGTGAATATTGAACGTTTGTATCAACACGTTTGTAGCTTCCAGGTTCTAAAAATTATGTAGCCGCCGTCTGCCTGTGAGCTATCCATTTATGGGATGGGTGATCAATTCGTATGCCTCAAGATAAAATTGTTGTTCGTGGTGCCCGCGAACATAATCTAAAAAATATTGATCTCACGATACCGCGTGACAAACTCGTCGTGATTACGGGCCTTTCCGGTTCGGGCAAAAGTAGCCTCGCTTTTGATACCATATTTGCCGAGGGCCAGCGTCGTTATGTCGAGTCCCTTTCTTCGTATGCCCGGCAGTTCCTTGATAAAATGGAGAAGCCGGATGTCGATCACATTGACGGACTTTCCCCCGCTATCTCGATTGATCAGAAGGGTACCACCCACAATCCGCGTTCGACAGTTGGCACAGTCACCGAAATTTATGACTATATGCGTTTGCTCTATGCCCGTGTCGGTCATCAGCACTGTCCTAATTGTGGGCGCGAGGTGACTCGCCAGACGGTGCAGCAGATTGTAGATGCTATACTCAGTTTTCCCGATGGTTCGCGTATCATGTTGCTGGCACCGTTGATCCAGGGACGTAAGGGCGAATACAAAAACATCTTTGAGGAGATGCGGCGTGCCGGCTACGTGCGTGTGCGGGTGGATGGCAAAATCCTGGACTTGAGCGATGAAATCGACCTGGACAAGCAAAAAAAGCATACGATTGAAGTGGTGGTTGACCGTCTGATTATTCGCAAGAGCCGACGGCAAGAGCCCCAGGAGGCCAGAGAGGATACTCTTGAGGGCCGCCCCGTGAGAAAAGTTGCCGAGCGACCCGCCCTCTACGATGTCAACGCTGGCACCGATACACTACCAAAAGATGATGATGCTTTGCTGGCATCAGTGCAGGAGCAGCACGAGGAAGTTGATTCAGCTTTCCGTCAGCGTCTGGCAGACTCGTTAGAGACGACATTGAAACTGGGTAGCGGTGTTGTGCTGGTGTCTATTGTTGATGGCGAGGAAATCCTGTTCTCTGAGAAGGCGGCCTGTGTCTATTGCGGTATTAGCTTGCCGGAAATTGCGCCGCGCACCTTTAGCTTCAACAGCCCGCACGGTGCGTGTCCCACCTGCACAGGACTTGGCACACAGTTGGAGATTGACCCTGAACTGATCGTGACACATCCCGCGTTGAGCCTGAACCAGGGGGCAATTGCCCCCTGGAGCAAGGTTGTCAATGGTAGCCAGTGGCACGCATCCATTTTAAAAGCACTGGCAGATACATACCGATTCAGCCTGGACACGCCGTGGAATCAGCTCACAAAAGATCAGCAACAGAAAGTACTCTATGGTACGCCCGATCAACTGAGTATTCGCTATACGCCGCAGCACGGTCGCGCCCGGACGTACACTATCAGCTATGAAGGCGTCATTCCGGGCCTGGATAGACGCTACAAGCAGACCGAGAGCGAAGGCGTGCGTGAGGAGATAGAGGGGTATATGTCGGCTCGTATCTGCCCCACCTGTCATGGTGCCCGTCTCCGGCCAGAGGCGTTGGCAGTGACCATCGGTGGGCGCAACGTTGTGCAGGTGTCGCGCCTCTCGATTGTGCAGGCGCATCGTTTCTTCCAGGAGTTGGAGGATGAGACTGTAGCTCCAGTTGTACCAGCAAACGTGTTATCGTTCAACGGCAACGGGTCGGCAAAGAAGAAAAAGAGTACTACTGATTCGGGCGAGAGCTCTGCTCTGGGCGATCCGCTGGCGAAGATTGACTCCAACGGGTTGCTGGTGCTGGCGACATTGACCAACCGCGAACGTATCATTGCCAAACAGGTCTTGAAAGAGATTCGCGCCCGCCTCCAATTCTTAATAGATGTTGGCCTGGAATATCTAACCATTGATCGGGCCGCCGCCAGTCTTTCAGGCGGCGAGGCGCAGCGTATTCGCCTTGCAACACAGATTGGTTCGGGTCTAATGGGTGTACTCTATATCCTCGATGAGCCAAGCATTGGCTTGCACCAACGCGACAACGACCGTCTGATTAAGACGCTGGTACGTTTGCGCAATCTTGGCAATACGTTGCTGGTTGTCGAGCATGACGAAGATACCATGCGGGCCGCCGACTATATTATTGATATTGGCCCCGGCGCGGGTGAGCATGGCGGGAAAGTGGTAGCCGAGGGAACCTTTGAGGATATTGTGGCGAATACCGACTCCCTTACCGGCGATTACCTGGCCAGGCGGCGCGTGATACCTATGCCGGAGCAGCGGCGTGAGGGCAACGGCAACGTTCTGACGATTAAGGGAGCGCGAGAGAACAACCTGAAAGATATCACGGTGGATATTCCCCTCGGAAAATTTGTTGTGGTGACGGGGGTCTCTGGCTCCGGCAAGAGTACGCTGATTACCGATATTCTGTACCACAAACTGGCACACGAATTCTTCCGCGCTCACGCGAAGCCGGGGACGCACAATTCAATTGAAGGGATGCAATACCTGGATAAGGTGATTGACATTGATCAATCGCCGATTGGGCGCACGCCGCGCTCGAATCCCGCGACCTACACTACTGCCTTTACCGGTATTCGTGATCTGTTCGCGCAGGTGCCAGAATCGCGCTTGCGCGGCTATCAACCGGGGCGTTTCTCGTTCAATGTCAAAGGTGGGCGTTGCGAAGCCTGTAAGGGTGAGGGTATTGTGCGCATTGAAATGAACTTCTTGCCCGATGTCTATGTGCCATGTGAAGTCTGTAAGGGCAAACGCTACAATCGCGAGGCACTGGAGATTCACTACAAGGGCAAGACGATTGCCGACGTGTTGGATATGACGGTGGAAGAGGCAACAACATTTTTTGAGAATGTTCCCTCAATCTACAATAAAATGAAGACATTGAACGATGTGGGCCTTAGCTATATGCGGCTGGGTCAGCCTGCCACAACGCTTTCCGGCGGTGAGGCGCAGCGTATCAAACTGGCAACGGAATTGTCGCGCCGTGCCACCGGCCGCACAATGTATATTCTCGATGAGCCAACCACTGGCCTGCACTTCGCCGATGTGGAGCGGTTGCTTTCGGTCTTGCAGCGATTAGTAGATGCAGGCAATACAATTGTGGTGATTGAACACAACCTGGATGTAATCAAAAGTGCCGACTGGCTGATTGACCTGGGGCCAGAGGGAGGCGATGCCGGTGGTCAGGTGATTGCGCAGGGAACGCCTGAAGATGTAGCCGAAAACGAAAAATCCTTCACTGGCCACTTCCTCAAGCGAATGTTCCTCGAAGAGGCGGCTCTGGCGAATACTCGCCGCTCAAATTCGCTGGTGATTGGTTAGCTGAGACCAGGGTGACAGCAAAAAGCGGCAATTTCGCCAATGACGGATTTGCCGCTTTTTGCTGTCACCTGTCACAACCGATTGGTACTAATTGCTTGCCGCGCATTTTTAGTTGCGTTGGAGGGTGTGCCGGGTTGTTTCATTTGTTCTGCGTGTGTACTTTGTTCCAGATCGTGATGTTGTTCTGACTGTTCATCCTGAGGCAAACTACCGGTATAGTGGGTAACGTCATCGCCGTTGCCATTATCCGGCCCGCCCAGTTTGAGACGTACGCCGCGCCGACGTTGGCGGTAGTCAATCCAGATAATCAGAGCCGCCATTGTCAATCCAACTAACCCCAATCCGATAAACTTATAGAGATGCGAGTTGTGTATGCCTGAAAGTCCGAGAGCCAACAGGCCAAAGACGATCGCCAGGCTGTAAATCACGTAGCAAATTTGCCGAACGCTCAATCCTGTTGCTATGAGGCGGTGGTGCAGATGCGTCTTATCATAGCGAGTGGGAGATTGTCCTCGCCGGATACGGTTCATAATCACGATGGCAACATCAAGAATGGGTACGCCAAGCACCATCAATGCCAGTGCCAGTTTCGCGCCGCCCATAATTGAGAGAACCGCCAGACCTAACCCCAGGAACATCGCTCCGCTATCACCCATGAAAATCCGGGCAGGATTCCAGTTATGTGGCAAAAAGCCAAGTGTCGCGCCGGTGAAAATCGCCGCGAGGACAGCGATGCTTTGCTGCCCCAGCATGAAACTGATGAGCGTAATGAAGAGGCCGGTAATACTGACAACGCCCGTCGCCAACCCGTCCATGCCATCAATCCAGTTGACAGTATTCATCATACCGGCTGTCCAGAACCATGTGAGCAATACCGCGGGTATGGCGGCAAAGCTGATAGCGGGCAGCTGCGAGATGGTAGCTGGAGGAAGAAAGAGCAGAAAAGTTGGTTCGCGGTACCAGGGCAAATTTGCGCTCATATGCGCTGCGCCAAAGGGATTATTGAAGGTGAAGAGCAAAATGCCGTGAAAGACGCCATCCCAGGGACCGAGAATAATGAGTACCGCGATGGTCTGAGCGATAAGTTTCGGCAGTGGTTTTAACCCGCGTATATCATCATAGGCATGCACAATGACGGTAAGTGTTGCGGCGGCCATGAGTAACCAGTAAATGACGATTTCGTTGTTCTGCGCTTTGGGGTCCGGTAGACCAGGAGCGTAGAAGAGCAGAGAAGCGATCACAAAAGCCAGAAAAATAGCGACGCCACCCAGACGAGGAACTGCTTTCGTATGCACTCGGCGCGGTTCCGGCTTATCCAGCCATCCCAATTTATAGCTCCCTACTCTTACGGCAAAGGTGAGTAAATAGGCGAGGAGAAAAGCGGATGCGCCACCAATCAACAACGCCACGATACCCCCGCCGGGGAAATTGAGCGGGACAAGTAGTAGAAGCTGAATAGCGAAGATGCTAGCTTGAACCATAAAGAACGCTCCCTGCTACGGCGATTTCCATTTCTGTTTACTGGCATCGTTAGAAGCATTTCTGCCTGGACCGCTGCCTGATTCATTATCTCGATTATAATCCTCTAAGAAAGAAAACGCAACCAAATAGCACCTTTATCACATCCCTCAACTTAGCAATAGCACGCTGTCCGCTCTCAAGCGGTTTCACTGCTTCTAAGGCATTCTATTCAGTATGCCAAAGATAGCAATAATATGCTATCTTTGGCAACACTCTATCTTGTTCTAAACAAGTATGGTAATATCTTGGGCAGGAGGCGAACATGACAATGACCAATTCTGATAGCGTTCCTGTGGCGCAAGATACCAATAGTTCTATTGATGATAAAAAAGCTTTGCACATCGGATGCGGAGTTCACAAAATGCCCGGTGCGATTGGGCTGGATATTACTCCTCTGCCCGGTGTGGATGTCGTACTTGAGTTAGGCCGCGAGAAACTTCCATTTGACGATAACACATTTGATATCGTCTACGCGTATCATGTGCTTGAGCATATTACCCTTCTGGGCGATGTACTTGCGGAACTCCATCGCGTATGCAAAGCTGGCGCGGTCATTGATGTCATCGTCCCATATTATACCTGCGTTGGTGCCTTTGGTGACCCCACCCATGTGCGTTTTTTCACGTACCGCACCTTTGAACATTTTGCAGATACAGAAGACACGGAACGGTATACCTGGTTCTCGGCGACACGCTTCAAAGTAGGTCCGCGCCATATCGGCTTTGGGCGTCTGCACCGCCTGCTCCTCATTGAATTTCTGGCCAACCATTTGCCGAACATCTATGAGAATTTCTTCGCCTTCACCTTTCCCGCGAGAACATTATCCGTAAAGCTTATCGTAAGCAAAAAACCAGCGAACTGAGGTGAACCGACATACACGTAGGGGTCCGCTTTAGCGCACCCACCTCGACGAGCGCAGCAATGTCGAGTCTCTATTCCCAGATAATTTCTCTTTCTATGTGTTGATATACAACAGCCGATCATATCCTGCGTAGTCCTGCATAAAGTGGAAAGATGCTGAAGGCCAGATATTTTGTAACAATTGTGTGAGCGGCTCTCGTTGTTGGTAGCCTATCTCTAAAAGCAGTATTGCCTCTGATTTGAGCTTTCCGGGTTGCTGTGCATCTATAAGAAAGCGTCGCAGCAGATCGAGTCCTTGGGGGCCGCTAAAGAGCGCGAGATGTGGCTCATAATCGCGTACATCGGCGTCGAGTATGCCCATCTCATTGGTACCAACGTAAGGCAGATTGGCAGTAAGTACATCTACCGGCTCCGGCAATGGGCCTAACAGGTCGCCTTGCAGCAGACGTACCCGTTGCTCAACATGATGACGCTGGCAGTTGAGATGCGCAACTTCAAGCGCATCGCTGGAGATATCACAACCATAGAGGTAGGAAAGCCGACGTTCCTGAACAGCTAATGTAATAGGAATGATGCCCGAACCGGTGCCGATATCCGCCACAATGGGTTGCTGCCCGACCTCAAACATGCTTTTGATGGCGCGGAGAGCTGCTTCCACGAGATGTTCTGTCTCCGGGCGTGGTATCAGTACACGGCTGTCCACGAGAAAATCGAGGCTGTAGAACTCTTTATGACCGGTAATATATGCGACCGGCTCGCCCCGTCCGCGCCGCGCAACCAGAGAGAAATAAAGCTGTTCCTGCTCTGCCGTCAATTGTTGGTTGGGATAGGTGTAGAGAGCAGGTCGTTCAACCTCAAGAACGTGGCAGAGCAAGACTTGCACGTCCAGTCGTGCATATTGCAAGCCAGCCCGCTTGAGTTGTTTTGTGCCCTGTGTCAGTACTTCTCGAATAGTCGTCATTATAATGGTTGGCGGCCCGCGAAACCCGTGTGAAGGTAATGCCAGTAGTTGATGCGCTCCTCACCCAGATACCAGCACAGATAAATTTCATGCCCTTCACGCCGACTGAGGAAATCAATCAGGCCCATGTCCGGGTCTTTCAATTCGCAGCCCAAAGTCTGTAGTCCAACCAACATTTTCTGAAGTGCCTTTACATGTCCACTCAGTGCCTGTTGCAAATCGGCGATGCGTCCATGCAGGTGGTGTCCATTGCCCATTGCCTGTAGATGGAGTGCGTCCAGTGCTTCCTCATCTTCCTGCAAGGCTTTCCGGCTTTGCTGAATCTTGCGCAGCACGATAGATATTTGTGGTAATAAAGCCTCGGCCTCTTCACGGGTAAAATAATGGGCCATTTCGTGCCTCTCTTCCTACGATGTTCGTAGTTTATATGCGCCTGTTGCATCATATCATGAGATGAGTAACTTGACTAGAAGGAAAGCGTGTTCAAAGCACAAAAAGCTGTACATACCGCCTGCTGGTATGTACAGCTTTTTGTGCTTTGAACACGCTTATTATCTTACGGTTTCGGCGTTGGCGTCGGTGTCACCGCAGGAGTTGGCGTTGTTCCTCCCGGCACAGGCGTCGGTGTCCCTCCTGTTCCTCCCGTTGGGCTGAGGTTAATGGTGAGGTCGTCGAAGGACTGGAAGTTTTGCAGGCTTGCTCCCGTTTTCAGGTAGGTTCCGGTAACGGTATCTCCTGCCTGAACGAGCGGCAGTTTGGGCGAGAGATTTAGATTCGCGGTAAAGATGATGCTCTGCCCTTTAATCTGAATGTAGTATATCGTGTTGCTACCCGACTGCACCGACGATATACGCAACACCTTGCCTGTGACCGTTTGCGTGGTGCCGCCCGAGGGCGTGGTGCCACCTCCGGTTCCTTGCTGCGTAAGCCATTGCTGGTAATCCACCAGTCCCTGCGAGAGCGATGCTTCAAATTGCACATTGCCGCCGTTCAAGTTGTGTGCATCTACCAGACCCACCGCTTGATAAATGTCGCCGCTATCCGTCGTTTGTACAAAGATAGCGACCCACGTAGGCGTATTGTATATCTCGTATAATTGGATACTGTCAACTGTATAGTTACGAATATTGGCACGAGTGGACTGAATCGTGTTACTGACGTTGCTCCCAATGCCCAGGCCGTTGAGTGGATAGTAGTATGCCTGGTTCTTATGCGTATCGAATAAGAACACCCCCGTACTGGAATTGTCGTTCGTTGATGACGAGGTCATGGGAACGAGCCAGACCGGTTGGTCAACGTTGTTGTACAGCAACTGCGGATCGCTTGCTGGCGACTGCTGGCCCGCACCGGAAGGATCGAACCAGGGAGCGTTCTTGTAAAGTCCCCACCAGCTCAGGTATTGTGTCACGGTATCGGCAGGCATCACGCGATCAACCCATAATGGAACACTCTGTGGCTTGTAGTCTGTGATAGCACCGGTATGCGCGTTGACGATCAGCACCTCGCTCAGTGTATCACCGGTGTAGCCGCGAATGGGCTGCATCAGGGAGATAGTCCAGTAAGGGTGGAAACTATCGTCAAGTTCCAGTGTCGGGTCCTCCAATCTGCCGTAGGTATACCCGCTCAGGTAGACGTGTCGCAGCAAATCCTGGTTGAAAATCGCGCCAGGGAGGTAAGCAAGCGTATAATCCCCCCCTGAATAGAGCGTCGGGGTGGCCTGTGGGTTTTCGGCATCTACGACGACAAAGCCGGGCGTGGTGGGACTGGAAAGATTGGCGAAGATGTTGTTGTAGTTCAATGGGCCAACATAGTACAGGTGATGGTTTATAGATTGTAGCGTATAGCTCGTCGGGTCAATGCTATAGGTTGAACCATAATTCTGCCCGTTGGCACCAAGCACCTGTTGACCCTTGTAGGCGGCAACACTCTGGCTGACCAGTACGATATGATTTTGGTCGGTCGGCGGCAAGGTGGACGTTGTCTCTATTGTCACTTTCGGAATGGCGGCCAGGGCTTTCGCGTTGCTGTCAAACCAGGTGGTGAAGACGACTATCAACCCACTGACAAGGAGACCAACCACAGCGGCAAAAACGAGCCCGAAGATGCCTGCCGCAATGGCTCCTCGCGAAGCGTTGGCAGGTAGCTGCCTGGGAGTACTACTGCTCGATCTACTGCGCCCCTGGCCGGCCGCCGATGCCTCTTCCATCAGTGCAAGTGCCGGGCGGACAAACGCGAACAGATTGGCGATGCTACTAATAACCAGTGGCCAGAGCAGCCATTGCCATCCGCCGAACGGCCCCGTGAGAGCAGGAAGCGAGGAGTAGAGAATGAGCAGACAGATAAGATAGTTAATAACAAAGTACCATGCGAACCAGCGGAAAAATCTCCGCCTGTTAAATTGCTCGCGGCGTCCGAAGCCGAGCCGCCCGATGGAAAGAATCGCCATGACGACGACTGTCCCAATCAGGGCTAGAAGGAAGATAACCATCAAGTTTCTCCTGTTTCTATTGTCGAATAACGGGTCTCATGTGACCCACGTTACTTACCACTTGATAACGGAATAATCCATCCCTATTGTAGTGTTCTTATTGGTAATACGCAACTGGTTTGTACGATGAAATGAATAAGAGGTAATAAGCTCATGCAATTGTTTGGTAAAAAATCTCGTACTGAAATAGAAAAACTGCCTGATGGTGAGGATCGTCTCCCTCCTGGTCAATATTTAACCAAAAAGTGGCCGGTGCTAAGCTACGAACGCACACCGCAGGGCCTTCCTACTGATTGGAAGCTGAAAATCACCGGCAAAGTAGAGAATCCTTTTGAATTAACCTGGGAGGGATTTCTCGCCTTGCCGCGCACAACGCTGACAACGGATATCCACTGTGTGACGACCTGGAGCCGCTACGATAACACCTGGGAAGGTGTGCATATCCGCGAGATTTTGCAGCGTGCGAAACCTCTTGCAAGTGCGCAATACGTCATGGCTCGCTCCTGGACAGGTTATACCACCAACTTGCCCCTGACAGACCTCGACGACGACGATGTGATGATCGTTCTCAAGCATAATGGAGAAGACTTGAGCCTTGAACACGGTGGTCCCGTGCGCCTGCTCGTCCCCAAACTCTACTTCTACAAAAGTGCCAAATGGCTCGACGGCCTGGAGTTTATGGATCGTGACCAACCCGGCTTCTGGGAACGCAGAGGCTACCACAACCACGCCGATCCGTGGCAAGAGGAACGGTACTGGTAATCGCATATACAAAAATGGCTTCCTGCAAGCGATGCTTGCAGGAAGCCATTTTTGTATATGCGATTACCAGTACCAGTTATAGATACCAACCTGAGAGTTGTAAGTAACATCGTTCTTCACTTGTTTCAGTTGGCCTCCACCAACGAGCCAGCGAGACTCGTACCAATGTCCCTGCTGGTATCTTGTTAACTGGTTCGGCGAAGCCAACGTATTTAATGGAGAGCATTGCGGGACGCCTGTTATCTGCTATGCGGAGCATCTCATAATAGAGCTTATTGTTCTGTGTATCCGGGACGAGGGGCTTGTTCAAGGATAGTGTCCTGTCAGGTAACCAGTATCCGGTGCTGCATCTCGGAATGCTTCCAGATGAGGAAATGTATCCACCCGTTCCTTTCAAGCAAAGGCACCTATCAAATAATTGTTCAGGGCCACCTTGCCAGGGATGAATACGCGGCAACAACGTTTCGCGCATGTTTGATACATGGCCAACAAGCCGTTGGCCTGTTACAATGACATCTTCAACGTGAGGTGGCGTTGTTTCCTCAACATTGTGAAAATCGAGTTCCCAGACTTGTCCAACATCAAATGCAGTATCTTCCGGTTGATTCGTGCGTCCGGTTGCCATGAGCCGAATATTCCTGTTCGTATCGCGTGTTAATCCGCCGACACAAACACCACCACTCATATGCTTGACTTTGTACATTTTTGGGAGGAAAGGACAGCAAGACCCCACTGTTGTAAGATAGAAGCTGACGAAAGCACTATCTGTTCAACAAGGAGGTTCCTGATGTCCCTTCCCAATCCCATTATAACCGTCTTGGCGCCTTTTCAGCCACTGTTTACAGCACCGACCTGGAAGAAGGTCGTGATCTTGGTGGTAGGAACCTTGTTAGCACGGGGACGACGCACAGTGACTGCCGCCTTGCGGCAGATGGGACTGCAGATGGACCCGCATTTCAGTGGGTTTCATCAGGTACTCAACCGTGCTCGCTGGTCGCCACTTGAAGTCAGCAGGAGACTGTTGCAGGTACTCGTGCAGACCTTTATGAGCGCCGGAGGCACGGTGGAGATCGTCATGGATGAAACCCTGGAACGACGCTGGGGGCCGAAGATCAGCAAGCGGGGGTACTGGAGGGATAGCCTGCTCTCCAGTAAGAAGCGTTCCGTGAGTTCGAGTGGGGTACGTTGGGTCACGATGGCACTCGTGGTGAGCTTGCCGTGGACGAAATTGCGCTGGGCACTGCCCTTCTTGAGTGTCTTGGCAACCACGCCAAAAGTGAGCGAAGCCCTCAACACGCGCCATAAGACCCTGGCGCGTCTGGCTCAACAACTGGTGATGGTGGTGCGTCGCTGGCTTCCCGATGTCGCGATCAAAGTGATCGGCGATGGGGCCGACAGCGTGATTGAGCTTGGCTTGACGTGCCTCAAGCAGCGGGTGAGCCTGATTGCTCCGTTGCGCTTGGATGCACGGTTATTTGCGCCCCCGCCCCCACCCAGGCCGCATCAGTTGGGCCGTCCGCGCCTGGTGGGCAAGCGGCTGCCGAAGTTGAGTACTGTGTTATATGACCCGAAAACCCAGTGGGAAACGCTCACGGTCAAATGGTACGGGGGGGACTGAGCGCAAGCTCGAAGTCAGCACAGGGACAGCGCTCTGGTATTCCACAGGGACAGCTCCGCTGCCTATTCGCTGGGTACTCTCGCGTGATCCCGAGGGGAAACGGGAACCCAAAGCCTACTTCTCGACCGATCAAGCGCAGGGCGCAGCCGAGATCGTGGAAGACTTCGTCAAGCGCTGGCCTATCGAAACCACCTACGAAGAGAGCCGCGCTCATCTAGGAGTCGAAACGCAGCGTCAATGGTCTGACTTGGCGATTGAACGCAGCACGCCATGCTTGTTGGGGTTGTACAGTGTGGTTGTGCTGTTGGGACACACACTGCATCCTGATGGGAAGATCCCTCTTCAGCAAGCCGCCTGGTATCCTAAGACGCAAGCGACGTTCAGTGATGTACTCGCCACGGTGCGTTGGCATCTCTGGGGCGCATTGACTTTTCAGACATCGGCTTTTCACCCAGATCTCTGTTTAATTCCACGCTCCGACTTGACCAGGCTGGTGCAGGCTGCATGTTCCTGACTGAAAAATGTACAAAGTCAAGCTATGGGTCTTCGCGACAATCAAAACTCTAACCACTGAGTTTCCTCCAGGTTCAAATAGTTTGTTTTTGCGGGGATGGGGATGCTTGATTGGGAATAATATGCTCTAACTGTAAATCGAGAGCGTGTGCAATTTTCTTCGCGGCTAGCGAGCGATGGCACGCCTGGGGGTTGCGTTCGACGCAAAAGAGGCTGATCACTTTTGCGTCTCTGCCCACTCTTTTTATAAAGTCTGCCGATCGAATCTAGACAAACATTCGGCTTCATAAGCCAAAATGTATGTTTGCTCCAATGTTTTTCTTGTCCGTTTGGCTTGCTTGTTTCGCCTATCTTCAAGCTTCTGCTCATTGCGTATGGTCTGACTGGGGGCAAGGTCTTTCATATGTATATAGCGAATACCCAACTGCTGTAGTTGTTGCTGCAATCTAGTACTATTCACGAATGCATACTCGGAGCCACGCATACCGCGACGTAAACGAATATCACAGAAGGTGTCTACGTGCGCATCGAGCAATGCCTGAAAAAAAATGTCTGTTGATCAAAACCATACACGCCAATCGTAACCAGTTTGGGTTTCATTGCACTGCTTCTCCGGGAGCATATATTTTTTACGAGAAGAGCCGACCTTTTTGTGAGGAATATCAGGAAATAGGGAGGGTTGATTACCCGTAATTATTTGCAGGACTTCCTCCTGTGTTTTACTGTTGCCTTCTTCATCAATATGCGCAACTGTAATATGTTGTTCTGCAAGCGCGCTTCCGACAAGTTTGCTCCGGTGGCATTCTTGCGGCTTTAATTCGCTGCACATAAGGACAACGGGTAACTGTTTATCCCAGGCATCATGTATCCGCTTAATGCCTTCCCGAAAAGCATGTGTTTGGCGAACTTTTTCGTAGTCAACTTTCCCATCTATATAGCAACTGCTATCTTCTGGTCTTCCCCCAAGTGCATCTCCCAGGAACATATATTTTATGTGATGCTGCTTTAATCGCTGCTCCAACGCCGCCTGTGAAAAATCCGGGTTGAATTTCGAGTATGGGTGAGAGCGGATGTCAGCCAGGTACTGGATATGATATTTTTGCAGAAGATCAATGAATGCTTCTATTGAACGATTACCATAGCCAATAGTGTAGATGGGGATTTTTTCCACGATCTTCTCCAATAACGAAACTGGTAGCACAAGTATACCGAATGAAAATATGGGGGTCAATAGAATTTCGATACTATAGAAAAAGGTACCGTATTGTATAACGGGCAAAAGCAGAGCGCGGTATGCCGCACTCTGCTTTTGCCCGTTATTTCTCCAACGAACTCTTTGTATTGCGCTCCCCATCATAGGAAAGCAGGATGCGTTTGCCTTCGTAGAGGGTTTCGATGTGTACGGGGCGACCCCACAACATGTAGACGTGTTGTAGCGTCTTCTCGGCGTAGACCAGATCGAGTTCCTGGCCCTCGAAGAGATGCTTGATGTAGAGTTCGCGGTTGCCCCGGTAGTCGCCGTTGTCTACGACGAGGTAGGGGTAGCCGAAATTGGTCATACTGGCGACGATACCATCACGCACTTTGCGCCAATCTTTCTCGACAATGACCCATTCATCGCCCTCTTTCTTGTAGAGGTAGAGGTCAAGGTCTTTGATCAAGTCTTTGGTGAGGTAGTTGCGCAAGAAAGAGACATCGTTTTCAAGTTCGCGCACCTCGAAGATTTTCTGGTGGCCCATACCCGGCTTGCGCCCCATCCGCTCCTGTTCCTCGGTGGTGGGATTATCCCAACGCCGTTCGATATCTTCGAGCATCTTGAAGCCCAGGTAGTAAGGGTTGAGTGATGTGCGTGACGGCGAAAGAACTCCAGAGTGCAACGTGGCGAATTCAATGGTCTCTGAGTCGGAGATGACACCTCTATCGCCCAATTTGCGCATGATGCGCGAGTGCCAGGTACTAGCCCACCCCTCATTCAAAATCTTCGTTTGCATCTGTGGCACGAAATACAGCATCTCTGTACGTACAATTTCGATGATATCGCGCTGCCAGGGTTGCAGTTGTGGAGCATAGCGGCTCAGGAAGAGCAAGATATCTTTTTCGGGTTTCTCTGGAAATTTGGGTGGCTTGCCCCGCTGTTTTTCGCGCTCTTCCTCAGCCTTCTTTGCCTTTTTCTCAAGCCCCCACAGGTCGTCGTACTCGCCCTCGGTCGGTGTTGCCTTTTCCTCTTTCTTTTCAGGTTCATCGTCGCGTAACAACAGATTATAGTCAACATGCTCTTGAATTGAGAGAACGGAATCAAGGAAACGTTCAACTTCCAGTTTGCCGTGATCGAACTCGTACTTGGTGATGCGTTCCGCATGGATACTCACCTTGTCAATCATGCGGCGCGAGGTATGCTGGAAGTAGGAGTTATTCTTGAAGAAGTCAGTGTGACCGAAGACATGCGCGGCAACAAAAGTATTTTGCAACAGGTCGTTCATATCCATCAAGAAGGCATAGCTAGGGTTGGTATTGACCACCATTTCATAGATTTTGCTCAATCCGAAGTCGTACATCATTTTCTGCCGGTAGTACGACTTGCCATGCGTCCAGTGGCTGAAACGACCCGGCAGAGTGTAAGACGCAAATTCGTACATGATCGTTGCTGGAACGAGTTCAAAGTGCGTCGGGAAAGGATCAAGCCCGAAATTGTGAGCCTCTTCCCAGGCGCAATCTATGGCGTCCCGTAATCGTTCAATATCGCTATCTGACATCGGAAAACTCCTGTATATAGGGGCGCAATTCATAGTGCCCCAGGATACGAGCGCAGCAATATGCCCGTCTGCTTGCATAGTACTCAGGGCGCGCTAAATCGGGCCTCTACCTTGAAACCGCGTCACGCAGCGAAAAGAACTTGCGCAAAGCAGGGTAAACTTCTTTTTTATCCGAAATGGTGACGGCGGTAAATTTTTTGTCGGTGATTTTGTTGTAAGCCGACATGAGTGTACTGGGAGAGCGATAATGGCCCTCGCGAATCTCTCCATAGCCAAAGATATTGCATTGTTCCATCAACTTACTCACCAGTTGCACGCAGCGGTCGTTATCCCAGGGCAAGTTATCGCCATCGGAGAAGTGGAAAGGATAGATGTTCCAATCGTCCGGGTTATAGCGTTTTTGAATGATCTCCAGTGCCAGTTCGTAGGCCGATGAAACCTGCGTGCCTCCGCTCTCGCCTTTATGGAAAAACTCTTCTTCCGTAACCTCTTTCGCCTCGGTGTGGTGGCTAATGAAGACAATCTGCACGTTATTGTACTTCGTGCGCAGGAAACGCACCATCCAGAAGTAGAAGCTTCTGGCAATATATTTTTCAAATTCTCCCATTGATCCGGAGACGTCCATCATCGCTATAACAACGGCATTCGATTGGTACTTGATCGTCGGCTCCCAGACCTTGAAGCGCAGGTCTTCAGACTTGATATCCTGGAATTTGGCTTCACCTTTGGCGGCGTTGCGCTTCATGTTCTCAATGATTGTGCGTTTCTTGTCCAGGTTATTCATTGGGCCTTTTTTGCGCACATCGGTGAAACGCACAGACTCGGTCTGCATCTCTTGCTGACGTTTCTGCTCGAGGTTGGGCAGGCCAAGGTCCTCAAAAATCATCGCGGCCAGTTCTTCCATCGAGATTTCGGCCTCGTAAAAGTCGGTGCCTGCCTCTTTGCCTGCCTCACCTTTTTTGCCTTTGCCAGGTCGAGGTTCCTGGGCGACGACATCGCCAACTTTGCTTTTGCCGTTGCCCTGACCTGCATGCTGCTGACGACCGGGATCAAAGCGGAAGCGATATTCATCAAGCGAACGAATGGGAACGCGCACCGTCTTCTTTCCATCTGAAAGGATGATGCCCTCTTCGCTGACGATATCACTTAAATTTTTCTTGATCGCCTCACGGATTTTCTCCTTGTGACGTTCCTGATCGATCTGGCCCTTGCGGTGTAGTGACCAGTCATGCTGTGAGACGGACATGGTGTAGCTCCTTTATAGAACGGCTGTTGGGCGACCCGCGCAAAGCCGCAGAGCCACCCTGGAGCCGCTTACCTGTTGAGCAAGCTCCCCGTATAGCGGAGAATTTCATTGGCGCACACATGACAGTAGCCATGTTCAGCCATGAGGCGGTTGACAACTTCATTGATTTTGCGCAGTTGCTCTTTGTCGGGTGTGCGTGCCGAAGTGGTGATCTTCACCACATCTCGCAGGTCTGCGAACAGCTTTCGCTCAATGGCCTCCTTCAAACGCTCGTGGCTGGTGTAGTCAAATGTCAGACCCTTACGCGCCAGCGATGAGATGCGAATGAGGATTTCTTCGCGGAAGGAGCGTTTGGCATTTTCGGTGACGCCAATCTGCTCCTCAATCGAGCGCATCAACTGCTCATCCGGGTCCATCTCTTCGTCGGTGATGGGATCATGCATCTTCGTTTTGTTGCTGTAAGCTTCGACATTATCAAGGTAGTTGTTCAGTAGCGTATGCGCCGACTCCTCGTAGGAGTAAACGAAGGCACGCTGGACCTCTTTCCGCGCCAGATCGTCGTATTCTTTACGTGCTTCGTGGATGAAATTCAGGTAGCGTTCACGCTCCTCGCGTGTGATGCTGGTGTGCTGGTCAAGGCCATCGCGTAGCGCACGTAGGGCATCAATCGGGTTGATGCAGGTCACGTTCTGTTTGATGAGCGCGTTCGAGAGGCGGTTGATGACATAGCGCGGCGAGATGCCGTCCATGCCTTCGCGCACAGCCTCATCCTGCAGCTCTTTGATATCCTTCTGCTTGAAATCCTCGATATCTTCACCATCATAAAGTTTGAGCTTCTTCATCAAGCTCATACCGGCCTTCTTCGAGGGTTCCAGGCGTGTCAGCACCGCGAAGATACTGGCAATGCGCAACGTAGAAGGCGCGATATGCACATTCTGTAACGAACTCTGCTTGAGCAACTTCTCATAAATTTTCACTTCGTCAGAGACACGCAAGTTGTACGGCACCTTTGCCAGGATAATGCGGTCCTGCAATGCCTCAGACTTCTTATTACCGACGAATGCCTGATATTCATGCTCGTTCGTGTGACTGACAACCACCTCATCGGCGTATATCATACTGAAACGCCCGGTCTTGATGTTTTGTTCCTGGCTGAGCGTGAGCAGAACATACAGGAATTTCTCATCCGTCTTCAGCATCTCTACGAATTCCATCATTCCCCGGTTGGCGATGTTCAGTTCGCCGTCGAATTGGTAGGCGCGTGGGTCGCTTTCAACGCCGACCTCACCAATAGTTGATAAATCTATACCTCCGACTAATTCACTTATATCTTGAGATTTCGGGTCTGACGGCGTGAAAGTTCCGACTCCTATGCGATATTTTTCACTAAAGGTGATACGTTTGACGGGAACTTCTTCGATGCGTCCCCGGTATTCGTTATCAACCATGTAGCGGCAGTGAGGGCAGAGGTCGCCTTCAATGTAGAGGCCAAACTCATTCTCAACATCTGCACGCAGATCGCTAGGGATGAGGTGCAAAGGTTCCTCGTGCATGGGGCAATCTTTGATCGCGTAGATTGCGCCTTCGTCGGTACGGCTGTATGCCTCAAGCCCGCGCTTCATCAGGTAAACAATGGTAGATTTACCACCGCCGACAGGACCCATGAGGAGCAGGATGCGTTTGCGCACCTCCAGGCGTTGGGCGGCGGAATGGAAGTAATCTACAATTTGTTGTAGAGGCTTCTCTATGCCAAAGATTTCCTGGCTGAAAAATTTGAAGTGTTGCTCACCTGTGCGAGTGGTATCAACCCCGGCATCCATAATCATATGGTAAATGCGCTCGTGGGATAGCCGACTGATTTCCGGCTTTTTGGAGGCAAGCTCAAAGTATTGGGCAAATGTGCCTTCCCATTGGAGCCCTCGTTCTCGGTCTCGATATTCCTCTAACCGCTTCACCAGGTCCATAGTTACCCTCTCTTTGTTATGTACTGTTAGACTGGTAGCTGTCCGACAGTCGGAAAACGCACTTTGTATTTGGGCCGTATATTATAATGCATCTTGCTGAACTGGCAACCTTGATGGTTGCCTTTAGACTACCTCTGTAAGCTAGTAAGCTAGTAGACAACTGCTTGAACCTTAAAATGAATGAGTCCAAAAAGGCTGGTTCCCTCCCCGACATGTCGAGGTCAAGACCAGCCCTTTTCTACGTTGCAGAGGTATACTCAATGTAATTTGTTCGTGTGCTTCTCTCCACATCTCGACCAGAGGTCGGATGCTATGCGCTTTACGATGATTTGTGGCATCTCTCTGATGCTCCTGCAATGTTCCTCTGTCCTTTCTCTATGATACAACCCTCATCTATCCTGAAGGATAGACACCATAAACATTGCTGGTAATCGTAGCATACAGTACAGATAAGCACATGTCAAGAGGGACACCCTACTTATATAATATCTACACGCTAAAATGAAGCAAGGAGATGCAGATTGACAGGACTTGATTTACAATGCCAGGCAGCTTGTTGTTCGTGGTTCCTCGATGAGTGGCAGTATGACTTCAACAATTGTGCCACCTGTTACAGGGGTATTGGTAATGGTAATCTGGCCGCCGATACTTTCAACTCGTTCGTAGATGCCGCATAATCCATAGTGTCCTTCGGGACTCATCTTTTCCTGTGTTGTTGAGGAGCATTGTGTATTGGAAGGAAGGTGAATGCCGATGCCATCATCCGAGATGCGCATCAGTACGGAACCAGTACTGCGGCTGATGTGCAAAGTAACATTATTGGCTCCGGCATGTTTTTCGATGTTGGTGAGTGCCTCCTGCCCCACTTTCCAGAGCGTCTCTTCAATTTGATCTGGTAGCCCTTCGATATCAGATTGCAGGTCGCAGGTGATACGAGTAGCGGTACGTTGGGCCATTTCACGGGCATAGCGGCTAAGAGCGCGGCAGGCCGGTTCGCGTTCCAATGCTGGTGAGCGCAGATTGGCGATGGAGGCACGCAATTCTTTCATACTCTCGCGCACAATTTCTTTCGTAGACTCCAGTTCACGGTCGCAGCGTTGCGGGTCGCGCTCGCGCAAGCGTTGTGCCGCTTCAAGCTTCACCGATACCAGTACCAGCGCGTGGCCCATTGTATCGTGCATGTCGCGAGCCAGGCGTGTGCGTTCGCGCAACACCGCCAGTTCTTGCTCGTGCTGTGCCGATTCCGCCAGCTGGTGTTGTGCGTTCTCTAACTCTTTGTTGGCCTCTGTCAGTTGTTGTAGGAGTGCGTTACGCTCGTAACGTTCGTGAATCAGATGTTGCACCAACATACTAAAGAGGGTCATTGAGAAGAGGCCAACTGTTTGACCGATGATAGCAATCAGATTGTAGCCTTGCAAAGGTTGCCAGAGCAAGCCTTGATAAGCGAAGAGCGTCAATGCAACAACGCAAACTACAATAACCAGGCGGCGCGAGCTAAACAGGGTGAAAGAGATACCATATACTATATACAGGCACCATGCGAAATTAATATCAATGGTTGAGAGCAATATAACGGCAATATACATACTGAGCCAGATGCTTAACGCGAAAAGTAAGTGAGGGGGCCACTGGTCATCAAGAATACGAGTACGTATGAGGTAAATCGCGATCATGAGTGCAGAGAGGCCAATGATGGTGATACCATGCCAATCGCGCAGATAGATGGGGTTATTGATAAACACTATAATCACGAAAATGCTTATGTAGACCGTTAAGACACATAACCAGAGTAGATTAATATATCTAAATCTGTGTTGGAATTGTTCGTTTGACGTGATATCTACGTCTGTAAGCATGTCGAAGCTACCCCTCTTTGTGATCGATTGCACCTTGCGCCTTCATTAGAACCTGACAACCTCATTATACCCCCTCAATGCTTCAAAAATATGGCGAACATGGATTGCTTTAAGTATAATCCATGTTCGCCATATTTAGTCAGTGCCAAACTATCTAATTCGCGCTATTACTTTCGTCATTTGACAATGCAATACCAGAGATGCGCGGTGTCCCTATCCCGGTTGCCATATCATAACCTGACGTCGTTGGATAGTTGCCATTGTTGTTCTCAGTCTGATTCTTCCCCGTGATATCGTGGAAAAACCGGCTGTAGGAAGTGTCGGACCGGAACAGATTGTAAAGCATAGCGTTTGCGCTACCGAATCGCTCGCCGTGGACGCTCACCCACAAAGCGATAATTCCTGACCACAGTGGACTGGAGAGGCTAGTGCCACCAATGCCGAACCAGCCTGGAGGAGCCAACCCGCCAGAGAAGGTCGCACAGGTACTGTTAGTATTTGGATTGCCCGTACAATACTCCGCATAGGGAGTATACTCGTCGGCATTGGCTGACACGTCGGGTATTTCGCGACAATACTGCCCACTCGCTGCCTGGCTGCAATAGGGAGCTTGCTGGCTAAAAGAACTGATCACGCCGGGGCCAGACTGATACGAAGGTTGCGCCCAGAAAGAACTGACGCCTCCACCTCCGGCACCGAAACTGGAGCAGTTCCCCAGACCAGTGGGTGTGCCACTGCATCCATTCAAGACGTTCCACACGGTCTCAAGGCCTTGAGGATAGGATGGATGCAGATCAGAGCCAGGGTCAAACGTTCCAAATGACGTGCCGCCCACAGCAGTTACGAATGGCTGTGAGGAAGGGTCGTCAATGTTCAGGCCGGTGTAACCTGAACCACGTAAGCAGTCGAACGCACCGGTGTCGCCCGCGGCAGAAAAGATGCTTTGGCCCTGCGCCGCCATTTGCATAAAAGCGACTGATTCTGCTTCAGCCGTTGGAAGGCCCATATCGTGTTCGCACACCCCCCAACTGGTGCTGATTGAGTCGGCCAGATCGTCGCTGGCGATCTTGAAGTACTCATTTACCACGGTGATACCTGTAGAATCATTGGGCGCATTGTAGACCAGGATGCGATCAGCTTTTGGAGCAATGGCAATTTGCGTCTCAATATCCGCTTCCACTTCAATGTCGCCTGAGTAATCGGCAGAGTTGCACCCATTGGTGCAGGGAGGAGGGCCGAAGGGGCCACACTGATCGCTCGTCGGACATTGTGGCGTTACAGGGCCGCCATCAACATTAACATCAACGAGGGGAACATTCTCGGTCACCCCGAAGAATTGCTGCTCATAGGCGGTGATATCGGCGGGCGTGTAGCCAGAGAGTTCAAAGACGGCAAGGGTGGCACCCTGTCCCGCGTTGCCCATGCGATAGACTTTATTGGCACCATAGAGACTGGCGGTCTGGGAAGGCACGAGCCCACTACCACCGGGTCCTGCCCCGTAGTGTGGTACCGCTAGCCCCGCCTGTTGTGCCGCGTGTTGTGTCGTAATGTAATGTGGATGTAACCGGACGGTGTTCGATAGACCTGTCACTGCTAGCACCGTACTACTCAGATTCGCCGGAATCTGTACTGCGCTATCGTTCTGAAAGAAGGACTGCCCGTTGGCAGCTGTGTAGTCATCAATTGTGGTACGGAAGCTCGCCTCAACCTGAGCCGCGGTACCAGTCGCCTGCACGAGGAAAGGCGTTGGGGAAGCTGCAACTTGCAGGCCCGCTTGCCGCAAAAAATCGCTCACCTGTGCCACCTGAGAAGCAAGGGGTGCAAAGCGTGCATTGAACTCTCCCTGAACTAACCACCGATGATACAGGGGGCTGTCTGGATTGTAAAGATTCCTCAACAAGCTATTCAGTTGTCTCTCATTGCGCGGCTGTAGCACTAACGAGACAGTTATCTGCCCGCCAACATGATGGCCGCGTAAGTGATCTCCTGGCGGAGCGGCGGTATAGCTCCCATTCAACGAGACATACGAATCAGCCGCAGAGGCACGGTTCATCAAGGCCGAAGTGGTAAAACTTGCCGCGAGTAAGAATACCAGAACTGCAAGGGAAATGAGAACACGCCGGGATGGAATAAATCGCTGCATGTAGACTCTACTCCTCTATTCATCAAAACGAAACCTCCCGCGTCCGCGTGTTTATGCTCATGTATGTAGTATTTGTAGGTGTTTACCGATGTTACTGGTGTTGCTGACGTTTGTTGTGTTTGCTCATGCATATGGTATTGAGCGAAGGCCGCGAGAGATAGATACAAAGATGTAAATTTTCAACATAATGATACGTAAGCGATATATGGTGGAGTTCGCTTAAAGCACATATTTTTCCATCTACGCTTCATGCATATCACCTGACGGTAGCCTGCGAGGCTGTAATCGCAAGAACATCACCTCCTTTTCCTAATAAACACAACTTCTTCCTAAATTAGGAGCAATGCTCAAAAACTATTCAATGAAGAGTGAACCTGTAAGCTTCGCGGGATGTTTGGCTAGTAACTCACCATGTGTCAATAGTCCCCCTTAGCTATCACAATAGTACTCATCTGTGCTATACTAGCGCAAAGCCATTACACTGATGAGTGCGGGAACGGAACCAACACTTAACGCACTCAATGCACTTAATGTACTCAATACTTTCAAGCCAGGAAGGATCCTGAAGTCTTTGGCGTAGAACTGCGGGCCGTATTTTTGAGATGATGTACCATGTTGTGTCCCTAGTTGAGGATTTTTGAGATGATGGACTATACAGCAGGGCAAAACAGACTGCAAGGCAGTGCTGTGAGCAATGAACCGGTGGCGGGTTCTTCCTTGAACCCAACTCGACCACGTACACAAACAGTCGGCGGGGGGCTGGGTATGAATAGTAGCGCGGGCGGAACTCATGTGCTTCTCTTTGAGCGCGATCAGCAGTTCGCGGCGTTGCTAACTAGCGAATTGCAGCTTGTTGGCTATGAATGTCATACTGCGCGAACGGCGGTAGAGGTATTTGATGCCATTGCACGCTATTCGATACGCCTTGTGCTGGTGAATCTGGCGCAAGCGGCGGCGGCACGCCGTGAGTTCTGGGTCGCGTTAGACACGCAACGCCGGGGACGTGGAGTGCAAGTATTAACCTTTCATTGTTCCAACCTCGCTGGCTATGGGCCAACCTCTGACGATCCTGATGATCGTTCACATATCATGCTCGCCGATTTGGAAGTGGATGGAATGCTCGGCATTATGAATATGGTGAACGCTATTCGTTCACGTATTGCTGTATCAAACACAGGTAGCATTGCGCGAACCGCGTCCAGCCCAGGCAATGATTCCCGCTCGCAAAGCAATTCAGGAACAAGCGAAGAGAACAAAACGACACAATCTACCATGCCACTTCCGACGGCAACCAATAATGGATTGTCTTCCTCTGTGCGTAATAATACTCCTACGCCCCCTCCGGTAATACCTGATCTTCCACCGCCGTCGCCATTTAGCCCTGCGGCGGAGACCTTGTCCTCACCTCCGCGTACAACACTGATTAACCATACTGACAAGATTCGTGCTGTGATTTACCCGAATCAACGCTCGTGGAGTACGCAACGCGATGCCGATAGCCTCAATCACCAGAATAACCAGGGTGGCCAGAATAATCCGTATATGAATACAACTTCATCTGTTGATACCCTTGCTGATAGACAGGCAAAGAACGAAGAGACTTCGTGGCAGCCACAGAAGCCTGCTGAACAGAAAGAGTCAGGTCTGGCACAATTATCTCGCATGGTGCAGGAACACCACATACCGGTCGCAGAAACTACGGAAACCGCAGAGACTATACCTTCAACCAGTAATGGACAGGATGTCTATGTCTCTCCTTTAAGCGAGACAACCATGCAGCAACAGCGTGTACGTCCACCGCAGGCAACTGCTATTAGTACACTACCCTTGCGAGCCTCGCCGATTGAGGACCTGCCAACCGACCGTATTATCGGTAACGCAAGAGGTGTCCATACAGAGAGTGGTAGCGCTACCACCCGTCCCGATGGCCCAGCAACGGGAAATACGCATCCAAATAATCCATTGTACCAACCGGCTTCAACTCTGGCTTCGATTGCTAAGCCAATATCCCCTGTCTCCTCTCTATCCTCTACGCCATCTTTGCCCACAGTAGGCGGTGATGAAGATGAAGAACATCAATTAGAGCATTTGGCGCATGAAAGGGATACCATTTTGACCAGGGACAGGCAACAGCAAAGCACTATTGCGGAACAGGAGCAGGAAAACCACTTGATGGAGCAATCGCCAACTACCATACAAGAACGAACGCAACAGTCGCCTATGAAGGCTGGGGGACAGAAACCCTCCGCTGAGCGCAGCGACACGTTGCCCGATCTCATGCCAACGCAACCACAGCAGGATACTGAGGCAGCACCAATCAAGCCTGCTACGGACAGTACCTTATTGCTCGATATTGTACAGAGCTTGCCCGCCATGTCGTCGCCTCCGCCGCCGCAGCAAATGTTGAGCGGGCGTGCCACTCGTTCATTGGGTAGTGTGTTACTCGAAGGACATTTGGTGCCAAAAGATCGCTTAGAGGTTGCCCAGGGCATTCAACGCATGCTGCGTGGCGTTGATATGAATTATCAGCTTGGTGAGATTTTACTCATGTTCAAACTTTTAACACCGGACCAGTTACTGGCGGCCTCTCTTGTAAGCTATGGTTTGATTACGACAACGCAGATCATTGCGCTCGGTCGCATTCGACAAGAATTGCATTCTATTGGTCTGGAATACGACCTGGAGAATCTCTTGATATTGTTCCGCATTTTGACCTCAGAGCAGTTGCGTGAGGTTCGCTCCTCCTGGACCTCGTAAGAAAGGATGGGACACTATGCGAGCGATTACCACTCTTGCTGATATCGGTTTTTCGGCAAGTTTACTGGTTGTGATTGTGATTGCCTTAGCCATAATTGTTCTGGGGGTATCTCTCTGGCTGTATCGCTGGAGCCGCGGTCCGCGCTTGACTCGCTGTCCGTACTGTAGAAAGGTAATACAGTGGGGCATCACTCCTTGCCCAAATTGCAAAAGGCCGCTCACATGGCCCAATCAATCTGCCGATGAATATCTGACGGCGGAAGATTAGGATGATCTCAGACAGAACACTCTATGTATGACAACATTCTTTGAACTGGATTACGAAGCACTGTGGGCTTAAATCACTCGATTTCAACTTCCTCCCTCACATGCTCTAACTTTGCTCCCAGCGCACGCAACTTCGCATCTAGTTTTTCGTAGCCGCGCTCGATGTGCTCTATGCCGTAGACGGCGGAAATGCCGTGAGCGCAAAGGGCGGCGAGAATGTAGGAACAGCCAGCGCGGATATCGGGGATATCAAGCGTAGTGCCAATGAGCGGTGTGGGTCCACGCACAACACAGCTATGGACGTACTGTTTTTCACGGAAACGGCACTGAACCTCGCCGAGGCACTTGGTAAATAGGCCAATGTGCGCACCCATATTGACAAGAGCCGAGGTGTAACCGAAGCGGTCTTCGTAGATGGTTTCGTGAACGACCGACATGCCATCTGCCTGCGTCAGCAGAATCGTGAATGGCTGTTGCCAATCGGTCATGAAGCCGGGATGTACATCCGTTTCCAGGGCCAGTGCCAATGGCGGCGGCCCATCGCCAAGAAAGCGAATACCGTCGTCGTCTATATCGAACCGCAGGTTCATTTTCGAGAGCGTGTTGAGGAACGTTAGCAGAGTGTCTTGCTGGGCACCGCGCAGGTACACATTCCCTTTCGTCAAATAGGCGGCGATAGCCAATGAAACGGCCTCATTGCGGTCGCTCAAGAGAGTGTGGCTGGCGCTGTGCAAGCGGTCAACCCCCTCAATAACAATGCGACGATCAACCTTGATTTCGATGATGGCACCCATTTTTTGTAGAAGCTTGATGAGATCTATAATTTCCGGCTCAAGTGCCGCGTTCTCAATAATAGTCACGCCCTTTGCCAGTGAAGCGGTGATCAGGAAGTTTTCAGTTGCCATAACGCTTGGGAACGGCAGTTGGATGGTGGCACCGTGTAATCGCTTTTTCGCCGTCATATGGTAACGCCCGTTTTGTTCAACGACTTCCGCACCCATCAGGCGTAACCCGTCAATATGGAAATTGAGAGGACGCGCGCCAATGCGGTCCCCCCCCGGCAGAGGAATATCGGCTTCGCCGCAGCGATGAAGCATTGGCCCAACCGTAATGATTGCCATACGATTCAGTCCACCTACTTCTGTTGAGACGGCAGAACAGGTAATATGGGGTGTGGTAATAGAGAGGGTATGATCGTCTAGCTCCACATTGGAGCCGAAATCGCGGCAGAGCGAGATTGTGAGTCCCAGATCGCCTATCAAAGGAACATTGCGAAGGGTACACGTCTCGTCGGTGAGTAGAGCGGCAATGAGCATCTTGGTAACAGCATTTTTCGCGCCACTGATGCGTACTTCGCCATGCAAGGGTGCTCCACCCTGAATGAGATAGTGGGGATCGCTCGACTTGTACATACTCATGAATAAAGTTCCTCAGGTTTTTCTAGCGTTTCCGGGTGTATTCCACAACCAGCGCAGTGCGTTAAGCCGTGATGGCGGCGGAGCTACGTTACGTGGGCGATGAATACGCGAGTAAGCGTATGAGCCATTTGATCCGCCTTCGTCGTCTTGTTCGATGGTATCAAATACGTCAAGAAACTGGTTGACGCTCTGTGCGACGCCTTCGACCATTAGATAGCCTGATGGTTTCACCGCATCACCAACTAAGTACATACCTTTTACATCGGTCTCGGCTGTCACATCTTCTCCTTGCGCAACGCGGTTGACGGGCCACTCGCCGCGATAGACGCTCATTGTAAGAATGCGACAATGGCGATCAAATGCTGCGCCGAAGAGCATATGCAGGTCTGTCAGTGCCAGGGCCTTTTCCTCTTCAACGTTATTGCTCTGGATGACTTGATGGCTAATCAGCAGGTGTTTCCCTGGCGGTGCCAGGCGTGGATCACAGTTCGTTGGCTGCACAATACCAGCGATACGTTGTGTATCCAGACAATACATGATGCCCCTGTGAGGAATGAGTGATACATCGCTGAGGATATGTACTTTCAGACCAATTGCCTCCCGCATTTCTATGAAACCCGTACCGTCCAGAGGTATCGCCCGTTGCTCCTGTGGTTGTTTTTTCAGCACCTGGGTTTGCGTAATTTGTTGATTGTGCAGCAAGGCATTGGTAGCACGAGGACCGATATCACTTACGACGAGCGGCGCGTGAAAGAGCGACTCTTCGCCAGAGGACTTATCGCGTACACGTACTCCCGCCACATGCCCTTCTGTGGTACATATCTGCATGACATCGTGGCGCAAGCGTACTTCTGCACCTTTTTCGATCAGGTGATGCTCTAATGCGGCGGTCAAGGCACCACAGCCGCCTTGAACGATACCTGGCGCACCGTAGCTGAACATATTTTTCGTGGTCTGCACCACTTCAGCCGTTGTCACCCCGTGTAGTTCGAGGCTGAGAGCAAAGCGCGAAATGCGCTCAAAGAAAGCCACGAGTTCGCGGTTGCGTGTAACATCACAATGTTCTGCCAGCCATGTATCAAATGGCAAATCACGCTCATAGAGAGGAATGGGACGCAGAAACATCAGGTAGCCGATGCGTGCGAACCAGAAAAATTGGCGGAGTCCGAGAAATTTGAAAACGCCCAGCAGGCTACGTGAACGGTACTGTTTGCCGTTCACATGAAATGATCCAAAAACATCGGCGTCGAGGATACGATGAGGTATCTGTAACCGGCGCAACATTTTTGCTAACACGCCGCTACTGCCAAAGGGAAGCATATGTACCGCGCCGGTACTGACTTGCACTCCCTGAAATGTTTTTGCGGTAAAGCGACCGCCACTATGCGGAAGTCGCTCTAGCACAATGACGCGTTTTCCGCGTTGCAGCAACTGTGCCGCGCTGAGTAGACCGCCCAGCCCGGCACCAATAATGATCGCGTCGGTTGTGTATTCTTGCATGGTTGTCCTGTATGGGCCTCCATCCGTGTAGGGGCCGATTGATCAGCTGTACCCGACTTGCCGATCAATCGGCCCCTACACACGAGCGAAGGCCCCAGGGTACGTATACGAGTACCCAATTGTCCACCGGAATGGTACATATGCTATGTACCAGGATAGTCTATCGTCTATCGTCCCTCACCAATCAGGCTGCGCAGCAAACTGTTGCATTCAGCCAGGGTGTTGAGAACGTTCTGATGCATCTGGAAGACTTTGTTCAGTTCACGCGCTTTACGGGCCAGTTTGGTTACATATTCGATGTCGCGTGGGTTGTTCATAACGTCATCCATCAGTTGCAGCAGTTCGGCCCATGCCAGGGCTTCGCGGGTACGAGCTACGTCAGCGATAGTGTTATCCATGCGGTCCGAGACGCGGCGCACATCATTACGTAGCTGGTTCGTCGTCCCGGCAATTTCGGCTTCATGGTTGCGCATGGCTTCCTGAGTAGAGTTCAACTGTTCTTGCAACGACATGACCTGTCCATCAAGTGCCGAGAGGGCTGCCATCAATGGAGCGATATCGGGCAGTGCTGGCTCGGACAGACTGGTCAAGCGGTTGAACGTCACGTTCGCGTCAGAGGGTTCTGCCGCATAAGATGTTGAGTCTGAGACAGAAGTTGTCGCAGCCGGTATAGGAGAAGACGATGGCGCAGGTGTTTGCAACATAGCAGCCGGTTCTGGTTCTGGCTCTGGCGGTGCCTCTGGCTCAGCAACGCTTTCAGGCTCTGGAGCGGCTTGTGACTGTACCGACTGAGCAGGAGCTGCAGCCCCATTATCCATTGAGTGCGTGCTGAAATCGTCTTGTATTGGTACTCCGGCATCCTCGTCATCATAGTCGGTCGCCTCACTACGGGTGCGGAATGTGAGTTCCGGCGAGGAAGGGGCATATTGTACCGCCATGGTCGGCATATCTTCGACGGCCGGTGTCGCAAGGTAGCCGTGGAAGATAAGTTCGTGTTCTCCGATGCCAACATGATCGCCATCTTGCAAGACGCGAGGAACCATCTCTTCGAGTTGCTGCCCGTTCACGAAGGTGCCATTCGCGCTGCGCTCGTCGCGCAAAACATACTGCCCATTTTCGTAGTGAACCGTGGCATGGCGGCGTGAGGTCAGTTTGTCCTTCGAGAGCAGGATATCGCTGGTAGGCGCACGTCCAATCGAAACCTCAAGTTTCTCTAGCGGGTACTCCTGTAAAACAGTACCATTTTCCGAGCGAAGAACGAGGCGGGCGGGATTAGCAATTTTGTCAATGGTAGCGGCCTGTGCTGGTGCTATTTCGCCTCCGTGCTGCGTTGGATCAATATTGGTATTCGCGACAGTCAAATCAGACCAGGTGCTGCCAGTTGCGGCGGGGGCGGCTCCAGCGCCCATCATCGGGCTTTGTGGCGGTTGAGGCATCCAGCTATCACTCTCTGGAATTGTAGCCTCGCCCACAGCATTCTGTGCCTGTTGAGGTGAGGAATTTGCAGGGGTCAGGCGGTTGCCACAATTCAAGCAGAAATTATCCCCTGGCCGTGTTTCGGCAGAACAGTAGGGGCATGTACTCATAGTGAAATGTTCCTCCCTTTGATAGTACGTACTATTCTGTGTACGCACGAACAAGATGTTGAAGTTTTGCAAAAAGCCAATTCATAGTTGCCATTATATCAGAAGTCAACGGTAAGCGTCGAGATGTATAGTATACCAATTGTCCAATGGCGGCCAATTGCCATATATTGCTCACCTATCCTTACTACTTAACGTGGATACTCACCATGAATGGTACTAAAGTCCTTACTACTCAGGACTGATTTCCTATCAACACTCCGCTATGAAGCGGGAACCCAATTGACGTTGGGTTGCAGGTTGTTGAAAAACTGCTGCAAGCTCGCCTGTGTTCCGCGTGCTGAAAAGACGATATTGGTGCCACTGCGCACTCCCGTACAGAGCAGAAGCGGCGTTGCCGTCGCACTGGCTGTTGGAGTAGCGGTGCTTGCCTGAGGGACTTGCGGAGCAGGACTTCCCGACGGACTGCATTGAAAACTCAAACTATTGGTACGCTCTGGCGCCTCCGTCAATGTGATGGAACTATGATCGGGCAGGAGATAGCCAATACTGAAGCTACCACCGAAAATGGGGTCGTGGAACGTGCCGAACGCGCTCACGAGGCAGGTATTTGCGGGTAATGTCGTCGGCAGGTAGACGGTAAAGCCCAAATTTGGCTCGACCTGCGACCAATCGGTGACAGTGGTTGGTTCGCTCGGCGTAGGCGTTGGAGTGCTGGCTGTCGCGGTTGCGGTCGCCGTAGCAGTTCCACTTGCCGGGGGGGTACCGCCCGTTGGCGTAACTGTGATAGGAGCGTGTTCGTCACGAAAAACAAGCGTGGGTTTGTTGCACCAATGCAGCTTAGTAAGTGTCAGAGGTGCCAACGTCGGAATCGAGGTCGGCGTCGCAGTATTGGTTCCACCCAAGCCAGAACAGGCAGCGAAAAGAAAACTTGATAGGAAAATTGTGCCAACCATTGTTATCAATGTACGTCGCCTATATGCCCTATGCACCCTATGCACCCTATGCACCTTACATCTTATAAAAGTCAATAATTGGAATGGTATCATTCAAAAAAGCTCCTTTATTATCCATCATCCAGGCCTGTCCATAAACCGATCCAATCGAACGTTTGTGAGACACTCGGTAGAGTTGGATATCCACAAGGGTATCCCTACCAGGAAACAAACTTGCAAAACTAGTATAGCGTAAAATTGACAGAAAATATATGAGCTAGCTCTCATTCTGGTACTTCCTGATACTTTAACAGAAGAAGTAAACTTATATATTGATGGCTAAAATTGCGTCTATCGTTAATCGTCAAGCATCAACTTCCCAGGCGGTATACCCCGATTGGGTATCCTCCACCAGAATATGTGATGGCAGCCGCCACAGTCGCTGCGCCACCCACACATCGCCAGCCGCACCGGAGAAATTGCCGACTGTGCCAAACAGCACATAGGACGCCAGCCCAGGTGCAGCCAGCGTCAAGACAATCACCACCAGGGTAATCACTACAAACGGTGCCAATCCCACCACAAGATAGTGATTGCGCCGGAACAATTGACCTTTCGCGCCGCAGTACAGGGCGAATGGCAACTTCGTACCAAAGTAGGGCCTACCACCCCACAGCAGAAAAGCCAACGCATGAACAGCTTCGTGTAGCGGCAAAACAACGATATAAGCCAGAATATTGATAACTATCCACAACAATACACCGGGAAAACTTAACGGCCCAATCAACCTATGATATTGCCAGGTATACGCGCCAAAATTAAGTATACCAAAAAAGAGCAGTCCGACTCCCAGCATAGCGAGGCTCAACCACGCCAATGGTTGCATTTGTTGTGGTGCCAGTAGCTCTATCTCATCACATTTGCGTAATTTGCCGACATCTATCTTCACCTGCTGCTCTCGCGTCAGCCGTGGGTGAAAGCGGTCAATCAGTGTAAATGACATATGGGAATACCTCTCTTATCGTTCATTCTAACATATTTGTTAGCGGAGACAGATAAAAATTATTTCGCTTAGCCTTTATCAACCTGCTATACTATATTCCTAAAGTGCTGGTTGTGTAGACAAAAGCGAAAGGGAACATCCATATGCGGCGCGTACAGGCATGGCAAATACTCTGCGCCATCTTTGCCGCGTTCTGGCTGATTTTCGCAGTGGTACTGATCGTCTTTTCTGAGTTCCCTTTCTATGTGATCAGCATTGCATTGACGACGATTTTGGCACTTTCAGTACTGATTATCGCTCTTGCGTGGGCGTATCAAAACAACTTTTAATAGCTTTAGCATGGCTATATGAACGCCATAAATATAGAGAAGGATCGGTATGATTGATATCTGTATATTAGGTACGGTCGGCATGATGCCGATGCCGGGGCGCTGGCTCTCCAGCGTTCTGTTGCGCAGTGGCTCGACGCTGACGCTGTTTGATTGTGGCGAAGGAACGCAGGTTCCGTGGAAATCGGTCGGCTGGGGCTTTCGTCAGTTGGGAGCTATTTGCTTCTCGCATATGCACGCCGACCATGTCGCGGGCCTACCTGGTGTTCTCTTTATGGTTGCACATGCCGGGCGCACCGAACCTCTGGATATCTACGGCCCGGTTGGCACGAGCTACGTGATTGAGGGATTGCGCCGCATCGCCGCCGATATGCCTTTTCCCGTTACTATTCACGAACTAAAAAGTGGCACACAGTTTCCCTTACCCAGTGGTCTGCGCGGATCGTGCGTCTCCGCTATGCACGGCGTTCCCTGTCTTGCGTATCGCGTCGAGCTTGGGCGCATACCCGCCTTCCAGGTGGAGCGAGCACGGGCGCTTGGCTTACCGGTACATCTCTGGTCGCGCCTGCAACATGGGGAGACGCTTGTATACAACGGGCAAACGATAACGCCGGAGCAGGTGCTTGGTCCACCACGACGCGGTATCTCCGTCGCCTATATCACAGACACGCGCCCAACTTCGGCACTGCATGAGCTTGCGCACGATGTTGATTTGCTTATTTGCGAAAGCATGTACGACGACCCGGCAGATTTGCCGCTGGCACAGGCCAACGCGCATATGCTCGCCGAAGAATCCGCCGGTATTGCCAGGATTGCGGGTGCGCATGAACTGGTGCTGACACATTTCAGTCCCAAAATTTATGATCCGTCGGGTGCGGAAAAAGCGGCCCGTCGTGTCTTTCCCAACACACGGGCCGCTCGCGACGGCATGGTGATTACGCTGGATTTTGCTGACTGACTTTAACTCGCCTCCGATAAATTTTGCTCGCTTTGCGACTGCTCACCAGCCATGCTCTCCAACAATTGCAGGCGCGGCTTTTTAAGGTAGAGATCGAAGAAACCGATCACTTTTGCGGTGTATGCTTTGCGGTCAGCGAAGTACACTCCACAGTGGTCAGCTTCGGGCAAGAGCCATAGCTCCTTTGGCTCGCCTGCCGCCCGGTACAGCAATGTCGCATCGTGCGGATCGACCATTGAGTCTTTGCCGCCATGAATAATCAGGATGGGACGAGGCGCAATACGCCCAATATCACGAATTGGCTCAACCTGGCGGAAACGATACCCGGCACGCAACCACATCAGGTAGTCCGCCAACCAGACACAAAACGTGGCGATGAGTGGCAAAACGTGGCGCACATTGTAATCTACCACGCTCCAGTGCGTCGCAAATGCACTATCGGCTACCAGTGCTTCAACGTCGTTGTTGCGGGCCGCGCCCATAATCGCAATCGCGGCACCCATCGAATAGGCAACAACACCCAGATGTGCCTGGGGCGCACGCGCTTTGGCATAGGCTACCGCACCTAAGAAATCGCTGATTTCACGATAGCCAAGTGTAATCGGCTTACCAATCGCCGTTCCATGTCCATAATAATCAAAGATTAAGAGATTATGTCCGGCCTTCCATAATTGAACGCTCAAACCCAGTAAATCAGATTTTTTCGTGCGATACCCAGGGCAAAGAAGAATAGTGGTGGTCGCATTCTCTCGCGGCACATACCAGCCGCTGACCTCGTGGTCGCCCTGCAGGGGGGGAAACGTGACGGATTCGGCAGGAAGATCGAATTCATATGGACTAAAGGTATATTCATCAAACAGACCCCGCTTCCTCGGGCGAATGAGGGCCTCTACTACATAGAGCGCGACAGTAAACAGAATACCAACGATCCCAATACTTCCACCAATACTACTTAGCACAACCTGTTTTAACGAGGGTCGAAACCGACCAATATGCTTCGACATGGCAATCGCCAACCTTTCTAGTACTTGATTGGCTTCAGAGGATACTAACCCATATAACCTATACAATACATATAATAAATAACGCCGTGGGTCATCAATTTATGCCCCTCTATTTATTACGCCGCAAGGCAAGAAAAAGTTATAAGCAAAAGTGCTATCACATCCATTTATTGTGGGCGAAACAGGGCACAAAAGGCCTGGGCGGCTCGTGAAAGCTGTTTGTCAGTGCGCATCACAAGACTCAGTTGCGGGTGCAGTTCAATACCTGCGATGGATACCCGAACAAGATCGCCGCTCGCCAGTTCGCGCTGCACGGCGAGAGCTGAGACGATAGAGACACCAACACCGCTCATCACCATCTGTTTAATTGCCTCGTTATCTGGCAAGGTCAGTAATGGAGTAACTTGCACGCCGTGCTGAAGCAATGCCTGCTCGATAACTTCGCGGATGCCGCTTCCCTCCTCGCGCACTACCAGCTCGCCCTCGCCGAGAGCCTCGGGACTGAGTGAACGCACTCCACGCCAGCGATGACGCGCACCCACTACCAGCACCAGCTCGTCATGCGCAAAAACCTCTACCTTGAGTTCCTCCGGTAGATGTGCCGGATCACTTTCGACAATACCAAAGTCCAATTTCCAGTTGAGCGTCTCTTCCACAATCTCATGCGAATTGAGAATGGCGATATTCAATCCCACCTGTGGGTACCGCGCACGAAAACGGGCCACAATTGGCGGCAGAAGATAGACACCCGTCGTTGTATTGGCGGCCAGCGTCACCTCTCCCGACTCTACATCACGCAGCGCGGAAATGGACTCCTCCATCTCGCGTTCCAGGGCAAAAATGCGGCGGGCATATGTATGCAGCACATGACCGGCGTGAGTCAACACGATACGTCGCCCATGCCGCTCGATAAGCTCTAACCCAATCTCGTATTCCAGATTCTGGATCGTTTTGGTCACAGCCGGTTGACTGATGATCAGTTCTTCAGAGGCACGAGTGATATGCTCATGCTCTGCAACCGCTAAAAAAACCCGCAAATACTGCAAATTCATCGCACATTCCATCCAATAATCATATCTCTGGATTATCTTTATGATAAGAATCATATATTGCAATTATATCTCTTCGCGGGTATAATTGCAATAGGAGGTGGTATTACACCATTGTGGATGAGGCTGCTGCAATATGTATCATTGTTTTTCAAAAGTTATTCGTATTCTTTGTATCGGCGTACCAATAATTTCGCAACAGAGCTCACTCCCCAACAATGCCCACCTCGACTTAAAAACAGCGTGAAGCCAGAATAGTTGAGTGAGGAAATGCTCCAATGTTCCATGTGCAAACAGATGATGCAAGCAATTTACTGATTGCCCCGCCAAAAGAAAACAAAATACTACCAAACGTAGACAAACATGACAAACACACGGCCGGCACTATTATGCCGCAGAGGCCAACGAATGACAAACGCCCTGACGCGCAACGAGAATTAGCCGTCAATATCATTGGATGGACGCTGCAAGGTGGAGTTCTCAGCAGTGCCGCCATCATTTTATTGGGCGTCATCCTCCTACCATTTCGACCGGACGGATTTTCCGCGCAGCGGTTACTCACCTTCCCACAAAATCTTGGAACAGTCTGGAGTGAATTGCTCACATTACATCCACAGGCGGTCATTACGCTGGGGTTGTTGCTCTTGATAGCGACGCCTCTTGTGCGCGTGGCGGTCTCCATTGTAGTTTTCCTGCTAGAAAAAGACCGGAAGTTTGTTATCATCACCTTGCTTGTGCTGGCTATATTGCTCTTTAGTATGTTCGTTGTCGGCAACCTTGTGCCAAAGGGTATTCATAGCGACCTGACTAGCATACACTTTTCACTAGCTGTTGTCCTGTTCATCTTCCTCGGCTCGATAGCGGCTGGCTTGTTGGGATCACTTGTCGGTCTGGGTGGTGGTGTATTGATCGTCCCGATACTGACGCTCATTTTCGGCCTACCGATTTACTTTGCCATTGGTGCAAGCATCATCTCGGTCATTGCGACCTCTAGCGGGGCTGCCGCCGCCTATGTGCGCGATCACATGACCAATCTGCGCGTGGGCATGTTCCTCGAAATAGCGACAACGACCGGTGCTATCTGCGGCGCGTTCCTGGCGGGTATGCTCGCCCCCGAACTGCTCTCGGTCATTTTCGGCCTCATTCTACTGATCTCAGCCGCGCCGCTTGCCTTCAAGCTCGGCGAAGAGTTACCCAGGGGTGTCAAAAATGATCGATTGGCAAAATGGCTCCGGCTCTCCAGCAGTTACCCCGACCATTACCTGAACCGCGAGGTCTCCTACTCGGTATCGCGCACGCCGCTCGGAATGGCGATGATGTACGTCGCCGGTCTCATCTCAGGCCTGCTCGGTATCGGCAGCGGCACATTCAAAGTGCTGGCACTTGATACGCTTATGCGCCTCCCCATGAAGGTCTCCACCACGACCAGCAATTTTATGATTGGTGTCACAGCCGCCGCTAGCGCGGGCATCTACTTCTCGCGTGGTGATATTCCTCCAATGGTCGCCGCCCCTGTCGCGCTCGGTATTCTCGTCGGTGCGCTGGCCGGTGCCCGTCTCCTGCCCCATCTCAGCAACAAAACTTTGCGCCTGATTTTTATTCCAGTGATAGCCGCGGCTGCTATCGAGATGATCCTGCACGGCTTTGGCATCGCTTAATCGTGCATAGCAATACGAACGCCAGGAAACGGCTCATTCGGCAGGCGGTAACGCCACTTGCTGAATGAGCCGTTTCCTGGCGTTCGCTTTGTTAATTCATCTGCACCCGTTTCACATTTGGGTTGTGGCCCATCAGTTCTGCTGGCACCAGTTTTGCATCTTGCCGGGATAGTTTCTTGCGTGTATGGATGGTCGGGCGCATAGCCTTCTTAGGACGAAAATCGCGGGCGCGGTAGGCCGAGTGCAGGATGTATTCCGCGATACAGGCCACTTTGCGGGGGACGCCGTAGAAGCTGGGGAAGTCATTGATATCAACCAGCATCAGGCCCTGCGGCGTCTCCAGCACATCTACGCCGTAGAGATCGAGACCGAAGACCTGCCCGACGCGCTGTGCCAGTTTAAGCATGTCGCGGTTGACAGGTATCTCTTTCTCCTGCACCTGACCATGCAATGGAGATGATTTGATTGTGGCATGCACCTCCTGACCGGTAACATAGAGTTTGATATCGAAACCGGTATTCTCGGCGTACTTCTGCGCGAGATAGTAGCTATCATCAAGGGTCAGCTGCGCCATCTGCTCCGGTGTGCGCACGAGGTGAATATCTTGTAACGACGTGCCGTTGCTCGGCTTGACGATAACTGGATAAGCCTCATACGGCACATTGACGAGGGCGCGAGGATGACCGACGAAGTATGTCAGCGGCACCGGCAAATCATGCGCCTGGGCAAACGCGGTGGCAACCGCTTTATCGCGCACCAGCCGAATGGCGCGTGAGTTATTGATGGTCGGTATGCCAATGGCTTCGGCTGCCTCCAGGATGGTAAGGCCTGGGCCATCCGAGACGGTTTTCAGCACATAGGCATCATACTCCGTCAGTGAGAAATTGGTCAGGTTGGTAATGGCGGCATAGGGTTGCAGCACATCTATCTCGTGCCCCCATTGCTGCAACTGGTCAGCTATCACCATCGGCATTGGTTTGCGGTCGTATCGTTCCTCTAAGATAAAGCAGAAGCGCATTGTTAATCCTTCTCCATATTCACCGGTTCATTTTCGTAACAAGAGTATACACCTCACGAGGCGATGTGCATAGGAACTATTTCACAATTTTCCTATGTGTATGTAGATGCCTCGTCGCTATGCTTCTTCTTTAACGGAATAAAATCTACCCCGCCAATATGTTATAATACATAGAGCTATGAAATTACAGCAACAGACAACAACTTCCATAACGTATATGCGGCACGCGGTGTGCCGCCCCACTGTTGAGCGTTACCTGCTGGCCGCCGGGTAGCGACGCTTCTCCACGCCCTTTACTATCTTTTAACAGGTCAAGGTACCTGTTCAATTTGTTTACTATTCTACCATTACACTATTTTGTCTGTTCCGACGTGTCATAAATATGATACCATGATATACACAAGGCATTTCTCTACCATGCTAGTATCTGACCAGTTTAGCAACTTCGTGAGCCAGATATATCAGATAGGCTGAGTAAGCCAAATAAGTCGGGCGGACGGGAAGAAATACGAGGAATTTTTTATGGACTTGATAGATAAGCTGGCAAGCCTGGCACAACGATACGAAGAACTGAATAACCTGATGGCACAGCCAGAGGTACTTGACGATATTCCATTGCTGCAACGTTACGGGCGCGAACACGCGGAACTGGAAGAGGTCGTTCATATGTACCACGAACTGGCCGAGAACGACCGGCAGATTGCTGAGGCGCAGGAGATGTACGAGGGCGACGAACCTGAAATGCGTGACCTCGCCTTTGAAGAGATCAAGCATCTCAAAGCACACAAAGAGCAGTTGCTGGAACAGGTGAAAGTATCGCTGCTGCCTCGCGATATCATGGATGAGAAAAATGCGATCATCACCATTCAGGGTGGTGCCGGTGGCGATGAGGCGGCGTTATTCGCGGGCGAACTGTTCCGCATGTACGGCCGCTACGCTGATAGTCGTCGTTGGAAAATTGAAATTCTGGATATCAACGAGACCGGCCAGGGCGGCATCAAGGATGTCACCTTCGTCGTTAAAGGCAAGAGTGCATACCAGCGTATGAAGTACGAAGGCGGCACGCATCGTGTACAGCGCGTTCCTGTAACGGAGGCTAACGGGCGTATTCATACCTCGACGGCGAAAGTGATTGTGCTACCGGAGGCCGACGACGATATCCAGATCGATATCAAAGATACCGACATTCGTGTTGATGTCTATCGCTCCACCGGTCACGGTGGGCAGAGCGTCAACACCACCGACTCGGCGGTACGCATTACGCACCTGCCAACTGGATTGGTTGTCACCTGTCAGGATGAAAAATCGCAGTTGAAGAATAAGCTCAAGGCCCTCACCGTTCTCAAAGCGCGGCTCTGGGACCTGGAAGAGGCCCACAGGCAGGAAGAATTGAGCAAATCGCGCCGGTCACAGGTGCAGAGAGGCGACCGCAGCGAGAAGATTCGCACCTATAATTTTCCACAGGACCGCGTGACCGATCATCGCGTCGGACTCACACGGCACAATTTGCCCGGCGTTCTCAATGGTGAGATCGACGAATTTATTGATACCTTGATCACGGCCGATCAAGCGGACAAGTTGCAGCATCTTTTTGAAGAAGAGGTGCAGGTGGGGTAGGCCAGACATACAATCCCCGGATTGCGTACTCACAAGGGGTACCACTGGCACTACTCTGAAAGGAGACAATTTCAATGGCACAGGTGACAGTAGAACGCACAGCCAACCAGCAGGGAACATTGGCTGAACTTAATCCCACGTATAGATTGCTGCTTGGCCCAGGCCCATGCAACGTAGACCCGCGTATTTTGCGTATCGCGTCCGCGCCACAGCTTGGTCATCTCGACCCGGAACTTTTTACTATTCTTGAAGAGACCGCGGAACTGTTGCGCTGGATGTTTCAGACCAAAAATGAGATGACACTCTGTGTCTCCGGCTCCGGTTTCTCTGGAGCGGAAGCGACGTTGAGCAACCTGCTCGAAGAGGGCGACACAATTATCGCCGGTAGCCTCGGCTTCTTTAGCGGTCAAATCGTGGAAATCTCAGGCCGTGCCGGGGCGAACGTCGTCAATCTCACGACAGAACTGGGCAAGCCGTTGGACGCGGCCACACTTGAGCAGGCATTTCGGGAACATCCAGAGGCAAAACTATTTGCGACGGCGATTGCCGAAACCTCGACGGGTCTGTTACAGCCGTTGGAGGAGCTTGAGCGTGTAACTCATGCCCACGGCGCACTGTTTGTGGTAGATGCGGTCTGCGGGCTGGGCGGCGTCCCAATGAATGTTGACGCCATGAAGATTGACGCCTGTTACGCCGGTAGCCAGAAAAGCCTGGGAGCTTTGCCAGGTCTCGCTCCCGTCACGCTCAACGAGCGGGCCATTGAGGTGATCAAAAAACGCAAACGCCCGGTACAGAGCTATTACCTTGACCTGCACTATCTCAACCGCTATTGGAACGGCGACCATACCTACCATCACACCTCTTGTAGCAACATCATCTACGGGATGCGCGAGGCCTTGCGCATCGCACAACTGGAAGGTCTGGAGGCACGCTGGGCGCGACACCAACTGCACGGCGATGCCCTCAAAGCCGGTATTAAAGCGATGGGCTTAAGCATCTTGACGCAACCCGGCTATGAACTCTCCGTCTTGACAGCAATCAGCTTGCCGGAAGGTGTGGACGAACTGGCGATACGCCAGGGATTGCTGGGCGAGTACAATATCGAGATTGGCGGCGGCTTCGGCCCACTCAAGGGACGATTGATTCGTATCGGCCTGATGGGTTACAATTCGTGCCACAAGAATGTAGATACGATTCTTGCCGCCCTGGAGCATATCCTCCCACGTTGTGGCCTCCAGCCCGACACGGGGGCAGCACTTGCCGCCGCCGATGCAGTCTATAAGAGCAGAAGCTAATCAGTGGAGACCATGCCGTCCCTTTGCAAAGGGACGGCATGGTCTCCACTGATTAGCTTCTGCTGCATTTATGCCATTTGTAAGGATCAGGTGATAATGCTTTTTGACCAACCACAATCCATTCGTACCGTGTTCTTTGATGTAGGATTCACATTATTATATCCCCATCCCTCCACTCCTGAAATCTGCCGACGGGTTTGCCGACGCCTTGACCTGCATGTTGATCTAGAGGCTGTCCAGCAGCGTATGTTCGAGGCTGAGGATTACTTTCTCCAACATATGAGAGCCAACCGGCACACATGGGGCAGCGAAAAGACCATTGCAGAGTTCTGGATTGGTTACTACGCGAATCTGCTACGTCCCTTTGTCGAGGAACACGATGAGCAACGCCTCTTCCTGCTGGCACGAACCGTCGCCGAGGAATTTGATAAGCATACAAGCTGGCAAATCTACCCCGATGTGCTGCACACGTTGGGGGCCTTGAAAGCCAAAAATTATACATTGGGCGTCATTTCCGACTGGGGCATCGCGCTTGGGCCCATTCTAAGGCAGCTCAACTTGACGCGCTACTTCGATTGTCTGGTAGTCTCGGCCATCACGCGCTATGCCAAACCGTCACCCCAACTCTATGACCTGGCATTGCAGCGAGCTAACTCCATTGCCGATTATACAGTACATATAGGAGATTCTTATACGCTCGACGTACTGGGTGCGCGGTCGGTCGGCATTACACCGGTCTTGCTCGACAGACATAGATCTATACAGAAGAACGAGGTTGATTGCCTTCTCGTTCATTCGTTGACTGAACTACTCGACCTGTTGGAGGTTGCGTCATGACGCAGATAAGTAGTATTTCTGCCTCTATTTTCGCATAAATGCACTCACCGCTGGGCGATATGGGCGAATCATCCAGAGTGGTCGGCGCAACCCATCAGGTCTTTCCGTTTGCGGGCGCGACATCTTTAGCCATTGCATATAGGTCACATATGCCTTGTCTCTATCCACGAAGACATCACCATAGCGGTCGCCGACATGGGCAGGCTCGACAGTCACCTTCTGATGCCAGCAATGCATCCCGCTAATGGGGTCGGGATGCACAGGGAATGTCAGGTTTTGATGCACCCCCGCCTCACGCCAGAAAATACGCGCCGAGTCGGCATCGTCGCTCTCATAAGGTCGCACGCCCTCCAACTGACGCATACGCCATATACCATCTTGTTCGCGCCCCAACGAGACCAGAGCCGATGTCCAACGGTCAGCCCCCTGATTCGTCGCCAATCGCCAGCGTCCCAGGTGGTGCGAGCAAGCCACGACTCCTGGACGTATGCCATCCGTCACCCAGGCTCGATTCACATAATACCCAATTTCGGTCGTCACTCGCAAAAGATCGCCTGTTTGTACGCCAATGCGTTCAGCATCAACAGGATGCATCCAGACCGGGTTGGCATTCGATATCTCATTGAGCCATTTTGCGTTTCCCGAACGAGTATGTATCAGCGTCGGCAAACGAAACGTGGGGATGAGCAGATATTCGCCACGTTCGGGGTCAATGTTTGAGCGATGCACATGGCTATGAATGTAGCCCGGTGTGGCATACTCGGGCCAGCCCCACTCTTTCAGCGTCGCCGAGTAAAACTCCAATTTGCGCGAGGGTGTTGGAAAACCCTCCAATGCCTTCCCATCTACCATCACGCCGATTCTGGCACCGTTGCGCATAATCATACCACTGCGCTCATCGACCTGCGCTCCTTCCAGAGCGGCAGATTTCACCATCTGCTCGTTTAAGGTATAGAAGGGTACTTCGTCTTCAGGGATCGCGAATGAGCCATACTTCTGCATATACCCGAGAGGGGTCACACCCTCCTTTGCAGCCGCTTCGGGCAAGCCAGGCACGCTGTTTTCAAATATCCAGCGATAGTACTCTTCAATCGAGAGCTTTTCGCCGGGACGATAGGGCGACTCAAAATATTTGCGGATGCCCAGGCTACCATCGGGATCAATGCGCCAGGACAGTTCAATCCAGAACTCGTCCTCCTCCCACACTTCGCCGGGGTTGGCCTCATACGTGTATTGCACGGGCTCACCATGCCGCTCTTTGTAGACACGTAGCACCGGTTGACGATAGCCGATCCAACGGCCCGCGTGCGTCTCCTGGCTCATCAGATCGTGCCGTTCGCTACCAACGCCCATCGGCAAGACATAGTCGGCATACCATGCCGTCTCGTTCCACGTCGGTGTCAGCGCGGCGTGTAGCTCTATCTGCTGCTCATTCGTCAACGCCTCTATCCAGGCGGTGCCATCCGGGTTCGTCCAGACGGGATTGTAAACGCGAGTGAAGTACGCCGCGACCTTCCTACGCCCTTCGCGCAGAAAATACGGTAACAAAATGCTCATTTCATAGTTCGCCAACGGGTACTCCGGCGGGTAAAGCAACTCATTCCATACGTCCGCTGGCCCAGGCTTGAGAAATGGCTGAGGAACGAACTTATTCCAGCTATTGGGAGCGGTGCCGCCGGACGTACCGATACTGCCGGTCAGCACCGAAAGAAACCAGAGCGCACGCGCTACCTGCCAGCCTCCCAAATTGCCCGCGCTGGCCGCCCGCCATGTATGCGCGGCAAAAGCCGTTCCCGCGTGTCCTATCTGGCGCGCAATATCCACAACGGACTCTTCTGTTAAGCCGCTCTCTGAAGCAGCGAAGGCAGGTGTGAATTCAGCGTAAAGGTCTATTAGCAGTTCGATGAAACGGTCAAAGGTCTGAATGTCACTCGGATGTTCAGCCTCCATATACTGCTGCCAGTTGACCCAACGCTGCATGTATTCGTGGTTATACAGGTTCTCGATTAAGATAATACGTGCCATTGCCAGCAAGACCGCGGCCTCGGAACCGGGCCATGTCGGCAGCCAGTAATCCGCCATGCTGGCAGTATTGGAGAGGCGCGGATCCATCACCGCCAGTTTCGCCCCCTTCATCTTGCCCTCGATGATACGTTGCGCCTGTGGATTGAAATAGTGACCCGTCTCCAGGTGCGAACTGATCAGCAAAATAAAACGCGCCTGTGCATAATCGGGCGACGGACGATCCATGCCACACCAGATATGATAGCCAAAACGTGCCGCCGACGAACACACGTTGGTATGACTGTTATGCCCATCAACGCCCCACGCTCCCAGCACACGCTCCATATAACCATCGTGTCCTGGTCGCCCGACATGATACATTACCTCATCGCGGCGATCTTCGATAATGGCGGCACGAATCTTGCTGCCAAAGGTATCCAGCACCTCGTCCCACGTCGTGCGCTCCCACTTGCCCTCACCACGCTTGCCAGTGCGTTTGAGAGGATATAATATGCGCTCCGGGTCATGCACTTGATTGATCGTGGCCGGTCCCTTCGCGCAGTTGCGCCCACGGCTGCCAGGATGGTACGGGTTACCCTCAAATTTTTGCACCCGCCCCGTCTCTTTGTCTATATACGCCAGCAATCCACAGGCCGCCTCGCAGTTGAAACAAATCGTCGGGATAATCTCATAGTGTCGCTCAATCTTGCGCGGCCACGCCTTCGCATCATACTCCATCCAATCGCGCCATTTCTCCGGCGGTGGACACGATGCCAGGTCGCGCACCGTCATCTGTTCCCCACTTGGCGCGACATGTTGCTGCAATGGTATCTCGGTCATATGTTTCTCCTGCTCTATTTAACTGAGCGGCACAATCTGGCCTGCGATGACAAAACAATGCTCGTAAACGAACAGCCCGACCAGCGCGAGAATACCCGCGAGACCGAGCAGGTCTGGTTGCGCGGCTGGTACAAAAAGCGCGATCACAAGCATAATCAACGGAAGCAGCGAACCAACGACGAAAAATGGTCCCCAGAAAGTATCTTTCAGACCACCATGCGTCATGAAATGCGCGGCAGAGGCAACATGACTATTGGTGTGCGCACCAAAAACCTCGATCATTACGAGCAAGACATGCAGCGCAACCGCAATTAGCAAGACGATGGTGAAAAGATTGCTAAGCGTGCTGCCGACGTTAAGCACCCAGGCGAGCAGACCCAGCGATGCCGCGCCAGCCAATGTTGCCTGCACCAGCAAAATTGGCAACATCAATGGACTTTGCCAGAAATCGCGACCCTCGGCCTGTCCGAACAGAAAGGCACTATAGCCAGCCGCCGCCGCTCCAAAGAGGGCAGATGGAATGAGCAGCCAGCGCAAAATATCTGAGAGGCCGACCAGTGCGGCAACGAACCACCCTGCCTCAATCAAGCCAAAAACGCCCAGGATATAGCCGCCCCAGACAAGCCAGGAGGTAGGATTCGCTTTCGTCACAAGGAAGATTGCGCGGTCAGGCCGTTTCAAATCAGCTATCAACAGTACCAGCGTAATCACGATGAAGAGTCCACCAATAACCGGTGCGCCGATACCGAGCACAGCGTTCATCGCGCCATTGATTGGACTGCTCAGGCCATACAGCGCAAGAGCCAGCGAGGCAACCATCATGACACCTGCACCAATGGACTTGGTGGCGAGATAGGCTGACACCTTGCTCCCCCACGGTGCGCTATTTTTCGGCGTGTCATAGACGATATGGGCATCAGCGGGATCACGCTCTACCTGGAGCGGTTGGTATGGCTTGAGAGGATTGAGCGGGTTAAGCGGATTGATGGTTGAAGGTCTGCGCAACGATGTACCGCCATCAATCGCGCTCTCGTCCTCGTGATGTGGCCTGAGGATGGTACTCCACATAGTCATATTCGGCAGTTCTTCAACGGCGACTTCAGGGTTAATGGCAGCCTCTTCGGCACCTACATAATACACATTGGGCTTCGTACCTTGCTCCGGCTTGCGCACACGCACCGGCTCACGCGCAATAATGCGAGCAATCTCAGTACTGGGATTGTGCATATCGCCGGCAATAATAGCGCGTTCCGGGCAAACAACCACGCAGGCCGGTTCCATACCAACCTCTGTACGATGTGCGCAATAGTTGCACTTCGCGGCGGTATGGCTATTAGGGTCAATGTACAGCGCATCGTATGGGCAAGCTTGCATACACGATTTGCAACCAATGCAACGGCTGGAATCGAAATCTACAATGCCATCAGCCCGCTTATACAATGCTTTCGTAGGACAAATAGCGACACAGGGAGCATCATCACAATGGTTGCAGCGATTGACCAGAAAATAGCGGCGTGAGTTAGGAAACTCGCCCTTCTCAATGTACTTGACCCATGTGCGGTACACGCCAATCGGCACATCATGCTCGGCCTTGCAAGCAACCGTGCAAGCGTGACAGCCAATGCACTTGCGCTGATCAATGACAAAAGCGTACTTCATTGTTGCTTTCCCTCATTTAGACCCATTGGGACTTTCAAGATATGCTTGATTGTATTATATACGATAAGAGATTGTAAGAATACACAGAATAGCCCAACTGCATAGCATGTTACCTGACGACTCAGGTTGTCCAAAACCGTTCCATGTTACAATTTTATATCTCTTCTCGTTCTAATATATAGAGAGTATTCTCACTCTTGGCCTGAAAATACAGGCAAAGTATACACGGAGTTGGTGCTCGTAGTGCGTTGATATTTGTAGAATGCGGCGAGTAGTGCTTCTGGTAGTGCGTTTTCTGTAGTGCAGACCACGTAATTATTCAAACATTTCTGGGAGCCAGGTTTCTTCCTGGCTCCCTATTTTATAAAAGCTCCTTTGGGTGGAATAGAACGTATTTCTACGCTGTTGTAAAGCGTAGCAGGTAGACAAAGTAACTACAAGAGCTTAAAAAGGTAGTTCCACAATAGACAGGCCACCACGGCTATGGTATACTGTAGCCAATTCAATGCAGGCTCGGCGAGTTCCGCATTGCCGGTATGCCCGGTACAGTACGTCGGGATAACCTGAATTTTAGATATACAGATAGACAGAAGGGGTTCAAACACAATGCCAAAAAAGGGTGAACTTTCAAAGACAGCGCGTGCCTCGCTGGCCAACCGCGAAGAGGTCAACCATCTGACCAGCCGCGTCTGCGCCAAATGCGGTGAGGCCATCATGCTGAAAGAGCTTCAGCCCGTGAAGGTACTGGGCAAGGGCATGGTCTACTACCATAAGTCCCACTACAACGTCCAGTAATATCCAGCGCGGTTATCGTGGGAAGTACATACAAAAAGAGCCTGTAGCTGAGCTACAGGCTCTTTTTGTATGTACTTCCCACGATAACCGCGCTGATTCATGTTCGTTCGGTTGTAGAAAACTTGCTCATCTATATTTGACAGAGAAAACGTCCTATGTTATTGTTCTACTTCTGAGGGTCGCCAACCCTCGTCAGCCCCTCAGACTGATTGTCGTTTATTTTTAAGGAGACTCTTCGTATGTCTGTCATCGTACATGCTACCCATGCTCGCTGGCGTATCCGCGCCATTGTAGCATTCGCGCTTTCCCTGATGCTTTCACTTGTGCTGAGTTCTATGACCTATGCATCGGGCGGTGCCCCGTTAGTAAAGGTCAGTAGCGACCCGTATACGAACACAAGCAGCCAGCACAAAACCGAGGTCGAACCCGATAACTATGCCAGTGGTTCAACCATCGTCAATGCGTTTCAGCAAGGTCGTTTCACTGATGGCGGCAGTTCCAACAATGGTTGGGCCACCTCCACGGATAATGGCACAACCTGGAAACATGGCTCCCTCCCCGGTACAACTGTCTATGCCAAACCAAAGGGCATCTATGCTCGTATCAGCGATCCCGCCGTTGCCTATGACGCCAAAGATAATGTCTGGCTGATCTCCGGCCTCGCCATTCTCAATGAAGGCGGTAGTCCCATCGGTGCTGCCGTACTGGTCAATCGCTCCACCGATGGCGGCCTGACCTGGAAAAATGCCGTCACCGCCGCAAAGGCGGCGAATGGCGTCTTCTTCGACAAAGATTGGATTGTCTGCGACGATAGCAGCAGCAGTCCCTACTACGGCCACTGTTATATCGAATGGGATATCGCATCCAGCGGCGACCTCGTGCAGATGAGTACCTCGACCGATGGTGGGAAAACCTGGGGAACTGGAAAAGCAACGGCTGATCATGCCTCTGGTCTTGGTGGGCAGCCGCTCGTCCAGCCCAACGGCACCGTGGTTGTGCCTTTCCTGGGCAATAATATCGAGGCATTCACCTCCACCAATGGCGGCTCCAGTTGGACAAAGAGCGTCACTGTCGGCTCCGCGAATTCCCATAGCGAAAACGGCAATCTGCGCTCAGGCCCACTGCCTTCAGCTGAAATTGACGGTGCCGGTAAGGTCTACGTCGCATGGGAAAACTGTCAGTTTGAAAGCGGCTGTGCTGCCAACGATATCGTCTACAGCACATCCAGCGATGGCGTCAACTGGTCGGCGACGAAGCGTGTACCCATCAATGCTGTCAACAGTGGCGAAGATAACTTCCTCCCTGGCATCGCAGTAGACAAAGCGACATCGGGTAATAGTGCGCATATCGCTATCACCTACTACTACTATCCGGTCTCCAGCTGCTCCGTCTCCACCTGCCAGCTTGATGTTGGTTTCATCTCATCAACCAACGCTGGCACATCCTGGTCGGCGGCCCAGCAACTCGCCGGACCGATGAAAGTCACATGGTTAGCTAACGCAGGTGGCTACATGGTTGGTGACTACATCTCTACAGCGATCACGGGCGGTAAAGCGTTCCCCATCTTTGCGGTCGCGAAAGTACCGACGAGCGGAACATTTCACGAGTCCATGTACAGCATATCCGGCGGCCTCGTTCTCTTCGGCGGTTCCCACAGTTCGGCTGGCGACCGCAGCTATCCCACTCCGCCATCCACGGGCGTAAAGTATAAGCTCAAGCTCACAGCGTATTAATAGACGTAGCCAGAAAGTTAGCAGAAGCAGCAAAAGGTGCATTCAATGATTTGAATGCACCTTTTGCTGCTTCTGCTAACTTTCTGGCTGACTCTTATGCCGCGTTTCGTCTCCTCATGCGATAGTATCAAGGAAAATCCACAACAAATGGTCCCAGTCCATTGGACAGACACTGGCCTGCTCTGCATATTACTGCCGCTTCACGGGTGCCATCAGACCGTATCATCACACTGCACCGCATAGGCTCAAAGGTCTTCATCAATACTCCCTCTGCTGTTCGTCCCCAGCTACTCTATATGTATGCTATAAGTTGTACCGACCTTCACGACTCTGGGAGTACAGCAAGTGGTAATTTTATCTGGACACCTGTAACCACGACGATTGAAGAGCCTGGCTGTCCTGGACAGAAACTGCATTGGACTTATGCAGTTAGTGCCCCCGGCTACGAAATTGTGTCGGGGAGCTACATCTCCTGATTGCAGATGGACATTTTGCTTGACAATTCTCTTCTAAACTGGCACAATCGCTCTCATTGGGGCATTACTCCAATATTCACACTGACGAGGAGAGAGCGAGCGCGATGGTACAGTCAACGAACCAACAGACGGAAGAAACGGCGTCTGTGCGACAGATTATCCGTGTGGCATTTCAGGGCGAGCGCGGGGCATTTGGCGATGAGGCGGTTCATGCCCATTTTGGCAGGGAGGCCGAGGCTTGCGCGTACCGCAGCTTCGCCGATGTCTTTCGTGCCGTTGCTTCCGGTGAGACGGAATATGGCCTTGTGCCGGTAGAAAACTCGCAGGCGGGCAGCATCAACGATGTCTATGACCTTTTGCGCCAGCACGATCTTTTTGTCACAGGAGAGATCAGTCACCCTGTCAACCACTGTCTGCTCTGCCTCCCCGGTCAGCAATTGAGCGATATCCGGCGCGTGATTTCGCATCCACAGGCTCTGGCACAATGCGATGCCTACCTGCGCGAACTTGGCGTCGAGATCGCCGCCACCTACGATACGGCGGGCAGTGCCAAAATGATTTGCGAAGAACACCTCAGTGGCGTCGCAGCGGTCGCGGGCATCGGTGCAGCGAAACTGTACGACATGGTAGTGCTGGCGCGTAGCATTCAAACAATCCAGGGTAATTACACTCGTTTCATTGCCCTCAGCAGAGAACCCGCTCCGCGCTGCGAGGGCAACGCCAAAACGATGCTGGTCATGGCAACAGCGCATCAACCGGGTTCGCTCTACAATTGTCTGAGTGTACTCGCGACCAATAACATTAACCTGCTCAAACTGGAATCACGCCCGTCACGCCAACGCCCCTGGGAATATGTCTTCTACCTAGACTTCGAGGGCCACCGCGACGACCCGCCTGTGCGCAATGCCCTCGCTGACCTCGCCAGCCACACCACGTTCTGCAAGGTACTGGGGTCGTTCGCTCGCGATACATAATCCATTTACTGCGCTGTCACCGTCACATCATCAACATAGAAATCGGTTGTCTGGTACCTGTTACTAACCGTAGTGCCACGGAAATAGAGCGTAACTGTCTGACCTTCGTAGGGAACAAGCGTGGCGGAAACATCAGCAGTGACTGATACCCAACCATTGCTGGCATTGGTATTGCAGGCAAATTGCAACATCTGGACCATCATGCCACTTGAGGTTTGCAGTTGGCCAGTAAAGGTGTCGAGGCACTGCTTCGACGATTTGCCGGTATCTGAGTACCACCAGTAACTGATGGTGATGGTGGAGTAGTTGGCAGGGACGGTAAAGGTCTGCCAGATACGGTCATCACAGCCGATATAGCCGCAGAGATAAGCACTGTACTGTCCGGTATAGGGTTTGACAGCCTCGATAAGTTCGTAGCCTTTAGCCGATGACTCCTGCCAGGGCGATGTTCCATTCTCGAAATCGCTATTCTGGATGAGAGATTGAGATGGTGGAGGAGATGGCGTTGGTGATGGTGTAGTGCTTGGCGTCAACGTTGGCGAGGGTACCGGCGTGGACGTGTTCGTCGGGCTGGGCGTCGGTGATGGTGTAGGTGTATTGGTTGGTGTCGGTGATGGCGTCGGCGTTGGCGTAATGCCCAGCGAGATATTCAGCAGGTCGCGAGCAATATTGTAAATATCAGGTGAACCCATGCCACTGGCGAGATCATAGCCTGCTGTAGCAGGATAATACAGGTTGTTGCCCGTAGTGATATCATGGAAGGCCGGGAAACCCTGCTGCGCATTGAAGAGCATGTACAGCGTGGGATTGGCATAACCAATGAGCTTCTGCCCGTTGCTTTGCAGGTATTGATTGACCAGAGCGGCACTACCCGCCCAGACCGGAGCAGCCGCGCTCGTGCCACCGACGACAAGCCAACCACTGGCATTACAACCGGCATTGGTGACAGTGCAATATATGGCATAGCCCGTGCTGGGATCGGCATCCGCAGTCACATCCGGTAGCTCGCGATAGCCGTTGCTGTACTGGTTATTTACGCCGGAACCAACCTGCCACGAAGGTTGTTTGAACGTCTTGCTGAGGCCGCCGCCGCCGCCCGCACCTTCAGGTCCATGTGAGATCGATTTTGGATTCGACCAGACCGTTTCACTGCTATACGTACCGTTATTCAGTTGCAAGGTTGTGCCGCCGACGCTGGTAACATAGGGATCGCTGGCGGGTGAGCCTACGGCAAGATTGGTATCGGCGCAATCATACGCTCCAGAATCGCCAGCCGCCGCGAAAAACGACATGCCTTGCGCGGCACCTTGCTTGAAAATGTTGTCGAGCGTTTGCAATTCACCTGGGCCACTACTGGTCTCGCACAATCCCCAACTGATCGAAACAATTTGCGCTTTATTGTCGGTGACAATCTTATTATATGTATCGTTCATACCTTGCGGCGTATTCGGACCTTCATACACAAGCTGATTCGCGTGGGGAGCCATAGCAGCAATCATTTCAATATCCAACTCCACCTCTACCGCGTTCTGTCCCGCCGTACCGTTAAAGCCATCCACCAGCACATTGCTGAGGTTTGGATTATTCAGATTGTACATTTTGGCATATTGGGCCACATCGTTGGGCTGGTAGCCATCCAGTTCATACAACGCAACAGTCTGGTTATCACCCAATATTCCCATGTTGTGGAGGGTTGCCGCGTCATAGGCTCCCGCCAGATCATTTGGACCATAGCCACTCGGCGTTGCGAACTGGTTTGCATGCTTCGCCTGCTTGACCTGCCTACTGCGCTGCTGCACCAACGATTTTGCACGTTGCGCTGCCAGGCGCTGATAGAGTGGCTGCGGTTGTGCGCTATTATCCAGCCCGTTAATTGAGGCTATCAACGGACTGATCGATAAGGGTACGCTGGGTGCGCTCGCATTCGCGTAAAATGTGCGCGTCCCCAACTGATAGATATTGATCTGGGTGCTGAAAGCCTGCTGTACCTGGGCCACGGTACCAGTCGCATCTATCAGCAAGTTATTGGAGGCAATAGTGGTAACGGTCAGTCCTTGACTCTGCAAATATGTAGCGACCTGCTGCGCTTCGTCGGGCGTGGGAGCAAATAGCTGGTCGAATTGGTCCGGTGTCAAATACTGGTGATACTGCGGCGACAGCGGATTCGAGAGAGCATTGAGCAAGCTATCCAATTCATCCGAGTTGCGGAACTGCAAGCTAATGGAGAGATTTAATGGCTGGCTGGCATTGGCTGCTTGCACAAGATGGGCCTGTTGCACAAGAGGTGCCACCTGTTTGCTCAACATCACCGGTTGATTCTGGGCAGCATGTACACTTGTCCCTATATGCATTGCCAGCAAGCTCGCGCCAATCAAAGCAAGCGCGGTTACACCGAAGAATAAATTTCGCGTAATATTCCGTTGCATCCCAGTTCCTCCAACTGCGACGACCATACGAGCCGCCTCGCTACAAGGGCTAATTTTCCTTACACAAATGAACGTGGTTATTTTGGTCTTCGCCGTATTATTGGAATAGCTAGTACTTTTGTGGTCGCCATCTCATATGCAAAAAGCGATAGGATGGCGTACAATATACTGTAATCAATGATCATTTTCTAGAACATATAAGAGGTATAAACAAAGATGGTTAGCATAAAATCACGCCAGCAAGTGGCGCAGCTGCGGAAGGCGGGGCGTATTGTCGCCGAGACCTATGAGGTGCTACGTCCCCATATTGTGCCGGGAGTAACAACCGCCGAACTGGACAAAATCGCCGAGGAGTTTATTCGCAGTAAAGGAGCAATTCCGAGCTACATTGGCTATGGTGCATCTCCCGCCCGGCGTGGACAGCCAGCAATTCCGCCATTTCCAGCAACAATTTGCGTTGCAGTCAACGATGTTATTTGTCATGGCATCCCCAGTAAGAAACAACAATTGCATGAAGGCGATATTATCGGCATTGATATTGGCGTCCATTACAACGGCTGGGTGGGCGATTCCTGTATGACCTTTCCCGTCGGCAAGATAGATAGCGAGTCACAACGGCTGATAACCGTGGCGAAACGCTGCATGGAGTTGGGCATCGAGCAGGCACGTTCTGGTAAACATCTTGGCGACATTGGTGCGGCAATCCAGACCTATTGCGAGGCTCAGGGCTATTCCACGGTACGCGAATATACTGGCCACGGCGTCGGAAAAGAATTACATGAGGAGCCATATGTCTTCCACTACGGAAAATGGGGGGAAGGTCTGAAGTTACGTCCCGGCATGGTCTTCACGGTCGAGCCGATGATCAACGCGGGCCGAGCCGAAACGCGCCAGCTCCCCGACCGTTGGACCGTCTGCACCCGAGACGGTTCACGTTCCGCACAATTTGAGCATACCCTCGCTGTTACCGATGGGGAGCCGGAGATATTGACGTTGCCGTAACGTCCAGAAGTGGAGAGAGACACCGGAAGCCCTGCTCAAATGCAGGGCTTCCGGTGTCTCTCTCCACTTCTGTCTATCAGGATGGTTATGATTTTGGCGTCTTCGTGGCTTTTGGTGTTGGGCTCGGCGTCGGCGATGGACTCGGCGTCGGGCTCGGTGTTGGACTCGGCGTCGGGCTGGGCGATGGACTCGGCGTCGGCTTTTGTGTTGGACTCGGCGTCGGTGTTATACCGGGCGTCACGGTTGGCGTAATGTTGGTATCGTTGCCAATGAAGAGTTGGACAGGTGAGCCTACAGGGACAGATTGGCCGCTAGCCGGGTTTACCCGTTCGACGTAGTTGTTGGGCTTCGTCGGATCTGTCACCGTCGTATTTACTGTTGTATATGCTATATGGTCATTGGTCAGAATAAATTCCGCTGTCGTCACAGGTATACCAAGCAAGCCAACTGGCACAGTGACCGTTTTTGGCGGTGCCGGGCCGAACTGGACTATGATAGTTGAGCCATAGGCAGCGGAAGTACCAGGCGCAAGCGATTGTTTTGTCACAATACCACTGGTATCGGCACCCGTTTGGAGCTTAAAACCCGCGTAAATCGCTGTAGTCTGCGCATTAGCAAATGATAGCCCAATTAAATTGGGCACAGCAGCCGCCCCAGTCACAGTGGGTGATGGTGCCGGGTTAAAAAGATTCAAGCCAGGTATATGAATGTAGCCCAGGTCGGCGGCGAGAAAGAGGCTGAAGCCAAGTAATAATAAGGTAGCGCATAAGATAAGTGCAGTAATAATGCCAGCGAAACGCGAATCATGCCGCTCGACCGCTCCTGAACGCGGGATGGTACCGCGCTGGTACGGGCGTGTCGCGCTTGATTCCACTGGATTATTGTATAAAGGCTGGTTGGGAAGCAAGAGCGGCTCAGGGTTATAGGTGCCATTGTTCGGACTACTCCGACCCACCGAACCGGGTTGACCGGCCTGTTCATAAGGCGCGACACCCGCCATATTGTTGGGCGACGATATGGATGAACGCTGTGGCCTGCCTGGTATAATATTGCTCGTTGGTTGCGCATAGGTAGGCAGTCCACTGGGGGTCTGTGGCATCTCCGGTGTAAGAGATGTCGGCAACTCATCCAACTCGGTCTCGCTCAGACTCTCAAGGGCGCGGGCCAATACGCTACCATCGCGATAGCGCATCTCCGGTATTTTCTCCAGGCAGCGCATAATGATATCTTCAAGCGCCGGGGGAATGTTGGGATTGAACTGACTTGGTGGTGTCGGCACATCTTGAATATGCTGCATAGCAACGGCGACGGGCGTATCACCATCAAAAGGAGGGCGTCCGGTGAGCATCTCGTACATGACAATGCCGAGTGCGTATACATCGGCTGCTGGGCTGACAATTTCGCCTTGAGCCTGCTCAGGCGCATAGTATTGCACCGTTCCCAGCGTCATGCCGGTCGTAGTGAGGCGTTCGGCGTTGATATCCTTGTAGACACTGGCGATACCGAAGTCGGTAAGCTTGATCGAGCCATCACGCCCGACCAACACATTTTGCGGCTTCACGTCGCGATGCACAATACCGCGCCTGTGAGCAGCACCGAGGCCAAGCGCAACATCATGGGCGATAATGATGGCCCGGTCAACGGCGAGCATACCACGCGAACGCAAATAGCGGCGCAGGTCTGTCCCCTCAATCAGCTCCATGACGATAAAATAATTTCCGTCGGTCTGACCGTAGTCGTAAACCTGCACTATGTTGGGGTGCTGCAGGATAGAGGCCGCTTTTGCCTCACGCTGGAAGCGCGTCACAAACTTAGGGTCGGTGCTGTAAACTTCGCGCAAGACCTTGATCGCTACAACCCGTTCCATGCGCATATCACGACCACGATAGATCGTCGCCATTCCACCACGGCCTATGGGTTCTTGTAGCTGGTATCGCTCACCCAAAACTTCGATTTGCATAGCTCTCCGAACAACTCGGTAGAGCTTCTATTGCTCTACCCCTTTTTGCACCCACTTATTTTAACGCATTTTGCGACAGAATGGAATATGTACACCTGTATTTACTAGAGATCCATTCTATTACTGGTGAGGATGAAACAAAATCCGCTCATCACCAATACGCCGCGTTATCTTTACGCTATCCATATGCTCCAACAAGGGCAAAATATACTTGCGCGTTGTCCCTAGTACGTCTCGCGCCTCCGCTGCTGTCATCTTATTATGCTCGCGCAGGTAGGTAACCAGTCTCGCAACTGCCTCATCATAGGCCTCCCGCAAAAACAGCACACCATCGCCGAGTTTGATTAACTGTCCTTGCTCTATTAACGCCACCAGTACCTCCATTCCCACGATTGCCTCGGCCTCAGCCCGTACAGGCCCGCCGTATGGATTTTCTTGGAACTTACGCAAAAGTATCGTGACCTGTTGCTGCTGTTGGATAGTAAAATGTGGCGCGAACTCCGGGAGACGAATGAAACCACCTATTGTCGCCTCCGCCAATTTCCCATCGGCCTGTAATGCCGCGAACACATCCGCCGCCAGCCGCGGAGAAAGCTTCAATCGCGTCCGCCACTCCTCTTTCGAGAGTCCACCACGCAACGGATATTGCTCGTGATACCCTTGTACCAATGCGGTCGTTTCCTGCACCAGCGCATCCCACACTGCTTCCGCAAACCAGAACGGCCCTACTTGCCGTACCCTTCTTTCTGATAACAACGTCTCTAACGTGGAGCGCGTCACATCCTCCGACAAATTACTCTGTTTAACGATATCGTGTAACTCATAGCCAATAAGACCTTGTGTTAATCGATTTGTACTCTGCCCTTTAGCTACTAAGGGCGGCGCAGATTGTAGCAACACTACTTTACGCGGTCTCCTATCGAGAGCAGCGAGCAAAATCTCGTCGGGCGAGCCGCGTTCGAGCGTTGCCAGGTGGTCAAGTACCGCAGCTTGAAAACGGCGATGATAGCGCGGCCCCACATCCAGTATTTCGCCGCCGCCTATCGTCGTACTTGGCGATGGAATGCGCAAAATAAAACGGTCACGCCTTGCCACTACTGCCGGACGGCTCAAACGCAGCTGCACCCACGCGCTTTTTCCTGGCTGTAGCTCTTCCACATCCAACAAGCGCACGCGGGCCGGCACCTCCTGCGAGCCACTATAGAAATCTACCGGTGTATTATGCACCAGCGGACGTTCCGTGTCTGTGAGCAACTTCACATATGCATCCAGTAACATGGTTGTGCGCAATTGTCCAGGCAAGGCAACCACATTCCCACGCTCCACATCGGAACGCGCTACGTTGGATAGATTGATTGCCACACGGTTACCGGGTTGTGCAACATTCACAGCATTGCGATGCGTTTGCAGACTGCGAATGCGCGACCGTAGCCCCTGTGGCAATATCTCAACCTCTTGCCCAACTGCAAGCGTGCCGTCTAGCAGTGTACCGGTGACAACAGTACCAAAACCGGTCATAGTAAACACACGGTCAACCGGCAAGCGCGGACGGGCAATATTCTGCCGCTCCTGCTCGTCATCCAACGTGCGTTCCAACTGTTCCAATAGCTCCGGCAAACCTTGCCCTGTGTAGGCAGAAACGGGCATAACGGGCACGCTGGCGAGCGTGGTGGGTGACAGGTATTCTATGACCTCTTCGCGCACTAACTCCAGCCATTCCTCATCCACCAGATCGGTCTTGGTCAGCACAACGATACCACGGCGCACGCGCAACTGGTCGAGAATAGCAAGGTGTTCGCGCGTCTGTGGCATCACACCCTCATCAGCGGCAATCACTAGCAGGGCCGCGTCAATGCCACCAACGCCAGCCAGCATATTCTTAATAAAACTTTCATGGCCCGGTACATCAACGATGCTCACTTCGCGCCCATCTGGCAACCTCAGCCATGCGAAGCCGAGGTCAATCGTCATGCCGCGCTCTTTTTCTTCCGCCAAACGGTCCGGATCAATGCCCGTCAACGCTTTCACCAGGGTTGACTTGCCATGATCCACATGACCTGCAGTCCCGATAGTTCCCATTGTGTAGTAACCGCTTAAAAATATCTATAATGCCATCAATACCACCCGGCATACCCGGCTATTCTTTCCAGGCCTGCAAGAAAGAGATATGGCACATGGTGACATAGTACAAATTGACACGATGATGCTGCATAGTATACAGTAGATAAGAGGTAAGAACAAGCGAAAAAATGAGCAAATCGCCACACAGCTTGAGCCGCAGATCCAGCACTACACCGCTATGCTCGAAACAGACTGGCTCGGCATCAGCCGCCAACACTTCGAGAACGCCCTTAACGAGTGGCGTGCGACCGCTATCCGCCTCGCGGCAAACGGCGAAGAAATCGGGCAACACCTGCAACAGACCGCTATCCGGTTCGAGAGTGCTGACAAATCTTTCTAATATCATCCACAATTCCACAATAGCGAATTTGGTAAACAGCAAACTGCCAGCGCGTGCGCTGGCAGTTTGCTGTTTACCAAATTCGCTATTAGACGTATCCTCTTCGCAGGCGGTATAATAAAGCAGACATGAAGGTGGAGAGGACATGAACGAGAAAATCCAATCGGTACTACATTCACTTCCACATACACCCGGCATCTATCTGATGAAAGATGCTCAGGGAACCATTTTGTATGTCGGGAAAGCAATCTCGCTGCATAATCGCGTGCGTTCCTACTTTCAGGAATCAACCAATCTCAGTCCAAAAACCGCAGTATGGTGGCAAAAGTTGACGATATCGAGTTCGTTACGGTCAAGAACGAGGTCGAGGCACTCGTGCTGGAAAGTAACTATATCAAGCAGTATCGTCCCAAATATAATGTGTTGATGCGCGACGATAAAAGCTACCCGTATATTAAAGTGGCGATCACAGAAGATTTCCCCCGCGTCTATCGCGTGCGCAGCTTTCACCGCGACGGCAACCGCTACTTCGGGCCGTATACCAATTCAGGAGCCGTGGACTCGACCCTCGACCTGTTGAATAAACTCTTCGCATTCCGCACCTGTCGCTACGATGCCAGTGCATGGGCACCTCCACGCAATGGAGGCAACGGGAACGATAACAGCGACAAGAGCGACGACTTCAAACAAAAGCTCTTGCCGCGCCCTTGCACGCAATACTACATACATCGCTGTATCGCTCCATGCGTCGCCTATGCCACCCGCGAAGAATACGACGCTGTGATTCAGCAAGTTATTCTATTCCTGGAGGGCAAGCATGATCAGGTAGCAAAAACACTACAGGAAAAGATGCAGGCGGCGGCGGAGAACCTGGATTTTGAAGAAGCAGCCCGCATTCGCGACCGCTTGAATGCGGTTGAGCGCGTACTGGAAAAACAGCGCATTATCCATACCGAAGGGCAGGATAATCAAGATATTGTCGCACTGGCCAGCAGTGATGATGAGACCTGCGCACTGGTCTTCTTCTTCCGCAGCGGCAAACTGATCGGGCGTGAATTCTTCATCCTGCAAGGCACCCGCGATAGCAGCCCCGGCGAAGTGATGACCTCATTTCTCCAGCAGTTCTACGAAAGCTCGCCGCACATTCCACCAGAAATCATCGTCGAGGTGGAACCGGACGACCGCGGCGTCATCCAGACATGGTTACGCGAGAAACGCGGGAGTGCCGTGACCATTACGATGCCCAGACGTGGCGAAAAGGTGCGCCTCATTGAAATGGTGAAACAGAACGCGAAAGAGGTGCTTGATCAGCAGCGCATCAAATGGCTCACCGACAGCCAGAAAACGCAAATGGCACTGGAGGAACTACAAGCCGCACTCAACCTTGCCGCGCCGCCTTATCGCATTGAATGTTACGACATTTCCAATACACAAGGCACCAACTCCGTCGGTGCGATGGTCGTCTTTGAGGCAGGCAGACCCAAGAATAGCGAGTACCGCCGCTTCAAAATCAAGACCGTCGAAGGGCCAAACGACTTCGCCAGCCACCAGGAGGTATTGCGGCGACGTTTCCGCCGCGCTACACGCATCCAGCCAGATGCGCCGGACACTCTTGTTGAAGACATCACGGACAAAGCAGACAACCCGGACAGTATAGATAGTACAGATACTGCTGCAAATACGACAGAGCAACAATCGCAGCTTGACCATAATTGGGCCATACCCGATCTCATTATCATTGATGGCGGCAAAGGTCAACTTAGTGCGGCGATGGAGGTGCTGCAAGAACTGCACATTGATGTGCCTACCGTTGGTCTGGCAAAAGAGAACGAGGAGATTTTTATCCCAGGCTCATCAGAGCCCATCATACTACCGCGTACATCGCAGAGTCTCTACCTTGTTCAGCGCATTCGCGACGAGGCGCACCGCTTCGGCATCACCTATCACCGCAAGTTGCGCTCTAACCGCACCTTCAAATCTGTGCTGGACGAGATACCCGGCATTGGCCCCAAACGCAAAAAAGCTTTGATGAAACATTTCGGCTCGGTCAAGGCCATCAGTACCGCCAGTATAGACGATCTCGCCGCCCTCGACGGTATGACCCGCGACGCAGCCGAAAAAATCAAAGAGTACATCGGGCGCATGGAATAATTGGCTTGCGCAGCAGTGTTATCATAGGTAGAGCCTAACAACCACCCTGACACCTACAAAAGGCGTCATTACATGTTGATCGTCAGACTATTTGTCACAAGACGTGAGTCAGTTCAGGCAGTTTGTTTAGCAGTCTCGGCCTGAGATTGACAACTCGTAAGAGGTGCGCTACTATATATTATATAGGTAGGCGTGAAGCCTATCCAATCTATGTGCAGCAATGTGTGTAGAATGACAATTGAGGATGATAACTGTATGCCAACATACGAATATCTATGTCAAGCGTGTAGCCATCGTTTTGAGCAGTGGCAACATATGACAGACGACGCATTAACCATTTGTCCTGAATGCGGCGGTCATATCCGCCGGGTGTTTTTTCCAGCCGGTATTGTTTTTAAGGGTTCCGGTTTTTATAAAACAGATCATGGTTCTTCGGCGGTTGCAGAAGCCAACAGCAATGGTAACGGCAACGGGCATAATGCCAAAGGCGAACCAGCGGCCGCAGAAACCAAAACTAGCAGTGAAAATACTTCGTCTCCATCTGAAAACGGTAAGGGCAGTTCCAGCACTTCGAGCGAAAACAAAGCCCCTGCCGCCACAACAGCTCAATAACACTGTAGGGCCCACACCCTGTCCGCACCCTCTTCGGGGGAGACACCCTGTCCGGGGGACAGGTAATAATAACAGGTAATAATCGCGCCCTGGTACTGAAAGAGCATACTATTATGGCAGAGTCATTGCTCGCAACGATGCAGCGGCGACAAATCGAGATCACAATAGGGGAGCTACTGCTCACCTCAGATCACTACATGCGCCTTGAGATTACCGAACGCTTGCGTCACCTCATCGCCCATGCCGACCCCACCCTCGACAAAAAGCTGTTGAGCGAAGGGGCACTTGAAGAATTGGAAGAACTGGATTTGCTGCATTAGCTGCATTTGTCCCTTTGCTCCTTAATCCACTGATACTTGCGAGCTAATTCAAGCCAGGCGACTTCACCTTTAGATTGAATGTACCTGGTATCAAGTATGCGAAAAAAGTCCTATGCGACGCCAAAATTCTATATCATCATGTATAATTATTACACAACCGGAGGGAGAGGTGAGCGCCACAAGTAAAGGGAGACGGTCAGTATGCAACTTCAACATGAGCAGTCTCAGGATTGGGATGGAAGCAGGGATAGTTACGACATCATACAGGCATTGCAACGCCAGATTGACGAACTGACGGCAGCTAATTTGTTGCTCGCAGAGCAGCTTGCTCGTAAGGATCAGTTTAATGCAATGGTTGCTCACGAACTTCGCGGACCGCTTTCACCGATCATTAACTATGCGCAAATCATCGCTCGGCCCAACCGGCGCGAAGAGATCATCCAACGTGGCACCAGTATTATCGTCAGTCAGGCTCAGCGATTAAATCGTATTGTGCATGATCTGCTGGATGCCTCGCGCCTCTCCACAGGCCAATTTACCTTACAGCGCAAGCCATGCGATATCGTCGCACTGGCAAAAGATGTGGTGGAACAGTTGCGTCCCGCCGCCAGTCATAATACCCTTGCCATCGAAATGCCAGCAACCTTGAATACAGTGGATGAATTGGACATACCTGATACTCCTATCATAGGCAACTGGGATAGTGGTCGCCTACAACAGGTACTGGGCAATTTGTTGGAAAACGCCGTAAAATATTCCGACGAGCGAACGACTGTGACAGTGCGCATCTGGGCCACAGACGTTATTGTCCATGTCAGCGTACATAATCACGGAACCAGCATTCCCGTAGAGCATATTCATCAACTCTTCCAGCCCTTCGTTCGTTTACCGGCGACCAGCAAGCAGCATGGTTCCGGCCTCGGTCTCTACATCACCCGTTGCATCATCGAAGCCCACGGCGGCATACTCGACATCGAACGAGATACCGGAGAAGGGCAAGGCACAACCTTCTGGTTCGAGTTACCTTTGTAGTATCATGGCTGTTCCCCTCTCCATGATACTACAGTGATTAGCGCAACCTGCATTGTGGCACCCAATCCATTTCACAGAATGTGATCTATTTCATAGAAAATCTTGCCAGGCCGTGCCATCATAGTACAGAATGTGTGTCCTATACTAAGTGTAAGGCGTTATAATTATTGGATGGTACGCTCCCTTTAACGGGATGTAAGACACATGCTAACAATGAGTTAAGTTGGCAGGGTACCCTATGGTACTATCTATAGCTACTTGAGGTTGCAGATTGGTGAAGTTTTTCTCGGCCATTCGTTATACTAGATGAAAACCAGACTATCTCTTTTTTCTGTCTCAGTTATATATTTTTAAAGAAGAGACTTTGATACCCCGGAGAGGCAAGTGATGAAAGGCGCGGGCAAAAAGGAAGGGTATCAGAAAAAAATCTGTCATCAGCAATTCAGGAAGCAGGTAAACGACTGTGAAGCGCGAATTTACGCCATTTGATCCTTTTCAAGGCAACGAGCAACCTCACGAGGAGCAGATGCCAATGCCTCAGGAGTGGCCGCGTTATCCTATGAATGCACAACCTAACATACCAGACGAAGCATCTGCTCAGTTGCAAGAAAGACCGCTTCCACAGATACCGCGCCGCCATAACGGCTCAGGACTGCTCTCAAATTGGAAGGCCGCTCAGCGGCAACTCCAACAAGGGCAGCAAGGACAACAGATAAATCCTGCGCCAAATATTGCCACTACCTCGACTCCACCGCACCCACATGAACCAATAACTGGCCCAACATACCATCAGCAGAATATACAATCTTTTATGGCGGCTCCAATATCACCACACCAATCGGGCGTTAGTCAAGTACCCGTACTTTTTAATGGAGTGAACGGGACAAGTGGGGCAGGTGGGGCGAGTGGACAAACCCTCAACCTGCAACAAGGCCCGAACACACAAAACGTTCTGCCTTTTCACCAGTCACCACAAAGACAGGAGCCAAATACGCAAAATGTCCTGCCATTCCATCCGCAGCAACCGCTGAACGGGCCGTCAGTTCAAACGGCACCAACAGATCAACCTTTCAATCCAGCCTCGCAGTCATTACAGCCGTTAGTCGTTGAGCCGCAAACGATGCCGGAACAACCAGACCAGCCCTTTGGCCCACATCCGGTGCCGGGCCAACCACAAAATCCGTGGCAGCAAGGACAACTGAAGCCGTTGGAACCGTTTAGACCAATGGGGCCAACCTACGGAGGTCTACCTCCTGGTATGACAAGGCCAGGTAGTGGTGGACAGGGCGGGAAAGGTAGCAAGGGTAGTAAAAAGAAATCACGTAAGAAAAAACGCCGCTTCCCCATCTGGGCCAGAGTCGTCGTCGGCGTTCTTGTCTTCCTGCTCATTCTCACCGGCAGCGGCTACATCTATTATCAAGTAAACTTCGCCACCGCTGTGAATAATATTACCAATCAGCAAGTTACACGTATCCATGGAGAAGATAACCCGAACACAAACCGCGACTCCACTAATATTCTGAACGGTGGCCGCCTCAATATTCTCTTGTTGGGCAGCGATACAGATCAAAAATTCGCAGGTGTATTCCTGTCTCAAACAGACATCGTCGTCACAATTAATCCGCAAACTGGTAGCGTTGCCATGGTCTCTATTCCGCGTGATACGTGGTTACACGCGGCAGAAAATGGTCCTGCAGCGGATAACGGTATGATGAAGCTCGACCAGACGTATGGTCGGGGAGGTATCGCGAATACTCGCGCCACCATAGAGCAAGATTTCGGCATTCCGATCAATTATTATGCATGGGTTGGCCTCGATGGCTTTATTAAAGTTATTGATACGGTCGGTGGCATTGACGTTGACGTCTTGCACCCGATTACCGACGATAACTATCCCGACGACGTTGGTAACAAAGACGCCTATGCCTACAAACGGCTGGACCTCGCCTCTGGACCACAACACCTGGATGGGCCAACCGCGCTGGAATACGTGCGTTCCCGCCACGCTGACCTCGTGGGTGACTTCGGTCGCTCCGTTCGCCAGCAACAAATACTGTCACAGTTGAAAACCAAATTGCAAAATCCCGGCATCATCGGTCAATTACCCACTCTCGCCAGTGACTTGAATGGCTTTGTGAAGACGGATATGGCATTACCACAGGTTTTCCAACTGATGAATTTCGCACGCACCATCAACCAGAGTACGATTAAGCAGGTTATTCTGGATGGGACATATTCGAGAGTCGTAAATAGCTATTCGACATCCTATGGCCCACAGGATATCGTTGTGCTGAATTGCGGCACTGTCCAACCACTCATCGCGCAACTGTTCGCCCTGGGAAATAACGCACGGTGCAATACTGGCATCAGTTACAACGGTACACCACAGCAAATAGCGTCCGTCTCACCACATCCAACACCGGCAATAGTTCTAACAACAACAGACGTTACCAGTACCGCCGACATATGGCAAACAGTCAGCCAGATGACCAGCCTGGGCACGATGAAAATGAACGACGGCACAAACGACCTGTTCGGCATTCATAGCCTGCTCGATTTGTTATGCTTTGTTACATTTGAGACACCTAGCGGTTTACAAGCATGAAACAGGAACCCATCGTGAAAAAATATAGATTCATTTCCTGGCATACCTTTTTCTTAATCGTCCTCATCGCGCTTAGCGTCCAAAGCTGCTTTGGCATTGGCAACAGTAGTAGCCAGAGCTTTAACAAGATCAATACAAGTACTGGCCAGCAAATAGGCGTCGCTACACAAGCTCTGTTCAAGGGCAAGATTTACTTTACCCAGGATCGCAATCTTTTCGTCGTTGATGGCAACCGCAAGATCACACAATTAACCAAAAATGCCGATATACGCGATCCCTCAGTTTCGCCCAACGGGAAATGGATCGCCTTTGTCGATCGCTTCACCAATTATGCCGACCTAATTATTATGTCAACTAATAATGGCCCCTGGCATACGATCATCGGCGGGGCCGGACATTTCTATACTAACAGTGGTGGCTTTGTGCAGAATGACTTCTACTGGATTGGGCAACCATCGTGGACGCCGGATAGCTCACACTTGCTTTTCTTGAGCGACTTCCAGAAAAATTTCGACTGGGTCAATTTAGGTGGGGATTTTGCGGGCGCACCGTTTGTTGACTTACAGGTGTTCTCTATATCAATAAATCACTCATCATATAATGGAGCGCAAGCCAAAGCGGCCTCACAAATTGTGGCATATGCCGACTACGGCGATGGGGGGGACCGCGATCCTGCATACCGCCCAAATAATCCCAACCAGATTATCTATACACATTATACCTATGATAAGACAGGGACAATTCAGGTTATCCAGCTTTATCTGGAAAATCCTCATACTATTGCCGCTAATCCTGGCAAATATTACCCCGGTGAAAAAGGAGGCGGATATGACCCAGCAGTAGCTCTGACACCCGCCAATGCGGAATGTATGCAACCCAATTTCTCATCTGACGGGAATTTCATTGCATATATTCGCCGTATAGACCCGACACATTCGGGCCTCTACGTCATGCCAATGCCGACCGCTAATGTCACCAGCAATCCTAACACTCCTACTGCTATAAAAGAGGCACAGGCACCCTATGCGAAGTCTTCGCTGATTGTCTCCGGGCAATTCATCAGCCAGCCTGTCTGGTCGCCCGATGGCAAGCAGATTGCGTACATAGGCTACAGCAACAGTGAATTCGATATCTGGCTGGCGAATGTGAGTATTGACCCAAAAACCGGCGCATACAAAATGACCGGCAGCCCAACGCAGTTGACGCAGGGCGGCGTGGATGCAGATTCTCGTCCGTTCTGGACTGCATAAGGCGAAACATCTGTTCAATCATGTATAATCAATCTATAAGTAAATATTGCTCAATCATCAGCTATTGAGGAAGCAGGTAAACGACTATGAAGCATGAATTTATACCATTTGATAATTCTCAAGATCGCGATCAACCCCAGCCGGAACAGGCACCAGGACCTCTAGAGTGGCCGCGTCCATCCATGAATATGAATACGCAACCCAATGTCCCAAATCAGACACCTGCTCAGCCACAAGAGGGACAGGAAGGACCACGTCATCCTGCAAATTGGAAGCCCGGTCAGAATCCTCAGGGGCAACAGGGGCAACAGCCAAATCCTGCTTCAAATATTGCTGCGTCCTCTATGCCAGTACAACCGCAAGGGCCTGTGATTGGGTCAGGATACAACCAGCAAAATGGGCCACCTTTTCACCAGCGACGGCAACCAATGAACGGGCCAACCGCTCAATCAGCTCAACCTTTCAATTCAGCGGCGAAACCATTCGTCGTTGGGCCACCGCGTCAACCATACCAGGTCCCTGGCTCTCAGCCTATGCCACGCCAGGCAAATCAACCGAACCAGCAAAATCAATCTTTCGGCTCTCAACCTATGCCGGGCCAACCACAAAATCCGTGGCAGCAAAGACAAATAGCACCAATGGGACCAACTAACCCTGCTGTCCCTCCCGGTATGATAGGGGCAGGAGGCAATGGACAAGGAGGTCAGAACGGGCAGAGCGTGAGACAGAACGGTAAAGGTGGCAAAAAGCAATCTCCCAGGAAAAAACGCCGCTTCCCCATCTGGGCCAGAATCGTCGTTGGCGTTCTCGCCTTCCTGCTCATTCTCACTGCAGGCGGCTTCATTTATTACCAGGTAAACTTCGCGGGAATAGTTGCCAATGACACAGGTCAGGTTGGGAAGCGTCTCGAGAATGATGTTAATCCAAACCAGAATCAGAATCCAGGAAGCAGCATTCTGAGTGGCGGCCGCATCAATGTCCTGTTGCTGGGGAGCGATGATGATTATAAGAGTCGTGTCATTAACGGCGGCGTGCTGGCACAAACGGATATTGTTGTCTCCATTGACCCGGCGACGCATAGCGTAACGATGTTTTCCATACCGCGTGATACATGGCTGAACGTACCAGGCTTCGGTATGCATAAGCTTGATCAGGCGTACCTGCTAGGTGGCGGCGGTGCCAATGGAGCGGCATTAACGATGGGAACCATTCACCAGGATTTTGGCGTTTATATTGATCACTATGCCTGGGTTGGTTTAAGTGGATTTACAAAAGTCATTGACACCGTTGGCGGCATAGACATCAACGTCATTCACCCGATCGTAGATGATGCGTATCCTGACGATACCGGTAAAGGGGCCACAGACCCCTATGCAGTAAAACGCCTGCTTATCGCACCTGGGCCACAACATCTCAATGGCCTGACGGCTCTGGAATATGTGCGTTCGCGCCATGCAGACCTGGTTGGAGATATTGGGCGCTCGGTTCGCCAGCAACAGATACTCAACCAGTTAAAGTACAAGCTAGATAATCCAGGTATTGTTGGACAATTGCCCACGTTGGCAAACGACTTGAATGGTACTGTCAAAACAGACATGTCAATACAACAAGTCCTTGACCTCGTGAATTTCGCCCGCTCAGTCGATCAGAGTAAAATTCAGAAAATCACCCTGGGTGCGCCGTATTCAAGCACTGCAACCGTAGCTGGTCAGGATGTCATCTTGCTCAACTGTTCGCTTGTACAGCCATTAATTGCGCAAACTTTCAAGGTTGGCAACAATGCAAAATGCGACTTACAGGCAAACAGTAATTCGTCATCAGTCACAAGCGTGACTTCACCACCGCCAACCGCGAATACGACGGCACAGGCTTCTTCAAGTAGCATCTGGCAAATCATAAGTGACATGGCTCAAACAAATTTTATGAGCTTCGACGGAAACTGGAGCAATCTTTTTGGCATCCATAGTTTACTCGACATCATGTTCCTGGCAACGTTTGAGTCACCAGCCGCGTTATTGATATGAAGATATAGGTACAATGGAGTTCAGTACACGTCTTGCCTCGCTATACTGCTAGCTATCAAGCTAACAGTATAGCAAACGATATATGTGAGAGCTAAAAATGAAAAAATATATTCCCTGGCACCTGTTTCTCTTACTTGTGTTGCTTGCCTTCAGCGTACAGAGCTGTCTCTGGTTTGGCGGCGGTAGTGGAAACTTTACGACCACAACCACGAAAAGCGGTCAAAAGATAGGAATTACGAATCAGGTTGTTTTCAAAGGAAAAATTTACTTTACCATCAATCGTGATCTGTACGTATTGGATGGCTCGCGCACAATTACACAGCTCACACATGGCATAGACGTGCGTGATCCATCGGTATCTCCCGATGGGAAATGGATTGCCTTTATCGAAAGATACTACGATTATGCTAATCTTGCCATTATGTCAACTAATGGGGGGCCAATTCATGTGCTGCTGAATGGAAATGGGCAGTTTATCCCTAACCCCGGTTTCGCTCCGAAAAGCACACACAATTGGTTCGCGCAGCCAGCATGGTCGCCGGACAGCAAGACTATCATTTTCTTGAGTGACTTGCAGAAGCTCTACTACTGGGCGAACTATCCCTATGGAGATTTAGGTCCCGATTTCGACCAGACACCATTTCTGGATATGCAGGTGTTCTCCATCCCTATTGCCAACCCGCCTTCAAAAGAGACCGTCATGAATTCCGGTATCGTTGCCTATGCTGACTATGGCGATGGCGGTGATCGCGATCCTAGCTATCGCCCAGGGCATCCAGATCAAATCATCTATACACACTACACCTACGATGCTAAAACAAGAACACAACAGTTTGTTCAGCTTTACATGGAAGACCCAAAAGCGATTATTGACCACCCTGAAATGCATTATCATCCGGGTGATCCCGGTGCTAGCTTTGACCCGTCTATCGCTATTACACCTACCGGTGCAACCGTCACCAACATAGAGCCGAATTTCTCACCCGATGGCAACTCTATCGCCTATATACGTAATATGGACCCCACGCACATGGGTTTATATGTGATGCCTGTTCCACCAGCGAACATTACCACCGATCCCAACAATCCGACAATAGAGAAAGCTGCACTCGTACCATACCAGAAGTCGTCATTGATTATCTCCGGAGAGTTTGTCAGCCAGCCGTTCTGGTCGCCCGATGGCAAGCAAATTGCCTATTTGGCTTATACCAACAACACCTTCGATATCTGGCTAGCCAATATTAGTCTTAATGCGAAGACAGGTCAGTATACAATGCAGGGAAGTCCCATTCAACTGACAAGTACCAATGGGGCATTGGACGCAGATTCCCGTCCATTCTGGACTGCTTAGCCCGTTAATGGTATACTATCTTTACTGTCTTTTAACGTTATGATTTTTTGTGGCACATTGTCCCAGGTTGCTTGAGGATAAGGTAAGACGTTAAATCAATTTGATGGCACACTGATTGCTAGACGATACGAAATCCAGGAGCATATCGCGACGGGCGGTATGGCGAGCGTTTTCAAAACCTGGGATCGTCATATCGAGCGCATGGTGGCGATGAAGGTGCTACGGTCATTGGATAAAAATGACTCGCGGGCAGTTGAACGCTTCCGGCGCGAGGCACGAGCCGCGGCGAAACTTGGTCATCCCAACGCCGTCACTATTTACGACTTCGTAGAAGAGATGGGACAGTACTTTCTGGTAATGGAATTCATTGACGGACCCACGTTGAAGCATGTGATTGTGCAAAATGGACAGTTGCAGCCGCGTGAGACGATAGAAATCGCCGCCCAGGTCTGCTCTGTCCTCCAGGTAGCTCACGCTCGTGGCTTTATTCATCGCGACATCAAACCGCAGAACATCATGTTGATGGCAACGGGCATTCCAGGCAATGGTATCACCCGCAACAACGCACTGGTCAAGCTGACCGATTTTGGCATCGTGCGCGTAGCAGAAGACGCGGGCCTTACCAACAGTGGCATCGTACTTGGCACCGCCGATTATCTTTCGCCTGAACAAGCACGCGGCGAAACGCTGACCGCCTCATCCGATCTATACTCGCTCGGTGTCGTTATGTTTGAAATGCTGGCGGGTCGTCCACCTTTTGTCGGGCCAACCGCCGTCTCTATTGCTATGCAGCACGCTTCGACGAAACCCCCGCCGTTGCGCCAATTCAATCCAGCCGTTCCTCTTGCGCTCGAACGCCTTGTCATGCGCACACTGGAGAAAGAGCCAAAAGAACGCTTCCACTCGGCCGCAGAAATGGAACAGGCTCTGCGTAGCTGTGCACGAGAACTCTCTAAACGCAATCAGTCTGACCGCGTGCCCGCACGCGATTCATCCATGCAGCATCCGGGCAGTTATATAGCTGGTTCGGATGGGAAAGGACCCGGTATGTCAAGACGTCTGCAATTCCCATCCTAGTACAAGCTATCTTATCGTTATTTATAGGTATGAACCCATCATCATTATAAAATCATTCACAGGAAGTCACCATGGAACGTACACAAATTCGCACAACTGAGGCACCTGCCGCTATTGGACCATACAGCCAGGCCATTCGCTGCGGTCAATTCGTTTATGCCTCCGGTCAAATTGCGCTCGATCCGGCCAGCGGCGAACTGGTCAGCGGCGACGTGCAGGCGCAGACGCAGCGCGTTCTGCAAAATGTACAGGCGCTTCTCGTCAGCGCGGGTACATCGCTTGCCAATGTAGTCAAGACGACCGTCTTTCTCACCTCTATGAGCGACTTTCAGGCGATGAACGCCATCTATGCCAGCTATTTTAGCGGCGTAGCGCCTGCCCGTTCGACCGTTGCTGTGGCGGAGTTGCCACGCAAAGCGCTGGTCGAGATTGAGTGCATCGCTCTCGTTGAAGATTAGTCATACACGGGAGAATGTCCAGTGAGTGCAGCAAACACAACCAATACCGCCGCTATCTGGCGTGATACGCTTGAACGCCTGAAAACCGCTCCCATTGATGCGGTTAGTAAAGCGTGGCTTCAATCTGCTTATTTGACCAGTGCGCCCGATTTTGGAGCCGACGATATTGACGCCTCTTCATTGAATGACCACGAGGAGGCCGAACAGGCCATCTATTTCACGCTCCAGGTACCCGGTAGCCTTGCACGCGATATCATCGGAACACGCTGGCGGCGTTCGATTGAAGATATTCTCACCGATGTAACGGGACATTCGGTAGCTATCACTGTGACAGATAATGCTAACGGCACAAATAGTAGCGATGATGGTGGTGACGGTTATGATGGTGATGATGACTTTACCGAACCAGACGCCCACCACAGGAAAGCTACCTACCAGTATATTCCTCCGGCGGCAGAAGAGCAAGAAGTCAATTATGCTTACTACGACACTCCCGCAAGGTCTCCCATGCAAAACAATGCGCACTACACAGGTTCAGACTCGTTGGAGGATTGGGATAACGAGCAACGCGCCAATATCCTGATAAACAATCGCCTCAACTCGCGCTACACCTTTGAGGCTTTTATTGTCGGCAATAGCAACCGCCTGGCGCATGCTGCCTCACTGGCAGTCGCGGAGGCACCCGGCGAGTCTTACAACCCGCTCTTTCTCTACGGCGGCGCGGGTCTCGGCAAAACACACCTCCTCCATGCCATTGGACACCAGGGAGTTCAGACCGGGCTGGCCGTGCTATACGTCTCCTCCGAGCAATTCACTAACGAAATCGTCAACGCGATCCGTTATCGTACTACCGAGGAGTTTCGCGCCAAATATCGTTCCGTTGATATCTTGCTGGTAGACGATATCCAATTTATCGCCGGTAAAGAATCAACCGAGGAAGAGTTTTTTCATACATTCAACAGCCTGCACGAAATGAGCAAGCAGATTGTCATCTGCAGTGACCGTCCGCCCAAAGCTATTCTCAGTCTGGAGGAACGCCTGCGCTCCCGCTTTGAATGGGGACTTATCGCGGATATTCAACCGCCCGATTTAGAGACACGTATGGCTATCTTGCGCGTTAAGGCCGATTTGCTTCACTACCACATCCCTGATGATATCATCGCCTATATTGCGGGACGTGTCCAAACGAACATTCGCGAACTGGAGGGCTGTCTGAATCGCTTAATGGCCTACCAGCAACTTCACCGTACCGACCTGACAATGGAGATTGCTCGCGCCGCTATGTCCTCCCTGGGTGAAGATACACGGGAATCGCGACTGGATAGCAAGCAAATTGCGCAGGCGGTGGCGGAATATTATCATATCTCGCTGGATGCTATGTGCGGAAAGCAGCGCGACAAACATATCGTCATGCCGCGCCAGATCGCGATGTTCCTGATTCGCCAGGAGACGCAAGCCTCTCTGCTCGAAATAGGCCAGCTTTTCGGTGGGCGCGACCACAGTACCGTGCTGCACGCCTGCGAGAAGATTGACCGGGCAGTAAATATCAACCCGGCACTACGCCGCGAAATTGTCGCTATTCGCGAACAATTACTAAGGGATTAACACGACCATATGCTATCATCCAATACATATACCACCTATTTGATAGACCTGGATGGGGTTATTTACCGGGGCAATGAGTTGCTGCCAGGCGCAAAGGAATTCATCGCCTGGCTCGATGCGAACCACAAAAAATATCTCTTCCTTACCAATAACTCATTTGCCAGCGAGACCCAGGTGCTGGATAAGCTCTCTCACCTGGGTATTTTCAGCGATGCCAGCCACGTACTTGGCGCGGGACAGGCCGCAGTACAGAACATCGCTCATCGCTTCCCCGCTGCCACCGTCTATCTCGTTGGCGAGCAACCCATGCGAAATATGCTGCTTGCACACCATCTCAAGGTTGCCGCTATTGAGGATGCTAAAGCCGATGTCGTTCTCGTTGGCCTCGATCGCACATTTGACTATAAGAAGCTCACAAATGCAGTACAGGCAATAATGGATGGAGCCGTATTCATTGCCGTCAATCGCGACCCGCGCTTGCCGGTGGCCGGTGGCCTCATTCCCGGTTGCGGTGCAATGGTAGCAGCGATTGAAGCCGCCAGTGGCATTTCCCCGGAGGTTGTGGGCAAACCAGAGCCAACGCTGCTCCAGGAAGCCATGCGCTTGCTCTCAAGCACGCCTGATGAGACTGTTATGATCGGCGATACGCTCTCTGTTGACATTCTGGCGGGCAAGAACGCCCACACCCATACCATTTTCGTTCTCTCAGGCAGCAATTCACTAGCAGACGAGGAAAAATTTCAGGCCAAACCCGACCACATCTACGCAGATGTTGCGGCACTGCTCAAAGATTTAGAGCCTGTTCGAGACTCAAGCTAAAAAGGATCAACTGAAGAGGCATGAGACAAGCAAAAACCACCAGATGCAAGCCAGCGACTGTGGCGGGAAGTCGCACATAATGAGGCATTAATTTTCCCATAGTTCATCCCATTGAGCTTCTTTAATATTCTGATGTGCCTGTTTTATGTCATAAACAACTTCATCCCTCTTCTTAAGAAATTCAAGAAAACTTGAGTGATAAATATAATACTTTTTTTGAGGATATCCTTGAGTAGAGATGATCTTTCCGGGCAGAAACTGCGCCCATTCCAGAAGAACTTCTACAATGAGACCTTTGTCCTGGATATTTGAGAACTGAGAGAGGCGATCGACCGATATTGGCTCTTGATAAGCGACAATGGTAGCAAGAACACGTTTTTTGTACTGAAGCCAGGCATCTTTATCCCTGCCACGCATCCGGTTCAAGTGATCTAGATAATACTTCTCTAAACCTTGTGGGAGTCTGTCCAGTTTCAGATCAGCATAGGCACCGCGTTCAATCTCAGGCAGGACATAACCCAGATACATGAAATTCCACTCGCTCCTCTGTGCGAGGAAGTTAACGAAATTCTCCTGATCAATCCCCTGCTTTACTATATAGGTTTGTATGCCTGGTTTTCCAAGTGCATGCCGCACATATTCGCGAATATCATCCTGGTTTTTCTTATTGTCTTTGTCTATCTCAAATTCACCGTATGCACAACCGGGATCGGGGAAGAAATTCACTTCCATCCTACGTGCTGTCATGATGACATATGTATTGAGAGGCAAGTTTTTAGGGAGATAAAGAAGTGAATTGCTTGTATCGATTTCATCAAGAGCATCAATTATAATGACTACTTTCTCATCAGCAGACTTCACTGTTGAAGCTTCGTCGAGCAACTGCTTAAAGAAAGAAGAATCGCGTGTTGCTCCAGAAGGCCAGACAACATGATTTAGTTTGTAAGTGATAATGAGTTGAGCGCAAATATTATTTAAAAGTAGGTCCATTGTGTTTATAGCTTCGGAACGAACATTAAAATGATAGGGATAGTGTCTGGTTCTCACAAGATATGCAGCAAGAGCAGACTTACCAATGCCGGGGTCGCCTTTAATGGTAAAGTACCCCTTAGGGTTGGTATCCATGAAGTGATCAATGGCCTCAAACACAAATGTTCGACCAACAAAGTTGTAGGTTTTCTCCTGAATTTCGCTTGTACGGTCGCGCAGTTTATCTCGTAGATTGGCAGGTGCCGCGGCAAAATCGAGAATCATCTTGCCATATGTATCGATAAGCTGAGCAATATCAGCCAAATTTTCCTCGACGCGAACAAGACTATCAGAGATATCAACATTACGATCTAAGAGGGCATCGAGTGATTTAGTATCAAAGACAGGGCGGAAAACATCTGTATCCTTTAATGCTATTTGAAAATACTCTAAAAATCGTTTTGCTTCGTTCTCAAAATCGCACCAGGAAGGCGGCTGATCCATAGCTTCCTTCCAACAGCGCCCAATCAGAGAGGCATTAGGGCTGCGATTAAAATGCACAAGTTGCGTTAACTCCCTGGCGACTACAGTGCGAGATAAGAAGTTTTTTTTCTGCAACAGTGGTTTCATCAGTGCCAGACTTCCTGGTTTATCCAATGAGTCTATATACTGTTTGTATTGCTCGATAGCGGTCCCAAGTGCTAGTTTAAACGCTTTCTTCGTGGGATTGCCGGATAGCTTGTTCCAGACCTGATCACTCACTTTACCGACCAACTCCCCAAGCCAGGCATCATAAACTTTTGAGAGGATAGTTTCTACTATCATCATTATTCCTAAACTAATCATCCTGGGTCCTTTCTGGCAGAAGCAAAAAGCGACAACAGACCGATTTACGCCGGCAAGGGCGCGCAATCAAGTTCCAGGCGCAGAAAATGGACACGGCCAGAGACATCTCCGACCATAATCGAAACATGATCTGGAGAAAGTGCAATTGACTTTACCTCTGAATCGAACGTAAAAGAGGTGACTTTCCTGGATGTAGCAACATCCGCGATATGTAGTGTCCTACCCGATAGCACGTATGCTGCTAGCCGACCATCACAACTAAGCGCTATGGAATCGGCCAATTCGGCATCAGGCTTGATCTGTTGTAACAAGGCCCCCCCGGCAATATCCCAGACACAGATTGTATTGTCATCCCCAAGCGACAATCCGCGCCGACCATCTTCGCTGAAGATACATTCTTTGACGTTCGCAGTGTGCCCCCGCAAGATACGCAAGCAGACACCGGTCTTCGTTTCCCAGAGACGTAGTGTTGTGTCCTCAGAGCCAGACAGAGCTTTTGAGCCATCAGCGCTCAAAGCACAGCACTGAATATTTCCGTCGTGGCCTTGCATAACCGAGATGCACTCCCGCTTCTCGATATCCCAAGCCCACAATGTTTTATCCCTGGAGAAGGAGAGAGCCATTGTTCCTGAGCGGTTGAGGATGCTTTCTCTGGGCTTTTGTGCGTGTCCAGAGAGGGTAGCAATGACCTGATTGGTTTGCAGATCTTTGACGGTTAGATCTTTTGTTTCCTCTTCCGAAGATACCAGGAAAGGAGGCGTAATGATGGCTCTACGAGAATCGAGATTCACATTGATAGTGGAAGAAAGGTCAAGCTCAGGGGTGAATCGAACAATCGGTTCATGGGTGTGTGCGTTCCACAGTTGTATAACTCTACCAGCTACAGAAAGGGCGCAATTTCCTATCTGATCGTAAGCACATTGAAGAACGGCGTCGATCGAGCGTTTCCCACCCTCTTTTCCCAGGAGTTCTATAGCGGAGGGCACATCCCAGAAGTGCAGGTCGCCATTATAGGATACGGAGAGCGCTCTACAGCCTGTCTGATCGATGGTACAGCCACGAATCCAGAGGGAAAACTCTTGCAGAGTTGTCAGAGACTGGCCGGTTTCAGCATCCCATATCTTGATGGTGCCGTCGGATGCACAGGTTATCAAGCGTTTCCCATCACCGCTGAGGTCAAAATCGTCGATGGCGGTCTGATGGCCTTCCAGTTTGCGAACACATTGACCTGATGATAGGTCCCATACGCGTAATTTATTCTGTTCATCCATTACTTCTGTTATACCGACCTTGCTTAGTATACTAATCATATCATCAAAGAAGTGATCTTTCATGTCAGATCGAATTTCATCTTCATCTTTTTCGCCAGGATTATAAAAAAGTTGCAGGGGAGTATCACCGGTCTCAGGGTCCCGTGCATCAAAATCTATCTGGTAAGCCAGCCATGTCGAGAAGGCAAAGCGCCCATCCGGGCTGAGAGCACAATGGGTAATACCGCCATCATCCTGAATGGTCGCCACACATTCTTGTGTCTGCACCTTCCATAGGCGCAGAGTGTTGTCGAATGAACCAGAAAGTATGAGCGTACTATCGGCACTCAATGCACAACAGGTAACCGTATCTTCGTGACCGGTTAAAATCACATGATTGTTGTCACTGGCCGATGTATCCCATACACGTACTGTTTGATCCCGCGAAGCAGAGACACAGAGTTTGCCGTTTCTGCTCAAAGTACAGTCTGTGATCTGATCTGTGTGCCCTTTAAACGTCCTCAAGCATACAACATTTGTGGGATCTCTGAGATCCCACAGGCGCAAGGTTGTATCCTCGGAAGCAGACAAAGCAAGGGAGGCATCAGAACTGAGAGAGCAGGCTGTCACTCTGCCGATGTGACCACGCAGGACACTTTCTCTCAGACCAGTTTGGAGATTCCACAGGAACAAAGTGTCGTCTCCAGGAGCAAATAGCGCCCATTTCCCATCCGTGCTAATGACACAATCCAAGGATGACTCTAGATGCTCATTAACAGTAGTGGGAGGAACCGGATACTCATTAACAGTAGTGGGAGGAAAGGGAATAAGGGTACGAAGAAACGCACCAGACAAAACCATTTCCTTTGATAATATCCTCAACCAGGGAGAAGATGGTGTATAGGTAGTGAGCATCGCGTGCAAGTCGGCTATGTCTGTAGAGAACAAGCGACTGTAGAGCTGGGGGAAGGCCTGGGAAGGCTCTGTCATAAGCGTGGCGGCACTCACTTGAATAGCGTTAGAGATTGATGTCAACAAGCGTCTTGTTGTATTCTCAGTGATCTTTTCAATAGTACGCTGATAGTCATCTATAAGAGAATTGACACCATTTTCACCTTGCAACCTCCCTACTTTTTCTTCGATGAAGCCAATATTAGTGAGCAGTTGGCATGCTCGCTCAATATCTTCTGTCTCAATGCAACGTATAATATAAAAACGGAGAAAGTTTAAAATATCTGGATATTTCTTGAGTCGCTGTCTGAAGTTTTGCATGTATAAGTAACCTCATATCTGTAATAACTTGTGTCTGTACAATTATATCATAATATTTATGACAGCTTATCATGTATTTCGTTCCGTATTTCTCACGAGGGTAAGGATAGGGCAAGATAACAGCTAAAGTGCAGTGCAATTTAAAAATCTCTATTACTGACATCTTTCGGATAAGATTTTCTGGTTGTCATACAACCCTTCTATTATCGTTCCGATGTCGAGTTCCTAATTATACACGCCGCGATACTCAGGTGGCAGCATCTCCGCGATTTTGCGCATCACTTGCTCGGTAGCGTCATCTATGTCCTCACGGGTAATTTTTTTGCCTCTGGGCTTGAGCAGCATGGGCTCTCCATAGGAGACAGAGACCTGCGGACGAAACTTCTTGAACGTCTTTTCGCTACCCCAGATGGCGACAGGAACGATAGGAACACCTGAACGCAAGGCAATCATACCCATACCGGCGTGCGCCTTTGCCATTGTGCGCGAACGACTGCGTGTCCCCTCCGGGAAAATGACGAGGATATTGCCTTTTTTCAATTGCTCTTCACCCGCACGCAAAGCCTGTCGATCTCCTTCGCCGCGCTTGACAGGAAATGCTCCAAGAAAGCGTACCAGCCAGGCAAGCCGACTCATGTAATACTCTTCCTTCGCCATGTAGACCACTTTGCGCCGCAGATATAACGGGATAAATGGAATATCAGTCCAGGAAAGATGATTGGAGGCAATGATATATGCTCCATGTTTCGGCACATGAGAAAGTCCACGCACACGCAAATGTACAATGATATTTAAGAGAACAATAGCAATATAGCGTAGTGCATGATACAATACCGGCGGCGTAATATAGGGTTCATAATAATTGATTGTCTTCTTAGGTGATATGGGTTTTACAGGTTGCGTAACCTGGGTAGATTGAGTGGGCTGCACAATTTGCGCGGCTTGCTCCTGTCCATTCGCTGTCGCGCTCGCATCCTGATCGTGCCCTTGTTTCATGATCGGCCCTCCAGATGTGAATAAATGCGTTCCAGCACTTGCGCAATGCTGAGGGAATCGGTATGAATAACGACGGCATCTTTTGCCAGAAATGTATGGCTACTATCGATTGCGTCTCGCCGCCGGATATCATCGAGGACTGATTCAAATGCCGGTAACGCTGGATTCTGCTCTCCCATGCGCTCCATCAATTCCAGATAGCGGCGACGCGCCCGCTCCTCGACACTGGCATCGAGATAAATCTTCAATTCGGCATCTGGCAAAACGACCGCGCCGATATCGCGTCCAACCATAACCACGCCGCGACCCTGGCGAGCTAACGCACGCTGCTGCTCTCGCAATATCGTCCGTACCTCCTGGTGAACAGAAATCAAAGGGACGGCGCGTGTTACCGGCCCATTGCGAATATCCCAGGTGACATCCCTCCCACGCACAGTCACAGTATATTGCCGCCCGTCCTCAATTGTGGGACGACTAATGACAATCTCCGCCTGCTGCGCAAGCCTTGCCAACGCTGGCCCATCATCAACCGCTTTCCCCTCTTGCAACGCCAACCATGTTACCGCCCGGTAAAGTGCGCCCGTGTCCACATACAGATACCCCAGATGCCGCGCCAATTCTTCCCCAATCGTGCTTTTTCCCGATCCCGCCGGTCCATCAATCGCGATACGCTCCGGCAGTTGCTTCTGTGGCATGTATCCTCCATATGTTTGTAGCTGTCAATCTTGAAGGGATTATACCACAGTTTGATGGCTTTCTAAGAAAGCAGCCGTACCTCATCCTCCGTTAAATGACGCCATTTGCCCACGGGTAGATTACCCAGCGAGAGTGGGCCAATGCCGACGCGCTCCAGTTGCGAAACGGAATGTCCCACGACGGCAAGCATACGGCGTATCTGGCGTTTGCGCCCTTCGTGGATCGTCAGTTCTATCCAGCAATCGCGTCCTTCGCGGCGCAATATGCGCACACGTGCGGGTGAGGTGGTAAACAGGCTGCCATCGTCTTCTCGAAACGTCACACCTGTGCGGAGTTTTTCCAGCTCACCTTCTGTTGGACAGCCGCTCAGGAGCGCATGATAGCATTTTTCCAGCGCATAGCGTGGGTGCGAGAGACGTAACGCGAAATCGCCGTTGTTGGTCAACAATAACAGCCCACTGGTATCTCTATCCAGACGTCCCACAGGGTAGACACGCAAAGCACGCAGAGCGGACGGCAACAAATCCAGCACTGTCGGGCGTCCCTGCGGATCACGAGAGGTCGTCACATAGCCTGGCGGTTTGTTCAAGAGCAGGTAAACGCATGTTTGCTCAGCACGTACCGCTTTGCCATCCACCAGCACCACATCGCGTTCAGGGTCAATTCGTATTCCTTGCGTAGTGACAACCTCACCATTCACCTTTACGCGCCCTGCCGCTATCAAATCTTCGGCATGGCGGCGCGAGGCAATACCGGCATGAGCCAGAAAACGGGCCAGCCGTTCACCTCCCTGTTCTTCTTGCTGCGTCATAACCGCTCCCTCCCAACAATACACTGTTCGCACCATTTCTCCCGGCACGTCTGCTGGTAAATGTAGTGCAACCCCTGTTGTCGGCATGCCCCACGCGGTTCATGTGCCATCTGCAACTGTTTCTGCATGGCACGAGTAATACGGTTCGAGGAAAGCTGGGGATAGGTTTCAAATAGTCGCTGCGCCTGTTCAACCAGTGGCGTATCGTTCTCTATCAATCCAACCGCACCGGCAAACGGCAATATCACATTACAAATGAGGATATCGGCTCGTGCATGTCCCAGACCGGAAAATATGGTACGCAATGTGTTGATTACATTGGTTGTATTGGTTGCATCGAATGCCGGCACAGTTATTGCTTGCTTCATCGTCTCCCATGCACCACACATGCTCCATTGTTCTACGAGATTGCGCAAAATATGCAGGCGTTTCGCGTCCAGTGGTGCTGGTTCGGATGTGCGACCAAGCGGTTCTGGTAGATGGGCTGTCAGACCAAGCAGGTAATCGCCAATGGCGCGAAAAAGGGCGCGGTCACGCCCATAACCCAGACCCTCAGCCAGCGCAACAATCAGGCAGGCATCGTAGATTGTGAATGTCTGCCTGCTGCCTTCGTCGCCTTGCGGTGAAGTTGCGCTATGCAAGTGTTCAACAAAGGAGTGCGCCTTCTGTTCAAAACGTAGAAGGCCAGCCCTGAGCAGCAGTTTGTTTCGTTCCTCGTCGCTCGTGGCGAGCATTACAGCCTGGCAAGGCCAGTTCGTTCGCTGTTTAGCTAAGTGAGGAGTTTTCGCCACAGGTATATCGTTGAGCGAACACATGGGGATAACCGTCCCATCTTGACGCTGCACACAAGTGGCGATATCGCACACCAGTACTACGTGCAGGATCACATTATTATAACGCGCATCGGTATGATGCTGGTGAGCGTACCAGTCGCTGGCACGAACATGCAGCTCGACATCTCCGACGCGCCGTTCTCCCGTTTCATGAAAACACAGCACCGCATCGTGTATATCTGGACCTGCGGCACTACCTGCGCGACCCGCATATACCAGCTCGCAGGTCTTGCCATCGTCCAGAGGTATGAGTGTACATAGGGGTAGATTCCACCAGCGAAGAGCTACTTCTTCTTCGTAAATAGATGGAGGTTCTCGGCAACTACAGACACTACTCACATTGGTTGCCGAGGATAAATTTTGCGAATTTTCGTGGTGGCATCTTCATCCTTTCCATTGCCTGGAATATTTGTAGTATGCGCATTATTTACGTTATTGGTATTATCCCCCTTATCGCTATTATCCGCGTAGTCGCCATTGTTGGATGATACATTCTCACCTGTTGATGTAAAAACAATGTCTGGCTCGAGTTGATTTTCTGCGATATCGTTAGTAGCAAAGGCCATGCCCTCGGCAACTTCGGCCTCTGCTTCAGCATTACGTGCTGCGTTGATAGCCTCCTCTTCGGCAGCCTCGGCATCGGCCAACATGGCGTGAGCGCGAGTAGCCTCATGTTCCGCGTGCTGAAGTCGGGTTTGCGCCTCGTCTTCAGGCATTGAACCATTGAGGAAAGCAGCATATACTTCGTCCAAAGCGCGATCTGCCTCGGCGGCCAAACGCCTGGCCTCGCGTGTGCGCGAGCTACTTGCCTCTGCTAATGCCTCTGCCTCAGCAGCAGCGGCGGCAGCCGCATCGGCAATGAGCTTAGCAGTGATAGCCTGAACCATCTCCTCCTCTTCTTCTATATCTTCTACATCCTCAATTTCCTCGATACCCTCAGGCAAAGGCAAGTGAACTTCCTGCAATTCTTCTGCGCTTGAAGCAATTTCCTGGCTCATTTTTTCCGCATCTGCAATGGCTTCTTGCTCTTCTAACGCCTCTAGTGCCATATCATCACCAATCATCTCTTCTAAAATCGTCTCTTCCTGGGCCATTTCTTCAAGCGTGGATATTATCAGTTCTTCAGTAGCCTCTTCGCGCATCATCTCTTCATTGTCAGATGCTGGCGTCTGCACTTCAGTCTCAGCGTCTGTAGTTACTGGCTCCCGTATCTCGGCTTCTGCCTCTGGAGTTGCTGCCACCTCCATTGCGTTCTCTACTTCTGGACTTGCTGACTCCTGGACTTCAATTTCTGCCTCTGTACTTACCGTTGCCTGCATTGCGCTCTCTGCTGCCAGGAGTTCGGCCTCCTCGGCGGCTCGTTGGGCTTGCTGCGCAATGGCACTGGCGCGGTCAGCTTCCAACTGTGTCTGCTCCAATTCTTGTACGAGATGACGGCTGGAACTCATTCGTTCCAGTTGGGTCGCAATTTCTACTGCCCGTTCGATGGCAACGCGGGCAGCACGTTCGGCGGTCTCGGCAACCGCCCGCGCTATCTTTGCCAGACTACTTGCTTCACCTGGAGAGACGATGGTATTGACGGTGAGCGCATTTTCTTCATGCGTATCATATGTATCAGCATCCTCATTTGACTGGCCACCGGAGTCACCGGGGATATCCTGTTCTGCTGTAAGCGTCGCTGGTGCTTCAACCTCTACATGTAATACTTCGGCAAGCTGTTCTAGCGCCTCTTGTACCTCTTCGGGAGAGTGTAAAAGCGAAGGTTGCTCTTCTTCAGTGATCAGAATTTGCGTTGTCTCTGGCGGTGGTTCAGCAGTTTGCGTAGCCTCATCGTTTGAAATAGATGCTGTTTGTGCAATCTGGACTGAGGATGAACGAGGTGTTTTCAAGTTACTTAGTTGTTGTTGAATGAGTGTCAAACGTGCTTCCAGGCTTTGAGTCTGTGCCGTGCGTTTTTCCAGGCGTGCCTGCGCCCGTTGAAAACGCTCAAGCGCCTCAGCCTGTGCCAGTCTGGCTTCTTGCAAGCGTTCTTGCAATATGCGTTCGGATTTACGCAACTTCTTTTTCAGTTCTGGTTGTGCAGGTGTTGATATGTGTTCTGTCTGTTTTTTCTGTTTAGCCATGACAACTATCCTCCGCCATAACAGGCAACTCTGCTACTTCTTACTTTTTGATTTCTTCCCTTTGACTCGGCCTTCACCACTCTCACCGGTAGCCGTCACCGTTTCCGTCACGGTTGCAGCGCTACTAGAATCTCCTGTGCCATCGCTCAATCCCTGCTGTCGAGTTCGCAAGAATTCGCCAAAACCCTGCCGATGGTAAAGGACCTCTGTTCGGCCTGAGAAGAGCGTGCGTTTAACAATACGCAAGTCACGTTCAATTTCAATCTCCAGGTAGCCGTTATCTTTTTTACCCGATGTGTCGAGCAGGGAACCGGCGTTGCAGCAGAGTAAGCGGTGTCGCCCATCCGATAAATCCCAGACATGACTGCGATGAATATGTCCGCAACACAGTAAATCCACATTCTGTTCGATCAATGTTTGCAGGATATCGGCTGCACGCGGCACCACATCGCCGGGCTTAAGCTTCTTGGTTGGCACCGGCAAAAAGCTGTGATGTGCGCAGAAGATGCGATACTCCCCCATTTGCCCTTTATTGAAGTGCTGCGTTGCCATCTCAATCTGGCGCGGCGTGATATCCGGTTCGCTATTGAGGCCAACGGCAGCAACGCCTTTTGCGCGATAAAAGAACTCCGTGGCAACAAAATGCTCGAAGAACTTACCCTGCCGCCCATGGTTGACGCCCTCCAGCGAGCCAATCTCATCAAGCATGGTGACCGGTTCGGGATGTGTCAACAGGAAGTACTCCAGGTCGCTGCGTTCAGCTGCTACGGGAACGACCGTGCGTGTTTGATCGCGGTTGCCAGGGATGACAAGAACGGTGCAGAAATCTAGTGAATCAATGAAGCGTTTTACGCGCCGGAACTGTTCATCCAGCCCATCGTTGGTCAAATCGCCGGTAATCAGGATGATATCGGGCCGCAACATCTCAAACTGTCGTGCTGCCTCCTTCAACAGTGTCCACGTCTCAGGCGACTCCTTATAATGCAGATCGGACACATGCAAAATTTTCACAGGATAACGCTCCTTAAATTACATTTCTAACAAAAGACGCATAATGGCACGGCGTAAAATAGACTGTACCTGATCAATGGACTGATTACCTTCAATAACCGTAAATCCATAAGCTTTTTGCATTTGTTGGTACTCACTATACATCTTCACCTCAAAATCGCGGAAGCTCTCCAGAGCCTCTTTCGTCAAAACAGGCGTTGGTGCAACTGTTGCCGCCTGTGCCTGTAACCTTTTTTTTGCTTCCTTCTTTTGTTTGCGCGGTTTAGGCTCTCTATTATCTTTATCGTCCTTATCGGATTTGTTTTTCCCCTTTTGTAGCGTTTCCACTCGCTGCTGTTGTAGGCCGAAACGGCGTTTCACAGCCTCCTCGGGGCTAATATGGAGATAAAAAACAGCATCAGGTTGGACTGAATCGCGATACAAGTTCTGCACCCATGCCGTGTCTATACCACGGGCGGTATCACGAGCAAACGCAGTATACATATAGCGGTCGGCAAGCACGATGCCACCATGTTCAAGTTCCGGTCGAATAATATGCTGAGTGCGGTCAATGTGGTCAGCGGCGTACAGCATACTATACGTAAGCGGTCGCAACGGTGGCCGATTACGCGCACGCGCCAGCAAATCTGAGATCAGCGGCGAAGTGCGCCACGCAGTTGTGGTAACATGGTAATGTTGCGCAACGAGCCAATCCTGTAAAAGTTGTACCTGCGTCGTGCGCCCGGAGAGATCAATGCCTTCCAGCACAATCAGGCGAGGACGTTCAGGGTAAATCATTGGCATGACATGCTTACTAGGCTGGTATTCGTCACGCACCATATGTCCTCCTCAATTCTATAGTACTTTTCATCAGATTACTGGATTATTCACCAGGCAAAATATACGCAATCGCGTCGCGCAAAATCTGTTGCTGTTGTTTAATCGGCAAGGTAGCGTCCAGGCACAGCATGTGACACGGCTCAATCATGCTCTCATATACCTGTAAAATACGCTGTTGGAAGGCACGAAAGCTGGTAATGGGGTCATGGCTCAGTCCCAGGTCCATACCTGACTGGTAATACTTGACTCGCTCCTGGTGACTCATCGTGCGTTCCAACGATTCGTCCACGCTTAGTTGAAAGTAGGTACTCAAATCCGGGCGGGCCGCGAAGCTATAAACGGTCTGAATCCAGTTTTGCTCGACGCCGCGTGCTAAATCGCGAGCAAGGGCAGTATATACATAGCGATCTGCCAGTACTACGGCACCACGTTTGAGTGCCGGTATAATTTCGCGCTCGTACAGTTCCGCGAAATCCGCGGCGTTGAGGATACTCAATAGCATGGGGTCCATCCGACCCTGTTTCCTGCCAGCCTTCAGCGTCCGTTTAATCAGTTTTGAGGAAACGAGTTCAGTGGTAACAACTTCATATCCTTCCGCCTGCAGCCAGAACCGGAGCAAGTGAAATTGTGTGCTCTTCCCTGAACCATCCAACCCTTCAGCCGCAATCAATTTTCCGGCGAACGTATGGGGCTGCAAGAATGAGGAGCTATCAACCTGTATTTTCGTCTCAGCTGGCATAGTGACCTGTCCTTCCTGCATAGAGAATACAGCATTGATGAGAAGATTGCAATATATATTTTAGCATATGACAAAACAAATCGCGTGCTGGCATGCCAGCACGCGATTTGTTTTGTCATATGCTATTTCTTCTGCGAACCCATGATATTCTTTCTTGCATTATTATTTAATGCGTAAGGCACACGCCATATCATCAGCACTACCAGATTAAAGATGAAGGTGACAGTGGCAAAAGAGGCAAAATCAGCGGCGGACGTCGGCGGGACTTTCACGCGGTCCACAAAGAACCAGCGCAGGAGCAGACCAACGGGCCATGAAAGGAACCAGGCAAAGGCAGTGCGTATCGCCATCGCCTTCGGCTGGTCAGCAAGCTCGCGACGATAGGCACCAACAAAGGGTGCGACAATAAACCAGCCAACAGCAAATGGCGCGGCAGTTAGTACAATTTGTGGGATGGCGGCAAATCCACTTGCTTCACCGTGGTTGTTGCGTCCAATAGCAGCGAAAATGAGAAAAACAATGGCGTCACCTACGACGAGCGTAGCGATGCGGGCAAACGTTGATTGCTCCTTTGGAGCCTTCTCCACTGTTTTACTGGTATTGGCTCGCCTCTTTTTTGTTTTTTCTGTGGTTGGCACGAATATTATTCCCTCGCCTGTTTCTCGTTCTGCTCGCGTACAAGTTCTTCAACGGCGGCAAGTTCAGTGCGCACACCGCGAATGCGCAACATGATTACCGCTAAATAAGCGAATAGCCCGGCCCATACAATGGCATAGGCGGCAATTACATATCCAACGTCCTGCATATGTCTCTCTCCTTTATACCCTATTCCAGCTCAGCCCGCAAGCGTTGCGCCCGCGTCTGCATTTTCTCTAAGTGATACAGTTGCACCATCAAGAAACTGAAAAGCAATGTGAGTGTTCCAAACGCCACCATCAGCGTGTAGAGCATCTCCGGCGGCAATTGTGGCGACGAGCCGAGGGAGATCACTTGCGACGGGTGCAAAGTGCGCCACCAGTTGACGGACTCGTAGATAATCGGGACATCGATCACACCAACGATGGCCAGCACGGCTCCAGCGCGTGCGCCAGCGGGCGTGCGGCCTGTATAGCTGCGCAGCATAAGGTAGCCGATGTAGATAAACCACAGGATCAGCGTCGTGGTCAAACGTGCATCCCATGTCCACCACGTTCCCCATATCGGACGACCCCAGAGCGAACCTGTAATCAGGGTAAAGGTGATAAACACCGCTCCAAGCTCTGCCGCCGCTCGTGCCGCCCAGTCCCAACGCTCATCTTTCTTCCACAGGTACATGATGCCCCCCAACGCGACTATGCCGAAGGCCAGCATACCCACGATCGCCATTGGTACATGAAAGTAGAAAATACGCTGCGGCTGACCCTCCAGCGCGTCGGTTGGCGCATACAGAAAAATCATCCAGATCGAAACCATCATGCCAACGAATGAAAGCGTTCCCAATGCCAGGGACACCACCGGCAATGACGGTTTCTTCGTCGCCGTCGCTCCCTCCACATTGGAACGCTCAATCTTTGTTGCGCGATTTGCTAATGCCATAACGTTGCTCCCGGGGCGCAATGAATCGCGCCCCTACAGGTGTTTAACGAATTATTCCTCGATAACATATTGAAACGTGAGCATGGAAACGCTCAGAAAAATCACATCAAAAGCGGCGATCAGGCCCAGCCACGGCGGTTCGTTCGCCAACGGGACGATCAAGTCACTTGTGGCACGTACCGCGCCGATAACTACAGGAACTATCAACGGAAATACCAGAATGGGCAGGAGCAGTTCTCGCGCTCGCGTGGCTGCCGCCATCGCTGAGAACAATGTACCCACCGCCGCAACTCCTATTGTACCAGGTAGAACAATCAGCACCAATGCTCCTGCATTCAACGAAACGTTGAAAAGAGCGACAAAGACTGGCAAGGCCACAATTTCTACTACACCGATAAATAGCACATTGCCCAACAGTTTCGCAAGGTAGATAGCTTTGCGGTTCACTGGACAGAGGAGCAGCCTATCCATTGCTCCTTTTTCATTTTCTGCCGCTATGGTGCGACCCAGGCCCAACAAACTGGCGAAGACAAAGGCAATCCACAACGCACCCGGCGCAACGGCAGACTTGTTATCCACACGCAGGTCAAACGCGAAATTAAATATTACCAGCACCAGCAAAGCAAACAGGCCCATACCTGTCCACATCTGCTTGCTGCGTACTTCGTAGCGGATATCTTTCCATAAAATCGCTAAAACCTGCTCAATAAAAATCATTGTTATTGTAACACCTCGTGATATTGTTGACGCATAGTATCTAGCACCAACCCGGCCGTTGCTTGCCGCGCTACAATACGGCCTCCACCTAATATCAGCATTGTATCGCTCATTGACAATGCGCGCTCAAGCTGGTGTGTGGTGAATAACGTTGCTCCGCCTCGCCTGCTATGTTCGGATATTATGTCTATCAACAGTTCGTTGCCCTCTTGATCAAGTCCCGTATCGGGTTCGTCAAGCAAGAGCAATTGCGGCGAATGCAGCAATGCGCGTGCCAGCGAGAGACGCTGCACCTGCCCGCGTGACAGCGTGTGAACGCGCTCGTTAGCGCGTTTCTCCAATCCCACGCGTTGTAAAAGCTGGCGTGTGCGCTCGCTCGCGTCCTTGACGCTATACATCTTGCCGAAAAAGAGCAGGTTTTCCAGTGCGGTCAACTCATCATACAGGTAGGGTGAATGCGCTACGAAACCGACGAGGCGGCGCACCTGTTGCGCATCCCGTTCGATATCCAGGCCATTCAAGCACACGGTTCCCGCCGTTGGGCGACTAAGTGCCGCAAGAATTCGCAGCAGCGTTGTTTTCCCCGCACCATTCGCGCCCAATAAAGCCACACGTTCACCAGCGCTCACATCCAGGTTGACACCGCGCAAGATTGGTTTGAAACCAAAGCTCTTTTTCAAGCTCTGTACTTCAAGGGAAAAACCGTTCATGATGTCCTTTTGCCGCTACTCGTTGTCCTCTTCGTAGTTTCGCTACCATTTGCATGCTCGCCTGCCAGCAGCGAGCGCAGCTTTGCTTTCGTTTTTGCACGTCGCTCCTGGTATACCAGTTTGGATAGCTTACCCGCTTCATAGGCAGTATCCAGATCAAGTAATTCCAGCAACAATGCCTGTTGTTGCTCAGATGCTCCCTTTTCCACTCTTTCGGTTTTCCCTGTTTCCCCTATCTTCTCTACCTTTTCTGCCAGCATTGGCAGGGTTTTCGTACTCTTCACCGACTTAGCAACCCGTGCGGGCTGTACCTGCACCTTTCCATTGCTTTTCGCCGCCGGTACCGGAACGGCACGATGGCGGCGGGAACGGTAGATTGACCATGTCAGCAGGACAACAATTGCCATCGCTATCAAAGCCGCGATGAGCCAAAGCGTATTCGCCCCAGAAGTCGAAGACGGGCCGACGTTGGGCAATACCAGTGGTAGACCCTCCAACTGCGTATGTACCTCTTTGCCGGGTTGCAGCGTAGTGGCATGTAAAAGCTGATATGGCTGCTGGTTGGCGGTAACGATACCTTGCGAGGCCAATGTATCCGAACTGGCATGAATATCGGGCGGTACATAGAGCGAAAGTTGCACGGTAGGATAGGCGACAAGGTAATCAAAATCGTACCCGGATTCGCTATAGGGCATGTCGAATGTGAAGGCAAACTGCGAAATGCCCGGCAGTACCGCCGCATTGCTGGCAAAGCCGCGGTCTACCTGCACCGTTTGATAGCCATTAAAACCTGTACTCAGCGAGACATTGCTGGCTGTATGCGGCAGCGAAAAGCGCAGTGCGTTGGGCATACCATTGCTAGTATTGAGCGAACCAACATAAGTATGATTATCAAAATTATTGAAAACATACAACTCAGAGACCGTCACTATATCTTTTTGCGCGTCCGGTGTATGAAGTAAGATTGTGGCAGCTAATACAGCAACTTTCGAGGTGCTGGTCGTCGCGTCATAGACCATCAAATTGACCTGTTGCACAGGCTTCGTGCTAAGGTCTAGTAGCTTCGTATTATATTGCGCTCCTTGATAGAGTATGTAGACGGAGTAACTGGTATCTTTGCTGGTACGTAGATTGGCAAAAGAAAAGTTGCCATGCTCATCCGTTTTTACACTCAACAAATCTTGCGCCGTGCTGTTCTGCGCCATCTGCAACGTCACACTCTGCCCCGCCAACGGTACATCGTGTCTGCTGCCATCCAACAATTGACCGGAGATATGCCCATTATTCGCCGTCGCGGCATGAGCTGTGAGGGGAATGAACAATGTGAATAGGGCGAGAATACAAATACATAGGTAAGCAATGGGCAAGCGACCACAATGGCTATTTCCTCGCATCAAGGAAGGAGACGGACGCCCGCAATGGCTATTTCCTCGCATCAAGGAAGGAGACGGACGCCCGCAAGGGGCCCCATCCCACATCCGCACCGCTCCCGTCCCTACTATACACGATTGCCCGTCTTGCGTATATAGTAGGGACGGGGGTTGGGTGGATGTGGGGTGGGGCCCCTTGCGGACGTCCGTCCTATCCCACCACGAATCGGGCATCCTTCTTCTTGTAACCGCATTGCCCTGCTGGGCGTCCGTCCCCTTCCATTCGGTTCCCATATTGGTATTGAAATTAGTCTTTTTCTCACTCAACATCGCCGTCACCTCCGGCACCTTTATCACCTCTATTATCTTCATGCGTCTCTCGCATCTTGCGCAGTTGTTCTTCTATCAGCTCATCCATGTCGGTGTCCTGTTCATCCTGGGTACTCTGTTCATTTTCGTGTTCAAGATGCTCGCCTGACGCATTGCCAGAGCGGGATTTCATGGCGATGAGGACGCGGCGCATATATCGTTCGCGCAGGATGCGGTAATCGGCTTCCGCGATGTTACCAAGCTGGTAATCTAGCTCGACTTCTTGCAGGGAGAGACGGGCCGCTTGCTCGCTATCGGAGGTTGGAGGTTGCCCTTCTTTAGCAGGCAAAAGCGAGACAGGAGCGGGTTTTGCCTGCCGATGGCGATAGAGCGGATAGAGAACATAGGCTAGAGCGAGTAGGCCAAGTCCACTTGCCACAAGCAAGACGGAGAACTGCATCAATACGCCCCCGTTTCATGCTGCGCAAACAATGGGTCTTCGGCAGCCAGTTCGCGTTCGAGTTGCTCGCGGTAACTTTTTAGAGCGTCGTCGTCTAAGTCTTCTTGCTTCCTATCTTGCTCAGCAGTAGTATCTGCTGATTGTACACGCCATGTATGCAGCGTTGCGTAGACGAGCATGAGTCCGATGAGCAGCATACCAACCGGCACGAGCCATGCCAACAATTGGAATCCCTGCCACTGCGGCGAGAGCAAGATTCTATTGCCGTATCGCGACACGAAATATTGAATAACCTGTTGCTCCGATTTGCCGGACTGCAACTGCTGGCGAATGACGTAACGCGACTGCTCGCCGAAAACAGAGGGCGAGTCTGCGACAGTCTCGCCCTGGCAGGTAAGACATTTCAATTGCAGACCAACATCGCGTACTTCCTGGTCGAGTGTCTGCTGCGGTGGTACCGTGAGCAAGACATACGACCAGATGGCTCCCACAATTGCGACTATTGCCAGCGTGATAAGCAAGTAGCGCTTTTGCATCAAACCGATACCTCCTTCGGCTGAATACTTGTGGGAGATTTTTCGACGGCAACCGCCTGCTGCTTATCTGGCTTGCGTACCACTTTCCGGCGTTCGGGCCACCAGCAGACGATACCACCCAGCAGCATTGTGAGACCACCAAGCCAGACCAACGGCACCAGTGGATTAACGAAAACGTTGAGCGAGGCTTGCGAAGTGCCATTCCAGTCGTTCAAGTAGACATACAAGTCGGTCAGGCCAAAGGTCTGGATAGAAATATGGCTGGCGGGCTGATTGGCAAAGTTCTGATAGAACGTGCGACCGGGATAGATATAGCTCTGTAGCTGCCCATCATGCCAGACCTGCACAATTGCATTCACCGTCTGTGTGCCTGGACCATCCTCGTAAAAGTTGCCGAGGAATGTCAGTTGGTAGCCGCCAACATTCATATCCTGTCCCGGCTTCAGCGTGGCATCCTGCTCCAGTTGAAAGAAGTTTGAGCCAATTACTCCAATCGCCAGTGCCACTAAGCCCAGGTGAACGAGATAGCCACCGTAGCGTTGGCGATAGCGTCGAATGAGCGTGAACAACGCAACTGGATAAGCCTCGCCGTGGCGATGACGCACGCGCATACCACGCCATAGCTCGTAAAGAATGGCAACGGCGGTAAACGAACACACGGCAAAACCAATATCGGCGGCAATATCGCGCACACCTCCCAATGGCAAGATGGCGGCGCAGACAGCCGCCGCCAGTGCGGGAATACCCAGGTTGCGCCACAATGCATTCCTTGACGTGCGCCGCCATGCCAGCAGCGGTCCAACACCCATTGCCAGTATCAAGAGCGCGAACAGCGGCCCATTGACATGTTCGTAGAATGGAGTGCCAACCGCGATAGTCTGGTTGCGCGTCGCCTCCGAAATAATGGGGAAAATCGTTCCCCACAATGTGGCAAAGGCGATACCGACCAGCAAGAGGTTGTTGAGCAAGAACACACCCTCACGCGAGACGACCGAGTCAAATTCCTGCTCGGCATGCAACTTCGGTAGGCGGAAAATGAAAAGTCCGGTGCTAAAGATAATGATGATGACCAGAAGGGTGAGGAAGTACGAGCCAATATCTGAATACGCGAATGAATGCACGGAACTGATGATGCCGCTACGCACCTCGAACGTGCCAAAGATGGAGAGCGCGAACGAGGCAACAACCAATCCCAGGTTCCAGGCTTTGAGCATCCCACGCCGCTCCTGCACCATCGAGGAGTGCAGAAAGGCCGTTGCCGTCAGCCACGGCAAGAGGGCGGCATTCTCGACCGGGTCCCATCCCCAGTAGCCCCCCCAGCCCAGCACATGATAGGCCCACCACGCGCCCAGTATCAAACCCGTCGTCTGGATTGACCACGCCGCCAGCATCCAACGCCGAATTGAACGCAACCAATCGCTATTGAGCTTGCCCGTAATCATGGCGGCAACGGCAAAGGCAAATGGCACCGAAAAGCTCATATAGCCCATCAGTAGAGCGGGTGGGTGTACCAGCATACCAGGGTCCATTAAGAGCGGATTCAAGCCTCGTCCATCGGACAATGGCGCGGACAGGCGCACGAACGGGCTGGAGACCGTTGATAGCACGATTAAGAAGAATAGCTCGATACTCATTAACGTGGCAAAGACGTATGGCACCAGCACAGCGGGCGCACGCTTCGCCGTAAGTGCGAAAATAGCTGAGAAGATGGAGAGCATCAATGCCCAGTAGAGCAACGAACCTTCCTGCCCACCATAGAATGCGGCTGCAATATAGTACCACGGCATGGCATTGTTCGATTGTTCCGCGACATAGCTCACGCCATAGTCATGAACGAGAAACGAGGCGACGAGCGAGGCCGAGGCCAGTAGCAGGAAGAAGGCAACAACCAGCACCCCTCGTCTCCCACTGGCAACCAGTGCCGCGTTATTACGCATGGCACCCAGCACAGATACGACAACGGTGTAAATTGCAAAACCCAGGCCCAAATAAAGGGCAATGACGCCCACATCCGAAAAATGCACGATTGATCCTTCTAACGCTGATTTACTCGGATTGCAAACCCGCGATAACTATGATCACGGAGCCGGTGTCGCCGCTGTGAACTTTGAGGGACACTTGGCGAGCAGCGTTGTGGCCTGGAACGGGCCACTGCCGGTATAATAACCCTCGACCACGACCTGGATACCGGCGCGGAAAATATCTGGTACAACACCACCGGTATAGGTAACGGGCAGCGTTTGGCTTCCTTCGGTGATCACAAAATGCAACACGTTCTTCTGATCGTCACGCGAAATTGAACCGGGCTGCACTATACCGGCCACGCGCACAGATTGCGTCGTGCAAGTCGTACAATGCCGTAATTCGGAGACGGTCATATAATAGACTGCGCTGGCCTGCGTATTCGCATACACGAGGTAGACGACCGCCGCTAATATAGCAATGCCGCCAATAATAAAGCTCAGCGGCAATCGTTTGCGCGGACGCAGCGTTTTTCTCGCTTCACCCTTAGCCGTCAAAGCAGGTTGCACAATACAATCTCCAAACTAATGGGGCGCGAGACTCGCCTCAAACAGGCCGTTGAGGACCGCACCCAGCACAAATACCAGTATGCCCAGAGCTAACACCAGTTGCGGCGCAGCCTTCGAGAGCCGCGTCGAACGTTTCGCCAGCCGCCGTATATTACTTTGTCCCAGATAGAGTGCCAACACAAACATCACGATGGCTACCGCTACCTTTAATACTAGCACAATCAGATAGGATATCCCTATCGTTGTCTGTGTCAGCCGGTCAAACACAAGATAGCCGCCGGTCAGCAGCAGCACCCCCATACAAATATTCACCACGCGCCTGAAGAGTGCTGCTATCGAACCAGCTATCTCGGCAACCGCCGGAGACGCTTCCACGCTGCGCAACGCGGGTATGACGGCAACGAGGTACAGAATGCTGCCACCCACCCAGGCCGCCGCGGCAATCGTATGTGCCGCCCGCATAATCAGGCTAAATCCTAACATGCATTATCTCATTATCCCATGTAATCTTGCATTATCCAATGATTTTTTGCAGATTGCTCTGAAACGTAGCTGGCGTAAGTGGGCCAGGCAACCATGCTACCACAATCCCTTGCCGATTGATGAAAAATGTCTCCGGGTTGCCGGTTACTCCATAGTTGACGGCAGTCGCTCCGCTGGCATCTATCACATTAGGATAGGGAATAGCATATTTATGCAGGAAAATTTTTCCATCGATCGCAGTATCGTTGTTATCTACGCCGACAAATACGATGCCATTGGCCTGCGCATGTTGCCACGCGGAACGCAAGAATGGTGCTTCATCCTGGCATGGACCACACCACGAGGCCCAGAAGTTCAAAACGACCGGCTTGCCCTTGAAATTGCTCAAATGCAGCACGGAAGCCGAGGCACTTTCGCTCAACGTCGTGAGCGTGAAATCGGGCGCGGCATGACCCACCAACGCATTTCCACCCGTGGGGATACCAGAACTCGAATTCTTTGCCGGTGTTATCAGTTGCGACCAGAGCAACGCCAGTAATCCCACATTCATTAGGCTCACAACAACCACTATCGTAATCTGTCGCTTGCGATTTCCTTTCGGTTTTCCGACAGGTCTATCTCTCTGCGGCATCTCTGCATGCTCGGTCAAGTTATCGTGCGTTTCCATAATCGCTGTCAGCCTCAAAGAAAGTTTGATATCAGATTGATTATGCTGCTCTCGCCTTTTCGTAGGCTTGCAGTTCCAGAACTCCACCTTACAATACCCTGAATATCTAGAGGGTGTTATGCACACCAGCAGGTTCTTGCAGAAGGTTCGCGAAATCCTCGCCCAACAACTGCTCAAGGTAAGGGGTGACTTTCCAGAAATCTTTGAGTTCTTTATATTCCCGTACAAACCTGGCATCGCCGGCTTTCAGGGATTTCACAGCTCGGATCATCAAGTTTTTCGCGGTATGGTCACTTGAGACAAACTGGACGACATCTGTTGAATATCCCATGATACGCAGAAGCAAGGCGCGAAATGTATCGGTTAAGATATCACCCAGCCGCTCTTTCAAGATGCTGTGCCGTTCTACCGGCCCGAAAGGAGGGGGTGCCAGTTGATGGTCGAGTTGCTTTTGCAGATGATGCTGGCAACATGGTGCGCTAATAATCAATTTGCTTTGCCATTGTATGCCCTGAGCCAGTGCCTCATCGGTCGCAGTATCGCACGCATGGAGAGCCAGCACAATATCCGGCGGCGTTACTGGCTGAAAATCTATGATACTGGTTGTCTGAAATGTGAGATCAGGCCAGCCCAAACTCAAGCTTTTCTCGGCATGTCTCGTTAAAAGTTCACCATTCACATCAATCCCTGTGAGTTGAGTTGGGATATGTAGCACATTGTTGAGATAATAGAAGAAAGCGAACGTCAGGTAAGCGTTCCCACAGCCGCAATCAACAACATGCAGAGGAGACGCGGAAAATTTCTCTAATTCTCCTGTTTGTTGGACAAGCTTTAAGAACTCATTGATCTGCCGGAACTTACTCTGCATATCCGCTCGAATTTTGCCCTCTTCAGTCATGATGCCGACCGCTTTCAGAAAAGGGGCTGCATCGTCCGTTGACAAAAGTACGTTCTTCTGGCGGTCATGAATTAGATTTGTTGCTTGTACGGGCTGCGCAGGTTTGCTTTTATGAATAAGAGCCTTCCCTTTATTCGTGATAGTGATATCTACAATATTATGGGTAGTTTGCACATGCACATTTTTGAAGCCAATTGCTATCAGTTGTTCAAGTATTGCTATAACTTCGTCGCCCCGGTAGTTCTTCGTAATGTCCTTTTTCGCATCGAGGTACGAAAACTGCGTGTGCCTCTTCCCTTGTACAAGCACCGGACGAACAATTACTTTTATCCATGGCGCAGTTTGATCACGGTGCTGACCGCTAAAGGTAGCCTTAACAAAGTTTTCATCGTGAAGGATATGTTCTCGAATAAGCTGTTTATAGTCAGTTGTTCCCACGCTGTTATTATTTCCTCTTTCATATTGATCAGATAAGGATGCATACCATCATCATACTACATTTTATCACCCTCTGATATGCAACTCTTGACAAACCTTAGCGGAAAATGCAAAGCGCACCAGCAATAATATTGCTGGTGCGCTTTGCATTTTCCGCTAAGGTTTGTCAAGAGCTATTGTTTTGCACCAACCTTGCTGCTGGCAAACAATTGTACCATCGCGGGATTGAAAGCAGGTAAGTCCTTCGGGCTGCGGCTACTCACCCAGTTGCGGTCGCGTACCATCTCCTGGTCAACCCAGTTAGCACCGGCGTTACGCAGGTCATCCTGAATGCTTGCCCAGCTTGTCATTGTGCGACCTTTGACGATGCCAGCAGAGGCTAGCAACCACGGCGCATGACAGATATATGTAACCTTTCTTTTAACACTTGTTGGGTTTCTTCTGCTACCAACTCCATTTTTGCCTGAAGTATTGTTCTTCATGGCACATAGTATTACACGAATCACTTGTATGGTTGGTGTCACAATGAAATCACATCAATATATTATGCAGCTTTTATAGAAGATGAGCATAAGTAGCGTATCACAACAGAGAAAGGGGCTGAATTTCGCTCAGCGAAATTCAGCCCCTTTCTCTGTTGTGATACGCTACTTATATTAAACAGGCAAAGCGACGCGTTCCGGCTTCGCACCGAGCGTCCACCAGAGCAAGGACACGACGACGATGAGCAAACCAATGATGATGAGGGAAAGTTGGCCCATCAGACCAATAAAGGCGAGCATCAGACCGGCGGCGGTTAGCAAGGGCCAGATACTTGGGGCGGCAGAGACGGTACGCCCGGTTGTAGGCATTTCATACATACGGGCAACCTCATACAATGTATGCATGGCTAGCAGTTGTTCTACGGTTGCATGAAGTGTGCGGGCATCAAACGGTTTGCTCAGGAAAGTGACTCGTTCCTCTACAGAGTTCTCGTACATCCCTGCTTTTACCAGCGATAGGGATTCCCAGGCTAATACGACTATCGGAATAGTTGAAAGCTGCGGTTGCTCATATACCATTGCCAGCATTGACCAATCGCTATTGACACCGCTATCAATATCAAGTACGAGCAACTGGGGCAATGGTTCAGCGAGGGCGTTCAACTGTGTTGAGGAATCCACTTCAATGACATACATACCACGATACTGCAAGCCAAGCGCAATTAACCGTCGCAAGGACGTATCGGCTTCAACGAGGAGAACGGTTGGTTTCGTTCCGTGCAGCATGGTAACTTCTCCGATAATATCACTTTGAACATCGTTCTTGTGACAAGAGTACCTATTTACCATTACGGACACGTTACGAAAAGGGTTTTACTCCTTACAAAAACCTGAATGGGAGCGTATCAAGTCAAGCATCCCAGACTTGCACTACACCATCGTCGCCCGCCGAGGCAATACTGCTGCCATCAGGTGACCACGCGAGAGTCAATACTTCGCTGTTATGACCGCGATAGGTCTTGAGCAATTTTCCCGTGTTGCTGACCCAGACTTGCGCGGTCTTGTCCGTCCCGGCGGAGGCGATATCCATGCCATTGGGCGACCAGGTAACAGCATTGACCCAGGCAAAATGACCAATATAGATTATCAGGGATTTCCCAGTGGTGGCATTCCACACCTGCACCGTCTTGTCAAAGCTGCCCGAAGCGATATCCATGCCATTGGGTGACCACGCCACCGATGTCACGCCGCCAGTGTGTCCTGAATACGTGAGCAGATGCTGGCCGCTAAAGGCATTCCACACCTGCACTGTATCATCCAGCCCTGCTGAAGCAATGCGCTTACCATCGCGCGTCCAGGCGACCGATGTCACCCAATCGGAGTGGCCAGTGTAAGTGACAAAGAGATGTCCCGTCGAAGCATCCCACACCTGCACCGTCTTATCATAACCCGCTGAAGCAATACGCTTGCTATCAGGCGACCAGGCGACAGCAGTGACGACCGCCTCGTGATTACGATAAGTCAACAGGCGCGCGCCAGTACTGGCATTCCACACCTGCACGGTCTTATCAAAACTGGCGGAGGCAATGCGGGTACCATCCGGCGACCACGCAAGGGAGGTTATCCAATTCGTATGACCGCGATAAGTCAACAAGAGCTTATTGGTCAGCACATCGCGTATTTGCACCGTCTTATCATAACCCGCCGAAGCAATGCGGGTACCATCTGGCGACCAAACCACAGAGGTAATGCCGCTCAGAGGCTTAAGCACTACGCGAGTGACGTTTGTCGAAGATGAGGTACAGGCGGATAGTTGGACAATGAGAAAGCAGCAGAGCAGACTCAAGAGGTAAGACCGCCGATTTTGTCTCATGTGTTGTGCCATTCATTCGGTATTCTCACCACGTAAAGGAATGCAGTACAGGTTACACTCCATCACATTTTTGCCAGTTTATAGCCAACATCCGGGATAGTGAGAATGTAGCGCGGGTTGCGTGGGTCGGCCTCTATCTTGCGACGCAAGCGGCTGATATAGACCCAGATAAAACCAACTTCGCGGTCATACTCCGGCCCCCACACTCTCTCTAACAACACTTCATGTGTCAATACCATACCAACATTACGTGCCAGCGTGCTAAGCAACTTGTACTCTCTCTTACTGAGATGAATAGGCCGTTCGCGCAACAGCACCTGATGCTGGGCATAATCAATGATAAGGTCGCCCGTGGTAAAGATAGCCTGGCTCGTGGACTGCTCCTGCAACGTGGGTTGACGGCGCAAGAGCGCACGCATACGCGCCAACAATTCCTTCATGCCAAACGGCTTCACGACAAGGTCGTCTGCCCCAAGATCGAAAAGACGCACGCGCTCGTCCTCATCGCAATCGTCACAAAGCATGATCACCGGCGTTTGCGAAAATTCGCGCAGGCGTTGCAGTAATTCTATGCTGCTTGTATCCAGCAGGCACGTCGAGAGCATAATCAGATCAAAGTCTTCCAGGTCAAGCTGGTGCAAAAATTGTAGGCCGTGGCTAACCGTCTGCACACGGTAATGATGCTCTTCCAGGTTAGCCCGCAGGTAACGCAACATACGAGCGTCGCCTTCGCCGATCAGCACCTGCCGTCGCTGACTCTGCCGAAGTGGGCCTGTAGGACGAACAGAGGGTTGCACCAGTGCGTCAGAGAGGGAAGGGGCCGCGACCCGCACAGGCAACGTTGAGGTGTTGCGGGGTACAAATGGCAACGTAAAATAGAAGGTCGCGCCTTGACCAGTGCCAGGGGAGTCGGCCCAAATTTTTCCACCGTGTGCCTCAATGGTAGCACGAGCTACCGCCAATCCCAGTCCACTACCGCCAGGAGTATCCTCCTGTTGTACACGATAGAAACGGTCAAAAATGCGGTCGAGGTGCTCCGCTTCAATGCCCACGCCTTCGTCGCGAACACTTACGCGTACCTCAAGATCATTCCTCTCCAGTTGCAATGTGATAGTGCCATCGGCGGGCGAATATTTAACAGCGTTATTGAGCAGAGCATGAATAGCCTGCTCCAAACGAAATGCATCACAGACAATAACGGGCATGGTTGCCGGAAGCGTGAGCAGAAAATGATGGTTTGGTTCATTTTTCTGCCAGCGTTCGACAATTTGAGCCAATACATCGGCAAGATGTACCTGTGCCAATCGCAGCGTCTGTCCCCCTGAGTCGAGCCGCCATACATCGAGCAAGGTGTTGAGAACCTCGTACAGGCGATCGGCCTGTGTATCAATCATCTGCAACATTTCACGCAGCATTGTAGGGTCCCAACGTAAGGAGTTGCCCAGCAGCGTAGTTGCGCAGCCTTTGATGATCGCGATCGGTGTCTTTAGCTCGTGGGCCGCCAATGCCAGCGTCTCGCTGCGTGTCTCAAGGGACGAGCGTTCTAGCGTGATATCGTCGAGCAACACGCCGCGCCCCAGTAGAGAACCGGAGTCGTCGCGCAGAGGGAAAAATTGTACCCGCAGCCAACGCACCGCCGCGTCAGTCAATGCAAGATCGGTTGATGATTCTTCTTCAGCGTGTTCCCAGGCATTGTTCAGTTCAGGCTCGACCCCCTCAGCATCAGCGGCAAGGGCGAGTAACTGATCGCGCAAATCAAATTGAGGATGCTCGACCAGTATGCGGCTGCTAATACCAAGCAACCGTAACGCGCTCGCATTAAAATATGTAACATGCTCGCGCCGATTAAATAAAATAAAGCCGCTGCTCATGTTGGCAGCGACGCCAGCAAGAACACTGTATTCTCGTGCAAGGGTCGCTAACATCGCATCAGCATCGTTCATTCGAAGACCTTTCAGATTCGTTAGAGTTTGCGTGGCTATTCATATTCTACCAAGCCGGTCAAGATTTGAGGAAGTGTTGGCGGACAAGAGAAAGCCGCAATTGAGGATGCTGGCTCGCCAGCATCCTCAATTGCGGCTTTCTCTTGTCCGCCAACACTTATTTTGCGATATAGGCAATCATGACGATGAGCGCGAGATGGAGGATCATAGTAATAACGAAGCACCAGGCCATGAAAACAATCAGGCGGCGGTCGTTGATGATGGAACGCAAGGTTGTAGGGTAGGCTCCGTGCCAACGTTCAGAAGCAACAAGGCCAATGGAGATGCGCAAGCGTAGATGAGTACGAATGGGCGAGCGACGCATTTCGACCAACAATGCCTGATAACAAGTATTGCAAAGTATCCATGATAGACGTGGCTCCGGCACGCCCTCCGGCTCCATAACAGGAACTGCGTCAAACCATGTGCGATGGCTGCAAATTGAGCAGCGTTCATTCGTTCGTTTCTTTAATCTGCGAAAATTCTCTGGAGTGACTACAATCGCAGTCGCACTTCTGCGCTTTGTATCTTTCATTCTGCTGCGACCTTTCCATTTTGCTCCATGTCCAAAATAGTATGGGAATGTCTCTTTGAACCGAACGAACGCTTTACGTAAATATCCTTTCCCTTTTATTCTACCACATTCTTTTTTGTTTTGTGATACGTTTGTGATGATAGAAATGAAGGTGTAGTGTGAAGTGCGCAGCGAAAAAGAAGCTGGCCAGCTTCTTTTTCGCTGCGCACTTCACACTACACCTTCAAAAATTTGCTACCCACGAATTAATGGCAACAGATAGACGGTGCTGAACACGAAGATCCAGACGAGGTCAACGAAGTGCCAGTACATCTCAGCCGCCTGGACGCCAAAATGCTTCTGCGGTGTGAAATCACCACGTAGAGAACGAATGAGCATGATCAGCAAAAAGATGAGGCCTATAGTGACGTGCAAGCCGTGGAAACCCGTCAGCGTAAAGAACGCCGAACCAAAGGTCTGGTATTGCGGGCTAAAACCGATAGTATAAAGGCTATGATATTCATAAATCTGACCGCCTAGAAAGGCTGAACCCAGAATAATCGTTCCCGCGAGACCCAATATCAGGTTGTTGCGATTCCCTTTCACGATACCAGCACCAGCAATGCGTGCCGGAATGCTACTTGCCAGCAGAATGAACGTGTTGATCAACGGGTAAACGTAATCGAGATGTTCATGTGTGGGCAACAACCATGCATTGACAGGGTTGCGAATTTCGAGGTAGAGAAATGCCGCGATAAGGTTGGCGAAGATCAACGCCTCCGAAGCGATAAAGAAAATCATGCCCCACCATTGGAGACTTCGCCCCTCTATTTGATGTTCAACAGCTGCGGCAGTTGGTGGCTCGCCATGCACAACGCTCATATTCTAAATGCTCCCTATATCTATGGTGTACTCCAACAGCTAGAAGGCAATTGGGCGCACCGTACTTTACTATTACCGGCGTTCAATACCCCAGGCAATGATAATAACGACGGTCAATATCATGCCTATGAAAAATACAATCGGATAGGTGACAACTCCCATCAACGCTATACTCAGCATAAGGGCAAGGGCAAAAGGCCAGTAACTGCGTGAAGCACTCCGGCTAAACACCTGTTCCGGTGCCGCTTTCACCGGACGCACTGCTTTCTTTACAGGCTCCTGTCGCTCTTGTGATTCTTGCATCTTCTCTACCTTTTCTACCTCTTCTGCCTTTTCTGCTCTCTCTACAGTTTCGATGGTCTGTTGACCCTGTGCTTGCTCTTCAGGCATACCTTCCATTCACCTCTTTTCCGATCCAACCCGGCTTGTTAGCATTAGTGTGTTGCCGTTTTCCAGTCGGCGATATCGGGATTTTTCTTATCATAGAACGGACGGCGGCTACGCACTATTGGGACCTCCGGGAAGTTGTAGTGTGGCGGTGGTGAAGTGGTATCCCATTCAAGCGTGAAAGCATCCCACGGGTCGTTGCCCGCCTCTTTGCCACTACGCAAGGTGATGATGAAATTCCAGAGAAACACCATAATCGCGGTTGCGATGATAAACGCACCGACAGTCTGCATTAGATTCAACTGATTCCAACCCAGGTTATCCGGGTAGGTGTAGATACGGCGCGGCATACCGAGCAACCCCAGGATATGCATAGGGAAGAAGGTCAGATTCGCACCGACCAACATCAGCCAAAACTGCACCTGTCCGAGGCGTTCGTTGAGCAGCTTACCGGTCATCTTGGGGAACCAGTAGAACATACCGCTAAAGACGCCGAAAACTGTGCCGCCAAACAGCACATAATGCAAGTGGGAAACGACGTAATAGCTATCTGTCACCTGATAATCGAATGGGACAACTGCCAGCGAAACACCGTCAATACCCCCGATCAGGAACATGCCTACGAAACCAAGCATGAACATCATCGCTACCGTGAAATGTATCTTACCACCCGTAATTGTCGCCAGCCAATTAAAAATCTTCACAGCCGTTGGTATAGCGATCAGTGTGGTGCTGGTAGCGAAAAAGACCTGCGCGATGGGTGGCAGACCAACCGCGAACATGTGGTGCGCCCATACGGTAAAGCTCAGGAAGCCGATAGCCACACCCGACCACGCGATAAAGGTATAGCCAAAGATCGGCTTGCGTGCAAAGACAGGCAACACCTCCGAAGCCATGCCAAAGACCGGCAAGATCAGAATGTACACCTCCGGGTGGCCAAATGACCAGAACAGGTGCTGCCAGAGCAGGGGATCACCACCATATGCGTACTGGTAAAAGTGCGTTCCCAGGTGGCGGTCCAGCAGCAGTAGGCCACTGGCGGCGGTCAGGCTGGGGATAGCAAAAAGCAGCAGAAACGAAGTTACCAGTGTCATCCATGTGAAAAGCGGCATGCGGTTAATAGACATACCGGGCGCACGCATCTTGAGGATAGTCACTACAAAATTCAGCGCACCGGAAATGGACGAAATACCGAGCAGTAAAATACCGAGTACCCAGAAGTCCTCGTTCATACCAGCAGTACACTGAACGGCGTTGCCACAACCCGCGGCAATCTCGTTCAAGGGCGCGTAGTTGAACCACCCACCATTTGGCGCGGTGCCGAACAGGAAGCTCGACTCCAGGAAAACACCACCGAAGAGGACAACCCAGTAACCGAACGCATTCAGGCGCGGGAAGGCCATATCACGCGCACCAATCATCAACGGCACGATATAGTTACCGAAACCGGTAAGCATCGGCATGACAAACAGGAAAATCATCGTCACACCATGCATGGTAAACACCTGATCATACTGTTCAGGCGACAATACTTTTCCGTTTGGCACCGCCAACTGAGTGCGGATCAAGAGAGCCTCTAGCCCACCTACCATGAAGAAGAAAAAGGCCGTGACGATGTACATGATACCAATCATCTTGTGATCGGTTGTCATCAGCCACCTACCAACATACGTTTCGCCGAGACTCTTGCGACGCTCTTGTACAAGTATGTCGCTCTCAACGACTGTGCGAGTTGCCATTGGCAATTCCTCCAACTATCCAGTCTCGCTTACAGGGACACGAACTTGATTATTACCTGTCCCCCGGACAGGGTGCGGTCCTTACGAGATACTTTACTGCAAACTCTCCAGATACGCAATCAGCTGATTGATTTGAGTCGGTGTAAGCTGGCTAATATTCATATCATTGCCTGGCTTCACCCCTTGCGGGTCCATCAGCCACTGGTATAGACCACAGTTAGCGGGATCTTTCACCTGATTGTTGACAATCTGGCAGGCGGGATCATTCGACCAGCTTGCGCCAGGCCCACTGTTCGTGGTAGCTAATATGCCACCGGCAATAAGATGGCGACTGCCTATATGTGTGAGATTTGGCCCAACCAATGATGAAATGGATGTGCCAAAAGTTGTTTTTGTAGAAGTCCAGGTAGGGATATTCACGCCGACAATACCATGACAGGCAGTACAACCACCGGCACCTTTGAAAATCGCTTGTCCCTGTGCCGCGAGACTCCCACTTGTTGGGGTTGCCGCAAGTGCTTGCTGACCACTGACCCAGGTGTTGAACTGGGCACCAGTGTTAAAGACCACAACATCGAAATCCATATGTGCGTGCTGCGTGCCGCAGTATTCTGCGCATTCACCACGGTAGATACCGGGGGTGTCAGCCGAGAACCACAGAGTGTTGGTGTGACCGGGGATAACGTCGGTCTTGCCAGTAAGTGCTGGTACCCAGAAGCTGTGAATGACGTTATCCGATATCTCGTTGACGTGTACCACTGTATTGGGTGGCACATACAGCGAGTCGGCAGTGGTAATATTGTATCCTGGATAGTGGAACTCCCACCACCACTGATGGCCGATTGCATCCACCTGAATGGTGCCGGGCGTCGCAGGTTCTGCCAGCGCAAACATCGTCTTAACGGTGAAACCCAGCAGGATAAAGAGGACGATGGCTGGAGCGATCGTCCAGATAAGTTCAATGGTATTATTGCCGTGAATTTGTCTTGGCTCCGGCGTGTTGGGACGAGCACGATAGCGCACAATGGCGAAGATCAACCAGGCTTCTACGGCCACAAATACAAACGTGGCGAGAACCAGCATGATCCAGAACAGATCCGACTCCTGGTGAGCGACAGGCCCCCTGGGGTCCAATATGGTGGGTGAGTCGCACGCGGCAAAAAGGATCGAGGACAAAATGACGAGCGAGGCCATTGGAGCCAGCCGTTTCGTCCCACGAAATAAAGGCATCCTCACTTCTCATCTGCCTTTCAAAATAAAGTTCAACAGAGTGATTGCTACACGTCAAGAGAGATAGACTTCAGTAGTCTTACGACCTCCCCATCTCTGCATATGATACGATGCATTCCTGATGAATGCACACAATCTTTCCAATATATGGTTGTAGTGTAGTGATACACCCTAACATTTCGCTTGCAGTTTGCCAGATGTACCTTACAAGAACCTGAATGTATATCTCAAAGATTGTTCTGCACACTTTCTCTGGCTATTGATGTGATGCAAAAATGTCGTGACATTTTTGCATCACATCAATAGCCAGAGAAAGTGTGCAGAACTTATTACGAAAGAGTGTATTCAGGCAATTGTAAGGTAAGGGCTATGGCTTGCAAGGGACCTAATAGGGATATCAGTGACAATAGGGGATGTCAAACTATTTACCGAAGGGGTCTCGTATGAAATTTATACGCCGCGTTGCGTGGACAGCGGTTGTCATTACATATTTTTTGATTGCGCTGGGTGGCACTGTACGCGCCACCAACTCCGGTTTGAGTTGCCCCGACTGGCCTCTCTGCGATGGTCAGGCATTCGCAAATGGAAGCTATCACATTTTTCTTGAGCAATTTCATCGCTATGTGGCGGGCATTGTCAGCATCCTGGTTTTGCTATTGCTCGTTGGCGTTCTTATCTGGGCACGCAAGGAACGGCAATTACTGATTACAGTTGTGCTGGCGGGGGTCTTCCTGGTCATTCAGGCCATACTGGGCGGCTTGACCGTACTGATGAAATTGCCGCCGGAGATCATTACAGCACACCTGGGTACCGCGCTTATTTTCTTCGCACTGATTATTACCATCGCAATCATAGCAGGACAAGCGGCACCACGGCGAGAACCTATCGAGAAAACGCGCAAGTTCGCTCGTCTGGCGATGATCAACGCCATCCTGGTCTATTTTCTCATGTTAAGCGGTTCGTATGTCGTTGGTAGTGGCGCAACGTTAGCCTGTCCAGGCTGGCCTATCTGTTCGGCGGCTTCATGGGCCGTGTCCAATCACCTCGCTGATATCAATATCTTGCACCGTATCTTCGCCTCGGCTGTGGGACTGGTAATCATCTGGACGCTGGTATCGGCCTGGCTTCGACGCAAAGTCGCTCCTGCTCAGGCATGGGTTGCTGTTGCAGCAGGCATTCTCTTCGTTGCACAATCCATTGTCGGCGGCCTGATTGTCTTGCTCAACAGACCTGCCTTCGTCGCGGGTCTGCACCTTGCGCTCGCGACCGCCGTCTGGGGTTCGCTGGTATTGCTGGCGGCACTGGCAGCCCGGCAGTTACGAGCGAAGCCTGTTGATGAACATATTGATGGAGAAGGCGAAGGTGAGAAACAGGGCGAGAAACGAACTGTTAAAAAAGAGGTCGGGCCGGTACGCCAGACTATCAACAGCTATGTTGACCTCATGAAACCTCATGTCACAGTTCTGCTGCTCGGTACCACGCTGGCATCCATGGCGATCGCCTATCGTGGTCTGCCTCCGTGGTATCTTGTGATACCAACGTTGTTGGGCGGAGCAATGGCAGCGGGCAGTGCCAACTGCATCAACTGCTATATTGACCGCGACATTGACCAGATTATGGGGCGTACGCAGCGTCGTTCGCTGCCAGCAGGCAAAGTGCAACCTACTCAGGCACTGATTTTTGGTGTCGCGCTGGGAGTTGGCGCGTTCGTGATCCTGGCAGCTTTTGTGAACCTGCTCAGTGCGGTACTGGCCTGTTCCGCCATCCTGTTCTACATTTTCGTCTACACGCTTGGCTTGAAACGTACTTCGGCACAAAACATCGTGATCGGCGGAGCAGCTGGCGCGGTTCCTGTGCTGGTTGGTTGGGCCGCAGTAGCCAATAATCTCGCACTGCCCGCGTGGTGGCTCTTCGCCATCATCTTTTACTGGACACCTCCGCACTTCTGGGCCTTATCGTTGCTGATCCAGAAAGATTATGAGAAGGCAAAAATCCCCATGTTGCCCGTAGTGATGGGCGAACAGGAGACGCGCAAGCAAATACTACTTTATTCCATGCTGCTACTTGCCGTGACAATGATTCTCTTTGCGATGGGCGCGATGGGCTACTTCTACCTGGTCACGTCGCTCATTCTGGGTGGTATACTACTGTATATGGCGATACGACTGTTTCGCGACAAGACGAAAAGCTGGGCACGCACCCTTTTCTGGTACTCGAACTGCTACCTTGCGTTGATTTTCGCTGTCATGGTCATAGACAGAGTTATCCCGTACTAGAGAGAACGGACGCCCACAAGGGGCCCTACCCCGCAACCGCACCGCCCCCGTCCCTACTATATCCGGGCGTTCGTCCGTTGTTTTAGGAATAATGAGGAACACATCATGAACTGGCGATTGGCATCACGTTTTTCCGTTATTACGCTGGTAATTCTGGTCGCGGTGGTCGTAGCTATTATTGGTACAAAAGCTGATCAGCAGGCATCCAATCCTACAACACCCATTGATTCATCGGGTCTGCTGGGAACGAGCCTTGGCGGTGTGCCAGCACCCGATTTTCGCCTGATTGACCAGAACGGGAAGCAAATCTCGCTCTCACAATTCAAAGGAGAGCCAGTTATCCTCACATTCCTCTACACGCACTGTCCCGATGTCTGCCCGTTGACAGCCTCCAAGCTGCATCAGGTCGTATTAAATCTTGGCGGCAACGCGCAACACATTGCCATCATCGCTATCAGTTCCGACCCTAAAGGCGATACCACCACTTCGGTGATTAACTTCTCAAAGGCTCATGGTCTGCTAGGTTATAGTAACTGGCACTATTTGATGGGAACAGAGGCACAACTCTCGCCAGTCTGGTCAAACTACAGCGTCTACGCAGTCCCCGAAGCGGCGAAAAGCGGAGTTGTCGATCACACTACCGCCCTCTTTGTGATAGATAAGCAGGGACACGAACGCGCCTATTTCGGCGGCGATGTCACATCCACCCAGTTGACAACGGATATGCAGATATTGCTGAAGCATTAACAGAACAATAACGAAATGATAAAACAAGGGACCAAAGTGCATGGATGAGCAGACTGTAGAGCAGGTAATAGATACCTGGAATATCCATAACCGCATCAATAAATACCTGCTGGACGCTATCGCGCCCGCAGTATTGAGCGATGTTTCCGCCTCCAAAGGTCGCAACGTAGGTGAGCAGTTCGCGCACATCCATAACGTGCGCCTCATGTGGCTCAAGTCCGCCGCCCCCGATCTATTGGAAGGATCGGATAAACCAGAAAAAATAGAGAAAGAGCAGGCGACCGACAAGCCCTTCTTGCTCCACGCGCTCGACCTTTCCGGTTTAGCCATCGCTGAACTGCTCCGTCGCGGCATCGAGAACAACGGCAGAATCAAGGGTTTCAAGCCCCACGCGCTGGCCTTCCTCGGCTACCTCATCTCCCACGAGTCCTACCATCGAGCCGAGATAGGGGTTATCCTGACCCAGGCTGGGCACCCGTTGGATAAGAAGGTGTCGTATGGGCTGTGGGAGTGGGGTGTGAGGTAGGATTAGACATGTCGTATACACTTTAAAATCAATATTATGAACAGGTGATACACAACTCACTCTGTTTCTTCTCAAAAAGGACCATACAAGGCAGGCCAATTGGGATTGACCTGATCTGCTCAATCCATCGCGGATTTACCCGCCGTTTGGGAAATTTCCTTGTCCTCGCCGCCTTGCCGATCATCTACATCTTGCAAGGGGTTGAGCCAGTTACTCAGATTAAACCGGCGTGCTCCCAGCAGTTGCCAGGCACGCAGGAGACCAAGCCCATAGGCAACTCCCACGAGTGTTGCCAGGATAAAGGAAGCAGAAGCGTTTGAAGGCGCATTGAGAAGGAGTATTGCGACATACAGTTCAAATCCAAAGAGAATAACACCTGCGAGGATCAGTGTTAGCCTTCTCACGGTACTCTGCCATCCTGCTGGATGCTTCAACAAGCTCCATCCCAGAAATATCGTACTCCACAGTCCAAAAAGCTCATTACCAGTGCTACCCAACCCATGCTCGTCCCAGGGATAAGAGCAAATAAAGAGATAAAGAATGCATTGAGCAGAGCGGTATAGGCACTCGCCGCCACAGCCTGTCGCTCCAGGGGAGCACCGACCATCACCGTTTTTTCCGGGGCAATGGAGACAGCCACAAAAATCAGACCTATTAGAGCCGCTCCGGCACCGACACTCGCGGAAAAAAAGCTCACCAGTCCCGGTGAAACCATTCATTGCCTCCTTTTTCTCACATATCTCCTGTCCTGACGCAGGAGAGCCTCTCCCTCACTCATCAACACAACGTCTCACCACTATTGTACCATTCCCATCTGCTATCAATGAGGCTGTAATGAATTAAAACTCTTCTGTTTATCTCAATCTAATTATAAAAGGTGCGGGTTGGCCCTAATGCCCTTCTCGCCGTTCCCCGGTAATTCCCCAAATCAAACGCTCCATCGGGTCAGAGTCCTGCTTGCGAAAATCGACCCACGTCATGCCCTCAAGAAAAGGTGGAAGCGAAGGAACCACATTACAATCTGGAAGGATCACCGGAATAACCGGGCATTTTCGTTTCACAAACTGCCGGATGAAAGCACTCAACTCCATATCCTGCCAGGGGCCTCTTCCATTTTCACCAATAAACACTGCCGCCGCTTTGATATGCTCTACCTGCTCTTCCAACACCTGTTGCCACGGGAATCCTGGCCTCAATTCCCACTCATCCAACCACGGCAGAATTCCACATTCCTTGAGTTGCTCACCAATCTGCTTCACAGCAGGCTTGTCTATATTATGATGACAGAGAAACACGTCAAAGTCTTTGACTTCCTTCTTGCCCTGCACAGCCGTTTTGGCAACTTCACGTTCACGCTGACCATCGGCCGCACGATCCATCTCAAGGACACTTGATGAAAGTGCTGTCACAAGCCGCTCTTCACGGTCAAGGAGCGAGATATGATTGCCACAGACAGAACAATTTAGCCAGTTGAAGTTCCGCTCTCGTCTTAGTTGAATCACCTGGTCGGTAACGATAACACCACATTGATCACAGGCAAGGATGCGTCGCCGTCTGAGGCTCTCCGGCAATGCTCGACGCTGCAAGTGGACATATATATAATTCTCAAAATTGAGCTTTGTCTCCTCACTTGCGGTTTTATCGAAGAACAATGTCAGCTCGCCACGTCCTTCCTCAATATTGCGCAGGAACATCCCGCATGATCCGCCTACATTCGCTGTATAGGTGATGGCATTCTTCCATAATGCTTTCTTCTTGAACATCTCGCTGTTTGAGAGGCGAACTGCCAGCGTTGTATAGATATTTAACACCGGACCCTCGAAATCAAAGGTGATGGCCTTACCCTCTGGATCAGGTAGATCCGGGTTCTCACGGGTTGATTGTGAGGGGAAGATGAGGAACGCCTCCTCGCGCAGAGCAAGCTCGCGGCTCAACAAATCCTCAACCATTGCGATGAGCAGCAATTTCTCCTGATCTCTATCTTTGATGCGCTCATCGCCGGGCATGCGAAAGTCTCTCTTTCGTACACGCTCTTCCATAATACTCCCAAGGCCCTCTGGCTCATCCTTCACTGCATTGACCAGTGCCGAGGCATAGGCATCGAGCAGTTCTGGTTGCAGCAGCACCAGTTTCCCAAAACTGAGGCGTTTGATCAGTCCCACTGACTCCACCCGCCCGATACACGTCTCGAACTGTACTCGCAACTCCCCGGTATCAGAGGGAGCATCCTGAGATGCAAGAAATGTCCTGTACAGATCATCCGCCGTCGAGAGCAGCCGCCCGGCCTCTTTTTGCCTCACCAGGAAGGCTTTGATCTGCTGAAACAACTTCGTCGAACTCACCTTCGGTAGCACCTCCCAATCTATCGCCTTCTGAATTGCTTCTTGCAGCTCCGGAATCTGCCATCCTTCCTTCGCACTCGTCTCGAAATAGCCGTCAAATCCCATTTCTTGTATCAGTGCCTTGATACGCTCAGAACTGACTCCTATCGCCCCTCTGTCAGCACGCGCCGACACCAGAAACTTCTTGAGTGGATGTGCTGAACTACTCTCAATACGTTGTGCCTGACGTAAAGCACGGTCCCAGTACTGCACACCTACGAACGGGTCGGTCTCGCTTCGAGCATCAAAGACAATCAGTGCCACTGCGACTTCGTTCAGGTGCAACTGGTGGATGAGGCGATAGCCCGGCTGCCCTGCTAAGTCCCACAGTAGTATTTCGCGTGTCTCCTTTCGTCCATCGTCCAGTTCAGCCTCACCACTAACAAACGTCCATATGTGACGACCATGAGTCGAGTCTGTACGCTGATACTTCTGCTTACTGATAACGAGGCCAAGACCAGACTTGCCCACACCGCTATCACCTACAAGGACGACTTTAGTGTTGGTATAGCTGATGGAAGGAGAAGTGGAAGGAGTTTTAAGGATGGTGCCGATATCCAATTCCAGAATATGGATGAGGTTATGCGTTACCCCTCCGGTGGCGAGAATTGGCGCACTGGGATGGAAAGCTACGTCCCGATATATGGGAGAGTTGGATTCCACCGAAGGAAGACAGTTGAGGACTGTTACCATTGCCCAGGTATCAGAGCGCCAAAGACGAACAGTTCCATCATTGGAGTTTGAGACGAGAAGTCGCCCATCAAAAGAAAAGGAGAGAGAAGAAACTTCACCTGTATGACCCTCGAGTGTTCTTATATGCTGACCCGTCTGCGCATTCCAGAGCCGGACGGTTTTATCATTCGACCCCGAGGCTAGCATTTCCCCATCCGGCGACCACACCACACTGCCGACCTTGCCAGAGTGACCTGTAAGTGTCTTAATGAGTTGGCCTGACTCGACATTCCAGAGCCGGACGGTTTTATCATTCGACCCCGAGGCTAGCATTTCCCCATCCGGCGACCACGCCACGCTGCCGACCCTGCCAGAGTGACCTGTAAGTGTCCTGATGGCTTGGTCTGACTCGACATTCCAGAGTCGGACGGTTTTATCATTCGATCCCGAGGCTAGCATTTCCCCATCCGGCGACCACGCCACAGTTTGAATCCAGGCGGAATGGCCTCTAAAAATGTGGAGAAGTTCACTTGTGCGCGCATTCCAGAGCCGAACTGTATGATCCTGCACAGAGGCTGGCACAGAGGCTAGCCTATTATTCGACCCGGTGGCTAGTATCTTTCCATTTGGCGACCACGCCACACCAGAGACTAAGGCAACCCCTGCCAGTGCATTTAATAGTTGCCTCCTTTGGGTATTCCAGAGTCGCACTGTCCCGTCACCGGACCATGAAGCAAGGGTCTCTCCATTCAATGACCACGCTAGTCCTTGAACCCAATCAGCATGTCCTATAAGTTTATGGCGTAGTTTAAAGCCCACAGGTAATGGCAGTTTCTCTAATTCTTCCCTTCGCTTCCATTCACGCTCTGACAACAAAGCGGTCTCACGCTGCTTATCTGTAGGTGCCCATTCCACGAGAAAAAAAGATAGTTTGATAGAAGGCACTATAGATAGTACTGCGACAATAATGACTATTATGAAACCGGGAGAGTTGAAATTGGAAGTAAAACCGAAGATCTCTATAAAGCACGCTTCGATCATAAAAATTAACATGGCGACGATAAATTTAGGGGGAGATTTTCCATTATTATCAGGAGTCCCTAAGCTTCGGAGGATAGCTAACCATTTAGGTCGTGGGTAGCGCTTGTCGTTGATATCGATATTGGAGAGTGATGCGTCAGATGGCGGGATTTGGTTTGCCACGTTCTTCCTCCTCTGCTCTGCCATACGTTGAGAAAGTACAAGAGTGAAATGCAATAAAGATGTGTTTCGTTAAATGGAATTATAGACTCTGCGCTAACCAATTGCAACAAACCGAAATTTCTGGTATGCTTAGTACATAACGGGACAGCTATGCGATATCAGCGTCCCGGTAGATTGTAATTCATATTAGAGGGAAGCGAGAACGCATGAGTACACCTCTTCAAAGTACTAATCTGACGGCTGACGAAATGGCTATGCCTGTAGCGGCAACCGGTGTTGATGAACATGAGGCGGAAGAAGTCCATGTCCATATGCCCAATCCCAGCCTCTGGCCGCTTATTTTGGCCGTGGCAATTGCCATCTTGATCGTTGGCCTGCTCTTCATTAATTCTTCCCCTGTGCTGGCAATCATCGGGGCTATCCTGATACTGATCAGCATCCTGGGCCTGGGGTTGGAAGACCCCTTCGCACAAAAAGGGGCCAGGAAAGTGGCCAGTGGTCTGGCGACCTCTTACACGGAGTCCGCAATGACTGGCAAACCAACCATCCTTGCGGAACGAATTTTGCAGGATGCACGCGATACGGCTGACCGTACCGTGACTGTCAGTAGCACAGCATACAGCGCACACCCTGTGAAGGTAGAAGTCGAGCGTGAAGGCGTGGTACTGGCCCTGTATGGCAAAGTGGAACTGGAGACACAACGCGAGGCCATTGAGAAAGAATTGCTCAAGATGCCAGGCGTGCTTGATGTCAAAAACTTCCTGGTGGCAGAAGACGCACTGCTGAACGCCGTCAATGCAACAATTGAGCGTTTGAAAGCTGCTGGTAAGTTGGAGGGGGCCGATGTCACCGCACTGGTCGAGAACTACATTGTCAGTCTGTACGGCAATGTTCCGAACACAAAGATGAAAGAGATGCTGGAACGCGAAATCGTCGGCATCCCTGGCGTTCGCGTGGTCATCAATCATATTGGACTGAACGAAGATATCCCTGGCAACCTGGGCAGAACCCGCAACCGCTAAGTTTACAAATACACGGCACAAAAGAATGTCTGCCAGCCGATCGGCTGGCAGACATTCTTTTGTGCCGTGTATTATTTTGCGCTAGCGTTTGCGCAAGAACGCCGGGATGTCAATCACATCGCCGGATGGCGCACTGCGGCTGTTGCGTGGGAGTTCGTGTACCTTTGGATCGATACGGCGAATAGGCCGCTGTGAACGCGAGTCTACCGAAGGGCGTTGCGCAGGTTGGGCCTCCGGCTCTGGAACAGGCAGGCGGCCATGTGTACCCGATCCCACGGTGCCGATCGGTGCCTCCGGCTCATCGTCGAAATCGAACATATCGTCATCATCGAAATCGTCGGCTATACGAGCGACGGGCTGGCGCAATGAGTCTGCCACCGGCTGCGGCATCGGTGGCATTGGCCGTTGTTGCTGTGGTGCATCGGTTGCATCGGTGGCGCTGAGTTGCTGACGGCATTGATGGCTGTTGCTGCCCCTGCTGCTGTGCTTGTTGCTGACGCAATGGCCCCGTCGGATGGTTTGACACATTCACTGGTGATGGCGTGACGGGTAGCGAGCCGTAGTTTTGCTGCGGCTGGCGCGGTGCCGTACTCACATTTCCGTTATTGCCATTACCACCGTTGCCGCCGTTACTACCATTATTGCTTCCCATCGGGGAAACTGGCACGGAACTATACAGGCGACTGCGATCATAGTCCATGCGCGATGGCTGCGGCGAATGTTGCGGCATTCCAATGTGCCGTTGCGGCTGTTGCGGCGGTAGCCCGTCAAAACCAGTCGCAATCACAGTTACCTTGACCCGGCCATCGAAGTTGGGGTCCTGCACCGCACCAAAGATGATATTCGCCTCTGGATGCGCTGCACGGCTGATAATGTCCGCCGCCTCGTTGACCTCGAACAGCGTCAGGTCCATACCACCAGTGATATTGAACAGTACGCCGCGGGCACCACTGATATCAATATCCAACAAAGGACTGGCAATGGCGATACTGGCCGCGTCAATGGCCCGCGCATCGCCGGTCGCCTCGCCAATCGCCATCAGGGCTGAACCTGCGGAGGACATGATCGTTTTCACGTCGGCAAAGTCCAGGTTGATCAGACCGGGTACGGTGATCAGATCGCTGATACCCTGAATGCCCTGACGCAGTACGTCGTCGGCAAGCCGGAAAGCCTCCGCGAGCGGCATCTTTTTATCGGCAACCTGCAACAGGCGATCGTTGGGTACGGTGATGAGCGTATCCACATGCTGCTTCAGATTGGCGATACCCTCCTCGGCGGCGGCCCGTCGCTTGTTGCCCTCAAACAGGAAAGGTTTGGTGACGACACCGACGGTGAGCGCACCGACCTCGCGGGCGATTTGCGCCACGACGGGACTGGCCCCCGTGCCGGTTCCGCCACCCATGCCTGCCGTAATGAAGATCATATCCGAGCCTTTCAGAACCTCGTAAAGTTCCTCCGCGCTCTCTTCAGCAGCTTTCGCGCCAACGCTGGGATTGCCGCCCGCACCGAGGCCACGGGTCAGCTTGTCGCCAATACGGATGCAGTTCGGGGCCTCGGTATGCAACAAGGCCTGGGCGTCGGTATTGACCGCGATAAACTCGATACCCATCATGTTTGACTGTATCATCCGGTTCACCGCGTTGCTGCCGCCTCCGCCAACACCGATGACACGGATCTGGGCAAAGCCTTCAATTTGATGATTTCCCATTGGTACCATTTCGTGGCCCCCTTTTTCTACGGTATAAACGCACGTAGCCAGCGTCCAAAACGGGACGCCATGCCCCTCGTCCCACCGCTATCGTAATCTTCGTCCTCAATAAGATATGAGGTGTGAGTCAGTGCCCACTGTAACAAGCCCACCGCCGTCGCATACGCGGGACGCGAGATCGAGTCCGCGAGACCGTGTAGTCCCAACGGCGAGCCGATGCGTGCGGGCAAATCTAATGTCTGCCCTGCCAGATCGAGGATACCGGGCAATTCGGCACTGCCACCGGTTAGCACCAGACCAGCCGGTAACAGACCATCGTAGCCAGACTTCTTGATCTCCTCGTGAACCATTTCGAACAACTCTTCCACACGGGCCTGGATAATCTCGGCAAGCAATTTGCGCGGCACAAGATCATCACAATCCGGCATGAATTGCGAAAGTTCAATCATATCGTCATCATCAATGGTCGAAGGATCGCAATGTCCATAGGTAACTTTGAGTTCCTCGGCAACGGCAGGCGGCAAACGCAGGCCGATGGCGATATCGCTGGTAATCAGATTGCCGCCAATCGGCAACACCACCGTCTGCCAGATAGCACCATCGGCAAAGATAGCGATATCAGTGGTGCCACCACCAATATCCACCAGTGCCACACCGAGGTCAGTCTCACCATCCTCCAGCACCGCCTCGCTTGAGGCCAGCGGCTCCAACACCAGGTCTTCGATCTCTACACGCGCCTTCTGCACGCACTTGATCAAGTTGTGAATAGAGGACACCGCGCCTGTAATGATATGGGTCTCAACTTCAAGGCGGAAACCAGACATGCCGATGGGATTCTTAATGCCTTCCTGCCCATCAACAACGTAGCCGCGAGGAATCACATGAATGACCTCGCGATTCGCTGGTATAGCAATGGCACGCGCCACTTCTATAGCTCGGCTAATGTCGTTTTGCACAATATCCCGGTGACTGGGCGAGATAGCGACAAAGCCCTTGCTATTCTCCGAGGCAATATGACTGCCCGCAATGCCCACATACGCTGTGGTAATATTCTTCCCTGAAAGGCGTTCTGCACGATCCAATGCCGCCGCGATGGAAGTGACAGTCTCCTCAATATTCACCACCACCCCGCGGCGCAGGCCCTGCGAAGGGCAGGTGCCAACGCCAACAATATTCAGCTTCCCGTCACGGTCTAGCTCGCCGACGAGAGCACATATTTTTGTTGTTCCTACGTCGATTCCGACAATCACCCGCTCTTGCACAATACACGCTCCTCTTGGGCGGTACAAGTGTGAAACGCACTACGGATACTTACACTTCATTGCATACCCTGTACATACCCTGCACTTACGACACACTACCTGCTTAACTCTTTAATGTATAAACCGGTCGTAGACCATAGCGCAGATCAATCGTCGCAATATTCAATTGCTGTTGCTGCGCTAACGCGAGAATTTGCTGGAGTTCGATAAGCCGGTTCCCCAACGGGTTAGTATCATTGGAACCGCCCAGATATGCCACCCAACCCGCGTGACTCACGACTTCAAAGACTCCATTTCCCCCCATACTTCCCGTCAATGCGGGCGTTGTATCACCGTAGCGCAAGGTAAAATTTGTGACGCCCGTCATCTCTGGCAAACGTGCAAAGACCTGCATTGCAAATGCGATATCCGCCGCGCTCAACCGCACACCTGGACGAATCCCCGTATTCCCCGTTCGTCCAGTGGCATTATCACCCTTCCTTATGTCAACAACCCTCATCAAATGCGTCGCTCCCGCCGTCTCGCTCGCCGGGGCAATCACCACTCCCTCTATATCTACACTGTATAAACCCTGTTGCGTTTGCCAGAGCAATACAGGAGTTCGTTCCGTCACTGTAACAACCATCCGGTTTGGCCATTGCTTCTCCATATTGGCGTTGGCAACCATCGGTGACGCATCAATACGGTTCGTCAATGCCGTTACATCTATCAGAAAGAGGTTCTGGCCCTGGATACCGAGTTGCTGGATATTACGCACCAACAACGGGTTATGCGTTCCCACGATGCTGAGGTGCTCAATACGAAAAGCTGAACCGGTCAGTGCAAAAGCTGTTCCCAGGATAATCAAGGCCAGCAACGTAAAGAAGCCAAACAGTTTCCACCAGAACCCACGTCGGCCACTGTGTCCACTATGTCCATTGCGCCTCCCGCTGCGCACAGGTACCGGTGTACTCTGGGTACCGTGGTAGCGTGGCAATCGCTTGATTGTGCGCATTTGTCCTGCAGGTGCCTGTGTTCCCGTCTGGGCAAATGTGCGCGGCGTCATTTTCGTGTATGTCCCAGCTTGTGGCGTGCGTGAACGTTCGGCATACAAACGATTGCGCCGCTCAACATACTCGTTCCATGCCACCTGCGGCACAGCATCCGGCATTCTTACCACGCGCCGCTTCGTACTTGCCCTGGAGCTTACAGCGGAGCTTGCGTTCCCGGCAGCCGACGTTGACATGGAACGTTTATAGTCATGAGTCGCTATTTGCTCTCGTAATCGTCTTTTCTCTGTCATGCTATTCTCCACTCACCGCGCAATTCGACCTCCAACTCCAATTCCACCCCAAACCGCTCCCGCACGCGGTTGCGAGCCTCCATTATCAGTGTAGCCACATCGGCAGCACTGGCACTTCCTACATTAACAATAAAGTTTGCGTGGCGTTCAGAGATTTGCGCCCCCCCTTGTACTACTCCCTTCATCCCTGCCTGTTCAATCAGCCGACCGGCATAGTCGCCTGGAGGATTCTTGAAGACCGAACCCGCGCTCTGCTGCGGTGGCTGCGTCATCTTCCGGTGCAGTTTGTATCGATCTATCAATTCCCGCAACTTCTGCGGGTCTTCACGCTGCAATCGTACCCCCAACTGCATGATGATCTCAGCCGGTTCAATTCGTTTGCGCGGAGCGGCTAATGGATAGCCGCGCTCGTCAAACTGGACGCGGCGCAATGCGCGAAAGCGGCTATGACGATAGCTCAAGTCCAGTTCGTCATGCAGGTAACGCCTCACCAGCGGGAAGGTAAAACCCTCATCTGTGTCCGAGCTGCGCCGCGCATCCAGTACCTCAATCCACGCCAGGGCTTGCCCAAGCTCTCCATTATGGGCACCAGCATTGCTAATCACGCCGCCGCCCAACGTACCAGGGATGCCCGGCCCAAACTCTAATCCGCCCCAACCGAGTGGTGCCAGTTCATTGAGCAGCCTCGGCCAGCTCAGTCCCGCTTCCGCGACCAGTAACGCTGTGCCATCTCCGTTATCTTCAATACGATAGCCATTGAGCGCAATACGAGCAACAATGCCGCGCACACCCGCGTCGGCAAAAAGCGTATTGGTGCCGTTGCCAACAAGCAGCAAGGGCCAATCTTTTTCGGCACACACACGTACAAGTTTCAGCAAGTTCTCTTGCGTATCGAGTGAGACCCACACGTCAGCCGGACCGCCTACGCCAAAGGTGTTATGGCGCGAAAGCGGTTCGTTGCGTCGCACCCGCACACCAAGCGAGGAGTGCAACTCAGCGTATGTTGTCTCAACATCGAACGTCATAAAAAATATCCTCTCAATATATCTCAGTCTGCTTTATTCTGCTTCAGTACCATATCAGTAACGGTATAAATATCACCTGCGCCCATTATGAGTGCTATATCGCCGGATTGCAGCGTCTTACGTAACAGCTCTGCCGTTGACCGCACGCTTCCAGCGTGCAATACTTGTTTGCCTTCTTTCGTGACATATGGCTGCTGCTCCATCGCCTCTACCAGTTGCCGCGCCGAGACGATACCAGTATCGCGCTCGCGGGCCGGGAAAATATCCGCGATAAGCGTTACATCCGCGTCTGCGAAGGCACGCAAGAACTGATCAAAAAACGTCTTTGTACGGCTGAACATGTGCGGCTGGTAAACCGCTAGAATGCGCCGGTTCGGATAGCGTTGCCGCGTCGCCGACAATGTCGCGGCAATAGCGGTTGGATGGTGCGCGTAATCATCCACTAGCATGACATCCACGCTTTTGCCGTTGACCTGTAACGGGCCATCATGGCGAATCTCAAAGCGCCGCCGGATGCCGCTAAAACTTGCCAGTGTCTGCTGAATAGTCGCTGCATCTACACCAACGATACTCGCCGCCGTCAAAGCCGCGAGAGCGTTCTCTACGTTATGCAGTCCTGGTAAACTCAGGTGAAAGACGCGATCCGTTGGGAACGCCGTTCCTTCCGTTCCCTCACGTGCTTCATACGACCTCACACGAAAACTTGTCTCTCCCTCAAGTCGCACGTCGAAAGCTTCAAAGGTCGCTTGCTCCTTATCTATAGACGCTGCATCTCTAGCTTTTTTGGCTAAGGCATACGTCACAATGCGCCCTTGCCAATCGCTCAGACGATTGCGCAAATCGGCGCAACCGGGGCTATCCGCGTTCAGGATGAGCGTCGGCGGAATAGGCCAATCACCATCCATATCCATACCGCGAATGAAATGCTCAAAGGCATCGAGAAACGCGGTGTAGTCGGCGAAGAACTCAGGATGTTCAAACTCAATCGAGGTCACTATCGCCAGGCGTGGATGATAGTGCCAGAAATTGTGATTGAACTCGTCTGCCTCGTTCACAAAGTAATCGCTCTTGCCCAGGCGATAGTTCGCGCCGAAACGCGGCACCACCGCACCAATCTCACAGGTGGGGTCGAGGCCCGCATCTGCCAGCATCAGTGCCAGCATCGCGGTTGTCGTCCCTTTGCCATGCACGCCGCTCACCGAGAGAACGCACTTGCCCTGCATAAACTCGCCCAACAGTTCCTGCCAGGGAACCACCGCTATGCCACGTTCGCGAGCCGCCAGCAGTTCCGGATTCATCGGGTCGAGTGCCGGCACCGCCGCACTGATTACCAGCGTATTTACACCTTCCAGGTGGCTCGCGCTGTGGCCTATTTGCACAGCAATACCAGCTTGCTCCAACAGGAGCGTAGTTGCCGAAACCTGCCGATCACAACCGGTCACGCGCTCACCGGCAAGTTGCGCCATCTGCGCCACCGCTGAGATACCTTGACCGCCTATACCCATAAAATGCAAGTTCGACGTTTTCACACAACCAGACTTTCATGGCGCGTCGCCTTTGCCACACGCATATTAGCTATTTTCGCAACCTCGGCGGCAATCGCCGCAGTCGCGTCCGGCATGGCAAAAGCCAATGCAGCTTTCGCCATTTCCATAAGTTCTCGTGTAGAAAAGATACTACTTTTAATACGTTCTACAACAAGTTCTCGTTTCAAATCAATATCCTTAATTACATATGTAGCCCGTTTTCTTCCGAACATCGCGGCGTTCACCTCTTGTGGCGAACTACCGATAGCGGGCGGCAACGGTACCAGAATGCTCGGCTTGCCCAATACCGCCAGTTCGCTGAGCGTCGCCGCACCGGCCCGGCAGAGAACAATCGTGGAGGCCTGGAGGGCCACCGGCATCTCCTCGTTGAGATACGGCACCAGCATATAGCGTTGCCGCATCTCCTCGTCCAAAGTTTCCATCGTCTGCGCCGATAGTTCACGAGTCTCGTCAAAAAGTTTCTTGCCCGTTATCTGCAACACAGAGCAGTGTGGCAAGAGGTCCGGCAATGCCGAGCAAACCACCTGATTCAGGTGCCGCGCTCCCTGACTCCCGCCCGTCACCAGCAACAGAGGCAGTTCAGGCGCAAGCCCGAGTCGACTGCGTGCCTGTTGCGACGAAACATTGCGCATATCCAGTATCTCCTGCCGTACCGGATTGCCCAGTTGCACCGTCTTCCACGCCGGAAAGTACGCTTTAGAGTCCGCGAAGGCCACCGAGATACGGGTTGCCAACGGTGCAATCAACCTGTTCGACAGATTGGGCGGTACATCCTGCTGGTGCATCACCAACGGAACGCCGTTGATCCGCGCCGCCAGTCCGGCTGGTACCGCGACATAGCCTCCGCTCGTAAAAGCGACATCGGGGCGAAACTTGCGCACGATGTTGATGGCCTGTGCCATCCCAACCGGTACGCGCCCAACGCCCGTGAGCGTACTCCACGCGAGATAACGCTGCAATTTGCCCGCCTTGATCATCGCGAACGAGAAACCGGCGGCCGGTGCCAGTTCCGTCTCCAATCCGTCATCGCTGCCAAGATACAGGATATCAGCCGCATATGTTTTTTCTAATTGCGCCGCCACTGCGAGAGCCGGATAAATATGGCCTCCAGTGCCGCCGCCTGATACTAATACTTTCATGTCAATTGCTTTTTTTCTTGCGCATATTCACGGTAATCGACCTCCGCGATAGCGCGGGATGCTCTGGCACCTGTGTATAGCGGGAAATGTTCAATAGCACGCCGATCGCCGCCAGCGAAATCACGAGCGAAGAACCGCCAAAGCTGATAAACGGCAAGGGTACGCCCGTGTAAGGGATCGTGCCTGTCGTCGAACCAATATTGATTATCGCCTGCAAAATCAACCATGTCGTAATACCCGTTGCCAGTAATGCGCCGTAGAGGTCTTGCGAACGTCGCGCCAGTCGAAAGCCGCGAAACGCCAGGAACAAGAACAGCATAACGACGAAAGCGCAACCGATAAAACCAAGTTCCTCACCCAGAATGGCGAAGATCGAGTCAATGAATGGGAAAGGTAGATAGCCCGCCTTCTGGCGGCTGGCCCCTAATCCCAACCCGAACCAACCACCTGAACCAAGCCCTAGCAGCGATTGGTACAACTGCATATTGATACCCGTTGTATCTTGAAACGGATTCAAAAATCCTATAATACGCAGGTACCGGTACCCTTTTAATGCCTCCGTCAAGAAAATTAACCCACCGCAACCTATTGCTAGCAGAAACTGGATAATATTGGCCCCCGCTGTGAAAAACATCACCGTCGCCAATCCCGCGATAATCACCGCAGTTCCCATATCGTTTTCCAGCATCACCAGCCCTAAAATGACGCCAACCAGCAGCACGAATGGCACAAGTCCGTAGAGAAATGTCCCTACCTGATTGCCCTTACGAGCCAGCCAATCAGCAATGTACAGGGCCAGAACCAGCTTGACGAGTTCACTCGGTTGAAACGAGAGAAACGAGCCAAACGCTATCCAACGCGAGGCCCCGTATTCCGCACGTCCATACTTTAAGACATATAGGAGCAACGGCAACGTCAGCAACAAGCCCACCAGCGAAAAACGCCGCCACTGCCGGTAGTCAATACGCATCGTCACCAGCAAAACGATGACGCCTAGAATAACCGACAACAACTGCCGTTGAAAGAAGTAGGCAGCATCGCCGTAGTCGCGAGCAGCGACAAACGAACTGGCGCTATAGACCATCACCAGCCCGATACACAACAAAGTCAGTACAACTATCAACAGCCACGATCAATTTTGCCCGCGATACGTGGCAGGCGCATCTCTAAATCCAGGGCGGCGAGTTTCTTCTGCTCTTCCTCACTGATCACCTGTAGCGATGCATCCTGCTGTTCCGGCTCCCACAACGCCTGCAATTTCCAGCTTGCCGTTATACCACTGCGACGCGGCTTCTGAGCCACTACAGGCTCGCTTGAGCGCACCGCTGAACGTACTGTGCTTCCGCTCCCACGAGGTAAACTCTTGCGAGGTGCAACAGGACGAGCAAGCGATACCGACTCTTCGGCAGCGTACCGGACGCGCCTGACAGACCGTCTCGTGCCACCCGCTGAAGAACGTTGGACCTGCTTTTGTGGCATCGCATCTAGCACAGGCGAACGCATCTGCGGAATTCGCCCATCGTGCCGCTTCTGCAATTCTGCTTTGCGCGATGCGAGGGTTGGTGCCTTTTTCTGTTGTCTGCCAAAACCGAGTACCATACGTTCTTACATTTCTCTAGCTATGCCCTTGACATAGAACAAATTTTCGTGTATAATCCTCTTAACGTTAGTGTTGTTAGTGTTCCTGCAAAATTTGCAGGGCCTGCTCAACCTCCTGTTCGCTAAACGCGACTTGTACCGTCGGTGGTCGCTGCGGACGGCATTGCTGCAGGTCAACAATCTCGACATCTTGAGCGTGCAATAACTCGCGCCACGGGTCAGCGACAACTGGCACAGGCGACTGAGCAATATTGCCCATCGCTCTATCGATGCCAGCGGTATCATTTGCGCTTCCGTCGGCGGAAACGCCAAGCAGCTTGCGCCAGATATCGCTTAGTTCGTTATCATCGCTTCCAGGAAGCGTGTTTGCCACCTGGAATGATAGTTCATCCTTATCTTCTAATAAACCCATCTATACACCTTCATTATTTAGTTGTGTCAATACGGGCCGATTGATCGGTTGCAGCCCAATTACAGATATATTAAATTTTTCCTCGTATTGCCGAGCAATCGGCGGTGGGCGCGATTATTACCTGTCATTACCTCTCCCCCGGAGAGGGTGCCCAGACAGGGTGCGAGCCACTACGATACGGCGTCGGGTGGGACGTGATAGTACCACATCAGTTGTTGTGCTATTGCTTGCCATAATGGGCCAGCCGCGGTGCCACCATAAATAGTAGCTTGCGGGCGATCTATTTTCACCAGAATCACAAACTGTGGATTCGAGGCCGGAATAAAACCGGCGACCGAAGCTTCGGTCTGGTCAGATGAGATACCTTGCGTCGTTGCCGTTCCCGTTTTCGCCGCAACGGTATAGCCCGGAACCCTGGCAGACTCAGCCAAACCCTTCGATGCCACCATTTCCAGCATCCCTGTCAGTTCGTGAGATGCCTGAGCGCTGATAACACGCCGCTCAACTCGTGGATGTGTTGTCATGCTCTTGCCATTATTGTCTATCGAAGCTACCAGATAAGGTTGCATCATGACGCCGCCATTGGCAATTGTTTGATAGACCATCGCCACTTGCAATTGCGTTGCTTCAATGCTCTGCCCAAAGGCTTGCCGCGTCAGGTCGCTCATAGACCAGTCCGGCGAAGCGGGTGTGCGATAAAAGCCCGGCGCCTCCGGTCCATCATCTACGCCCGTTAGCTGGCCGAACCCAAAGCGTGCCACGTATGGATAGTAACGGGTTGGCCCCAGAATATTGTGTGCCACATAGGCCGCACCGACATTGGCTGAATGCATCAGCACCTGCGTCATTGTCTCGGTACCATACGCAAGTCCTGCCCAATTTTCTACCGTCGGCGCATCATTAAAATTGATATAGCCAGGATCATAAAAGGAGGTATCTGGCGTAATTAGCCCCTGATCGAGTGCCGCCGACATTGTGACGGCCTTCATCGTCGAACCCGGTTCATACGCGCAATACAGCACTGGATTAAAGTACACTTCCTCGCTGCCGAGGCAACCTTGCTGGTTGGCATACGTGCTGTACTGGTTCGGATCAAATGTTGGTGCGCCCGCCATTGCGACAACCGCACCGGTACGGGCGTTGAGAACCACTACTGAACCGCCTTGCGCCCCCAGTTGTTGAATAGTCTTTACCAACTGCATTTGCACCATGTATTCGATGGTGCTATTGAGAGTTAATGTCAGATTCGCACCGCTCACCGGTTGTTGCTCAACACTCGAACCAACTACGAGCGGATTACCGTACAGGTCGGTCTCCGAGGTGAAGCTGCCCGGCTTACCAGCCAGCAACGTATTATACTGGCCCTCAATACCGTAATAGCCCTGGTTGTTATCGGGCGACACGTAGCCCAATACCTGGGCTGCCAGCGTCCCACCTGGATATGTGCGCCACACACGCGCTTGCAAGAAAGTATCAGGCAGTTGCATATTCTGTAACTGCTGGCTCTGCTCCTCAGTGATGCCAATCGCGATACGCTTTGTCTGCAAATTCAAGCTAAAATCTCTGGTGAGTTCGCTTTCTGAGACCGCGGGCAATACGCTATGCAGTGCTTGCACCAGCGTTGACAGATCGCTTGCATAGCTGTCAGGATGGTCTATCGAGAACTGGATCGGCTCGATGTAAACATCATCGCGCATTACATTGGTTGCCAGAATATGGCCTTCCGCGTCATAGATCAGACCACGAGGTGCGTTCAATGGAAAACTTTGAATATGCTCTTCGCTCGCACGCTGTGCAAGGCCTGAGGCGCGTACAACTTGCCAGTAGTACAACCGGCATAGAAGAATAATCATAACGGCGCAAACGAGCATGAAAATGAGCATTTGGCGGCGACGAGCGCGGCGCAGTTCTACACCCATTTCATTCTCCTTTCGCGTCTATCACGGTTGCATATTCTGGTTATTTTGAGCATCTGCGAGCATTTGCTCAAGGTGTTTGACTACAATTACCTGTACTACTTTCGGGTCTTCAGGCACAAGGCCCATCGCCTGTGCTTTGGCGGCAATATAGGCCGGTGACTGTTCCTGAGCAATGGTGGAGACAAGGTCCTGGTTTTGTCGCTGAAGCGCGGCCTGCTGATAATGATAATCCTGGATTTGCTGGTTCACTGAAACCGCCTGACCGACCTGCGTCAGGTACAGCACCGCCATCAGGCCGATGAGTAGCACGCTACAGATGCTCAAGGCGACAGGCCCCATCGAGAAGAAAAAAGGGTAGAGTTGTCGGCGTCGTTTAGCAGCCACAATGGGCTTAGGCAAAGCCGTTTTCGACCCGCTATCCCGATGTTTCAGGCGTTCCATACGTTACATTCCTTTGTATATGGATGCGGAAGGAGCAATGCAGCGATACAGCAATCTATAGACTGCATTACTCCTCCGTAACACCTACCTGTGACGCACTACGAGCTAACAATCATTTCAGCCGCCCGTAGCTTTGCGCTGCGAGCACGCGGATTCGCCATGACCTCCTGAGGATGTGGAGTCACTGGTTTGCGGGTCAACAGGCGTATACGCGCCTTATGACCACAGACACATACCGGAATATGTGGGGGACAGATACAATCCGTCGCCTCACGTTTCATAAATTCTTTCACAATGCGATCCTCTAATGAATGAAATGAAATAATCACCATTCTGCCTCCCATACCACGTTCTTTTTTCCCTTGCATAGTATCTCTATTGTTCGTATTCGCCATACTCCCTGTACTCCCTGCCTCCAGCACATCCACTATTTGCGGGAGAACCGTTTCCAGTCGCTCCAGTTCATGATTGACAGCGATACGCAAGGCTTGAAACACTTTCGTCGCCGGATGAATCGCGCGATGCGCTCCCGCTTTATAAGAAACCCCGGCTGCGGCTATGCGTGCCAGTTGCGATGTACGTGTAATCGCTCCCGATGCACGCTCGCGTACGATACGTCGGGCTATCTGCCGCGAGCGCGTCTCTTCTCCGTAACGCCAGAAAATATCCGCCAACTCTTGCTCGCTCGCGCTGTTTACGATATCGGACGCGGTCTGCTCTTGCGCTTGATCAAGCCGCATATCCAACGGGCCATCGCTGCTAAAAGCAAAGCCGCGTTGCGCATTTTCCATCTGGTCGGATGAGAAGCCCAGGTCGAGCAAGACACCCTGTACAGACGTAAAACCGGCCTCGTTCACAATACGGGCCAGTTCAGCAAAATTGCCGTATGCTAAAACCAGACGCCCACTGCTTACCTCAGTCGGAAAGCGTTCGCGTACTCGTTCTAATGCCCCGCTATCGGTATCTATCCCTAACACTTCGCCATCGGGAGCGCAACGCTCCAGGATCGCCAGCGTATGACCCCCACCGCCTAACGTGCCATCAACGTAATGACCACCGGGCTGCGGGTGCAGGTACTGCAACACCTCTTCCGGCATCACCGGCACATGTCGTGTTTGCATCGTGTTCCCTGACATCCACAAGGATGCCACTACATTTCTTCTGTCAACGTATATTCGTCAATCAGTGAATTAGAAGGGATTTGCGCCCCCTTCCGCATCCAAACGTTCTTGATATACCTGCCAGCCCTGGCGATCCCAGATTTCAAAATGATCGCGCACACCGGCTACCGTTACCTCACTACCAAGATTGGCGTAAGCCCGTAGCCGTGCGGGAATAATCATGCGCCCCTGCCCATCCAACTCCACCTCACTGGCACTGGGATAAATTCGCCGCTCAAAGTCGCGCAATTCTTCGCTCGCTTTACCTGCAACCAACTCCGCCGATTTCTCTTCCCATCGCTGCATGGTATATACCGAGAGACATGTTCCCATCCCTTTACTCACGACTGCACCACGGTCCATCTGCGACCGGAACCTTGCCGGTACCGCCATGCGCCCTTTTGCATCAATCGTATGTTCGTACTCTCCAAGAAACATGCCTTTTCGCGCTTTCTCTCCAAACGAGCCGTTCGGGTGGTCCCCGGCGCATATCCTGAATATTCTCCCTCATTCAGGAATATTTCACCTCCCTTCCCCACCTGCCGAACGTACTCACCATTTTGCCCCACTTCTCCCCACTTCATTATACCAGATAATTACCAAAAGAGAAAAGGGTAATTGGCATGAATTTTTTCATATACAAGTGGATAACTTGTGGATAACTTTATTGAGGCATGTCAAACGGCCGTATCCAAAGTGTGTCATCGATTTACAATAATGACTCAGGGTACCCTGAGTCATCACACCTTATTTGGATAGCCTATTCTTCCTATATTTCACTGCGTTTCATTATGTGTCATCACCAAAATGCTACACTAGCCATCGTGTCTGCCGAAAAGTCAATTTTGCGAGCATATGTTCTATTTTTGATCTGATCGGTAGCTCAAAGTTCACGCTTTGTAGATAGGATAAGCCACGGTGGTTTATCCTTAGCCAGAAAGAGTATAATGAACCGTTTCGTAACCATTTTCCGTACGTTTGCAAGTTTGAAAGTCTCTGTAGTGCTTTGTACCCGGGTAATACTGGTCTTATTGGGGATTGTTAGTGGAAACCAGTCCTTCCTCTTCTCACCTTCTGCGTTCGCTGCCCCAAATTGCTACTTTCACATAGTGGAACCCGCTGATACACCCGGTGTGATTGAAGTTACTTACCACACGGCGTATCAGGGGACTGCACAACTGAAACATATAAAAAATGTAAACCTGATTTCTCCCGATCAGAGTTTCTGCATTCTCCCATCTGGTATTGCACACAAACCAGCACGGGCCGTGCATACAAAGCACACGCCATCTAAAATCACAAAGCCCGCAACGAACCCGGCCCCGGTATCTACACCAGCACCAACACCAGCGCCCCCAGTGCCAACAGTGCCACCTGTGCCGAGTTCTTCAGTCACGGGCATGATCGAGCAAATATTTGGTGCCTATGCGCCAGAAGCACTGCGCATTGCGCGTTGTAAATCAGGGCTGAACCCCAATGCCTATAATCCCACCTCGATTGGTGGTAGCCACGCAGCAGGCATCTTCCAGATTCTCTATCCCAGTACCTGGATGGGAACGCCGGAAGCGGGAGCTTCGCCCTACAATGCCTGGGCCAACATCGAAGCCGCGCACGCCATTTTCGTGCGCGACGGCTATAGCTGGCGCGAGTGGACCTGCTAGATTTCGTTGACGAAAAAAGCAGAGGATGCGACAAACGATTTTGCGCATCCTCTGCTTTTTTCGTCAACGAAATCTAGCAAAACCTGCTCTAAAGAAACCTGGTGTTTCTATTCTTCCTGCTCATGTCACTTGTACCCTACAACACCAAAAGCTTCGGGTCGGCGCACAATGCGTGTGAAGCCAGCTTCTTGCAGACGACGTAGGACACCTTTGGTGACAGTGCTACCAGATTTGCTGTTCAGGTCGCCAATATAGTGAAACAGGCGTCCGCCATGTTTGAGGACGCGATAGAGCTGCCGGTAAAATTCACCAGAATAGAGGTCGCCCGCGAGGCTGAACGCGGGCGGGTCGTGAATGATACGCGAAAAATAGTTCTCCTCAAAGGTTGGCACCACCTCAGACGCATCGCCCATAATTTGCCGGATATTGCGACTTGCAAACAATGCCTGCGACCACGGATTGCAACGCGCTATCTCCTGCGCCCCTGGGTCAAGCTCGATGGTGATGACTTCTTCCGCCGTCTTAGCAGCTTCGATGGCGGTATAGCCCAACCCGGTCGCGGTATCCAGCACGCGCCCCGTAATCGGTTGGATGCTGCGAATTTTCTTCAACGTATCCTGCATGGGGTCAACATCTTTGAAACGGTGCATCACAAAACCGGCGATGAGCATACTCGGTGCACCTTGCGTCGGAAAAAGGCTACACAGGCGATTGGTCTCCTCCGAGAACATCTGAATGACCCGTATGGTACCATACTCGACAAAAAAACAATTGGACGGTGACTTTTTTATTTTCTCTGCCTGCTCCCACGTCAAACATTCTCCATTGGGGAAAGCTACCCTATCAGACAGAATAGTCGCCGTAACCGTCGAGAGGCCGAGGTCAGGCGACACCTCGACGGTCGCTTGACCTCTTTGTCTGGCAGCAAGCAACGTATCTATCTGCGAGGAAGATACAACTATGGGGAGCGTCATATCGATTTACACTACCTCATACAAAATCAGCCCATCGTTTGTTTTGTGTTGCTCCACCTGGCTTTCGTAACGCATGTATTCGAGGTGTGCAAGCGTTTCCGCGACCGCCATACGCCGCGCCTCGTTACTTTTCAGGCGTTGTCCGAAGAGTTTTTCCGCCAGATAGTAGGCATGTTGTGGTCGCTCATCGAGCAGCGATAAAATTTGTTGCTCGCGCTGTTCGTGATGCTCGATAATTTCCTGCACGCGTCCCGCGAGGTCGCTAAACGGCTCACCATGACCGGGGAGAACGATAGTTGCTGGCAGGTTCTGCACCTTTTTCAATGAGTCCAGGTAATCGCCCAACGGATTGGCGCGGTCATTCTCTGAATAAAGACCAACATTGGGTGTGATGCGCGGCAGAACATGGTCGGCAGCGATAAAAACGCCGTCGCGTTCGCGGAAAAGGCAGATATGCCCATCTGAATGTCCCGGCGTCCAGATCACATGGTACTGATCGCCCAGGATATCCAGGTATTGCCCATCTTCGACCAGCGTAAGCTCTTCGTATGGTGGCACGCGAATAACGCTGCGCATCTCGTCCGCCGAGACACGCGAGAACCATTGCTCATTCATCGGCATGCCATGCTGGCGGAAAAATTGCGAAACGCTTCGAAACTGTTCCGGTGCCGAGCCGCTCCAGATGGTACGCATCCCCTCGGCATCAATGGGATGCATATAGACCGTAGCTCCACTTTTCTCGCGCAATTCGCCCGAAAGGCCGATATGGTCGGGGTGGTCATGCGACAACACAATAGTACGCAGGTTGCTAACACGCAAACCCGCCTTGCGCAAACCATCGCGCAAAGCCGTGCGAGCATCGGGTATACCCATACCTGCATCAATCAACGCCCAGCCATCCTCACCTACAATCGCATACATATTGACCGTTCGTAAAGGAAACGGGATAGGCAATGTAAATTTCCAGATGTTCGGGGCCACCTCTCGCGCCTCCGGCAGCGGTTCCTGCTGCCAGCGCGATTGCCTCGAAGAAGTATCTTGCATCAAAAAGGTATCCTTTGTATTCCGTAAAAGAGATAGCGAACAACCTGTTCTGCTCTGATTGTATGGTGTAAGGTGGGGTGGTGTCAAATCACTCCTCCTCAAACTTATCCCATTTCACATCGGCTTGATTGCCTTTGTGCTTATCAAGTTGTTTCTTTTCCTCAACATCAACAGGAACCGTTGTATCCGCGTGGGGCGGGGAATCAATACGCTGCTCACTCCCTTCGTCGTTATCCCATTTCACGAGGTATTTGCGTGCCGCCGCTTCCTTCTCTTCGGCACTTTGCAATGTTGTCGCTGGAAAGGTTGTGGAAGGCTGATTGAGGTCATCATGATTATAGCTATCTGCTTTATAGAGCCGTGCGGGAATATAGCTATCCGCTCTTCGGCTATTGGCACTTCCGGCAGGGCCTTGTGCACCATGACTATTTCGATTTTGTTGTAGACGAGCCAAACCGTATATTGCAAGTACAACCGGTATCGCGACGCCAATAATAATCCACATATAGCCTCCTGATGAGGTAATAAAAAATCAACACAATAGTGCTATGCTATCACAGGTATAACGTATTGCTATCTCATTTATCAAAAGCGATAGGAGCCATGTCCAGAATTGGCGACGAACAATAGAAGAATAATACGAAAGCCCATTATGGCAGTATAATAACGCTTACCAGGAATATTTTTAATGTGCGCGAAGCTACTGGAGACAACGTTCCAGGAGGGGAGGCGCACGAACTATAACGAAGTTGCTTAGACCAGCCTACGGTTCAAACCGAGGTAAGATGGTTACATGAGAGGAAAAATCAATTGTGGATATGCTGGATCATTGTTCTCCACGACAACATCTGCCCGTTGCCTGGGGTGAACTGCCTGTAAATAAAGTTGTTGTCCGGGGAAATAGCGTTGTAGATATCGGGCTTGGACAGCGTCTGCTGAGCCGAAAAGTGGAAGATCGCGTTTCATCGCCCGTTGCAGTGCTTCCTCCATCGTCACTTCCACGAATATCCGATAATCCCACTGATCCACAAGTTCGGGACGCAAGAGAAATACTCCATCAAAGAGCAATATCGCATTGAGAGGAGCTTCCTCCTCCAACTTTGGAAGGAAAGTATCCTTACGAACATCAAATGCTGCGCGACGATAATGCAAGCTACCGTCTGGTCCGAGTGGCACAAGAAGTTCTTCTCGAAGAGTAGGATAATCGAACGAATCCTCATAGTAGCCTTCAGGAGAGTATGGCCCTCGTGAATAACGCTCCTGCCGAGATCGATGAAACCCATCTATTGAGGCTCGAATGACTGCTCTTCCCTGTTGCTCAATCAGAGGAGTAAGTTCATTTGCCAACGTAGTTTTACCTGCATTATCAATACCGTCTATCGCTACTCTGAGTGGATGGAAAGGATTGAACAAAACAATAATGTCCACAAGTTGGGCGAGGATCTTCTGCCGCATTAAGTTTTCCTTTCCTTATCAACAGTATAGGTTACTTCTCCTCAAACTTATCCCATTTCACATCGGTCTGTTTGCCCTTGTGTTTATCAAGTTGTTTCTTTTCCTCAACCTCAACAGGAACCGTTGTATCCACGTTGGTCGGAGAATCAAGACGCTGCTCATTTTCTTCATCGCTATCCCACTTCACAAGGTATTTGCGTGCCGCTGCCTCTTTCTCTTCAGCACTTTGCGATGTTGTCGCTGGATAGGCTAAGGAAGGCAGATTGGGGTCCTCATGATTATAGAGCCGTGCGGGAATATAGCTATCTATTCCTCGATTATAAGCACTTCCGCCTGGGCCTTGCGCACCATGACTATTTCGATTTTGTTGTAGACGAGCCAAACTATAGATGGCAAGTACAACCGGTACCATCGTGCCAATAATAATCCACATATGGCCTCCTTTCAGGGTAGGAACAAGACAGTATAATAGCAATATGCTATATTATGTATAACATATTGCTATTGCGTTGTCAAGCCTTTTCCATAGGAACTTCTGTAGTCACCACACGAAAAACTGGATGCTCTGGCGTAATGGCGGCATATTCTTCAAGCGGTGCATCTGGGCTAATTGTATATCCTCTGTTCGCGCCGGGAGCTTTCCGTACAAACTCCCGCAGCACAATAGTGCGAACTTCCAGGTCCTCCACTTCGCTAACCTGTACTCGTTCCTTCACGCGGTCATGGAAGAACTCGCACCATCCTGCTACGCGCAAATTCTTTACCCAATCGGACCCGGCGTAACCTGCGACAAGCCAACGTTGCCCCTCGTGACGCAAGACATACAAAGGAATGGTCTGCATTTTCCCACTCTTGCGACCTGGTACACTCATCAAATGCGCTCCCGGTATCATTCCAAAGCGTATCATTGTGCCAAAGATGGCGTTTAACATACGCTGCCCGCGCGGCAGGTAAGAAGCTTTTTTAGGCATTGTTTTCCTCCATATTTTTTCGATCGTTCTCATTCATGCGCGAGATGATTCCCTTGCGGCGAGTACTTCTTCTATGGTATAGTACGTAAAACAATAATACACATATCTCCTCATCGAGGAAGGAAGCTTTTTATGGGAATCTTGCGCGAACGCGCCTGGTACTTAACCATCTCCAATAAAAACGGCTAAGCCGCTGCTTACAGGTCTAGCGTCAGTGTAAGCAGCGGGACGGACGCACCCTTTCTTCTCGGCTCAGTACCGGCAGGATTGCCAAATGAGCCGCTGTTTGGGCGTACCCTCCTGCTCCGATCTTTAAGTAACCAGGAGTGTATTACCTATGCCCATGCCTCATCGAACTCAAATGCAGCTTATTAAGCGCCGCCTTGTTGGCAAAGAAGGAAGCGAGCGCGTACGCGAACTACACGCCATTCTCAATGAACTGCCAGGTTATCTCAATGGTCCTTATGGAGACATCCGCAAGTGGGTGCTTGCTCAGATTGAAGAATCCCATAAGCGTTCTCATGCTGTACAGCGGGACTCGATCGCTGTGCGGCGCGAAGGGGCCGCCCAGGTAGCACTGGTCGGGGCACCCAACGCAGGGAAGTCGTCGTTGCTCTATGCGCTCTCCGATGTGCAGATCAAGATAGGCGATTATGCCTTCACCACGTTACGTCCTGTGCCAGCACTCACGCGCATTGGCGGAGTACTTGTGCAGTTGGTGGAGATTCCGGGCTTGATTGCAGGAGCTAACGATGACCGTGGCGGCGGACGCGCCCTGTTGGGAGTACTCCGAGCTGCTGATGCCATCGTCTACTGCCAGGATATCAATGCACCTCATCATGTCCTCAAAGAGGTACGCTCCGAGGTAGCAGCCGCGGGAATCACGCTACCTGCCATGCTTGCCGCCACTAAGTTAGATGAGGCGAACGAGGGTACTCTTGCTTCCTTGCAAGCGGCGGTGCCAGAGCTACCGGTCATCGGGGTTTCCATCATTGATGACGAAAGCCTTGCGGCATTCAAAGAGGCCGTGTGGAGTTTGACTGGTCTGATTCGCGTCTACCTGCGCCACGATGGAATCACCGATGAGGAGCCGTTGGCCTTGAAGCCCGGCGCGACGGTGGCTGATGTCGCCACGAAGATTCACAAGGACATCGGTGCGTCATTTCGCTCTGCACGCCTGTGGGGACCGTCAGCCCGCTTTGACGGTCAGCAGGTGGGACGGAACCACCATGTGCAAGATGGCGATACCGTGGAGATCGTCAACTGAGATTCCCTACGGCTCAAGCTCTGTCTTTGAGAAGACCGTTCAAAAACCGGTGCTGGCTCAATGCTTCCCGATCGAACCTGTGGCATCGCCATCGAGCCAGAGAAAGCGATGTTCAGGCTGCAACTCTTTACCGGAAGCTGTTCATCAGCACCAGTTTTTGAATAATCTCCTCTTCTATAGTTCTCTATTCTATTTTTCATAACGCATTGATGCCACTGTATTTAACTTATGGCGCAGTTACTGGCAGCATTTATCCTGTCAAACTACTTCTCCTCAAACGCATCCCACTTCACATCAGCCTGTTTGCTCCTGTGCTTATCCGTTTGTTTCTTTTCCTCAACATCGCTAGCAACAGTGGTATCCACATCTGCAGGAAGTGGGAGAGGGGAACTTTGCTCACTCTCTTCATCGCTATCCCATTTCACAAGGTATTTGCGTGCTGCCGCCTCTTTCTCTTCGGCACTCTGCAACGTATTCGCCTGGCGACGCAGATTAGGGTTCTCGTGGTTATAGAACCGTGTGTGGTTATAGAACCGTACAGGGACATAATCACTACATGTTGGGGTTTGAGCGCCATGACTATTTCGATTTTGTTGCAGACGGGACAACCCATAGATGGAAAGTACAATTGGTATTGCGGTGCTAATGATGATCCACATATAGCCTCCTACAAAAGGTAAGTACGAATAATGGTGATAGCAATCTGCTATAGTAAATATAACATACTGCTATAACATTTGTCAAGTGGTAGAATGGGAAATTTTCTGTAATTAGCGGTACTCAAAAGAATAATGGTATTGTTACGAATGAACTATCATGCAGCAAGGCACTGGAGAAGAATAGAATGTTCGAGACAAGCAAGATTGGACATAGCTTTCCCCCATTTTCCGTGACCATCGAACGGGCAAAAATTCGGGAACTGGCAATCGCCATTGGGGATGATAATGCTGTGTACCAGAGTCAGCAAGCGGCTCAGGCAGCGGGGTACGCGGATGTTCCTCTGCCTCCGACAATAGCAACAATGTTTTTATTCTGGGGGAACGCTCATTTCGTCGAACAACTCGCACAGTTAGGGCTTGATATCAACAGACTTATGCATCGTGAAGAAGAGTATGAGTACCTTGTCCCGATTCATCTGGGCGAAACCTTAACAGGCGTAATGACTGTACTTGATGGTGCCAATCGTCGCGGCCCTGGCAACACTTCTATAGAACTCGTCACGCTGCAAATACGTTATACTAATCAGCAAGGGCAGGTTGTTTTTATCGCCACAACTCGTTTAGTCAGCCGTTAATCTGGCTCTTTCCTTATAAAATAAGAACGTGTCTCTACAACTCATTTTCATTCCCTTCCTGTTCCCCTCGTATCTTCTGCCTCTTCCGTTTTTGTCTCCTCATCCGCTGGCTGCGTACCCTCTTGTTTCGTCACCTCGCCTGCTGATTGCGCACTTTCTGCACTCTCGGCACCCTCCTGTCCCATCACTGCGCTCTCAATCAGCATCGTGTTAGGGAGCGAGATGGTGCTATTCTCCCCATCCGGGCTGGAGGTTTCGAGAACGGTGTAGGCCCCGGCAGTGGAGCGGACGGTTCCGCTATAGTCTCCCAGCGTGATGCGTTGACCGGGGCGAAAGTTTTGACGCACATAGTGGCCAGCGATAACGTTGCGTGCGGAGTCGCGGGAGCCGAAAGCGAAGGTAAGGGCGATGGCCAGTCCGGCGGCGGCAATAATGATCGTAAAGCTGGTGGTCAGGATAGTGGTGTCAATGCCGAGGGTTGAGACGGCCAGCACAATGATGAAGGCTACAATGGCGTATTCGATAATTTTGCCCAGTGCCTTGCCGTAAGTGATGTTTACATTGTCGGCAACGGCGGCAATCGTGTTGCCGAGGAAACGTGCCAGCATTGAACCTAAAACGACCAGAATCGCTGCACTGATAGCTTTTGGAATAAATTGCAGGATGCTTTGTAAGAGATTCGAGACGGTGGTCAGGCCCATCAACATAAAGGCGGAGGTGGCGAAACTGAGCAGCAGGAAGAAGAAGACGATTTGCGCCAGTACCTCAGAGATGGAAGCTCGCATACCCAGACTATGCATGGCATTGGTGATACCCGCACGATCCATCAGTTGGTCGAGCCGGATACGGCGGAAAATGAAGCGCAACAACCAGCGAATCAATGCGCTGATGAGATAGCCCACAATCAGGATAATCAAGCCGTTGACAAGATTGGGAATAAAATCGAGAATCTGGGTAACTATCTGAATGAGCGATTTTATAACTGGTTGCAAGTTCATAACAAATCCTCTTTACTACGACACGTCATGTATGTAATCAAGCGCCGCTCGTCTGAGGACGGCTGCTAGCGAGTTGAGCGGCGGGGTCAAGGAGGCCGCCAATGAGATTCAGCAATTCCACCAGCCAGGCGCCGAATATTTTTGATGATAGGTCCAGCAATTCCAGACTGCCGTGCTGCGCCTGCACTCGTGCGAGGAGACGAGCCTCGAAACCAACAGGAACGCGCAAATTGGCGTTTTCCGCTTGCATCCTTTGTAGGAAAGCGCGAACCTGACGTGCCATGGTCAGTTCACGCTCGCACTCAGGACACTGTGGCAAGGTTGCCTCAGCTTCCGCCAGTACGTCGGGAGCCAGGGTACCATCAACAAGGTCGGGTATCAGTTGGGCTAATTCTTCACAATTCATCGTACTTACCCCTTTTTTGCCTTCGCTTTCCCTTTAGCACCATTTCCCGACGCGACCGAGATTACCGAATAGACGCTGCCGCAGAACTGCTCGAACATATCCTGAAAGGCCAGTCGCGCCCGGTGGATACGCATCTTAACAGCACTCAAACTCGACGCGAGGAGCGTTGAAATCTCGTCATAGCTCAGGTCTTCAAAGTCACGCAATACAAGAACTCGCGCCTGTTCGCGGTCTAATTTTCTGAGTACCCGGTGAATACATTCCCGCAACTCTCGCTGCATACTCTTCTCCTCCGGCCCCGCCGCAGACGAGGCCTGGAGCGAGAGTGGATCAACCCCCTCCTCTTCATTTTTTTTCTGTCCCTGGCTACTGAACGACAGCACATTGCTATTCTCTCGCTTCATTTTATCGAGCGCATCCAACGCGCTATTGGTCGCGATACGATAGAGCCAGCTTGAAAAGGATGATTGTTGCTCAAATTTTTTGATACCATTGTATACCTTAATAAACGCTTCCTGCGTGATATCCTCCGCCGCTTCCTTGTTATACACCACGCGGTACGCAATGCTATACACTTTATTCATATGACGCTGCACCAACATTTCATAGCTGCGGGTATTGCCCGGCAACTCTGCCTTGCAGCGCGTTACTAACTCTTCATCCGAAAGGGTCAACATCTTACTATTTTCTTTCAGCAAATAAAATAAATAAGGAAGCTTACGTAGTATTTTCAGTGCGTATTATACATGCGAGTTTATCTATTGTCCAACCTGTAGACAATTTGGGGTGAGGCCTGTGAACGGACTGGTAGAGACAGCTAATGCAGATTAAAAAATTAATTTGGTAATCCGTGCTGAATTATTACCAGTTTATTTATTTAATCTGCATTAGCCCGTCGCGTCTCCATCCAATATTGTGCAATACTGATGAAGGGTATGGACGCGGACGGGCTAATGCACTCCCTACTGACATGGTACATCTTATTGGCGGGGCCGACCGGCCACTTCGTCGTTCAAAGTTTGCCCGGTACTTACCTGTGCGGCTGTATTGCTTACACTGTTTTCACCACGGGCGAGCATACGGCGGGCAGAGTCCTGACCACCAATGCCGAAGGCCAGGCCAAAGGCAAGCGCGACCGCACCAATAATGGCCGTGAATAGAATGTTCAACAGCGCAGGGGCGATTTGCAACTGCTCAAGCGCGATAAGTGCCGCGAAACCGATAATGGAGAAGCGTGCGATGTTGGCAAAAATGGACGGGTTGCCTACTTTCGCGCTGGCAGTGAAACCACGCACAATATCGGCAACAAAGGTGGCCGCCAGCGTACCCAGGAAAAGGACGAGAATGGCGACAAAGACGTTGGGAATGTAGGTCACTAAGGTGTTCAAAATGTTGCTGACAGCAGTCAAACCAAGTGCGTCAACGGCTGGTATCAAGAAAATGAGGAAGATGAACCAGTAAACAACCTGGCCCAGGATGTTGGCAGGGTCCAATTGCATACCTGAACTCTGGCTGATTCGATGCAAGCCAATGCGGTTCGTCATACGGTCGAAACCGATTTTCCGCAAGAGGAAAACGACTGCTTTACTGATAGCTTTCGCGACAATATAGCCTACGAGCAGGATGATAAAAAAGCCAATCAATTTAGGAATGAAGGTCAGGACAAGGTTAAGTGCGTTGCTGAGTGAAGTGATGATAGCATCACTCCAATTTGTGACTACTGGCATGGATGGTCTCCTTTTTTGTCTTCTGGAAGCTTTTCTTTTTATCGCTCTCTTGAGCGGTATATCAAGTTAGACGCCATGCCCGAAAAAAAGTCACGCTGTCTGTCAATGGGTCAACTTTAGCCAGTCCACCTCCAACAATTCGTCAAGTTGCTACGGCAATAACACCTTGCGCATCACCACACGACAGAGTTTCCAGCTTCACGGCGTCCTGAAAGGCGAATTACAGCCGACCATTCGCGCTATCAACGAGGCCCTGCTTTCGACGCTGGCGGCCTGTGGCGATGTCAACCGCAATGTTATGGCCTGTCCCGCGCCTGTTCGCAGCCGGGCGCAGGCACAAATTCAGGAGATCGCCGAGCGCATCGCTTTGCGCATGGCTCCGCGTAGTGCTGCCTATCACGAAATCTGGGTTGACGGCGAACAGGTCGAAACGATCACGCAACCCTCCGATGAAGAAGTTGTCGAGCCAGTAGAACCAATGTATGGCCCAACCTACCTGCCGCGCAAATTCAAAATCGGCGTGGCCTTCCCCGGAGATAACTGCATTGACGTATATACGCAAGATATAGGACTCGTTCCAACGCTTGACGACAAAAATCTAGACGGCTTTACCGTGCTGCTTGGCGGTGGCATGGGCATGACACATGGCAAAACGGAGACGTATCCGCGCCTTGCCACGCCGTTCTGCTACGTTGCCACCGACGAAGTGCTAGAGGTAATCGAGACGATTATCACTATCCAACGTGACTATGGCGACCGCCAGAACCGCAAGCACGCTCGTATGAAGTATGTGGTGGAGGAGCGTGGTATCGCATGGTTCCGCGCTGAACTGGAACAACGCCTGGGTCGCAGCGTTCAGGACCCGCGAGCAGTACACTGGCACGGCGCAGAAGACCATCTGGGCTGGCATGAACAGGGAGATGGACGCTGGTTCCTGGGTTTACATATCGAAAATGGGCGCGTTAAGGATACTGATACCCGGCTCCTGCGCACAGGACTACGCAAAGTGATCGAGACGTTTCGTCCTGCCATTCGCCTGACCGCGCAACAAAATATATTGCTGGCGGATATTCCGAAAGCACAACGCGCAGCGGTAACTACGATGCTTGCTTCATATAACATCTCAACCGATCCGGCAGAAGTCGGCACGCATCGTTTCGCGATGGCCTGTCCCGCACTGCCAACCTGTGGATTGGCATTGGCCGAGGCCGAACGTGTACTCCCGTCGGTCGTGCAGCAAATCGAGGCAGATTTACAGGCGTTGGGACTACATAACGAACCTCTGAGCATACGGATGACAGGTTGCCCAAATGGCTGTGCAAGACCGTATATGGGCGATATTGGCTTCGTCGGGCGCACGAAGGATGTCTACAACGTCTACGTCGGGGGCGACAGGCCCAACACACGCATGAACACGTTTATGCACCATCCGTTCATCTGAATAATCTGGCCTCAACCATCCGACCTTTGCTCATCCTCTGGAAAGAGGAGCGCGCAGGGCTGGAAAGCTTCGGTGATTTCTGCGACCGCGTTGGCATCGCATATCTCCAGGAATACGCCTATGAACACGCCCAGGCGCATGCCTAACGAATGGTTAAAAGGAGATTCGTATGCCAGATTATTACCCTCTCATGCTTGATGTGCGAGGTCGCCTCGCTATGGTTATCGGCGGCGACCACATAGCGGCGGAAAAAGCCGCTTCGCTCGCTGCGAGCGGTGCGAACGTACATGCGCAAAGCCCGACATTTAGCCCGGCAATGGTGCATCTCGCAGAACAGCAAAAGGTCACGCTGCACCAGAAAGCCTACGAGCGTGGTGATTTAGCAGGCGCATTCGTCGTGATTGCGGCAACAAATGATGCACAGCTTATCCAGGCCATCTGGGCGGAGGCACAGGAACGCGGTCAATTGGTGAACATCGTGGATGTACCGCAATACTGCAACTTCATTCTTCCTTCGCTATTGCGGCGTGGCCAATTGACCATCGCCGTTTCGACCGAAGGTGCCAGCCCTGGCCTTGCCAGGCGCATCCGCCACGAACTGGAAGCACACTTCCCACCCACTTACGGGACATATATTCGGCTGGCATCCGTTGTGCGCAAGCATTTACGCGCAAATGGTGTCTCCTATCAACAGCGCGACGATTTCTTCGGTGACTTCTTCGATTCCAATGTACTTGCACTCATCGTTTCAGGCAATGTGCAGCAGGCTATCGCAACTACCGGAGATTTGCTGCAACGCTACGATATCGCGCTATCAACATCTGACATTGCATCAGAACTTGCGGAGGGCAAACATTATGTCAATAGCAATGCGTGAGCAAATTCACCATGTGGATAATGGATAGCGCGGACAACGAGGCACTTGCAGATAACAGGCAAGCCATACGCGGCAAAGTGTATCTGGTTGGTGCGGGACCTGGCGATCCCGAACTTCTCACGCTCAAGGCTCTACGTTGCTTGCACAAAGCCGACGTCGTGGTCTATGACCGCCTTATCAATGCAGCCATGCTTGAGGAAGTACATCCTCACGCGGAACTTATCTATGTTGGCAAAGGCCCTGGCTGTCACACGATGAAACAGGAACACATCAATGCCCTGCTTATCACGCACGCGCAACTCGGTCGCATAGTGGTGCGCCTCAAAGGGGGCGACCCGTTCGTCTTTGGCCGCGGCGGCGAGGAGGCGTTAGCACTTCATGAAGCCAATATCCCTTTTGAGATTGTACCTGGCATCAGTTCGGCAATCGCTGTTCCCGCTTACGCTGGCATACCTGTCACGCATCGTGAAGTTGCCTCATCATTCACCGTGATCACAGGTCACGAAGATCCGCAACATGCTTCCACTGTCAATTGGGAGGCGTTAGCCTCATTAGCTGCGTCGGGTGGAACACTGGTCTTCTTAATGGGCGTCACAAAGCTTTCTTATATTACGCAACGCTTACTAGAAAGTGGTCTTCCATGGGACACTCCGGCGGCAGTCATTCAGCAGGGAACCGTTGATCAGCAGCGCGTGGTAACGAGTTCGCTTGCAGCTATTGCCCAACAGGCAGCGCGTGAACGCATCACATCACCGGCAACCGTGGTAATCGGCGCGGTCGTTGACCTGCACACCACGCTTGCATGGTTCGAGACTACACATACAAAAGAACTCCAGGGGGAAAAGAGATGAACTTGCTTGTCAGTTGTATTTCAACAGAACATTCCGCCATCGAATTCGACGAGGCCGGGCAACAACTCTGGACTTGGTGCGCTCTCGACCACGGCTTCACACGCACACCGACAGGTCTGCCCCGCGAATTAGACCTATCGGCGGATCACCGGGGTACGAAATATGGGACGCTCACGCAAACAACGCACATTAATTCGGCGGCAGAGCTGCCCGACGGTACGATCCTGGCCTCGCTCTTCTATCAAGGCACGGTTGTCGCCATTGATCGCATTAGCGGCGACTGGCATACGGTATTGGAAGGACTTGATCATCCTCACGCCATTCGCATTCTGGACGCACGACACATCACGCTTGCCGATACAGTACGTGGCCGCGCCCTGATGGTGAGTCTCGACGAAGAGCGCAACGGGAGCATCGAGGCAGAAGTGTTTGCCGATACGGATTGGCTGCAAGATTGCCAGTACTACATTGATTACGACCGCTAGATACTCGTTGACGGCAAACATTCCCGCGTGACCGTCAAAAGCGGCCCTTCCGGCAGCAAAACCCTGCATCAATTCGAACTCAACCCGGAATGGCGGCTATACGAGGCACTGGTGGTATAAGTCAGATATCAGAGACAGCGCTCTGTTGGCTTGTTGCTATGAGCATGCTTGCCAGTGGTGAATCTGCCTCTGTGCTGACTCGCTGTTCATCCCCCGCCAGTTATGAGTGAATGTCAGATGTTCAGCCCTTGACAAAAAATATTGCCATATGTTATATTTGCTATAACATATGGCAATATTATAAAGGAGCACTATGCCAGAACCAATTATTCATATCGAACACCTTTCCCGCTTCTTTGGCACGGTCAAAGCGCTCGATGATCTCTCCTTGGAGGTGCCTGCGGGCATCGTCTTTGGGTTTCTGGGACCAAATGGGGCGGGCAAAACCACGACCATCCATCTGCTGCTTGGCCTGCTGGAACCAACGAAAGGTCAGGCCAGAGTCCTGGGCTTTGATACGCGCACCCAGGCCGATGCCATTCGCGCCCGCAGTGGGGCACTGCTCGAATTTGCGGGACTCTACGAGCGCATGAGTGCCGAAGATAATCTCGACTTGTACGGGCGCATCTCCCGGATGCCGGCACCTGATCGCAGGGCTCGCATCAAAGAACTACTCACCCACCTGGATCTCTGGGACCGCCGCCGCGATCTGGTCGGCACGTGGAGCCGGGGCATGAAACAGAAACTCGCGGTCGCCCGCGCGCTCTTTCACCACCCGCCACTCGTCTTCCTGGATGAGCCGACGGCCGGGTTTGATCCGCTGGCGGCGGCGGCCTTGCGCGAAGACCTGGCCAGCCTGGTCGCGCGGGAAGGAGTGACGGTCTTTCTCAACACGCACAACCTGACCGAGGCCGAAAAGCTCTGTGCCCAGGTCGGCGTGATTCGCCAGGGCAAACTCGTCACGGTTGGCGCCCCCGATGAACTGCGTGCCAGGACCGGCGGCCCGCAGGCAGAGATCGTGGGGCGTGGCTTCACCGAGCAGTTGCTGGCCACGCTGCGAGAGCGGCCAGAGGTCGCCCATGCCGACCTGCAGAACGGTCATCTCCTCCTTGAACTGCGCGGCGAGAGCGAGATGGGCCCGCTCGTGAGTTTGCTGGTCCATGCGGGCGCAGAGGTGGAGGAAGTGCACCGGGGCAAGGCCAGCCTGGAAGACGTGTTTTTGACCTTGATGGAGGAAGAACAGAAATGAACGACATCTGGACCATGATCTGGAAAGAAACGAAGGACTCCATTTTTCAGGGAGGATGGTCAGCTTTGATCCGCCCCCTACTCCTCATAGGCATTCTGGGGATCGTTCTCCCCTGGCGCCTGGGACAGCAATGGCTGGCCCTCACGCCTATCGCCATGGGGCTCGTCTTCTATATCCCTTTCATCCTCATTCTCAGTTTCGTTGGCGACGTCATCGCCGGGGAGCGGGAGCGCCATACGCTGGAAACGCTGCTGGCCAGCCGCATCAGCGATCGCGCGATCCTGCTGGGCAAGGTCATCGTGACCACCGGCTATGCCTGGGGCACGGCTCTGCTTGGCCTGCTGCTCGGCCTGATCGTGGCCAACCTGTCCAAAGGGCAGGGGAGTTGGCAGTTCTATACGCAGGTCGACTTATTCCTGGAAGCGCTCGCGTTGAGCCTGCTCACCAGTCTTCTGGGCGGGAGTGGAGGCGTGCTGATCTCGCTGCGGTCAGCCACGGTGCGGCAGGCGCAACAATTTTTAATCGTGGCCACGTTGGTGCTGGTAGGAGGTGGTGTTCTGGCACTCAAAGCCGTGCCAGCGCAGACGTTCTCCTCGTTGAGCGCTTCCCAGATCTGGCTCATTGCCATGGCAGTGCTTGCCGTTCTCGATGCGATCTTGCTGGGAGTCTCGCTGGTGAGCTTCCGCCGCTCGCGCTTAATTTTGAGCTAAGGAGCACACAATCAGAGACGCTCAGGCATTTCTGAGAGAGGGGAACCAATCCGAGGCAGCAGAGCTGATCGAGCAGCAGGCGAGCCTGCTTGGTCAAGCCCAGTATGCTGGGGTGCAGCATGCCTGGTCATCAGTTGCTACCTTGATCGAGCAGGTTGCCATACTAGAGGAGCGCTTGATAGCCGTCTGTAGGTCCTTGTAAGGCCTGGCACCTCTGGACAGAAGACCACTACCGCCCTCTCAGCCATGGGAAAGCGGCAAGCCCACTGCATGAAAGAGGAATCCCCACGCTTTTAGGCCAGGACGTGTCAGGACGGCGAACCTTTGAGGCCGCGATAGCGACGAATGAGCGTGTTGGTGGAGCTATCGTGCGACAACGCTGGTTCTTCGGTACTCTCCAATTCGGGGATGATGCGGTTGGCAAGCACCTTGCCGAGTTCGACGCCCCACTGATCGAAGGAATCGATATCCCAGATGGTGCCTTGCACGAAGACTTTGTGTTCGTAGAGCGCAATCAGCTTGCCCAGCATCTCCGGCGTCAAGCGATCCATCAGGATGGTATTGGTCGGATGGTTGCCTTCGAAAGTGCGGTGTGGCACCTGGAAGGCGGGAACACCATCGGCCTCGACCTCCTGTGCCGTCTTGCCAAAGGCCAGTGCCTCGGTCTGCGCAAAGAAATTCGCCATCAGCAGGTCGTGATGCGGCGGCAAGGGATGCAATGCATGGCAGAGGCCGATGAAATCGCAAGGTATCAGTTTGGTTCCCTGGTGAATAAGCTGGTAGAAAGCGTGTTGTCCGTTGGTGCCGGGTTGCCCCCAAATGATAGGGCCGGTCTGGTAATTGACCGTTCGCCCTTCGAGGTCAACATGCTTGCCATCACTTTCCATATCAAGCTGTTGCAGGTAGGAACTCAAGCGACCAAGATAAAAGTCGTAAGGCAGAATTGCTACAGTCTCGGCACCGAAGAAATTGTTGTACCAGAGGCCGATCAATCCAAGCAGTACCGGCAGGTTGTGTTCAAAAGGCGTGGTGCGGAAATGTTCATCCATCGCGTGGAAACCGGCGAGCATCTCATGAAACTGCTCTGGGCCAATGGCAATCATTAACGAGAGGCCAATTGCCGAGTCGTAGGAATAGCGACCGCCAACCCAGTCCCAGAACTCGAACATGTTGGCGGTATCTATGCCAAACTTCTCGACCTCTTTGGTGTTTGTTGAGACGGCGACAAAATGTTTGGCAACCGCTTTCTCATCGCCAAGCGCGTTCACGCACCATGCGCGGGCCGAGCGAGCATTGGTCAAAGTCTCCAGCGTGGTGAACGTCTTGGAGGAAACAACGAACAATGTTTCAGCCGGATCGAGGTCACGCGTATATTCTACAAACTCGTCGCCATCCACATTGGAGACGAAACGACACGTGATATCGCGATCGCTGTAATATTTGAGCGCATCATAGGCCATAAACGGGCCGAGGTCGGAACCGCCGATACCAATATTGACGACATTGCGAATGCGCTTACCGGTATACCCCTTCCATTCGCCACTGCGCACGCGGTTGGAGAAATTGGCCATCTTATCCAGCACTTTATGCACTTCCGGTACCACATTTTCGCCATCCACCATGATGGTTTCGTCTGCGGGAGCGCGTAAAGCAATATGCAGTACGGCGCGTTGCTCCGATACATTGATTTTCTCACCACTGAACATTGCATCAATGCGTTCGCGCAATCCCGCAGCATTGGCAACATCCAGCAGCAACCGCAACGTTTCATCCGTTATGCGGTTCTTCGAGTAGTCCAGGTAGACGCCAATAGCCTCGGCGGAGAAATGTTCGCCGCGCTGTGGGTCTTGCGCGAACAATGTTCGCAGATGCAGGTCGCGAATCTTGTGGTAATGCTCCTCAAGGGCCTTCCACGAGGAACGTTGAGTCAAGGGTGTTTTATCCGCAGAAATAGACATGATCAATTACCGCCTTTCAAACAATTTTCGCTGATTGTAAGGGTACGTTTTTTCTATACTGAGCCAAATTGCTGCATGTGCCGCCGTTCCTTTTCAAGCGCACCATCTGGGAATAATTGCGCACCGCCAAGCACACGCGCTTCCAGCGTAGACTCTGCCGCCTCCTCCATCGCAATCACCACCATCGCTGCTGCAAGCGGATCGCGTCCAAAGGCCAGCAGGCCGTGATTTGCCAGTAGCACCGCGGGAGTCATAGTGTGCAACTGCAGCTGCTCCACAATATTGCTCACAGATTCTCGTGAGCCGCGAGGTGCCCAGGCCGCAACAGGAATATCCTCGGTCACGCCAAAACGCAGCAACGCCTCATAGGCACAAGGCAACGGTTTGTTGGCAAGAGCGAAACTGGTCACATGGGGAGAATGCGTGTGAATAACGGCACCAACATCACGCAGGCGGTACACGCCTGAATGCATACCAACGATTTCACGAGCCACCGCTGGCAAATCACCCTCAAGGACCTCGCCATCGAAGGTGACAACTGCCATCTGCTCAGCCGTTAGCCGCGTAAACCGGCTTGTTGATGCCAGTAATAGGTGTTCGGTGCCGGGGATGCGCACGCTCATATTGCCATGCCCGCTATGCGACATGACGCCCGCCCTTTCAAGTAAATCCACCGCCTGTAATAGTTGGTCTCGCAGACTGGCGAGAGAAATATGTGTTGTCATACTATCTGTTCCTCACAGTCACAAAAGCATTTTTCTGAATTATGTACGAGGGATCCTGCCTCACACAAGCCACACAAGCATATTGTATCACGTATTCGAGGGACTTTCGTCGCATTCCTATTGTATCCAATCACGCGAAAGGAATCGTGTCAGGTCAAGGAGTTTATAATCGGCTAACTCTTCAGTCAGAGAAAGAAGAAGCACTAGCAAGTAATTGAGGTGATATTACGATGGCAGATGCAAACGACATCAATGAACAAAGTAAGCAACAAAGCCTGGAGCCAGAGCGTGAGCGGCCCGACGAGCAGTACCTCACAACGAATCAGGGAGTGCGTATCAATCATACAGATGACTCGTTGAAGGCGGGCGAACGCGGGCCGACGCTGATGGAGGATTTTCACTTCCGTGAGAAAATCATGCACTTCGACCACGAGCGTATTCCAGAGCGGGTCGTCCATGCACGCGGTTCCGGTGCTTACGGGTATTTCCAGGTCTATGAACCGATGACTGAGTATACGAAAGCGGCGTTTTTACAAGACCCGGCGGTCAAAACGCCGGTCTTCGTGCGCTTCTCTACTGTCGCCGGTTCGCGTGGCTCGGCCGATACGGTACGTGATGCACGCGGATTCGCAACAAAGTTCTATACGGAGGATGGCGTCTTCGATCTGGTGGGGAATAACATTCCGATTTTCTTCATTCAGGACGCGATCAAGTTCCCTGACCTGGTACATGCATTCAAGCCGGAACCAAATAATGAGATGCCACAGGCTGCCACTGCACATGATACCGCCTGGGATTTCTTCTCGCTCCTGCCGGAAGCGACGCATATGGTGATGTGGGTTATGTCCGACCGCGCCATTCCGCGCAGCTTCCGCATGATGGAAGGCTTCGGCATTCACACCTTCCGTTTCGTCAACGAGCAGGGCAAGGCTCGTTTCATCAAGTTCCACTGGAAACCGGTGCTGGGGATGCATTCGATGGTCTGGGAAGAGGCCCAGATCATGGCGGGGAAAGACTCCGACTGGCTGCGCCGCGACCTGTGGGAAGCTATCGAGATGGGCGATTATGCAGAGTACGAGCTTGGTGTGCAGATACTGGAGGAACAGGATGAGTTCGCGTTTCCCTTCGATATCCTGGATGCCACTAAAATCTGGCCCGAAGAGCAGGTGCCGGTTCGCCGCATCGGCAAAATGACACTCAATCGCAATCCGGACAACTTCTTTGCCGAAACCGAGCAGGTCGCGTTCCATCCAGGACACCTTGTGTCGGGGATTGATGTCACTGACGATCCACTTTTGCAGGGGCGTCTTTTCTCATACCTCGATACGCAGTTGCTGCGCCTGGGTGGGCCGAACTTCTCGCAGATACCGATCAACCGTCCACTGGCACCCGTTCACAACAACCAGCGCGACGGCTTCCACCAGCACACGATCAATACCGGTCGCGCCAGTTACTATCCAAACTCGCTCAGTGGTGGTTGTCCGATGTTGGCACCGGAAAACGCGCATGGCTACGTGCATTATCCTGAAAAGATGAGCGGCTCCGCAGTTCGCGCACGCAGCGAACGTTTCCGGGACTACTTTAGCCAGGCTACCTTGTTCTATAACAGCCTGTCTACCATTGAGCAGGAGCATCTCACCGCAGCGTTCCAGTTCGAGTTAAGCAAAGTAGAGACCAAAGCAGTGCGGGAACGCATGGTGGGTCTGTTAGACCATGTGAACCACGACCTGGCAATGCGTATTGCTGAGGCGATAGGCGTCACCATTCCGTCGGACAATCCCCGTCCCGGCGTTACGCCTCCTGCTGGCTCGCGCCTCATCGAGCGGTCTCCCGCCCTCAGTATGGAGAATACCGTTAAGGACACAGTTAAGAGCCGCCGCGTCGCCATCCTGGCGGCAAATGGCGTCAACGAATCCCAGGTAGAGGCGGTAAAAAACGCGCTCAAGCAGCAGGGGGCTCACGCAGAAGTGATATCGAAGATGCTTGGCTCTCTCAAAGGTGCCAGTGGACAACAGGTGATGGTAGACAAGAATGCTGCCACGGTTGACGCGGTGATGTACGACGCGGTCTTCATTCCCGGCGGACAGCAAAGCGTACAGATGCTGAGCAAGCAAGGTGACGCGCTGCGTTTCGTTGCGGAATGCTACAAGTATGGGAAAGCAATAGCAGCCGTCAGCGAGGGTGTGAACCTGCTCAAGCAGGTCAACGCTCCAGGGATGAAGATCGCAGGACCAGAGTCAAACGGCGGTATGGTCAATGAGCAAGGCGTGATCACGATGCAAAATCCATCGAACATGGACGCCTTCATCCAACAATTCGTCGCGGCTATCGCGCACCACCGGCACTTTACGCGCCCGAACACACAGCAAGTACCAGCTTAGAGGAACATCCCAGACACAAAAAATTGAACCATAAGTGAGCAAATAACACATGACTCCTAATCAGATAGACAGATAAATGCCATCTGATAGGAGTCATGTGTTATTTGCCCGGCTGAATTAGCTGGCTGGTGTTATGTAACTGAAGTTGTTTGTCATAATGCCACCATTGTAGCCAGATTTATAGTATGCTATTGCTACTTTGACTGGTTGTAACGGCGAAACGGTAACCTGATGTGATTCCGCGTCAATTGTGAATGTTAGTGTATTGTTCACGAGAGCCAATGAGATAGTTGTAGTTGATCTCGTGGAGGTGATGCTGGTACTCAGTGTTTGAATGATGGTTCCCTTATTTGATATTGAGGCGAGAGTCCACGTACCATTATCGCAATATGATGCTAAAAATCCCGTATTCGCATCTTGTTCAGCCAGACCGATGCATTCGCTGGAACCACTATAAATGTTACCATTTGAAACAGTTAATTTGTTGTTTGCTGCGAATGCTGCGTTATTGGGCAGTTGGAGGTATAAGTAAGCCCATGTACCAGTTGTAGTGGGAGTTATCGTTGTACCACAGGAAATATTACCAATTCCTTGTGGAGTCCACGTACCTCCGCCGGTATCACATCCAGGCCCTGGTTGCGGTGCTGAGTAATTGGCTGTTGTGGTGGGTGGTGCTGTAGTTGTAGCACCTGGTGTAGCCGTAGTACTTGTGGTGACTGTGGCACCAGGCGTAGTCGTAGCACCTGGTGTTGCTGTAGTACTTGTGGTGACTGTAGTACCTGGCGTAGCTGTAGCACCGGGTGTAGCCGTAGATTTTGATGCGACTCCTGGTGTGCTATGTGATTTATATTCTAAGAAGCCTACCACTCCCGCGGCTACCAGGATGACTACCACAACAACAGCAATGATGGCGATCATGCCTTTCTTTCCCCGGCGGGGCTGTGAAGGTGGCAAACTCGTTCCGCCCCCAACATATGTGGATGAAGGCATGGTGCCTGTTGAATAGTTGGGCGATGAAGATGTATTGCCCATGGCGAATGTGGGCGGTGCAGACATGTTGCCCGCTGGATAGTTAGGTGATGAAGACATATTGCCCGCTGGATAGTTGGGTGATGATGGCGTGCTGCCAGGTGGATATGCAGATGATGAAGGCATATTGCCCGTTGGATAGGTGGGCGCTGAAGGCATGCTACCAGATCGAAAGGGTGGCGGTGGGGGAGGTAGTACATTTCCTCCTTGTTGCTGACCCTGTGGAGGATAGAATGTTCTTGCTCCGCTGGCTTGCGGTGCGTATCCACAGTTACCGCAGAAAGTACTGCTCGAGTCAATCGGCGCGCCACATTTTGGACAATTTATAGTAGCCATTTTGTACACTCCTTCAAATCATGAAATTAGCCTTCTTTAGATAAGTAGAAAGCCTGGAAGTTCAAAGACTATACTTCATCAATCAACAAGTAAAATTGCAAATAGCAAATTTCATGAAGGTTACTTTTTAACCAATGATTGAGCTTAGAGTAAGCTGCTTGATAGTAACATCAATTAAGAGTGATTGTCAATAGTCTGTGCCCCCTTCATGTAAAATGTAAATAAAGTGTAAAATGTTACTAAAGCGGATATGCTTTCCTCAAATAAGAATGTTACCGGGGGCGGATACACATGCCGAAGCCGTCTCTTCGATGGGAGGATAGCGGCAGCAGTGTTTCCGGCGTAAAGAAGACCTATTCGCTTGACAAACGTGTACATACTGTAGGAAACATGCAGCGGCATGGCATAAAGCAGACACATCAACGGAGCGATAGCGATGAATCAGCGTTTACAGGAAAGCGGGAAAGAGCGTGCAATACTGCTGCACAAGGGCGAGCATGGTGCTTCGTGGTTCTCGGCGTTCAAACATTCCTGGCGCACCGTCCTGAAGATTGATCGTTCTAAACTGACGCTGGTACCTGCCATCCGCAGCACCATCGGTTTTGTGCTGCCACTTGCGCTTGGTGTGGCAACGGGGCATATCGTTGAAGGTGTTTCCCTGGCAGGTGGAGCAGTCACCGTAGGTTCCGTTGGACTCGCCTCCACCTATCGCTCGCGCACACGCACAATGTTGCTGGCAAGTGCCGGTATTGCCTTCTCGGCCTTTGTCGGCAGCATTACCGGTCCCATCGGTTGGCTGGCCATTCTGGTTGCTGGCATCTGGGGCCTCGGGGCCGGTATACTTGTCGCCATCAGCCAGCCCGCGATGATTATTGGGCTGCAGTCGGCTCTCGCATTGATTATTCTCTCACATTTCGCGCTTGATCCTGCCCATGCCGCAATACAAGCTGCCTTGATGTTCGCCGGAGCCTTACTACAAACGATATTGGCAATACTGCCTCTTCCCTGGGAACGCACTGCGCCCGAACGCGACGCACTCTCTACCGTCTATCAAAAACTCGCCGATTATGCTTTTCAGTTGGCAGAGGAACAGGATGGACAGCAGGTGCGCGACGCACTGACGCAAGCATATTCGACCGTGATGGACAGCAATTTGCAGAGCCGCCAGGGCAAATTATTCTTCGGGCTGCTCGAAGAAGCTGAACGCATTCGCCTGAGTTTGATTGTCTTAACTCGGACACGCCGCTATACAGCGGAAACAGCAGAAGCAAAGGAGAGCCAGCGTAACGATGTACAGTACCTCGATCAGTTGATGCACTCTACTGCCATGACATTACAAGATATCGCCAATGAACTCAGCTTAATACCGCGTTTCTTCCGCATCACCAGACCACATGAAGATATAAAAGATGCATTAACCAGGCTTCGTCAACAAGTTGTTCCAGTGCAAAACAAAGGTTTGCAACAGGAAACATTAGCCTATGCTGGGGCCTTGCGTGACCAACTGCACATGGTTAAAAAGCTGGCAAAATCGTGGCGATACCCGCAACAGACTCTGACAGTAAATGTGCGCGTTCCCCGGCAGTCATATTTACGACTGCACGATATCCGGCTCACACTACGTGCCAACCTGACACTGCGTTCGTCGGCTTTTCGTCATGCCATTCGCCTGGGAGTTGCGCTTGCCCTTGCCACAGCCATCTACCACCTGTTTTTCACGCCGGAGGAACGTGGGTACTGGATTCCAATAACCGCATTACTGGTACTCAAGCCAGACTTCACCACCACTTTTGCTCGCGGCCTTGCCCGCACATTGGGAACGATGCTTGGAGCCGTGCTGACGACGTTAGTAGTCTCACTGCTGGTGCCAAACAACACCGTACTCGTTCTCCTGGATGGTATCATGGCCTATTTTGCCTTTTCCGTTCTCTTTGCCAATTATGCCATCTTCTCCATATTCATTACCACGGAAACCGTTCTTCTGCTCACCTTTGTCATCCCCCAGCCGCTCATGACTACGGCCTATCGCGCTCTAGACACCGCCATTGGTGGTATTTTTGCTTTGCTCATTTACGCCCTTTGGCCAACCTGGGAGCGTTCGCAGGTCATGCCAAATATAGCGCAACGCATTGAGGCCATCCGTAACTATTTCGCAGCGGTCATGAAAGCCTATACCCGGCCCGATGCCTACGACACACTCACCATTCACAGCCGTCTCATGAAATCACGCCTGGCACGTTCTAACGCCGAAGCCTCGGTTGAACGTTCATTGCAGGAGCCGGAACCGCATTCCATAGACGCCAACCTCGCACAAGGCTTGCTGGCAGCAGCCAATCGTATCGCCCAACATGTGATTACACTTGAGGCCTATCTGATAGACAACCCCCAACGTCACGCTTGCCCTCAGATAACTATGCTCTCCAGGTACATTGATGATGCTCTACATATCCTCTCCACCGCCATTCGTGATAAGCAGCCCGTAACAGCACTACCCGATCTGGACGCGGCACTCCAAACGCTCAAGCACGCCGGTAAATCGAACAATCGGACTTCTCAAGGAGATTGTGCTGACCTTTCCATAGTGCTACCAGAGGCCAGACGTATCATTCACAATATTGACATTATGCATAGTCTGCTTGCTACAGATACCCAGAATGC
>CAVQVL010000006.1:0-51737 GCA_963717105.1 uncultured Chloroflexia bacterium
CCTGAGAGTTACTGGCAGTTGCCATATTCTTCTGTTCATAGTACTGGCAGAGCGTGAGCAGGCACCGTTAGTCGTCTGGACCAGAAGAGTAGCTCGTGCAATCATGTTTGAACGCAGGTCGCAAAATGACCAGCATTGCCTCGATGGTTCCCATGCGTAGGCGTGACCCGTTCGAGCGCCAGTCGTGCGGCTGATGTTGCTCACTGATGGGCAAAGCCACCATCAGCACGCCATTGCCATACGTGACGTTGGCACATACTGCATTGACCGGAACTGCAGTACAAGTTCGCGGTGATCAGCGCCAACGCTCCATTCATCGACCAGCAGCTCCTTGATTCCGTCATAATTCTCCTCATTGCGATGTTGCTGGAGCCGGACTCGCTCCTTCGACCTTCTGTGCATCACGCACGTCACGATAGTACTCACGCCAGATCAGGCGATGGACGCCGAGGTAATACGGCAGACGATTGAGATAGGGCAGGAAGGGGAACAACACGAGGATGGCGGTGAGGAGGCCCATCGTGACCAGCACCAATGCATCGGCGTTCGTCGAGGTGTTGTAGGGCGGGATCTGGTACCAGAAGGTGTAGAGCCAGAGCCACGCCTGCCCAGGATAGTTGCCGGTCTCGTTCATCACTCCCCATTGCGAACCCAGCAGGTTGAATTGTGCCGCCTTCGTCGGCAGCGCATCCTCGGACAAGAAGAGCAGCGGCTTGGTAAAGTCATTCTGATAGAAGCCTCCACTGCGCAGGAGCAAGCCGTCTAACGCGCCACTGGTGCCTAAGGTCAGCAGATGGTCCATCATGGTGGGAAGCGGGCCATCGTCGCCCTTTGGAACGACCACATGACCATTGTTTCCTGTCGCTTTCCCCAATGCCGTTCGTATAGGCATCTTCCCAGGCCGCTTGCTGCTTTGCTCCGGCTTGCGTAAACGTCTGGAGCGCCGCTCCCACCTGCGGGTCGCTCTGTGCAGCGATGGCTAAGGGATCGAGGACATAGACGTGTGCCGCATCAATGGGAATAGTCACACCCGCCAGTTGCTGGAGCGAAATCGGCCCGATGTACTGTACGGAGCCAGTCCCTTGGTTGTAAGGCGGCCCATATTGGGCAATCACACTCGTGCCGCTGAGTTCCTTCATGGCGGTGGTGACGAAGCCGACCGGATTCTGCTGGGCGTACTGCTGAAGCGTCAGTGGCGGCTCATCGGGCGATGACAGGAATCCAGCAAAGGCGACCACCAGGACAAAGACCGCGACCAGCGCGATCAAGCCTTCGCGGATGAGGTCATAGGGCATCATGCGTAGTCCGCGATAGTAGCTAACCTGGTCGGAGGGTCGTGGGCGTGGCGTCGCAGGAGTCGTCTGGGACTTTTTGCGGCCTCTGCCTCTCCAGGTCGCTTCTCTCGCACGTTCCTCCTCAACCGTCGGCGCATAGGGACGCACGATGCCACGGATACGCACTTGCAGCACATGGATACCAATCAGCAGGATGAGCAAAAGCGGCAGGATCACGATATGAAAGCCATACATCTGCCCGAAGTTCAGCAGGTTGAAGAAGGCACCGATGCCAATTGAGTTGAGCGCATCTTTGCCCTGGGCGGCGATCCATTGCGCACTAAAGTTCGTCATAGACAGGTAGCCGGTAAAGGCGGTGCCGATGGCTGCCAGAAAGATCATCGCTCCAGATACCCAGGTCAATCCACGGCCATGACGCCAGGCTCCTTTGAAAAATGGCGACCCACAGGTGCAGCGTCATCGAGAAGAAGAACAACTCGGCGCACCAGAAATGGAGGCTGTTCACAAAATGACCGATGGCATTGTCATGCCACCACTGCGGCCCAAAGGCGGCCAGCAGGATGCCAGAGAGAATCAAGATGACGAGACTGGAGAGAGAGATGACGCCGAAAAAGTAAGCCGGTGAGCGCACGAATGCTGGCAGATGGTCGGGAAGCAAGTCTTCCAGGGGCATCCGGGGGCGCACCCGTTCACGAATTCCGGTGGTCATGTTCATGCGCGCACCTCCGCCTCTTTCTGTGTTTCATCACTAAGCTTCCTCAGGCGTAAAGGAGCAGTTTCGAGGGTGGAGAGGCGTTGCTTTTCCGGTCGTCGAAGCGCAACGGCCAGCACAAAGACAACGATTAGGAGAGCGATCACCAGCAAGTTAGCCAGTGAGATCAAGATAAATCCGAAATGCAGATATTGGGCAGGACCATTCATAACATGGTCTCCTTTCTGTTCGAGAAAAATGCCTTCTGCTTTTAAGGATAGTATGAAGCGTTAAAAAAGCGTTAAACAAGCGTTAAATCAACCATCTGTATCTTACCTTTCCGCTTCTGCCGTGCAGAAATCAGCAAGGACGGACAGTTTTGGCTAGCCTGGTGCAGAGAGAGCTGATGTCAGTCCACTACTAATTCCAATTTAGAAAACAATGAGCGGCTTCAGGACACTATCCAGTTTCTTATCCATGATCTCAAATGCTTTATCTATCTCCTCAAAGGGGAAGGTATGGGTCGTCATGAGCGTTGGATCGACACGTTTCATCTCTAGTATTCGTAGGAGACGAGACATGCGTAAACTGCCACCAGGGCAGAGACCAGTCTTAATGGTCTTTTCAGCCATACCAACACCCCACTCGATGCGAGGAATATGGACAAAATCCCCGTTACCATGGTAGCCAATATTAGAGATGGTGCCACCGGCTTTCGTGACTTTGATGGCCTGCTGGAAAGTGATATCTGCCCCCAGTGCCTCGACGGCTGTATCCACGCCCGCTCCACATGTAAGGTCAAGGATGCGTTGGACAACATCCTCTTTGGTGAAATCAACGATGACATCTGCCCCGTATATACGAGCGAGGTCTTGTCTGCGCGGGACCGATTCTACTCCGATAATGAGCCCTGCACCACGCAACTTCGCCCCAACCGTTACCATGAGTCCCACCGGACCCTGTGCGAAGACTGCCACAGTACCACCAATTGGGATATATTCCATTCTCCGCACCCATGAACCCCGTTGAGAGCATATCTGCGCAGTAGACAGCCATCTCATCAGGTACGCTGGCGGGAATAAGAGCCATATTCGCATCGGCTTCGTTCACATGGAAGTACTCGGCAAATACCCCGTCTTTCGTGTTGGAGAATTTCCATCCTCCCAGAGGCACGCCGGATTGAGAAGAATGACCTGCTTGCGAGGCGGGATCACCCCAATCTGGCGTGATAGCTCCAACCAGTACCCGATCACCTGCTTTGAAAAGTTTGACGTTGCTGCCAACTTCGTGTACGATGCCAACAGCTTCATGTCCAAGCGTGAGGTTCTCTCGTGGGCCAACAGCACCGCCAACCGTATGAGAGTCCGAGGTACAAATCAGGGCCCTGGTCGTTCTGACAATAGCATCATCTGGACCAGCGTGGGGGATAGGTTTCTCCATGAAGCCCACCTGGCCTATAGCTTTCATCACAAATGCTTTCATTTTCTTGCCTTTCTTTGTTGTGCACTTCTGCTCCATGAGCGTCACAGTTCAAATTCGGCGCTCATCAAAACAAACCCTACCGGAGCGCTACAGGAGGAGCTGCAGCAGGCGCTACAGGAAGTGCTGCAGCAGGTGTTGCTTGAGATCGGAACCAGCTTCCAGGTTTCCAGGGCAACCCGAGCGCAGGGAGCAACCATTGGTCAACACCGATCCATCCGCAGACGCGCCACGAGAAGCACAGGAAGAGCCCAAACATGCCGAGCACTGGATTAATACTGACCGTCCCAGCCAGGAGATAATCCAGGTTCATCAAGACCCCAAAACCGGCGGCGACGCCGGTGAGAATTCCTAACAGAACCCCAAGTCCCACGGCAAATTCTCCCCAGGTGATCAGGAACGAGAAAAATCCCGCATTGGGAAGAACCATATGCTGAAGGAACCACGCATACCATCCTTGCACCGATGGATTGGCCCCGGACGCTTTGGCGAGCGCCCCTTTGGCAAAACCCGTCAGGGCTGTTCCTGATGTGCCCCAGCCTGGAGTGGTAATCTTGTCCCATCCCGCCAGCAGCCACTGCGCACCGACATTCATGCGGACGACAAACCATACTGCAGCAGATCCATCCGAAGCCAGGAAAAACTTCGAGATTGCCGGCTCAGGAAACCGCTCCGTCGAGGCATTAACCTTGAGGGCAGACCGCTCTTGAACATACTGCATGAAAGCGACAATCAGTGCGAGGAAAAAGAGGATCAGCAATGCGATCCCCCAATAATCATCCGAGGTTTGTTTCGCGACATTCCAGATGAGATGAAAAATCGTCCATGCTCCTGCAAGCACACGATTGTGTACACTCCCCACTGGAGTGCTGCATTCCGTTGCTGTACCATAGGGTTTCTTCTTTCTTTCTAATTTACGCTTCACTCATATTCTCGGCAGTTCGTAAGAAGCGTCCTCTCATGCGAACTTCATCACAGCTTCTATTATTCTGGGACGCAAAGGTGTTGTGCTAGCAAGCGTTCCTTAAGGAGATTCCTGGCCCGGAAGAGCCGGGTCTTGATCGTGCCAACTGGCATGGTGAGGATGTCAGCCATCTCTTCATACGTCATATCCTGGAGGTGGCGCAGGATCAACACCATGCGATAAATAGTCGGCAGCTTCTCAAGTTGCTAGCGCACGATGGCCTGCCGGTCCCGTCGCTCCAGCAAATCTTCCGCCTGCTTCTCCTTGTTTATCTCCTCCAGGAGCTGTTCCGCCTGGATGGCCTCTTGCAAAGCTCTCTCCCGCGTGCGCCGTTCAAGTTGTCGCAAACAGCAATGGTAGGCGATGCGATACAGCCAGGTCGGAAAGCACGCCTCGCCTCGGAATGCTGGCAGCCCCTGCCATGCAGCCAAAAATGCCTCCTGGGTGATCTCGCTGGCCTCTTCATAATCTTGCACATGCGCAAATCAGATTGAAGATGCGGCGCTGGTGCCTTTGCACGAGGAAGGCGAAGGCATCCTGGTCCCCCTGCTGGCTGGCTTGCACGAGTTGCGTGTCGTCCTGCTCGGCTTGCGAAGAGATGACACCTGGGAGAGATATCTCCAGGTTGTGTGATACTTGCATCAGATCTTCGTTCCTACAACATTTTCTCGAATGAATACAATCAGCGGCATAATTTGTACAACCTGATTTCATACTAAACTCATAGCGTTAAGGAAAGCGTTAAAAAATGGGATGAAAGAGGGAGCAAGCAGCGTCTGTGCTGTCTCCAGGTTGAAGGTCTACTGTACTGCCAGGATTGCCAGGTGGTTAAGGGCGGTATTCTCCATCACTGGCTGGCGTGCGTCTCGTGCGTACGTAAGCATCGCCGTATAGGCTGCACGAGCCTTCTCCCACTCAGCGTTCAGTTCGTACGCTCGCCCCAGGTGGATGTAGAGATGTTCGATCTCGGGTGCAGGAAGCGTGGTTTCCAGCAATTGCTCAGCTAGCAGATGCCTCGTCTGTTCGTAGAAGGTGATGGCATCGCGCACGGCTACCACGCGCATCGCCTCATCGCCGGCCGCGAGACTCCAGTGGAAGGCTGGCTCAGCAAGTCCCGCAGCCAGAGCATGGTAGGCCAGTACCGCCGCCGGTGTGGCTGCCGCTTGCAATGCTTGCACGGCACGGCGGTGAAAGATGGATCGCCTCGCCTCGCCCGCCTCAGCGTAGATCACCGCACGGATCTTCGCATGGGCGAACACATAGCGCCCATAAGTCATGCGCCCTTTTCCTCCCCCTTCGCGCTCCGACTCCTGCAAGAGATGACTGTGCAGTACTTCGTCCAGGGCAAGCAACCCCTCACGTTCTGCGAGATCGGCCACCTGACACAGGCGCTCAAAGGTGGTTTCCTGGCCGAGGACGGCTCCTGCCACCAGTAGCGCAGAGGCATTCGGCGTGAGGCGATCCAGTCGGGCGCAGATGACTTCACGCACACTGGGCGGGAAGAACCCACGCACCACCGTCTCATGCTCCATGGCTGCCGTAAAGTCCATCGTCCATCCGCCATCTTCGTTCGGGCGCGAGGCGAGTACGCCATGCTCGAGCAAGACCTTGAGCGTTTCCATCAGATAGAATGGTTGCCCCTCCGTTTCCGCAAACAGCCACTGTCCAAAACGTTCCAGGTCTGCCGCTCGCTGTCCGTCTTTGTCTCCTTTCCCCCCGACTATCTGGAGCAGGCGCAGCACATCTTCGCTGCTGAGGGGGCCGAGCGGCAGGCGGGTCAGTGGCACCGCGCGTTCCAATGCAGTGCGCCACTCGGCAAGCCCTGGAAGCATCTCTCCCTCCCCCATGCGCAGTGTGAGGAGCAAGAGCACGGGCGACTCGCTCTCCGCGAGTCTTCGTGCAAGGTAATGCAATATGTCAAGTGAGGCGGCATCCGCCCACTGCACGTCATCAATGAACAAGACGAGCGGAGTCCGTGCCGCCAGGGCCTGTGCCAGTTGTGCCACCGCTTCGAACAACCGATTGCGTGCTACCGACTTATCCCCTGTGGGGGCGGGCAAGTCGGGATAGCGGTCGCACAGTTCGGGGAGCAGGCGCGTGAGTTCGACCAGCCACAGGTCGGAAAGTAGGTTGTCCGGGGCATTCTCCCGCTCGATGCGCGGGCGCAACGCCTCGATCACGGGCCGGTAGGGCAATTGACCCCCGGCTTCAAATGCCTGTCCCTGCAACACGTCTGCCCCCTCCACCTCTGCCCAGGCAAGAAACTCGGTCGCCAGTCGCGTCTTGCCAATGCCGACCTCCCCTTCCAGAAGCACGACCAGCGTCTGACCACGTTGTGCAGTATGATAGAGCTTGATCAACGTACTCAACTCCGCTGTTCGCCCCAGGAGCGGGCCGTCGAGGAGCGCTGCAGGGGAGGGTGCTACTGTAGGTGTGGGTGCCTCCTTGCGCCGGGGAGGGGCCACGGCCCGCATGCGGCTGGCCAGTGCCATGGTTTCCAGGGTCGGCTCAGTCTGCATCCCTGTTAAAAGCCTCGCCCGGCAAGTGTCGTAGGCATGCAAGGCCGCGGCCCGGTCGCCGACCGCGAAGTGCAAGCGCATCAGACGCCGGTAGGCATCCTCATGCAGCGGGGCGAGGACGAGCCAGCGACCGACCGTTTCAATGGCAGCCTCAAGCTCCCCTGCTTCAAATTGGAGATGGGAGAGGCGGTCGAAGATCTCATTGATGCGCAGGTACCAGTATTCGCGTTGGAAGCGCACCCAGTCGTCGAAGGCCGGAGCATCGCGCAGCGAGAAGCCCTCCAGGAACTCCCCTCGTGGAAGGCTGGTCGCACGTTGGAGCTGGACAAGCAGGCTGCGGTGTGCGTCTTCTGGCATGGTTAGAGCCGTGCGCGTCGCCGCATGCGCCAACGTCCAGGCTTCGTGGAGGGGATGCAGGTCGAGTTCGAGCGCGGAGGTGAAATCCAGGCCGAGGGTGTCTCGTTGGATGAGGAGATGAGGCACGGGATCAACACCGGCGTCCTCACCCAGCAGATGACGAAGGTGGAGCAGGGTAATGCGCAGGGCTGCCCGGCCATGCATCGCGTCACCTTCTGGCCAGAACTGCTCGGCGAGGTTCTTGCGCGCATGGATGCGACCTTCCACCGCCAGATAGATGAGCAGCGCGAGTTCCTTGCGCGTGGAGAACAGCAGTACCTGATCGGCATGGCGCACTTCCGGTGGACCCAGTAAGGTGAAACATAAGTTGCCCATTTAACGGTCCTTATAACGCTCTGCTGCTATCATGAGATCAGAGATGCTACAGAGAAGAGAACTGACTCCATATAAAAAGAACAAAAGGAATAAAGGAGCAAAAGCATGTCAGAGAGTTTCACGTCAAAGACCGCATGTACTCTCTCTATTATCGCACAAAACACCGCGTGAGGGAAAGGAGTACTCTATGCCCAGGAAAAACAATGTCTTGCCTGAAGACCAGCAGGTCAAACTGGTCGAGATGTTGAACCGCCGCTTAGCCGACGCCATCGATCTGCAGTTACAAAGCAGGCAGGCGTACTGGAATGTGAAAGGGCCCAATTTCATGTCCCTGCGCGAGCTGTTCGACAAGGTCGCCGAGGGAGTGGAGGAGGATGCGAACCTGATCGCCGAGCGCATCGTGCAGTTGGGTGGTATGGCTGAGGGAACGGCGCACGCGGTCGCCGACCGGACTTCGCTCGACGGGTACCGGCTGGCGACGGCAGATGGGAACGGCCACATCGCTGCGCTTTCGACGACACTCACGGACTTTGGGAGACATGTGCGCTACGCCAGCACGCAGGCGACTGAACTTCAGGACGCCGATACCGCAGACATCTTCACTGAGATCGCCCGCGGCATTGACAAATGGCTCTGGTTCGTCGAGACGAGCCAGCAAGCGGGCAGTTAGGCAGTTGAGCCCAAATTGTTCATTTAACGCTTTGTATAACGCTTCCCAAGATATCCTTAAAGTAGAGCATGACTTTTCTCCCCAGGCAACGTAGCCCGAAGGCGAGATAAAAAAGTATGAAGCGTGATACTTCGGTATTGAGAAGAAGGAGAAAATCATGACACTTGCAACACTTATTATTGCGGCAGTTACTCTTAGTTTGCCAAATGTACTCTGGTGGCTAGTTGTTGGATTGATTGCTGGCTTTCTCGCTAGCGGGTGATGGGGGAGGCTATATTGAACGCGATATTGTTGGCCTTTGGAGCCTTCATTGGGGTGGTTAGCCGGTTTCTGGGGTTCGGAACGCCTAGCTTGATTGGCAGTATTGTCATTGCCTTTATCGGCGCCTGTATTCTATCGCCATCTTACACGCTAGGAGAAATACAATGCAAAACGCGAACACGCCTGGCGCACTGGATTCACTCAACGGGAGTGGCAATAGCTCGTCCATCGCTCATAAGCCAACAGAAACGCTTGCCAGCAAGCTACCAGAACACGAACAACCAACGGTGACGCTCAAAGGTGAACCCGCGACGGGAGGAGCGCAGTCTTCCTTACAGCCAGGTGGCGCAAATTCTCACCAACGCGCATTTCTTCCGGACAGAGGGTTGTATTATGCCGTGATTGCTGGTGCCATTGCAGGAGTGTTCACGGCTCTCCTGACGATTGTGATCGTCCTCTTGAATACAGGAATCTTTCATGCAGCGAGCCTGCAAATTGCGGCGGATCGGTTGACCGTCAAGACTGCACTTGCCCTGGCGGCATGGGAAGTTCTCAATGTCGTGCTGAGCCTGCTCGCTGGCTTTTTGCTCGGTTTGCTCGTTGGCAGAATTGCCGTCCGTCGTCGACTCGGCTTCCTGGCAGGTGTGCTGGCAGGAGTGATCTTCTATCTCATTACCTTCCTGGTGAGCCTCATCTCCAGCTACCCAGGCAATCTTGTCGTAAACAGGACGCCCCTGACGGCTGGAAGTTTGGTGATTTCGCTCCTGTTGCTCTGTCTCTGGGGTATTGGTGGGGGACTGGTGAGCCTGTTCGGAACATGGATAGTAACCGTCAGACATCCTCATTATAGAAGGTCTGGAGAATAGCGAGAATAGACGTATGCAAACGCACTATATAGCAAGCAAGTGGCTCTCAGACCCGACGGATGATGACCTGATCCAACAGGCACAGTCAGGCGATCACGATGCGTTCGCAGTGCTGGTCGAGCGCTACAGTGCTTCGCTCTCCGGACTGATCTCTCAACTGGTGCGGGACGAACATCTCGCGCAGGATGTCTTACAACACGTTTTCCTCCAATTGTACCGCTCATTACCCACGCTACGACAGGAGGGGACGCTCAAATCATGGTTATGTCAGGTAGCACGTCATCGCTGTATCGATGAACTACGTCGCAAACGACCACTCTTCTTTTCAGAGATAGGGGAAGGTTCAGATGGGGAAGCATTTTCATCCCTTACCACAATTCCTGACACAGCCCGGCAGCCAGAGGAGCAGATCGAACAGATCGAACTGCGGCAGCGAATCCTTGGGGCGATTGAGCTGTTGCCGCCGAACTTCCGCGCAGTCGTGCGTCTGCGCTATGCCACCCAACTGAGCTTCTACGCGATTGGGCAGACGCTCAATATCCCGGCAGCAACAGCCAAAACGTACTTTTACCGGGCGAGAAAGCCGCTGCGTACTTTGTTAGAACTGAGTTATCGGAATGTGCGAACAATAGAGTCATGGAGAAGGATTGAGCAATGCAACACAATGAAGATGTGAAAGCAGCGTCGTTCGATCTCGCGCTCCAGGATGCCAGTCTGCAGGAAGCGGATTCTCTGAACGGAGGTGTTGGAGCGATAGCTTGATGATGGCGGAGCGTTCTCATCTCAGTGGAGCGTACTCGTTGTGAGCAAGAAGTGTGTTTAGTAGACAACAGAAACAGAAAAGGAGATCATTATGCAAGCGGTTATATTCTCATTCCTTTTTATCGCGATTGTTCTTGGTAGTCTCTGGTACTATGATGTACGGCATCCACCCGAGGAGCAAGCGAGGGAAACGGAACGGAACCAACGTGCGAGCAAAGACGGTATCGCAGATCAATCGAAGGAGCAACCTGTAGAAGTGCTTCTAACAACAAAGCGGTAGCGCTCACTGTCCATGCCGGGACGAAAGGACAAGACTGATGACGATGACAATTCCATTTACAGAACGCCTCAGTGAAACATGGCTTCTTGACAGGACGTACCATGCACAGTTGCGCAACGGAAAAGAACTTTCTGTTCCTGATCTCACTCAGGCGATGAAGCAGATCACGGGCTTCTCGGTGCCTCTCTCCACCTGGAAGGAGATCACGCAAGAAGAAGCACATACCGCCTATCAACAGGGTATACCCGTCCTGCTCTATAGTGAGCACTCGTGGGACCAGCCAAAGGGAGCAGCGAGAGCCTGGGGAGCGAATAGGAATATGCGCGTCATCATCTATGGGAACGCCAGGGAGCAGCGAGAGGCAGGCTCTGGGACCGACTACGCCGTATGCTTTTTTGACCCACAAGGAGATACGTTCTCAAATAATTACTGGAGAGCCTGGTTCTCTTCTGACCCCGCCGTGCTCTTCAATGGTGGTACTCCCGGCACTCTCACCTTCCTTGTCCCCTGGCTGCAGTTTCCTTCTACGATACACTATACAGTGATTGCCTCTGATGGGTTCGTTTATGAGTATGCAGACCGTGCCGAAACTATTCAGGGTTTCCTGACATTGCCACCGCAAGAGGTGAGCAATGGGAGCGGTCTCCAAACGACCTTCCCACAGTTCTGTTATTATCATGACGTGACGTGTCCAGGCGGCGTCTACCGCCTCGAATTTTTCGGACCTCGCATGGATGAGCAGGGATATCGAGTCAAAGAGGCAGTAGGAAAAGGAGCAAAGTGATGCCACAACTGGCTACAGTGCGACAAGAAGTGAAGAGTTACAGGCCCGGTATATTCCGTTCATCGTATCGCAAGTATGAACATGATGCGAAACGTCACGCAACACAGGGCTGGCGACTGGTCTCTTGTACAGAAGCGGGACGAGATATCTTCCTCCGCATATGGCTCACGGCAACCTATGAGCGGTAATGGTCTGGAAGTGGGCTGACATTCCCGGCAGGAATGCCTGACTTTTACCCACATCTTTTGAAGCAGCTTTTGACTTCGGCTAAGAGAGTCATAAAGAACAGCGAACAGCAAACAGTGTTAGTAACAGGCCAATTATCCAGGGTATGAAATAATTGGCCTGTTCTCCATTTCCGCACATGAAAGCCCTTATGGGTCATTTTTCAAAAATGACCCATAAGGGCTTTCAGTGTTCCTGTCATTCTGCTACCTTGTAGGATTTGCATATCGCTCCGCGTAGCTACCCAGGACAGGTAGCTTGAAATACTTGCCCTGGAATGCATTGATCAGCAAGAAAATCCAGACGACGAGTGCCCCTAGCGAAACTAAAAAGCCAGCACCGGTGAATAGCAGACCTATAAAGGGAATATTGGTAACGGCCAGGGCAAAACTGACGATGTTCAGCACTACGTAGAACACGATCAACGTTGCCGATAGGCGGAAGAGAGCTTCCCATATCGCGTGCGGTAGGCTTTCCAGTACTTTCCTCCGCGCCGATTTCCTGCTTGCTCTTTGCGAGCCGTAAAGGTGCCGCAGTCGCTGGCAAATTTGAAGGTGGAGACAGTACTCAGCCAGGTATACCAGGTCGGTGTTCCCACGACGAGTAGAACGTCTTGTCCGTTTTCTCGATACATTACTGTGTCAGCCTGCACGATGAGAGTCATCGCCGTCATGGCTTCGCACTCCAATCAGACTGTAGGTTCGATGTAGCAAGTTACCGAACAGTTAGTCTACGCACAGTATAGCACATGTTCGGTGACTTATCATATTTATACCAATGCACGATGTAACAAATGCAGTGATTTCTCGCTCTAAACAAGCAGAAATCTGGAAGAATCGTCTGTTGAGGACAATGTTCTGAGGAGGTCGCATATGGGATGGTTGGCGCGTATTGTTACGTCTATGATTGTAGTTGGTCTAGCCATTGGAAGTATTATGGTGTTCTTTGGCCGTCGCTTCATTGAGGAATTTACGCGCCCTGGCGTCACCGTCGATCAAGCGACGCCACTGTGGGGCGGTTGGACCTTTCCTGAAGCGGTGGTGGAACCTCCCACTGTGTTGCAGCGTGCTGTGACGTTCCAATCGGCAGATGGCACGCTCTTACGCGGAGAGTTTTGGGCGCAGAAGCGCAGTGCGCCGACGATCATCATCAGTCATGGGTTTCATTTACCCTGTATGCACTTCCGCTCGGTCGCCGCGCTCGAATATGCGCACGGGGTAAACATTTTGTTGTTCGATTACCGTGGTCATGGGAAGAGTTCGCAGATTCCGACAACGTGTGGCAACGCGGAGGTCAACGACCTGGTTGCCGCCGTGGATGTCGCGACGAGTCAATCGGAAACCATGCATGGCCAGGTCTATATCCACGGATTTTCGATGGGGGCTGCCGTCGCGATTTTACTGCCGCCGCACACTGCCGTCGCAGGCATCATCGCCGATAGCCCTTATGCGCGACTGGACGAGATGACTCGCATGTTTATTACCCAGTTCCTCGATCAAGAGACAACAGGATGGCGTGGACCAGCGCGTGTCTTGCGTGCCCTTATTCCTGCGCTGACGTACCTGACATTCCTGGGGGGACAACTCCTGTTTCACGCGCGTTTTCACCATCCGCTGGTGGCACGCCCGGATCAGGCGATCGGTGACCATTCTGCCAGGCAGATGTTGCACGCCCCTGGAACCATATCGCCCCCGATTTTCCTGATTCATGCCGAGAATGATCCGTTGATCGCGCTCCACCATGCTCACCGCCTCGTAGCAGCGGCCCAGGCGGCTGGACGATCGATTCAAGCATACTACACGCCCTGTGACATCCATTGTGGCTCCTATGGTCATGATCCGCAGCGGTACATGACCCTGCTCCTGGAGTTTGTGGCACGGTAGGTGGTTAGCGCGACACGTCCAGTACCGCAATGGATACATACAAGTCGTGTTGCTGTGCAAGCAGAGACGAAGGTCCTATTTGGCAGCGTAACGATGAGGAATTGCTCCCTACGAATGCGCCGGATCCAACTGGTCCGCAGTTGGTTCTGCTCAGCAGAACCATGATTTGGTAAGATGCGGAAGCACAGAGTGGGTGCCGTAACTCGCGATTGCGCCAGGTATAGCAAAGTCTTCGCCTTTGGCGGCAAGGGCCAGTGCCTTGATGGAGAAAAAGGTCTCGATGGGATTGGCTTGAATACGTTCCGCTTCTTCGACGAGTTGGGCTATATTGCGTTGCAAGGTATCCATGCGCGGGTCAGGATGATGCCAGCGATAGGTAAATGCGCTTGCATCAAGTTCATCAAGCCATTGGTGGCTTTCTGACGAATTCGAGCAGTGCGGAGCCAGGGGGTACGAGCAGACGGATTGAGAAATGAACCGGGTCAACGTGTTCGATAAGTTGCTGCTCCTCAAAGAATGCGAGCAGTGCGATATAGCTATCGAGCGTTTCCCAGGGAGAGAAGGGCATGAGCGATGGGCGCAACGGTATCCCGACCTGCTCCATGAGAGCAAAAACCGTGGCGACATCCGCGCTGGTATGGCCTTTATCAAGATGTAGTAGCACATCGTCGTTGAGTGATTTGATGGCTGAAAGGACAAAGGCGCAGCCGTTTGTTTTCAATTCAGGCAAGAGATGGCGGTGCTTCAGCAGGTGTTCAACTTTGATCGTTGCGTCAAAGGTCACGTCTGGAAATTCTTGATGAAGTGCGCGAGTAATGCGTAGAGCGTGAGTCGGGCCGTTGAAGAAGTCAGGGTCGCCAAAGGTAATGTGACGCGCACCCTGTGCTACTTGCGCACGAATATCCGCCAGAACGATAGCGACCGGCACGGCAAAGAAACGCCCGTGGTAAATTGGCGTGATGGGGCAATGTAGACAAGTGTGCTTGCAACCTCGCGTTGTTTCCGTATAGCCTGCCAGCACTGCCTCGCCATTGTGTTCCATGCGTGCGTAGTGATTTAGTGAAGGTAACTGCTGTCGAAAGGGTGTGGCAAACTCTGTTCGTTGTATCCAGGGCCCACTGGGAGACTGACGGCTATAGACACCTGGAAGCGTGAGTGGTTCATCTCGTTCAAGCGCGGCAATCAAGCTGAGCAGAGGTTCTTCATATTCGCCGCCAATTGCCGAGTCAATCTGGTCCCGCAAGAGGTAATCGGCATTGAGGAGTGCGTAGAGACCATAGAAGCAGATATGGGCCGTTGGATTGAGCCTGCGCACCCGTTGGGCAACCTGTTGTCCAAGACGTAGAGCGGTGTGCATGGGAACGGAAATACCGACGAAGCGGGCATGAAGAATGGTTTCATCGGATAATGATTCTACAGCAGTATCAACAAGCACAGGAGAATATCCTGCCTGCTGGAGCATAGTAGAGAGCGTGGCAAGATGCAATGGTTGATGGCCCAGTTCATAGCAAGAAATGAGTAGGATAGTGCCGGGTTGTCTCATTTTTTGCGAGATGCTCCGCCGCCGCCTTTACTGCTCGAACCCGCGCCCGATTTAATAGGTGTCCAACCTGTCGGCATCATCGCTTCAGGGCCGAAGAAAAACTCTTCCATTTGTGTACGCAGCAATTTTCGGGCCTCCGGGTCAGCCAGATTGAGACCGTAGTGATTGATAATCAGCGTACTCTGCGCGGGCCACATATTGTACGCCTCTTGCGAGATTTGTTCATAAATGCGCTGCCCCAACTCACCGGGGAATGGGGGTTTTTCCAACCCAGGAAGTTCGCGCCCAAGTTTGACACAGTAAACCATTCGTGGCATGATAAAACTCCAATTGTATGCTTATACGTTTCGCTGTACAGATACTACAGGATAGGATGTTCAATGTCAAATAGTGTCCCTTTAGAACGACCACCGAAAGTCCTTTTTTTCGGTATGCAGGGTAATTTCTCACTGCCACCCCTGCAAGCCTTACTGAATAAAGACATTGAAGTGTGCGCAGTCGTTATTCCCGCACAGTGGGATAGCACCGGTGATCAATTCGCTATCCGACGAAAAGAGCCTGTGCGGGCGGGACGTTTATCCTTACCCCTACTCAATTCTTCCATGCATAACACTATTATACATCTTGCGGAGGCGCAACGCATCCCCATATGGGAAGTCGCATGGTTATCCGATCCCGCGACAATAGCTACCTTGCGGGAATATCAACCGGATATGCTTTGTGTCGCCTGTTTCTCATTGCGTATTCCAGAAGTAATACTGGAGATACCACGTTGTGGGTGTCTGAATGTGCATCCCTCACGGCTACCCAGCAATCGAGGGCCGAATCCGCTCTTCTGGACATTGCGGGAAGGGAAGCATCAAACTGGAGTGACCATTCATTTTATGAATGAAGGAATGGACACAGGCGATATCATCGCACAAACCATCATTGATATACCCGATGGCATCCGCTATACACAATTAGAGACGCGCTGTGCCGTGCAGGGAGGATATTTGCTTGCTCAGGCCGTATGGGATATCTATAGAGGGCTGGCGATATCTTACCCACAGGATGAAGCAAAGAGTAGTTATCATCCATTGCCATCGCATCAAGATTTCGTTGTCCAGAGTTCCGATTGGAGCGCACGCCATGTCTATAATTTCGTGCGTGGTATTGCGACCAGAGAGGAACCTGTAAAGCTCATTATAGGCAACAGGGCAGTATATGTAATTGATGCGACTTCCTATAGTCACACATGTGAAGGCGATAATAGAGCCAGGAATTAAGCGCGGAAAGAGAACGAGTTGTGGATACAGTGTAAAGAGGGGTGGGTTGCTGTGATACAGCAATAATCACCCCAGCAAATGTTCGATAGTTTGCAAGAAATCGTCTAATTCTAGCGGTTTGCTTATGCCAATAATTTTACGCTTCTCGATTTCGTGCCGGGGAAGGCGGGCACTAATAATGATTGCGGGAACATGTTCCATACCTGGAATGGCATGAAGCCGATCATATAATTCAATGCCGTTCATGCGCGGCAGTTGATAATCGAGAATGAATAGCCCAGGTTGAATATTTAAGATGGCTCTCAATGCCTGAAAACCATCTGTGACCAACATTGCCTGGTAGTTTGTTTCTTGCTGGATAGCTTGAATAAGAAATGTGCCAATGCCTGTATCATCTTCCACTACTAAGACCATTTTGATAGTACTATCCTCTCCCTCTGGTTTCTGTCCTGCATTCTGTGACATGCGCCAGCTCCATTGCTAGTACATTAATTACAATGTACAGAAAAGCCGACGCACGAAATGAGTAAAAAGTGGGCGTGCTGGCTTTTGAATAAAATATGAGTTGTATTTGAATAAACCACTATCTCAACAATTTTGGTCTTCACCAAAGTTGCTCTTTTGCCGAATTATAACATCCTCTGTCAAACATTGCTTTACTCTACTAATACTTTGTAAAGAAGCCTTCAAACTAGGCCAGAAGCCACTCTAACCCATTAGCCATTCTGCCTTTTACCTATTTGACGGTTAAATATTGTCTGCTTCTAAGGATATTCTAATGACATTAGAACATTTTGCCATTGTGACATACCAATGTCTTAAATCCTTTATGCGGACTCTACAAAATTCGCAGAATTCTGATAAGCTAACTGTGGTTTTGCTGGCGTACCAGCAGCACTGGACAGGGTGCATGATCAACAACAAAGCGAGCAGTATGCCCTACCGATTTTGGACCCAGAGGTGGCCCATCACTATGAGCAGAGCGTGGGCAGATAATCACGAGGTCGGCAGCCCATGCAGCGGCGAGGTTGACAATCTCGCGTTCCGGACGTCCTTCGCGTTTGAAGGGTGTTGCGCCTGAGAGATAGCGAGTACCCTCGTCGAGAATATCTTGCGCGGTAGCGTTCTCTGCCTGTTGTATCTGTTCTTTGTGCCGGGGCTGCAATGTGGGAGAACGGAAAAAGCGTTCGCGTTGCCGTTCTATGTCTTCACGCGGCCCCTGGTCAATGACATACACGAGTCCAATGGTCAGGTTGTCAACGCGCAGCATGGTTGAAACGGTTGTACGAATTTGCTCAATGTTTGTGCCATCCAGGCAACAGAGTACTCGCATGATTTTCCTCCTATAGTAATAATAGCCAGATAAGGAGTGCGCCAATCACCAGCATGAAGGGCGTAACGAGCATACCAACTTTGAAATAGTCCAACCCTGACACATCAAGATTGCGTCGTCGCAATATCAAAAGCCAGAGGACGGTGGCAAGGGAACCGACAGTGGTGAGGTTTGGCCCCAGGTCGCAGCCAAATATGGTAGCTGCGATAAAACCCAATCGCGCTGCCGGGGCGATATGTTGCACTCCTGCAAGCGAAGATCGAAGTACAACCGCCATAGGCACATTGTTGATAATATTGGTGCCAATTGCTGCACCGGCTGTGCCTACCATTACCGCCCCAAAGCTGCTCCCGCCTGAGAGATGCAAGAGCAATTGCCCGAACTGTGCGGTCAATCCGGTGCTTTCAACTGCCTGCACAACGATGAACATACCCGCGATGAAGCCGAAAATGGACCATGAAATTTGGCCGCTCAATCCACGCACGGTAATTTGTCTCCATTTTAATGCCCCTATCAAGAGTAACAGGGCACCCGCTAGAGAAACGAGCGATAACGGAATTTGTAAAGCCGAAGCGATGATGTAGGCTATGGCAACGATAATCAGCACACTACATGTGTAGCGAAAATATGCTTTATGCTTTATAGACTCGGAAGCAGATGGCAATCGCTTGGCGTCAAAACGTCCCCGAATTTGCTTGCGGTAGAGTAGAAAGAACATCGCGATGTTCATGCTGATTACCAGGATACCTGGTAGCAGTAGGAGATGCAGGAATGTCCAGAGGTCAAGCTGAAATCTGGTTAAGATAATAATGTTGATGGGATTGCTGACCGGCAATAGAAAAGAGGCGGTGTCCGCAACAAATGTACAGGCGAAGAGAAATGGCAGGACTGGCAGACGCAGGCGCGTGACGAGTGTATAAACGATAGGAGTAAGGATCAGTGCCGTCGCGTCGTTTGAAAGTACCATTGAAATCATTGTGCCCAGCAGGAAAGTGTTGAGGAAGAGCCGCCGGGTGCTGCCTCCCGCCAGCCGTGCCGCCTGTGCGGCCAACCAGTCAAACATGCCTGCGGCTTCAGCTAACGCTGATAGGGACATCATGCCAAGAAAGAAAAAGAAGATATTCCAGTCCTGATAGAGCGTGAAGAATGCATTCAGCGGACTGATGAGACCTATAATGAGCAGTAATCCCGCGCCTGTAAGCGCAAATATGGCCTCATTCCAGCGAAAAGGGCGTATCATAATACCAAGTAACGTAGCGATTGCGATGAATACAGTGAGCACGGTGGTTGTCAGTGTTGGTAAATGAAAGAACTGTAGCATCGTCGGGCTTTCTCAATAACTCATGTATGTACTTGTGCTTATATGACTACTTACTACACGTCGCTGTGGATGAGAAAGAAACAACTGTCAATGGTGCTAGACGCAATATAGCGCACTATGGTATTATCGGTGTTGGTAGGAAACATATCGAGGGAGGCAAAGGCTGCGTAGTGTATCTCAAACGTCTGGACATGCTGGGCTTTAAGAGCTTTGCTGTACGCACACTGATGGAATTTAGTACGGGAATTACGGCGGTGGTGGGGCCGAATGGAGCGGGCAAATCAAATGTTGCCGACGCAATGCGCTGGGTGCTGGGCGAGCAAAGTATGCGCCAGTTGCGCGGTAAGAAGAGCGACGACATTATTTTCGTCGGCGGTCACGGTAAAGCACCGTTGGGGATGGCTGAGGTTTCTCTCACGCTGGATAATAGCACCGGTTGGGTGCCTTCTGAATATAGCGAAATTACCGTCACGCGCCGTAGTTATCGTTCTGGCGAGAACGAATACCTCATCAATAAACAGAAGGTGCGTCTTAAGGATGTCGTGCTGTTGCTGGCACAGGCGCGTATCGGTCACGATTCCTATACAGTGGTGGGGCAGGGAGCGATTGATGCCGCCCTCAGTTTGCGGGCTGAAGAGCGGCGCGGCCTGTTTGAAGATGCCGCCGGTATTCGCCCATTTCAGGTACAACGCACCGACGCGGAAAATCGCTTGCACTCGACGGAACAGAATCTTGACCGTTTGCGCGATATTGTCGGTGAGATCGAACCACGACTGGCACCGCTTGCGGAGCAGGCACGCCGTGCCACCGAGTCCGCACAACTGAATAGCGAATTGCAGGATGTGTTGCTGACATGGTATGCCCTGCAATGGCGGCGATTGCTGTCAGCGAAAGAGCGGACAGAAGTTGTTGAGCATGAACAGGCACAGAAAGTAAGCCAGTTGGAGCGAGCAATGCAGGCGGCGAATGAACAGGGTAATACCTTGCGCTCGCAACGCCAGCAGGCTCTTGTGCATATCGCCGCTGTGCGAGCATTCAGTGCCGAAGCAAATAATGCTGTGCAGAAGATCGAACGTGAGGTCGCCGTTTGCGAGGAGCGTATTACTGGACTTACGCGGCAACAGCACGAACAGCAACAGGAAGAGCGGAGACTGCGCGAGCGCCTGATAACGGTGCAGCGGCAAATTATTGCTCAAGAAGAGCAATGTTCTCTTGCTGATGATGCTCTTGATAGCGGTGCGGCCTCGCTAGCAACGTTGGAGGGACAGGTTGCTAAGGCGCAAAAAGAATATGAGATGGATGAGCGACGTTTGCGGGGAGCGCAAAGCGACCTGATTCAGGTGCAGGCGCGTCTGGGGGCCAGCCAGTCCGACCTGGGACGCCAACAGAAACATCTTGGTGATCGAAACCGCTCGCTGGCAGCGCCGTCGCGAGACCATAGCGCAGTCGCAACAGACCTTGCGAACGCTGGAGACGCGCCTTGTGGAGGAACGCGCACACTTGCACACAGCACGCAACGAAGAGCAACAGGTCACGCAGCGCAAGCAGAGCATTGCACGCGCTATCGCGGACGCGCAACAGGAGATGGAACGTCTGAAAACGATGCTTGCCGAGGCAGAACGGCAACGCCGCACGGTTTCTGACCGCCTCAATATGCTCAAGAACTGGCGACAGAGTTTGAGTGGCTATAGCGATGGTGTGCGTGCGTTATTACGCGCTCCAGCGAGTAAAATTACCGGTTTGGTTGGGCCGCTACCGCAGCTTGGCGTTGCCCCGGCAGGTATGGAAGCCGCGCTGGAAGCGGCCCTCGGTCAATACCTGCAATCCGTGGTAGTCGAGACCATTGATGATGCCTATACCGGTTTGCGCTACCTGCAGTCGGCTTCTCAGGGCAAGGCGCTGGTAGTGTGGTTGTGCGACGGGCGGAAAGAGAGCGAGTTCGCTGATATTGTAGAGGAACAGTTGCACGCTGGGGAAGAGTTACTCAACAATTTCCTGGCAGGGCAAGCAGTATTGCGCGAAAAAGTATCCGGTTTCGCATGGCGGTATATTCAATGTGATGCACGTTATTTTTCGTTGTTCCGCCGCATTCTGGATGGCATCGTCATTGTGAAGGATGTGAAAGCGGCGCAAACGTTACTCGCCTGGATGATGTTCGCTCTGCAAATCTTCTGAGCGCGACCTCCCTTTCGAGACGGTTGTCACATTGAAAGGCGAGGTGTTGCATGTGAATGGTTGGCTGATAGGTGGCAGTGACAAGGAGATTGGGGAAGCGGGCAAAATGGACAGCATGGCTTGTTGGCGCATGAACGCGAATTGCGCGAACTTCCACAGCAATTGAGTACACATGTCGCGCTGATTGATCAACTGAATGCATTAGTGAGCGAGGTACAACGCGGACAAGATGGGCGGCGAGTGGAACAGAATGCAATCGATAGAGAGCTGCAGAAGCTGGCGACACGTATCAATGAATTGAATAAAGTGGTGAATACTACGCAGCGCGACTTTGAGCGAGTCCAGACAGAATTGCAAATGGCTTCTTCTGTGGAGCAACAATTGGCCTCCGAGGTACTTGGTTTGGAGCAAGAGGTGCAGGCGGCTCAGGAGCGTGTCCATGTGCATGAGAAATCACAGCGTGAGATGCTAGGACTGGTTGAAGAATTTCAACGCGAGATGGAAGATCGCGCCCTTCTCTTTCGGCGCCAGCAGGACGAACTGGGCAGAGTACGCACGGCCCTGGCGGTGAAGCGGCAGGAGGCGAAGTCGCTGCATCAGCAATTAGCGGCGCAACAGGCACAAGCCCATGACTTGGAGGGGCAGATTGAGCAACACCTTGCGCGGATAAAGGAATCTGAACAGCGACGACAGAGTTTAGAGGAAGCTATCAGGGGTTATCGCACTGAACATGAAAAGGTGCAGGCCCAGGCGCATAAATTACTGGAGGAACTACAGGTAGCTGAAGGACAGGCGACTGAGATTGATATGAAAATCGCGGAGATGGAAAAGCAAATGGTGGAACTACGCCACGCCATGACTGATGTGGAGAATGTGTATCGCCGTTGCCTGTTAGAGAGCCAGAAGGCTCGCGACGCAGTAGAGGCACTTTTGCAGCAATTGCAAGAGGAGATGGGTGTGACAGATCCGAAAGATTTGCAGCAGTATGCCGTGCAAGCCAACACTTCTTCTAATCTGTCTGAACGCAACGATTCTGCATGGGAGACTGATGAGCCAAATAGGCTCTCTGAAGAGGAGGAAACACAGTTGCGGCGTTTGCGCCGGCGCGTGGATGCTCTGCGCAATCGTATAAAAGCTCTGGGTGGGTATGACCCGGAAGCTCCGCAGCAATACGAGGAGACGCGCACGCGCTTTGAGTTTCTCTCGACGCAGATTGCGGATATGGAACAGGCCGCACTGCACTTGCGCTCGATTATCGGACAACTTGATGTAACGATGGCTCGTCAATTTGAGACAACCTTCCAGGCAGTCAACGCTCGTTTCCGCGAACATTTCACGGCGCTTTTTAATGGCGGCACTGCTCGCCTTGAATTAACAACAGCAAAGGTAAGCGATGACGATACCCCTACTCCATCGAATATGCCTGCTGGTGTAGATGTGATCGTGCAACCTCCGGGCAAGAAAGTACAGGATTTATCGCTGCTTTCAGGTGGTGAGCGTGCATTAGTCTCGGCCGCGCTCCTCTTCGCCTTATTGGAGATCAATCCCCCGCCATTCTGCCTGCTTGACGAGGTAGACGCGGCCCTTGACGAAACGAACGTGGCCCGTTTCTGCGACATCTTGAAACGTTTAGCCCAACGCACGCAATTTATCGTGATTACGCACAATCGCGTCACCATGACCGCTTCCCAGGTGATTTACGGCGTCTCGATGGGAAACGATAGCATCTCGCGCCTGCTCTCGATGAAACTTGAAGAGGCTCCAGTGGCGGGTGACAGGTAATGAGAGCGACCTTTGCTTGCTACGACATATGGCTTTTTTGATCGCTTAACAAGTATTCGTATAAAATCCTATCGAGATCATCCTATGACTTCTATATTGTCTTTACCGCTGTAAGCATCCCACCAGGCGGTCGCACCGTGTGCCAGTACCTCATTGAGGGCCTGAATGTTTTTCCGACCCTGATCTGTCAGCCAGTCTTCGAGAGCCGCAACGCCCTCGTTCGCGTAGACCGGAATGGCATTCTGCCACGTTGCACGTCCGCACAGAACTCCGGAATATTTCACCCCGGCCTCAGCGGCCAGTTCCAACATCTCGCAGAACACCTCGTCGGTGCTGCCCGCACTCAGGTAGATGAACGGCCCGGAAGTCGCACTTGCGGTGTTACGAAAATGCTCCATTGCCTCCTGTCGCGAGTAGGCCGTCCCTTCTCCCGTGAAGGCGCGAGTTCCTGCCACGAAGGCCGGATTGACGGGCAGCTCGACTTTGAGTATATCCACGCCGTAGCGGGGATTAGAAAACTCCTCCATCGCTCGTGCCACGTATTCCGGTTTCTTCCTGGCAAATGTCAATCCCTTCTCGTCGCCGATAGCATCATCATAAACCAGCGGCTCCAGAAAAAACGGCACGTCCATTGCCATACATTCGGCACCGATGCGTTCGACATAGGCCTGTTTGATCGAGTTGATCTGCACATCATCGAGCGGGTTGTAGTACATCAGAATTTTAATCGCTTGTGCACCCGCTTCCACCAGCCGACGGACGCTCCACAAAGGCAGCAAGTCGGGCAAGCGACCCTTCGTGTGAAAGTCGTAGCCTGCCTTCTCGTAAGCCAGTAGCACAGCAGTATCTGGGGCACGGCTGGCAATTGCCTCCAGGCCATATTCTGGATCTAAGAGAATAGCACTGGTAAGAGGTGTGAGAACTTGTGTGACCGCCGACTTGAACGCAAGCATATCTGCCGCTGTTACCTGAACGCTCTGGCTGTAGTCACCGCGTGATCGAGCGATGGCCTCTAAGAGATTGCCGCGATGATCAACTGCCAGTGCGGCGATGACTCCGCGATTATCGGCACAGGCGTTGATGCCGTTGAATTTGCCTCGAGTGATCTTGACCTTCATGCTTGCCTCCTCGGCTTATGTATTGCTGAATTTCGCCCAGATAGCGTGGCTGATGTTCAACCAGGGACTGTCAGGCAGCCAAATCTATGATCGCTGGTTAGGACGGACGCACCTGATGCATTCCCCTAGAACTTGCGGGTCCACTCTCTGGGCCAACGCTCAACCACGACCTTCTTTTCCGTATAGAATTCGATGGCATCACGTCCCTGAGCATGCATATCGCCGAAGAAGCTATCCTTCCAGCCAGAGAACGGGAAGAAGGCCAGCGGAGCGGCTACGCCGATGTTAATGCCGATGTTGCCTGCCTGGGCTTCATAGCGGAACTTGCGTGCCGCCGCTCCACTGCTGGTGAACAAACAGGCCATATTGCCATAGGAGGTGGCGTTCACGAATTCAATCGCTTCATCAATCGTCTGGGTGTGCATCAGGCTGAGAACAGGACCGAAGATCTCGATACCAGCAATTTCACTGCGCGGATTGACGTTGTCCAGAACCGTCGGGCGTACAAAGTTGCCCCGTTCGTAGCCGGGGATCGAGGCGTTGCGTCCATCAACGAGGATCTTAGCTCCTTCGCTCACACCTTTGCCGATCAATGACTCGACGCGCTGCTTGCTCTCAGACGTGATGACCGGTCCCATCTCGACATCCGGCTCAAGCCCGTAGCCAACCTTGCGCGTGGCCGCCATATTGGTGATCCGATCTCTAAATTCGCGGCCCGCCTCGCCAACGGTGATCGTCACCGAGGTTGCCAGGCAACGTTGGCCGGCGCACCCAAAGGACGAGTCGGCGATGATGCGGGTAGCCATCTCCATATCGGCATCGGGCAGGACAACAACCGGGTTCTTGGCCCCACCCTGGCACTGGGCACGCTTTCCATTGGCCGCCGCACGGCTGTAGACGTATTTTGCCACTGGCGATGAGCCGACAAAGGAGATTGCACGTACCAGTGGATGGTCGAGCAGCGTATTGACGACTTCTTTCCCGCCATTTACCAGGCTGATCACTCCCGGTGGCAGGCCCAACTCGTCGATCAGGTCAAAGACGCGGCTCATCGTCATCGGCACCTTCTCCGACGACTTGAGAATAAAGCAGTTGCCACAGGCGATAGCATAGGGCAGAAACCAGAGCGGGATCATGCCTGGAAAGTTGAATGGAGTGATCGCGGCTACCACCCCTACCGGCTGGCGAAACATGTGTTCGTCAATGCCGCGTGCAATATCTTCTGAGTTGTAGCCCTGCATTAACATCGGGATGCCCGTCGCAACCTCGACATTCTCGATACCACGCATCAGCTCGCCTCTCGACTCATCCATCGTTTTCCCGCACTCGTCAACCGTCAGGCGGGCGATCTCGTCGAAGTGATCATCGAGCAGCTTCTTGAGTTTGAAGAGATACTGGATGCGCTGAGTCGCTGGCGTGCGTCGCCAGTCGGCAAAAGCTGCCTGAGCAGCCTGAACCGCTTCATCTACCTCGTCAGAAAGGGAGAGCGGGACGCGCACCATCGTCTCAGCCGTCGCCGGGTTACGCACATCAAGAAACTCGTTAGTACGTGAGGGCTTCCATTTCCCTCCAATATAGTTGAGCAATTGTCCATTCTCTATCATAGCGTTACCTCCCTAGAGCCGAATTAATATCCCAGGAAATACCGTTCCTGTGTCTGCATAGTTGCCCACTCAGCATGAGTAGCCTCGACTGAGGGCATCTCGCTAACTTCGGCGACTGGTACATCCCACCAGCCTTCGTAGTTGGGTATGCCCACATAGCGATCATTCTGAATGTAGATAACCGATGTACGATCAGTTGTTCGCACTGTCTGAAGTGCCTCCGCAAAATCCCCATACGTCTTGCACTCAATGACATATGCGCCTAAACTGCGTGCGTTCGCTGCAAGATCAACGGGCAACGTCTGTACATCCGTGCCTGAAGTGTCTGTCGGCCATGCGCCATTGCGTGGATAGACATAGCGGGTGCCGAAGCCATCCTGTCCAAGTGAACGACTGAGAGCCCCAATGCTCTTGAAGCCAGCGTTGTCAAGCAGGACGATAATCAATTTGTAGTTTTCCTGAATCGAAGTCACGATCTCGCTGTTCATCATCAGGTAAGAACCATCACCAACCATCACATACACATCGCGATTGGGCGCGGCCATCTTGATCCCCAGGCCACCGGCGATCTCATAGCCCATGCAGCTATAGCCATATTCCATGGAATAGTTTTTGGGGTGACGTGTTCGCCAGAGCTTGTGCAGGTCGCCTGGCAAACTGCCAGCAGCACACACCATGATCGCGGAAGGATCGCTCAGTTTGTTTACTGCCCCTATCAACTCACCCTGACTCGGCAGCGGCGTATTGCGGATAGTGTAGATACGCTCGACCTCTTCTTCCCAGGCCGTATGGAGTTGCTCGGCTTCGGTACGGTAGTGAGGGTCAACGGAGTAGCCGTCAAGCAAGGTCAGCAACTCTTCAAGCGTGACCCGTGCGTCGCCAACCAGCGCAAGGGCCGCGTGCTTCGTCGCGTCGAATGGGGTCACGTTAATATTGATGAAGCGCACCTCGTCATTCTGAAATGCTGTCTTTGAAGAAGTGGTGAAATCGCTGTAGCGCGTGCCAATGCCGATCACCAGGTCAGCATCTCGTGCAACGCGATTGGCAGCAAAGGTGCCGGTGGCTCCAATTGCTCCAAGATTGAGTGGGTAATCGAAGCGCAGACTGCCCTTGCCCGCCATCGTCTCGCCCACGGGGATGCTCGTTTGGTCAACAAAGTGTTGCAGGACATCAGTGGCCTCCGCGTAAATCACGCCCCCACCAGCAACAATCAACGGGCGCTTACTTGCACGAATCCAGATTGCGGCCTGCTCCAGAGCGCGGCGGTCCGGCCTGTTGCGCGGGACATGCCAGACGCGCCTGTGAAAAAAGGCTTCAGGATAGGCGTACGCCTGTGTCTGTACATCCTGGGGCAGTGCCAGTGTGACAGCGCCAGTTTCTGCCGGGCTGGTCAGCACGCGCATAGCCTCAGGGAGCGCGGTCAGCAATTGTTCGGGACGTGTGATACGATCCCAGTAGCGGCTGACTGGCTTGAAGCAATCGTTGACCGAGATATCCTGTGTGTGTTCGGACTCAAGCTGTTGCAAGACAGGTGCTACGTTGCGGCGGGCAAAAATATCTCCTGGTAGTAACAGGACTGGTAGGCGGTTGATCGTGGCGAGGGCTGCCCCAGTCACCATGTTGGTTGCGCCAGGGCCGATGGACGAGGTGCAAGCGAAGGTCTGCAGGCGATTGCTGGTCTTCGCATAGGCCGTTGCACTATGCACCATGGCCTGCTCGTTGCGTGCCTGATAATAGCGAAACTCTGGCATCTGCTGTAACGCCTGACCGATGCCGGCGATATTGCCGTGGCCAAAGATACCGAAGCAGCCCGCGAAGAACGGCTGCCTGCGCCCATCACGCTCGCTATATTGTGCGTGTAGAAACGCGATTACCGCCTGTGCCATCGTCAGCCGTCTTATATCAGTATTGCTCATACGTATGTTCCTTTCAATTCCTGATGCCTCGCGGACGCCATTTAGAACCCTCCATGCGCCTGCACAAAGGCCATTACCTCATCATATGTCGGCATAAAATTGGCGCAGCCATGTTTCGTAACAAGTATTGCTCCACAGGCGTTGCCCAACCGCGCTGACCGGTACCAGTCCCAACTGCTCACCATGCCATACAACAGGCCAGAAGCGAAGGCGTCGCCCGCGCCCAGGATATTTTGCACCTCGACGGGAAAGCCAGGCACATCGAGTGAGGGAGTTCCGCCGTCACCCGCAAAATGGAGGCGCGAGCCAGCCGCGCCACGTTTCTGCGCCAGCACACGCGGCCCCAGGCGCAATAGCTGCTGTATCGCGGCCTCAATATCGCCGCTCACACGGGCATCCGAAATTTGCGAATGCGCGATACGCACCTGGCTGGTATCGCGAAGCATAGCGGCATTGATTTCGTCTTCGGTGCCAATTACCACGTCAACCAGACGCAGCACTGAGCGCACGGTCACGCCAAAGGCGCGTGCATCATGCCACTGGTCGGGGCGAAAGTCTATATCAAGTGCCACCGGCACTCCAGCCTGTCGCGCCACCTCGGCAGCGAAGAGAGTGGCGCTGCGGCTCGGCTCCTGACTCAGGCCCGTCCCGCTGATTAACAATGCCTTGCTCCGGGCAACGGGGGCTGCCAGTACGTCATCAATCGTCAGCTCGATATCGGCACAGTTATCGCGATAGTAGGTGAGCGGGAAGCGGTCGGGCGGCTCGATGCCCAGGACGACCGCGCTGGAACGCCGTCCCGCTTTGGTTGGGATATAGCGCGTTTCCACACCTTCGCGCTGTAAAAAGTGCAGAATGAAGCTGCCCACCTGGTCGTCGCCAACGGCGGTCAGCAGTGCCGGTTTAAGGCCGAGCCGCCTTGTGCCAACACTGATGTTGGTCGGGCAGCCGCCCACGTAGGCCGCGAAACTCGTGATCTGCTCGAAAGGCGTGCCGATATCGTTGGAGTAAAGGTCTATCGAAGACCTCCCCATCGCAACAATGTCATAGAACGTATCGCTAGATTCCATTGCCTGGCTCCTCTTCGTTTCATCTGCGTTGTCACTCTGCATGTTGCTCCGCATATTGCGTCTCTACGTACCTGATCTACCTGTTGCTCATCCTTTTGATACGGATGGACGAATGATTGAGCCGGTGATACTGCCTGACGCGGGAAGCAAGCGATGGAAAGCGGGATCAACCTGGTATTTCCATACGCGGTTAGGGCCGGCCATCACGTTCAGATAGTACAGGTCAAAGCCAGGGGCCGCCGACACAACGTGATACCCCTTTGGTACCAGCACCAGGTCTCCATCGTGAACGGCAACCGTTTCATCAAAACCGTCGTCAGTGTAGACACGCTGGAAGGCGAAACCATCACTGGGCTGCAGGTGATGGTAATAGGTCTCCTCCAGGTAGGCCTCATACGGCGGGTTCTCAGTATCGTGTTTGTGCGGCGGGAACGAGGACCAGTTGCCAGCCGGAGTGATTACCTCGACGATGATCAGGCGTTCTGCTTCCTGATCGGTATCGAGGATGTGATGGATGCGACGTCGCGTATTTCCTTCACCGCGCAATTCAACGCTGATCTCCTCCGGTCGAATCACACGCGGCGGGAGATGGCGATGCGTGGTTGAGGTGCTTGCTACCGCGACTTCCATGCCAGGGGAAGTACATGCCACCTGAAAGCTGGCATCCTCAGAGAGGTAAAGCGCGTAGGGAGCTTTGTTTTCAAAGACGCTGAGCCGCTCACCAATTTGCCCTACCGATTGCCCATTGAGTTCAGCCATGCCTGTGCCAGACAACATGACCACTGTGGTCTCTCTTCCGTTTGCCGCGCCACGAAACGTCTGCCCTCGGGTCAGTTGGTACACCGCAAACGAGACGTATTGCCAGCCTGCCGTCTCCGGCGTAATGTCCACTGTACGCAGCATTCCATCTATACGATCAGTTCGTGCTTTGATAAGCACACTCATGCTAGCTCCTCCTTAGATGGCAGTTTACAACTGCCCTGAATAACGTACAATTCTCTCAGTACAAATCATATCATTTAACTTCCCAAACGAAGAACCCAACTCATCACGGCAATATGATCGAGCTTGCGAATGTTCATGAATGTTTTCTTCTGCTATACATGTAAGAGAGCGGACTATCCTGCCTGGATAAGCCTCTGATGGATGCTGCTCGTATTATAACCCGATACTTCTCAAATAGGTGCGATTGCGCCGTGCGCTGTCTCTGGGACTGCCCATCCCCGGCAGCACATCCTGCTCAACCACGATCCAGCCCTGGTAATTCATTCCCTTAAGTTTAGCGAGAACAGCCGGGAAATCGATATCACCACGTCCTAACTCACAAAAAATGCCGTGTTCTACAGATTGAATGGCATTCCATCCTTCGCTGCGCGATTGCGCCGCGACGGCCGGATCGTGATCCTTGAAATGCACATGCCAGATGCGCTCGGCATGTTGCCGCAATCCCTGTAGTGGGTCGCCCCCGCCAAAGCGGTAGTGGCCGGTATCAAATGCCAGGCCGAGCAGTGCCGGGTCCGTCATGCGTAAAAACCGGGCAGTCTCTTCCGGCGTCTCTACCCAGGTACCGATATGGTGATGAAACACCGTGCGTAATCCAGTTTCGCTCTTGACCGCACGCGCAATACGCATTCCTCCCTCTGTAAAGATAGCCCATTGTGCGTCTGTCATACCCTGTTCTGGCTGAATGCGTCCGGCATACTGAGTACGCATAGGGTCGCCATAGGGGTCATTGCCCAGCACAACCAGGGCATCTGGCCCGCCCACCTCAACGAGGAGTCGGGCGGTGCGAACAGCATCGGCCTCACTTTCACTATGGCGAGCAGGATCATGAAGATAGACGCTGACCCACGAGGCCAGTAGCTTCAGGTTGCGGGCAGCCAATTCCTGACGCAGGAGAGCGGGATTGGTGGGCATAAAACCCCAGTCGCCAAGCTCTGTGCCAGCGTAACCGGTCTCGTGCATCTCATCCAGCACTCTGACATATCCATCACGTTCTCCTTCAACATTCTCGATGACCCCCCACGAACAGGGAGCATTACCCGCGTGGATATGTGTCTGCGTCATCACTCTTTCCTCTCTCTATCATTGTGTTAACTTCGTAAAAACGGTATATCTTGTCCGTCTCGTTTTACTTTACTACAATTGTGGTTTGACAGGATATGGTTCAAAAAAAATCTGGACAAGTATATGGGTCAATTTCATAAAGTAGTCCAAATTCTACAGAGAAGCAGGTCTTGACAAGATTTCCTCCATAGTAAATGGCCTGAAAGCTTGCCGGATAGCTGAGGTCTGGTCATAAATCATCAGACTGCTTTGGGGAAGACTGTGAATGTTCAGATCCGCAGGCGCGTTGGCGCAGCAGCGGCTCGCAAATCGCCGTTGCATCCAGCTTGCTCGCGCCGAGAAACTTAACAAATCGCGCAAACCCACAAGCCAATGCCTCCGCAAATGCCTCATCGAGACCTTGAGCCCCATCCTCCAACCACAAACCCAGGACGACGAACGTGTTGGTCGTCCGGTCGAGTTTGCTGTCGAAACGGGCGACGAGACGGTCGCCCCATAGAATGGGCAACGTGTAGTAGCCGAACTTGCGCTGGGGGAGAGGCTTGTAGACCTCCCATACGTAGTCGAAGCCGAACAACACTTTGGCTCGCCCGCGCGCGCAGACGTGATCAAGCGGTGCGAGGAAGACGACCTCTTCAGTCGTGCTCATCTCCAATGGCGTCCAGGCCTTCGGCACGCGCCCCGCGCTCACATCGTGCAGCACTGCGGCGTCGCTCCCGAGCGCGTAGTGCACCGCCTTCCAGCCCTCAACCTGCACCTCGATGATGTCACCGTCGGCCAACATTGCCCCGAGCAGCGAAGAAGCTGCACAATTCGACTCGCCGTACCCGCGAAACGACTCGGCCACACGGCTCGGCCGCGACAGGCCGGAGAAGCTGATATCCTTCTTGATCAAGAAGCGGTCAGCCTCGGCCTCGTCGCTTTCGCACATGAGATGCGCAGGCGCGACCGTTTCCGTGAGGGCGTACACGCGCTCGAAGTGCTCGCGGTGGTGCGTCATCACTTCACCGGTGCACCACAAATAATACAAGGCCAGCGCGCTGTCCTTGCGGCCGCGATAACTCTGTGTTCGTGTTCGCGTCGCCATCTCGAAGTCGCGGTTGCTCACGGTGCCGCGCTCGTGCAAGATGGCCCGCATTTCGTCGATGGCATTGGCGTGTTCGGCAGCCATGCGGCAAATGCGCGAGTCGCCATAGTCGCCATCGCGCTCGCGGCGCATGACCACGCGCCAGTGCGGCAGCTCGTCTATCGGCCGGACGGCCAGCCAGCCACCCCAGTCAAAGAACTTGCGCTGCTGATAGGCCAGGTCTTCCCACATGCCAGGCGTGTAATCGAGGACGCGGCTGTGCAGCGTAATGTCCTGGCTGCGAGCGATGATGTGCAGCGGGTCGAGTTGCAGGTACTCCATCGCGCGCATGGCCTGCTCGGTTCCCTCGATGCCTCGCCAGCGCCGTCCGGGCCACAAGCCCTGCTTGCCGAGGATGAAGCGACGGGCGGTATCGGTGTTGATGGTTAGCATGATGACCTCTTGGAGAGCCTGGCAACCAGACCTGTCTGAAAGGCTGTGGCACCTCGTCCCATGCAGCCATCTTTCGGGCTTGGCAGCGTTCTGTTGACACTAAATCGGGCGGATGACAAGCTGGAGTCACGTTCCATTGCGAGACCTCTCTGCTTCTCAACTACAAATATTGACCTCCTCCCGATCACCTTTAGGTGATCGGTGTCCACCGCCGCCTCTCTTCTTGCCTGGGTACTCTCCTGTTTCCTGGAGGAGTTGTCAATTGTGTTCTTCGTTGCTTAAGCAATTAATCAAGCCGTTGATGCAAGAACTCGATGGTCCGCTCCCAAGCCACGCGAGCAGCCTCGGCGTCATACTCCGGGCAATTCTCCTCGAAAAACCAATGTTTGGTCCCCGGATACGTATAGCAGGTGACCGGCCTGCCCGCAGCCTGGAGCTCCTGCTCCATCTGTGCGACCGACTCCGCTGGCTCGAAAGGGTCATCCTCCGCGAAGTGGCAGAGGTATGCGGCCTTCGAGCCGCTGTAGTCCAGTCCGCTGTAGGAGGCATAAAAGGTCACGACTGCGGCGATCTCCTCGGCCAGGTTGACAGATAGGTCGAGCGCGTAGCCGCCTCCCAGCGAGAAGCCAACGATGGCGAGCTTGCCGCGATCGCCCGCCGGATGTGGCGCAGCGTGTTGGCGCAGGATCTGCACCGCTCCCGCGATGTCGCTGCGCACCCCCTCCTCATCCTGATTCAGCGCTGAGACGAATGATTTCGCTTCCTCGATTGCTGTGGTCGTCTTGCCGTGGTAGAGGTCGGGGGCGAGCGCCACGAAGCCCGCCTCCGCGAGCCGGTCGCAGATCTGTCGAAACGGCTGTGTCAGCCCCCACCAGGCATGCAGGACCAACACCCCTGGTCCGCTGCCTTGTTCGGGAACGGCCAGATAGGCGCTGATCGTTCTCCCCTCAACTTGAAATTCTCTCATACTGCTCTCCTTTTCTCATCTCAAGAGTTTGTTTCATGGTTCTGAGTCTACCAGAAAAAGCGGTTAAAATCGTTCCGCATTTCTCGTGCTTGCCCGATTTGGGTCACCAGATTACCGGAGGTTTTGCCTCTGGTAATCTGGTGACCCAACAAGTAGCGCTCCTCAAGAGCGCATTGTCCAACTTGTCCCTTGCCTGATCCACAGGAACCTTTCTGCGCACGTGGGATTCGCAGTGGTGTATGAGGTGGGAAACTGACAAGTTCTCCCCGAACAGTGGCTTTTCTGGCTGCACCACACTCAGGACACAGGAGTTTCTCAACCCCTGCCGCTTTTAACTGTGTTGGGTGAAGCTCCACAACTGTCCCAGAAAAGGAGCAGTTCTCCGCGCGCCCTTTGCCTTGTGGTTCGCCGACCTCAAGGCGTACTGGGTGTTGTTCGCCCGCACGAGATCCCTGGTTCGTCGTCGCTTCTTCTCGCATGGGTTACACATGTTCTTCTGGGATGGGCTTCACCTGCTCCTGGGCCATTTCAGGGATCACCGGCGAGGAAATAAAGTAGTCGGTGAGAAAATCGAGGTTATCAATGTAGGTTCGCGGTAAAAGCGCGGAAGAACACACGCGAAAGGAAAAACCGAACGTCTGCACCAGCTCGTTGGCTGGCGGGCAACGCCAACGCCCATCCTCGCTCCTCTGATAGCGGTAGGGGTGTTTCGCCGCGAGCTTGTGGAGATCATCCTCCATTTTCCACTCTTCCAGAACAACGCCGCTTTTCCGCAGAACCAGGAAATCTGGCGTGTAAACACGTACTCATGACCTGCGAATATTACACACCTTGAAGGCTTGCCTGAGAGCTACTTCATCTCCCCGCTTCTAAGATTCAACAGCTTCCCATCGTCCGCTTTCCCAGGAGCGCATCATCGCCTGCTGAACCTTAGCCACAGCCAGGGCTTCGGCAAAGCCCGGCTCTCCCTGCTGACCGGACGCGACAGAACTCAAAAAGTTATAGGCTTCAATCACCTTCAGATCATCATATTTATTGCCCCTCTAGTTCCGTGAATTTCAAAAGACATAGCGCATTTGGCCCCGTTGATAACACGACATACCTCCAGTATACCGCGTGCGCCACTGGTAAAGTGTACGAGGGCATTCACGTAATCTTCGTTGGTCACATCTCCCATCGGGCTATTACTGCTCCCGACGTCGTAATGGGTGTCGCTGCCTGGCTGTGGAATGGGGCGGCGGGGGATAAAGATTTCTTTAAATTCTTCTTACTTGCAACAACAAGCAAGAGGCTATATACTAATGCGGTGCCAATGTAAGAATCACAACAAAGAGCTTGTTGTGATAGCTTATTATGTATGAGGAGATGGAGACCTATGCCAAAACTTCCTGGTTTTGCAATGATCGTGAGTGACCTTGCTGCAAGCGTCACATTTTATGTAGACAGCGTGGGCTTTGCACTGCTAGAACAGCAGCCAGAGGCCGATATGGCGCAATTGATTGACTACGATGGTGACCCCATCCTGCTTGTGGGACCAAAAGCGCAAGACGTTAGAGCGCATATGAGCGAGCCGCGACTGGTATTTAAGCCAGGGGAAACGCTTATAAATCGAGTGAACGAACTTGAAGTGCGAGAAGCAAGCTTACGCGAACAGGGTATTACTGAGATAACGTTGGAAGAATCATCGTTGGGCGAACGTACTCTCACATTTAAAGACCCCGACGGCTATATTGTCGCATTTTTCGCCCCGGCGAAGCGCACACCGGAAGAGACGATAGCTCTCTATTCACAGGGACCTGATGAACTGCAAGAGACGTTGGGTGGACTTGCGGAGGCCGACCTTGATGTGTCGCTGGCACCTGGTTCGTGGACAATCCGGCAAAATGTGCATCACCTGGCTGAGAGCGAGTCACTTTTCTTGATGCAGTTCAAGACAGCACTGGCAAATTCTGGGCGTACCTACATTCGTCCGCCTTACGATCAGGAGAAATGGCCCCAATCGCTGGCATATACGCAACGACCGATAGAACCATCGGTGGCTTTCGTGCGTGCCTCGCGCAATCACATAAGCCAGCTTTTGCACTACGTGCCAGATAATTGGGAGAAGTATGTGATGATGAAGTTTACCGTAGAGGATGAAGGCCACAGGACAACGGTAAACGAACTGCTCAACGTTATGGTGCGGCACATGAGAGATCATTGCGACGAGATTCGCGAGATTCGCCGCGTGCATGGTCTTTAGCGAAAAATTGGGTGCGAAAAGGGTTGACACCCTTTCGCACCTGTGATAATATACACTGTGTTAAGAGAGCCACCTGTATGTGCAGGTGAACCGGTGATTATAGCGAAGAGGGTACACCCGTTCCCATCCCGAACACGGTAGTTAAGCTCTTCAGCTCTCACGATACTGTAGGGGTAGCCCTATGGGAAAATAGGACATCGCCGTTTCACCCGCCCACATAGGTGGTTTTTCTATGCCATCATTTCCCGTAGAGCCTTCACTACCGTGTCAATCTCTTCTTCGGTATTGTAAAATCCGGTTGAAATGCGCAGGGACTTTGTCGAAGGGATGCTGCGAATGAAGATGTTGTGCTTTTCACGCAATTGTTCCACGACTTTGCTGACATCCTGGCCTTCTAGCGTGAAAGAGACGAGACCACTTGCTCCTGGCTGGGGGGTTAGTATCGCAACACCTGGGATGGTTTGTAATGCTTGACAGGTATAGGAGTTCAATGAAGAGATGCGCTCAAATAGCCATTCGTGTCCTACCGTCTGTTCAAGCCAGTTCAAAACAGCCGTTTGTCCCGCGATAGCTGCGGTCTGGCGACCTCCCAGTTCGAAGCGTTGTGCATCTTCGTTCAATTCCCACTCTACGCCTTCTTCGTGCTTAATAGAGAAGTAACCGACGTAGGTGCAGTTTATGTAGTGGAGCGATTCACGTCGTGTAAAGAGCGCACCGGTACCATCAGGTCCGCAAAGCCACTTCTGCATAGGGATAGCGTAAAAATCAACGCCGAGTGCTTTCACGTCAATGGGAATAGCACCCGCCGATTGCGCTCCGTCCACGAGCACCGGTATGCCGCGTTCTCGACCGAGTTGTGCAACTTCACCGACATCAAGAACCGCTCCAGTTGTCCATGTGACATGCGAGAGGACGATGAGCCGCGTTCGTGGTGTTATCAGTTCAGCAATAGCTTCCTGTACTGGATGATCGGCGACCGGGCCAAGATCGGCGAAACGAATAATGATGCCGTAGCGGTCACGTAGTTGGTAGAGGGGAGCGAGGGCACTGATATGCTCATGATTTGTCGTAATCACTTCATCACCCTCGCGCCAATCAAGACCAAAACTGATGATATTCATCCCTTCGCCGGTATTATCGGTCAGAGCGATTTCGCCGTCATTCGCATTCATAAGGCGAGCGACACTGGCACGGGTACTATTATAAGTATTGCCCATCTCCTCGAAGGCAGTAGCTCCAATGCGGCCCTGCTGGTATTGCTTTTCAAAGTATGCCAGGATGGCTTGCATAGCGGGTTCCGGTAATGGGCCGAAGGTGCCTGTGTTGAGATAGATTTGTCTGGTGACGGCTGGCATTGCATGGCGAATTTGTTGTACATGAGTGAGGTCTGTCAAAGTTACGCTCCTTCTATAGAGGCATGTTTCTTGCTCGGTTAGTAGCACATGTTCTACATGGGTGTATCCAGGTAGAACACTATCACCAGTATATCGTATAGTGCGGTTGGTTCGCTAGCGATGGTTGCATTATGGCCTATTGAGACGTATCATATTCAACACGAAACTTTGGTGATGAGAGGAAAAAGTAGCTATGCGTATACGCAACTTCCGGCAGGGCGATATTCCTCGGCTGGTACAGATACAGCAACTGGCGGCTGAAGTTGATGGCACGGAGGCGATGAGTGCAACAGACTTTGAAGAATGGCTGATGCAGCCGGAGCTTGAGGCGGAATTCAATGCGTTTGTGATAACCGATGACGATGATGAATTAAACGAATGGGGGCAGGCTGGCACACTGGAAGGTATCGAGGGAGAAACTGTGGGCTATACGGTACTGCAATTTCGCCGCAGCCAGCATTCCTATCACTTTCTTTGCCAGGGTGCGGTTCATCCATTATACCGGCGACAGAACGCGGGATTTGCCCTGTTGATTTGTGCGCTGAACCGCGTGCATATGTTGACTTCGGAATTTGAGTTTGAGGCAGAATTGGCGGGTCATCCCATCTACTTTGAGGCGTTATTGCCAGTACAAGACGCTGCCTCGGAACGTTTGGCCCGGAAATGCGAGATGCAACCAACCGATGAGCGTATGTTAGAGGGGATGAGGCTTTACCGGCGCGAGTTGTAAATAAAATGGGCACCTTTTACAGGTGCCCATTTTATTTACATAAATTAGACCTTATTGAAATCGGTGCTTACCGCATACGTCCCATCAGGAAGATGTTGTATGGTATAGTCGCTGAACAGTACGGGATCAATTTTGCGCAGACAGAGGAAAACGCGCACGGCGAGTGCCCGTATCTCGACCTCGGCGTGCGCGCTGGCACGCATCTCGATAAAGTGCCGCCATGCGCGAGCATTGCCGGTGGTGACGATCGGTGCCTCGGTCTCGTTGGGCAAGACTGAGCGAGCGCACTGCTGTACTTTTTTGCGCAGGTCGGTGCGTACTTCCGCACTGAGAATATTGACGCCTGCCTGTTGCATTTCCAGCAGGCGATTGGTGAGTGTGGCATATTCACCGGCTACCCGTTCGATACGGTGCAAGAATTGGGCATGTAAATCCTCATCGTCCTGATATTCAGGACGCTCGACGAAGCGCAACATCCGGCCGGAGACGTAACGTTGACTAAGTTGGGAATATCCGAATCCTGCCCTATGACGCACCATCTCATGGGTGACACTGCGCGAAATACCATAGAGTAGCAAGCTAAAATTAGCATGTTCGAAGACGGAACCGTGTCCGGACGATTTCAGGTTGGTAAAATATTGCTCGGCGCGGTCGTTAAATGTGCGTTTGGGGCTGAAACTCATGTAGCAGACCTGACCGGCGACTTTGCATAATTGCGCACCATCAGGCAGCGGAGTGGGGTCGTGAATATACTCCGCGAATTTGAGCGATGGATCAAATCCTTCCAGGAAACCCGGCAGTGCCGCCATGTTAAATTGAGGTCGCGCAAGCACCGCTACTCCGGGTTGCATCATATAGGGGATGCCGCCGGGCGAATGTTGAACTGGGGAATGAAGAGCGGTAAAACCCGACTGTTCACTCCCATGAAGTTCGTGGAAGAGAGTCTCTGAGTCGATAATTGACACCAATGCCTCCTGACTACTAGCTTAACCATTTAGCGGCTTATAGTCTAGCAGATTGGAAGCTATTTGGCTACATAGCTACGTAGCTACATAGCCTACAGCTTACATAGCTTATTTAGCTGCTGATTCTTGTTCTTTCGGCAGTGGTGAAGCGAGCATAGCTTCCAACGTGGAGCGGCGGATGCGGTATGCCTGGCGAAGACCGCGATGAGGCAGAGTGATTGCCTCCAGGATACCGTTTTTGATCCAACGCCGAACCGTGGTATCATCCACACGCAATTGGTTCGCTACTTCACGTACTGTAAGCAAATCTGCATCTCCGTGTATCACAGGGCCCTCCTTCTGGTCTTACACCAGGTAACGCTCAGTCCTTCATTGTATGAGCAAGCTTCGGACTACGTACATACTATCTATTTGACTATAACAACGAACATTCTCTTTTTTCGTAACGCTGTTTTCAAAAGCCGCCTGCACGCTTGTTGTATGTGTTGCATGAAGAGTCATCATTGCGCCTCTCCAATGTCATTCCGCACATATCGCTGCTAGAGATCAGCAAGTTTGTCCATCATTGCAAAAACTCTTGGGCTATCCTGCCCATTTCTGCTTGAGGGGAGGGGAGGGGATATCTCTGTGTTTGGCGGAGTAGATGGGAAGGCATGCTGCATATTGTGTATGTTCTGTTTGTCGGCCATATTAGAGGTGCGGGGCACCGTAATATCGATACCAGCGTCAAGTTGCGTTGTACTGTCATAAATGGCGGTATTTACCTGCTGTGTCGTGAGATTGCGTGTGCCGTGCAAATTCGCGCCGAGTAAAATGGCGTTGTTGAGGTCTGTTACAAGCAAGTTGGCACCTTTTAATGTCGCGCCGCGCAAGTCCGCGTTAGATAAATTCGCGCCAGCGAGGTCTGCTTCAGAGAGGTCGGCGTCCGCGAGGCAGGCACCAGTGAGGTCAGCCATAAAGAAATTTGCACGCGAGAGTTGGGCATCGCGCATATCGGCGCGTCCGAGGTAGCGATGCGAAAGGTCGTGTTCGGCGAGATTGGCTCCCTGGAGCATAGCTGGCCGCCAATTTGGAGATGCTTGCTTCTGTGGATGCCTGTTGCTAAGCACCATAGATGTTTCTTCGACACGGGGCAAACGTGCCAGTTCGCGTTCCAGACGGAACTGCTCCTCTGACATTTCCTGTTGGCGTATCCTTTCAGCTATGCGCTCCGCGTCTTTTATCTCCCACTGGAGCCAATCGTTGTGTAGCTGTTGTAGCCGGGCGGTAAACCTTGCTTCCGCTTCGGCAATGAGTTTGTCTTGTTTCTCTTCCCAGCTACGATGGTGGCCTTGTTGTGCATGTTCCCAACCTTCATGCTGAGCATGAATACTTTCCCAATGGCGTCTTTGGAAGTGCAGTGCAAGCAATGCTCCCAGACATGCCGCCAACAAACTGACAATTGCCAAAGTGATTACCTGTGCGACCATCCTATTTTAACTCCGCGCTAGATAGTATGTGGATGAGAAAATTTTCCCACATCTTTTGATATGTCGAGATGTACAAATACCGAATTATCACTCTATTTCGTACAACGTAGGGTGCTTACTGGCAGTAACGAGCCGACATTGTTTGCCTTGTTTGTACTGTCCGTGTCTAGACGATGAGCATGGATAGGCATATAATAGTTGGTGCGTACTGTCGTTCAAGCGTGTAACCGTTGCTTCAAACCAGAGGGGATGAGGCTGTTTTCGATATAAGGAGTTTCTATCATGTCACAATATAACCATCCGACGCCGCTCTCATTTTTACTGGACGAGGAGAATCGTAAGCTGATTTTGACCTGGAGCGATGAACATGAAAGTGTGCATAGCTGGGAGGCGTTACGCTGGGCCTGCCCTTGCGCATGGTGTGCGGGTGAAGGTGGGCAGCCAGGAATGTTGCAGAATAAACAGAGTCTTACTCTTGAAGAGACAACGCTTGTTAATTTACAGCCCGTCGGGCGCTATGGTCTGACGCCTATCTGGGAAGATGGACATAAAACCGGCATCTATACCTATGAGAAATTACGGGCCAGTTGTGAATGCGACGAATGCCAACGAGATAGGCAAAAAAAACGGTAGATGTGCTGAACTGTTAATGTTACCGGCGGTGTACTTTTTGGCGTGATGTTAGCTTTTATTGTAACAACCGTTATATATGATGTAGAAAAGGATGCTTTCCCATACCTTACAAGCGAGAAAGCATCCCATGAAAAACGGAAGGAATCATATGGCTACAAATGGAATCAATGGGGTAAGTTCACCAACACAGGCTTCTACTGTATCGCTACGTCGTTACAGCCGTCTGCTTTCCAGCATTGCTATTCGCCTATTCATCGCCTTGATCATAAGCTGCATTATCCTGGCTTTCTTTGTCACCGGTGTCGTTTCCCACTAATGTTCCTGAGTATCGCTTTCTTCGGCAAAACGGATCCCGTACCGTCCGCTCAGGTAATCGTACATATGGTCGGCGAAGTGGTGAGGATCAATAAAACCGCGATTTTCCGGCTTGATTTCTGATAACTGTATCATCAAATTAGTGTCGCCATTGCGATAATGGCAGTAGAGAGACCAGCGTTCGTTACGCTCTAATAGCGTAAAGTCGGACGATATAGAGCCGGAGCCGTTGCCATAACGTTCACGACGCAGTTTCGCATGTTGCGCGATATGATGGTAGGCGGCATCGAGGTTATCAACAACAAAGCCGATGTGGTGCCAGCGACTGGGAAGCCCATCCGAAAGTGGCGCTTTCTCAGTGCCGAAGCAGAAGAGTGCTACATTGCCCGTTGTGAATACAGTTTGATGGCGATCGTCGCGCACGATGGTCATACCCAGAACTTCACTGAAAAAAGCTTTCGCATCCTCACGGTCAGCTACCGTAATTGCCAGGTGGTCGAAACCAAAGTTTGTCCACGTTCTCTGCCCTGCCGTTGCTGTTACTTCACTTAATGGTTTTGCCTCGATATGAAACGTGTGCGTATTGAAGTGTACGACACTTTCCCCAATAAACATGTCAGGAAAAACCTCGTCTCCATTGGGTGTGCTGATGCGGATGCGGTGTCCTACCAGCAAACCTTCCGGTAGCGCGTGTTCCAACGCCTCATGAAAAATTTCCTGCGCATTAACCTCCGTCTCATACGGCTGATCGTTGACGACAAACGTCAGAGGGAGTGTTTGTATCGTCTCATCTTTTGCGGATGATTGCTGTATTTGATTTGGCATAATGTATTGTTATCCTTTCGTGTGTACATGTCTCTATGTTGCTATAGCACAAATTTTCCCTGTTGTGCAAGTAATGCGATAGGCTCTTGTCTGCATAACCAGAACAGGATATTATACGAGTTAGTATTTACGCTTTTCCCACTAAAATATTTTCTTGAAACATACGTCAAGCTCGATGAAAGGAGTTTCCTATGTATGGTTCTATCATGAGGGCAGGAGACCCTATCTGGATCGTCCCTTACGACGATAGCTGGCCTTCCCGTTTTCAGCAGCTTGCTCTCCCTATGCGTCAAGTCCTCGGTCCTGTTGCTCTGCGCATAGACCATATTGGATCGACATCGGTTCCTCATCTTGCCGCAAAGCCTGTCATTGATATGCAAATTTCGGTAGCCGACTTTGAACCACTGGATGCCTACCGCATCCCATTAGAGAGTCTTGGCTATGTCTTTCATCCTGAAAACCCGGAACTCACGAAACGGTATTTTCGTGAGACGCCAGGGCAGCGAATGATTCATATTCACGTCCGGCGAGCTGGCAGTTTCAGTGAACAATTTCCTTTACTTTTTCGTGACTATCTGCGCACTCACTCAGATATAGCTGAGCAGTATGCGCAGTTGAAGTTCGAGCTTGCACAACAATATAACAGAGTCGAGGATCGCCAGGCCTACACAGAAGCAAAAGAGCCATTTATCTGGGGCGTCATTGCTCAAGCAGATGCCTGGGCGCAACTGACAGGATGGATTCCCGGCCCTTCGGATGCATAATATCCTGGAAATGAACAGAAAGAAGCACAGTTTCGTTTGGTCAATCTTTTGTTTGGCTCACAGTGTATTCCACGGCAAGCGAGCTTGACCGGCAAACTGCTTATTCAAGCCGGTCAGAATATCTTCAAATACCTTTTTCCCTTGCTCTGGCTTCGGCAGCTTTTCGCTGAAGCCAACGCGGTTGGCCCATTCAGACCATGTTTCCAAAACTTTCGCGTGTGCGCCTGTGTCGGTATGGATTGATTCGGTGTAGACGAGCAATCTCTTCTCCAGGGTACGGATGGCGTCGCCGAGGGATTTTGCCTTGAAACCTTCAAGTGTGCGCAAATGATCGGTGCGTAGTACATGTTCCTTCGAGACTCTGTCGAGAAGCATACGTGCTGTATCAGAGAGGTCGTGCAATTGCCAGGGTTCTTGCGCTGTACTGATGCTCAAGAGTGCGGGCCAGAGTCTGCGATGGATGTAGGTGAGTTTCCCTGATATGAGTTTTACAACGACGACGTCGGGATGCTCATAAAGTTTCTCCGCGACGTGATAAATGGCGTGTCCGTGAGCGTGTCCCCACCATGAGCCGCGCACAGGCTCACCGGCGACGATACTTGCGAGGCTCGGTAGCTGTACATCTGCCTCAAGTAACAGGCCAAAGTGTTCCAGTGTTTGCCAGACTTCCTGGTAAGCGATCATTTCATCAGGTGTCATGAGAATACTTTCTTAATACTGCGTTCATCGCGTTTGCTCCGTTACGCCATGTCTCGTCTCAACTCCCCCTGTTCCATCAATTGTTTCGTGATGGGCAATACTCGTAACGAAGAGGGAAGTCGTGGAATGATTGCCCGCATAACCGCGAAGGATAGATCGACGGCGCGTTGTTGATAACTATTCCATTCCAGCCCATATATTGCGCGAATGGGCGGCGGCAATAATGCACAGGTGACGTAAGTATTGAAGTGCAAGAGTGGACGTAAAAAATATGGAGTTGGCGGATAAAGCACCTGCTGAGCCAGTTGCCGGGCCTGCGGAGTGGCGGCTAAACGATTGCTGTAGACCATATTGTTGACATAACATTGCAAGTCTTTCGCGGTTGCTGGCATATCTTTGGGAGAGAGGCCCAACAGATGTGCTGTTTCCTTCGACTCCTGGTAATAGCAGTCTTGTTCAGCGGGACTGAGGGGGCCAATTAGCATGGGATAGACGAGCAAGATAGTGTCAATGAGGGTCGCGTGAACCCAGAGCAATAATTCTGGGTCACGCGCCTTGTAGGGTGTGCCGCTCTTAAAAGCACCGGCGTTCATCGGCAACGTGCCGTAGACATGCATATGAAGGCGGTTGATGGTACGGGCGGCTTCATGCATCGTTCTGGTTGAGCCAAAAGTGATCTTTTGGCCAAGAATAAAGGTATGTTCCGTGCGGCCAAGGGGATCGCTCATGTAGCTACTGTGCGTACTGACTCCTATCGCGACCAGCGGGTGCGCAATCTGCATGAGGACTGCGCGGGTGCCGCCAAGCGTGAGGGCGGCTTCGCTGGCAATCTTCCACGTCATGCACCTTGAGCCAGACGTGCTGTTTTTCTGCATGCATTCCGCCTGTTCTAGTGTTGTTTCTACTATGCTAAGGACCGATGATGCCTGTTGACAGAATGACCCGGCTCCTACTGTTTCATGCGCTCCTGTTGTCTGCGGTATGTTTTGCCCATCGCTATTTCGGCTTTGTCGGGGTCTTCTTTCATGAGTTGCAATGCTTTCGCGATATCTGGATTGGGCGCGAGGGTCAGATCGCGTCTCTCTTCCAGTACGGCTTGCAAAATCTCGTTGGCGACTTGTTCTGGCTTGAGAAGGGCCTCAGCTGCCAGCAGTTGCGCTCCTTCCACATCTTGCCGAAACATCGGTGTATCTACAAAGGCAGGATAAACCGTAGTGATGCCTATGCCGCTACCATACAGTTCTACGCGCAGGGAGGTTGAGAAGCCGCGTACCGCCCATTTGGAGGCGCAGTAGCCTGAGAGCGTGGGTGAACCAAGTTTTCCCGCGACCGAACTCAGAAACACGAAATAGCCGCTCTGCTGTTGGCGCATCATGGGGATGGCGGCCTTCACGCAATGAAATACACCCATGAAGTTGATGTCTATCGTGGCACGCATGTCCTGGACGCTAAATGTATCAATTGTTCCGCCGCGCCCGATACCCGCGCTGGCCACTACAAGGTCAATGCGTCCAAATGCGGCGGCGGCCTGTTGCATCAACGACTGCACCTGTGCAAAATCAGTGACATCGGTGGGGATGCTGAGAATGCTGTCGCTTGCTTCAGGCTTTTGTAGGCCAATGCGCTCAACAGCCTGCTGAAGGTGCTGCGTATGAATATCCGCTAAGACAATTTTTGCGCCCCGCTGCATACAATTCCTGTGCTGTGGCGAAGCCAATGCCACTTGCGCCACCGGTGATAACCGCGACTGCTCCATTGAAGTTTGTCAATGCCATGAAGTGTGACTCCTCTCAAAAAATCAAGCGGTACAGTTTATAGTGTACCGCTTGATAGTATGCCGTGGAAAGGACCTGTGTCAAATTTCTGATGCCTCTAACCCTTGACAGTATCAAGAAATGATAGCAAATACACCATCACTCCCCTTTAGACGGTTCGCAGGGACGGAGGAACCTTTTTCCTCCCTACGTTTCCCATTAATCCGGCAAGGGGCAACTGCTGGCCCCCCGATCTGCTGCCCAAGTCGAACTTGAGATTCACAGAATGCGTGTGGAAATTCTTTCCGCAAAGTGTTGTAGCTGCCATTGACATCTGCCTGGATGCGTCGCCCATCTTTCGCCCGATAGAGACCTCGCTTTTCTCGTTTGCCTGAGAACTGATGCTTCTCTTTATGTTTGGGGTTGTAGGATGGGATGGGGTCCAGATCAAGGAACGACGCCTTGGAGGTGTAGCTCTCTTCCCGAACAATCACGGTGATGCCAACAAGCTGAGCCTTGTACTCAAGCATCTGGATAAACCGACTGTGCGGAATGTGGCAGAAGGTCTGGTTGTTGTGACGCCCTATGTTGATCTCTTGCTTCCACTGCTTGTTCAGCCCAATCACCAGGGTGCCAATGCTCTCTTTCACCAACATATCGATCAAGCGACGGCTTGCCGTGTGCAGAAAATGGTTCACGCGGCGATTGCGCTTCGTCGTGATGCGGTCGAATTGGCGACTTGTTTTGCGGTCAATTTTGGCGAGGGTGCTTTGATGGTGGGCGCGTTGCTTGTTGTAGTAGGCATTGAGATGCTTCAAAGGACGACCACTAATGAGTTGGGGAACAAATCCTGGTTTGTTGCTGGTGACAGCAGCCAGCGTATCGACTCCCAGATCAATGGCGGCGATGAGGGCGGGGTCAACCGCCGCTTGTTTTTCCTCTTTGCGATAAATGACCTCAACAATGTAGCACGATCCACGCGGGATAATTCTGACTTGATCGAGGTCTTCCCATTTCACATGCGTAGCAATCTCAATGTCCAACCCTGACGGCACAATCTTGCCCGTCTTCTTGTAGACCCGCTTGCCAATGGCCTGGATATCGTAGATCAGGATATTGCGGCCCTTCTCCTTGTGCTTGTACCCTGGCAACTTGGGGCGGCCTGTAAATTTGGAGGGATCTTCGTCGTAGGCAGCGAGGCCGTTCTTGAAGGACTTCCAGTTCTTGTCGATCAAGATCAGGATGGAGTTGGAGACCTTGCGAGGAAGGGCCTGATAACAGTCGAGATGCTTCACGCGATGAAAGATTTCCGCATAGGGAAGAAAGACGCCATCATGGATGTAGGCTTGACGGAGTTGATACGTCACCTGATTGTACAGATTTTTCGAAGCAAAGGCGGCGGCATCGATAGCCGCGTAGCGCAGGTCGCTTTTTTTGATGCAATGCTGCTCTGCAAGCTTCATAAGTGTGCGCCTCCTGGTTGCGAGGAACAAGCATCTCGCTTGTTCCTTGTTGTTCTTCTCTTCTCTGTTCTTTTACAGGGTAGACAAAACGGTCAGACACTCCCGTTCCTGTGGAGTGAGGCTCCTGAAAGTGTGCGCGCCATTCTCACAGAGAGCCTCGATCCAACCGGCAATCCGCCCGGCACGCCAGTGGACAGGGACATACGGCTCGTTCCAGCCTGTCAAGCGGGTTAAGAGAGCATTTCTCAAACGTTGTTTGGAGTGCAGTCAGGAAAATTTTCGTGAGAGCGTGCAGGGGAAGTCAGCTTTCTTGTCTCCTGGCCCCACCATTCTCCGCTTTGAGCACATCGACTACCCGCTCGGTTTTGCGTTTCGCTCGTCGGAGGCCATACACTTGCCCACTTTTTACTTTTAGCTCTGTTGTGGTGGTGGCATCTCCTGTGGATATTGTACCTGTGGTTGTTCATATTGTGGCTCCTGTGCCTGTGGGAGGGGATGCTGCTGATCGCCTTCCTGATAATGGTTGGTGGCTGTTGTGGCTGCTGGGCGGGTGGTTGATAGCCCTGCTCATACGGCTGGTAGGTTGGTGGTTGCTGGGAGGTCGGTTGATAGTAAGGCTGGCGGTTATTGAATGCTCCCCGCATCATTGGTCGCCATAATGAACCCAGGATAGCGGAAAGTCCGGCACCAACCAGGAACCAGAGCCAGGAGCCGGTGATAAAGAAGAGCGCGAGCATCAAGAGCCAGACAAAGCCATAAGATCCACTGTAGACTCCGCGACGGTTAAAGTTGAGCGAGCCAATAAACGATGTACAAGCCAGTGTGATGAAGAATATTGCTATGAACCAGTTGCCCCCGAAATGGTCTCCAAGAGCAAATGCTATTGCCAGACCGATAAGAAAGATTCCACCGGTAGCTGCACGCAACGGGTTGCGATTGCGCATGATAAATTCTCCTTTTGTTTGTCAGTAATAGATGAATAAGTTCCGTTCTTAATTATAAACTATGCGCTTGCCGTTCTGTATCTGTCATATGGCACATTTTTTGTCATGATCGCTATATCGAAAGTCATGCTATCTTAAAGTTGCATGTCAATCAATGCTCTGCGAATACCAATGAGTGCTTTATCCACATCGTCGGCGGTTACGCCATAATGGGTGACGGCGCGAATGGTTCCTTCGCCCATTGTTCCCATGAGGACGCCTTGTTCTCTGGCTTTATCCAGGAAACGCAGAGTTTCTGCCTCGGACAGCTTTTCCTGTTGTGCATTTTGCACGGAGAAATTGACGATATCAGTCACGACTCGCGTGGGATCAATGTCAATTTGTGGGTAGTCTGCTAACCCGTAGGCGAGCCGTTTGCTATTTTCATGGTCTTCGGCTAGACGGTCTACCATCTGTTCCAGGGCGACGATACCGGCGGCGGCAATCACTCCTGCCTGTCGCATGCCGCCGCCGAGCAGCTTACGCATACGGTGGGCTTTTTTGATAAATGCGCGATTGCCGACGACCAGAGAGCCGACGGGGGCACTTAATCCTTTGGATAAGCAGAACATGACTGAGTCCACGGATTGTACCAGCGTACTGACCGGTATACCAAGTGCTACAGCCGCGTTGAAGACACGTGCACCATCCATATGAATGGCGATCGTGTGGGTGTGGGCAAGGTTCGCTAGCGCCTCGACCTGTTCGGTGTTTAGCACTGCCCCGCCGCAGCGATTGTGTGTATTCTCGATACAGAGCAGCGCGGTTGCCGCACTGTGTTCATCGCTGCCATCGGAGATGCCGATTTCCACCTGATAGAGGTCGAGCATACCGTTAGCTTGCGTTGGTACGACATGCATGGGGGAGCCACCCAGCGTTGATGCACCGCCAACCTCGTAACGATAAATATGCGACTGGTCGCCGACTATTACTGCTTCACCACGTCCAGCGTGCGCCAGCACTGAGATGGCATTGCCCATTGTGCCGCTTGGCACGAAGAGCGCGGCCTCTTTGCCCAGGCGTTCAGCCGCCATCTTTTGCAGTTTATTGATAGTTGGATCTTCGCCGTATACATCGTCGCCCAACTCCGCGCGTGCCATAGCCTCGCGCATGGCGGGTGTTGGCAGTGTGACGGTGTCACTACGCAAGTCAATCATCTTGTTTTCTCTCTCTTTCTATGAGTTATGGTTTAGGAGACCAGAAATCCCTTCCCAAGTGTGTCGCGAGGATCAATAATCCATTCATTGCGACCGACAATGTGCGCTGTGCCGCTCACTTCCGGCACAATGGCGCTGTGCGGGCCAAATTGTGTGCGTTCAAACACGCGCCCGCGAAAAACGCTGGCTGCTCCCAGAATGCTCTCAATAATGATAGTCTGATCGTCCGTAATCTCACCCCTTGCAGAATGCAAAGCGAGACGTGCCGAGACGCCCGTGCCGGTTGGCGAGCGGTCAACCTCGGCATTGGCAAAGATGCAGATGTTACGACTATGATGGGCAGGGTTCTCAGGAGGCCCTGTGAAAATAGTGCCATAGACGAAACTCAAATCAGCCTCAAAAGGATGGTTGACCGCCAGCGTTTCGTTGACGGCAACTTTGATCGCTTGCCCGGCTGCCGCCAGTTGGGCCAGATGCGCGGGAGCGACGCTTAATCCAACTTGTGCCGCCGGTAAGATGGCATAAAACGCGCCGCCAAAAGCGATATCTAGCGTCAGACGTCCCAGCACCGGTACGTCAATCGCTATATCCCTGGCATACAGGAACGATGGCACATTCAGAAACGAGATATATGCAACACGTCCGGTATCTCCAGTATCGTCGAAGTGCGCTGTAGCTCGCACTAATCCGGCGGGTGTATCGAGATTGACGGGCGTATGTTCACCTTTTATAGGAATAGCTCCTGTCTCAAGTAAGACCGTCACAAGGGCAATAGTGCCATGACCGCACATAGTGCTGTAGCCTTCGTTGTGCATAAACAGGACGCCCACATCCGCTTCTGGCGTGACGGGCTCTGTGACAACACAGCCATACATGTTGTAGTGACCGCGAGGCTCCCACATCAATGCTTGCCGGATGAAGTCATAGTGCCGGTGCATGAATTGCCGCCGCTCCAGGATGGTTGTCCCCTCAAGTTCGGGTAGGCCGCCAGTGATGATGCGAAACGGTTCCCCGGCAGTATGCGCATCTATGGTTGTGATGACCATTTTCCCGCCGGTCAGGTTTCGTTGGTTCCAGTGAAGTTGCATGGAGTGTCTCCCACCATTGTATGGTATCGCTGCCTTCTATATGCCTGATGTATGTGCAACTATATCATAGCAATATACAAATGCAAACCCTTTCCTTGCGCGACCTGCTAACGGTACGAGTGATATACTGAAAGGTGGAAAGTGAACTAGTTCAATTTAGAGGAGTTTCCCGTTATGCATACCTTTTCGCGAGAGGCCATGGAGAGGCCGTATCGAACGATTGAGGCGACGAGGGTTCTACGTGAAAAAGCAGGGGTTATAGAGCGTGCGACAAACGATGCTCGAGCTGATGAGGTGGTTGTTGCGGTAATACGCAACGATTTGAGCTTTGGAGGTGTCTGGACGCTTGCTCGTGAGAACATGGCGAGGCAGGTACTCATAGTGGAAGACGAGGGTGGATGGTCCCTCATCTTCTCGCCGAGGACGCCGGTTGCTCACATTGAACAACGGTGTGACGAACTTGCCAGGATCGCACGGAAGAGAGGGGAAGTCATGCAGAGGTGGGCGCGTCGCCATCCCAATAATATCCATGACTGACGTTATTCGCGCTCACTTTGTACGCTTTATGTGCCTCCCCGGCTAGTTGACCTGGAAGTCTTCGAAATAGACATTAGGGAGATTAGGGCCGGCTGTACTCATCCCTGCCAGCCCGTTTATGCTAGCCGAGGCCAGTAGCAGCGACCTCTGGAGTAAAGTTGATCCCATCTGATGACATATAGACGGTGACGTTGCCTTTCGCTGGCCCTCCACTTCTCGCTACCACGCGCAGCCAATAATTTGAACCAACTTTCAGCCAGGGCAGGCTAAAACGATTGAGACCAGGACCTGTGACAACTGGCGACGCGGGGATGGGTCCGGTGTATGTAATGCGAAACTCGATGTTTTGCCAGTAGATGTTCGGTTGTATATCGATGCGATCCATATTCGCATCATTCCATGCAATGGTTAATCCGCCACGATCTCCGCTTGTCTGAAAGTTGAGCTTCACAGTAACTGCATATGAATGGCTGAGGTTTACCCCTTCTTTGAGTACCCAGCGATCCCAGTACTCGTTGTATACGGCGGGGAAATCAAGCACAGGCCCAATGCCGTTGATGTCCTCGATCGTTGGATGTGTGCCACTTTCGCCTCGCAAGAGATATCCGATTGGCGGCTGGCCAGGCGTGTAGGTACTGAAGTCATCAAAGTAACTGATAACATTGGTGGATGTGAGATAGCCGCCACTTCCATTCGCATCCGCTACAATGGTGGGGCCTGACTTCGAATACCAGGCCATTACTCCTTCAACATTACAAGCACTTATGCGCTTACTTATCGTTGCTCCACGAGTCATCGTCCCTTGATAGTTATATCCCTTACCGGTTGACGTATTAACATATGTCCAAATCCTATAGCCGTCAATTAACATGCCCTGTGCCGAAATGGGTGCTAAAAATTCTGGCGTACCTGTGCGAAATTCAAGTTGCAGGTCAGGAGTCCCATTCATAAGTGTGCCTGATATTCCCAGGAGTCTTCCTTGCGAGATGGCTTCACCCACCTTGATGGCCGGATCGATCGAGCTTAGATGCCAGTATTCGGTTGCGAAATTCCCTCCATGATCAATGGCGACGATATATGGTCCCCGCGAGTCGGAAACCGGACCAGCCCAAAGTATTTTACCTGCTGCAACAGCCAGTACGTTTGTCCCAACAGGTAGCCCGAAATCGACGCCGGACATACTGGAAATGGGCTCAGGGGCGCAAGCAACTTGACTGCTGTCACTGTGCGGCCCTCCTATGAGAGGAATGTTCGTCCAGCTTTTATTCCACGGTAACTTCATTTCGGGAATTGTCACGCTAGCAGAAGAGCTAGCAGCAGCAACTGCTGGCCTTTCCTGAGCCATAATGCCCTGCATTATGAGTGAGTGTACTTAGTAATAGAAGAGCAGTGATAGCTAATCTTCCAGCAATAATACGTGGCATGTGGTACTCTCCTTCTTTTCTGGGCGCACAGAGCTACTTCAGAAAAACTCGTGCAGTATTATAAAAATAACCTTGTCAATATTATTATACTCTATGTTTGCACTTTGGGAAAGGAGAAAGTAGCTTTTATTGGTAGTATCAATTTGAAATAGTCGTTTCCTGTGGATTGACACTTCCCACAAACGCGCATTCTGAATAGAG
>CAVQVL010000007.1:0-316422 GCA_963717105.1 uncultured Chloroflexia bacterium
CCTGCCAGGTGGAATGTGCTGCCTTCGGGTGTCACCTCAGTTTGCAGACGCTTGCCGAAGCCATCAGAGTGTATTCTGGAGATCTTTGTCAGGCCATGCGAGTCGATAATCTGCAACTGGCCAACGGCATTATTACCGTTCGAGACGCCCTGCGTCAGCGTGGCGCTCAAATTCCGCAACTGGTTGGCTTGGGCCAATCCGGCCGGGTCGTCGGCAGCAGTGTTGATTCGATAACCTGAGGTCATCTGCTCAATCGTGTTCTGCTCCTGCACTTGAGTCTTCTGCAGGTTCTGAAGGCCGTAAAGGGCCGCTACGTTCGTCTGAATTGAAATCATTGTCCTCCAATGTGAGTCAGCGATTAGCTGTTTTTTGTAGCAGCCCGATTCTTTTCGGTCTCGGTTATCTGCCGTCAAAGTTATATCGGCAGTTCAGCGAAGACGTTCCGACGATTCTTGAAAATTTTTTGGCGCTGACAAATTTTTGTCACAGTTCTCGAATCGGAGGACGAAGAGGCGGCCCTTCTTGCATGCCACTCTTCGAAGATTTCGTTGTAAAGATGCTCTAATGTCCGAGTGAAAAACTTCGAGTCAAACACGGGAGTCTTCAATAAATGCGGACGAAGCTGCCGGCGCAGGATCCTGCCAGATGTTTACGGATCGCGTAGCTAACTGGATTGCCAGATCGACGTACTCCCGCGGCGATTCCGCGATGAGATCCTGTAATCCGGTGTCTGTCAGGCAGAGACGCTCCCACGCGCGAGACAAGCGATCGCCGCGAAGCGCGACCACGGGGACACCCATACATAAGGATTCACAAGTCGTAGTTGTTCCGTTATATGGAAACGTATCCAGTGCGATATCGACGTCCTGGTACACACTGATGAAATCGTCTCTTTCCGGGAGCATCCGGTAACGATCTCCGGGACGCCGCATTCTTTGAGATCTTGGATTCCGTTCGCGGACACAGCGGATCTACAAAGAGAACATATCTCATCAGCAGAGTGGAATGCGGCACGGCCTTGAGGATTTCGGCCCACCATGGATTACATACTTGTTGATCTTGGATGGATTGTTCATACATCCGAAGGTGATAAAGCCGTTTTTTTCAAAGGGGAGAGGGCCAACCTCCAGGGAACTGGAAGGAGTAAAGCAGAGATACGAAGCCGGGAGCCGGAGTGGAGTTTCGGAAAAATATGTCCTTTCCCCCGGTGGAGCGAGCACATTGTCCAAGACAACGTAGTCCATCGTGTCTATCCCGACGTGCCCGAATAACCGCACCAAAGGATCTGGATCGGCGCCAAGCGTCTCCCCAAAAGCGGCAACCGCGAAAGGCCGCTGTGTCCGGTCAGATCCACGAGAATGTCCAGTCGCTGTTCGCGGATAAGCGGAGCCGCCTTCTCGTCTTCCATTTCACTGATGTTCATCCACAGATCGGCATGTTGCCGGATGCGCTCCGTATTTTTGTCTTCCTTAAGGCTGGTGGCGATGAAGACGATCTCGAAGCGGCTGCGGTCGTGCAAGACGAATACTTCTTCCGCGAAGCGCATGACAACGTGATAGTTGAAATCGCTCGACATGTACCCGATCTTCAGGCGGCGTCCGGCAGGTCCGGGATTCGGGAACATCTCTCGAGGAGCGCCGATCTCCTTACGAACCGTTTTCCCGTAATCGAGATGCTCATTCAGTACTTCCTGGTTCGACAGGGCCGGGTCATATTGCATGGCGAGCAGCAGGTATGATTTGAGGGGCCACAATTTGGGATCCATTTCCAGGATCTTTCGAAACATCGGGATCGAGATGGACGTCTCGCCGAGCGATACGTAATTCGAAGCCAGTCCCTTGTGCGCTTCTATATTGTCCCGATCCAGAGACAGAGCCAAAAGAAAGTTTTGGACTGAAAGCGTGTATTCACGAGTTTCCTTTTGGCCTCCGCCAAATCAGACAGCGACTCGAGATGCTGTGGATCGATTTGGAGGGCGCGCTTGCTGGCCGTGCACGCACATCCTCCAGCGCTCGGTAAGCCGATATACCGCAGCGAGATTTGCATAGCCCTCGAGAGAGATCTGGATTCAACTTAACGCTACGCCGCAGAGACTTTTGTCCGCGTCATCGAACCGTTTCTGATTCAGGAGAACATAGCCGAGCGCGGCGCTAGGGGTCGCGGCGTTGAAATGATTGCGTTCGAAGGAGGCAACCAGTTCCCTATAAATATTCTCGGCCGCGGTGAAGTTCTTATCGAGTTCAGAGACTTTACCTTCCTGAAATCGGCGCTCCAAATCGCGGATCACGCGCGAAGCGGTGGGTTGTTGGGGAAGTGTTGTCCTTAGGGCATGTTTTGTTTTATGACTTATACTTGTGGCTGTGCTTGTGCAATAGAGATGTTGAAAAAAGATCGGCAAGTTTCTATGTGAATTTTCAGAAAAATCCTAGGCGGTAGGCCGGCAAAGAGGCGATCCGGAGGGAAGCAATGGGCAACTAACTTATAGCGACTTTCCTATGTGCTCTGGCTTCCGGATTTGTCTTTGTTTGTGTCGCACTTGGCGCCATGTCTCTGCAGGCTCAAACGGTACAGAGATTGCAGACGGAATTATCTTCGCTCGTGGCGGCCGCAAGGCTGCAGTCAATTCAAAGCCAACGGATGAGTGGGCAAATTATTACGGGTAAGAAGAAGAGGGGTCGTTCGTTATGGACGTGCAACGTCCTAATAAGGTCAGGCTAGAAGTTAGCCTGGGTAGCGGCGACATTATCAAAGCCTACGACGGGCAAGGCTAGATGGAAAACCAATTCACCGGCCAGAAAACGCCGGAGCGAATGGCCGAGAGCGAAACAAAAGAGTTGATTGGGGAAACAGAGATAGATGGGCCCTTTCTCGATTTCAAGGCCAAAGGGATTCAAATCGAAATTATCGATAAGGAGATGCTAGGGCCGTCCTCGGTTTGGAAGCTGAAAGTCACGTTGAAGGGTGGAGATCGCTTCCTACTATTACGTCGAGAGCACGGGCTACTTCTTGCTTCTGCGGGAGCAAGCCATCGAAAAGGAAGGGCAAAATTCCCTATCTCGGCAGTTCTATCAGGATTTTCGCCGCGTGGAGAACATGTCGTTTCCCTTCGTGGTTATTGCTGAAAATAGCGCTTCCGACGAGCCAACCCGATTGAAAGTCGAGAAAGTGGAGCTCAACGTTCCCGAAGAAAACAATCGATTTACGCTTGCCTCGGCTGCACCGAAGTAAGCTAGTCAACCTTTAACCGACGACGCTAAGGCCGCCCAGTACTGCTTGTTGATTCCCAAGAGGTCGTCCGCCGCGAACAGTGCGGTACGTTCCGCGCTGACTTTTGTCGACCATGATCTGCCATGCCTCTTGCAGATCCTCAATGAGGGATTGCACTTCCGGCGAGAATGGCATCGTCCTGTTTCACGTTCGCCTCGATCAGATCTACGGCGGCAGTAATCATAGATCCGGTCGTAATTCTCTGCGATCTCCTTGCCGGCTTCGAAGTCCAATCCGGAAGTGAGTTCCATGAGAGCGGCGAAAGCTTTATTGACGTAGTGCACGCGCCCAGGGATGTCTTTCCGTTGCAAGACACTCCCTTGCCGAAGCGATGGATCTGATAGCAAAATCGTAGACGATCTGAACCAGCCTCTCGGGGCTTGCATTCAAGATCTCTGACTCTCGATAAGCTGTTTGAGCAGCGTAGGCCATATCGAAAAGGGGTGTTCTCCCTTCTACTTTAATCGGCATGTCAGGGTCGGAATTTGGGAATAATTTGTGAGGCTCAGGCTTATAGTGCTTGAAAAGATATTCGGAAGCAGCCGGGCACGGCGGCATTGCGGAATAGCATCACCGGTAAGGGCTAGGCTGAAGAAAAGGGAACCTCCAAGGAGGTTCCCTTTTGTCGCGTCGATCGTGATCGACCCTAGAGTTGTGACTAGTTGGTCCCCTTCGAATCGGGGTAATTCAAGTATAGCCCGGGGCAAAGTTAGGCGATTTTTTCCGCAATCGACTTGGCCTGCACGAACTGAAGCAGATAGTCCGGGACCACCGGCCTTTGAGTCAGTGCCGGACATGTTGAAGCCGCCGAATGGATGGGCACCGACCATCGCTCCGGTGCACTTCCTGTTGATGTAGAGATTGCCCACAAAGAACTGCCGCTTGGCTTTCTCAATCTTCTCGGGATTGGTTGTGAATACCGCCCCGGTCAGGCCGTATTCGCAATCATTTGCGAGTTCAAGCGCATGGTCGAAGTCCCGAGCTTTTGTGACGGCCAGCACCGGGCCGAAGATCTCTTCCTGAAAGACGCACGCGACCGATTGAATGTCCGCGATGACGGTCGGCTTGATGAAAAACCCTTCGCCGGGCAGTGTTCTCCCCCAGTGATCAGGCGTCCTTCCCGCCTTCCGGTCTCGATGTACGCAGGATTGATTCCTGGGCATGCGCGTTGATGACGGGTCCCATGTAGTTTTTGACATCCTCGGGAGGTCCGACGGTGAGGCTTTCAACCCTTGTTTTCAGCTGGTCGAGGAACTCGTCGTAGATCGGCTTCGTCGACAATGGCTCGCGAGCAAGCCGAACATTTTTGCCCCTGGTAGCCGAAAGCGGAGTAGAGAACGCCAGCGACAGCCTGATCAAGGTCGAATTCACGATCGACAATGATGGCATCTTTGCCGCCCATTTCAGCAACCACTCGCTTGAGCCAGATTTGACCCTTGGGAGTTTTGGCCGCGAGTTCGTTGATGCGGACACCGACCTCCCGGGACCCAGTGAAGGACACGAACCGCGTCTTGGGATGTGAGACGAGCGCGTCGCCGATCACGGCGCCACTGCCGGTCAGCAACGAGAAGCTTTGTGGTGGGAAATCCAGCTTCCAAAAGCACCTCTGCGAATTTCGCGGCAATGGTGGGCGTGTCGCTCGACGGTTTGACAACTACCGTATTGCCGGTCACCAGAGCCGCTGTCGTCATACCGGCCAGGATGGCCAGCGGGAAATTCCAAGGCGGGATGACGACGCCGACGCCCAGCGGCAGATAGACCATCTCGTCGCGCTCGCCCGGAGAGTTGAACCAATTCATCCGGATTGCGCAAGCTTCATTGCATGGCGGGCGTAGTATTCGCAGAAATCGATCGCTTCCGAGACATCGGCTTCGGCTTCCGCCCAGGTCTTGCCGGACTCAAAAACCAGCCAGGCATCGAACTCGTATTTGCGCTCCCGAAGGATTTCCGCTGCTCTGAACAGGAGCTGGCGCGATCCTGCATGGACCGCGCAGCCCAAGTATGGAAATAGGCGTAGGCGGCTTCGACTGCGTCGCGGGCGTCGTTCTCCGATGCCTTCTGGTGGACGCCGACGATCTCCGAGGGATTCGACGGGTTGAGGGATTCGAACTTCGAGGAGGATCGTCCGCCGCTCCCCGGCGATCAGCAGGTCGTATTCTTTGCCGAATTGCGCACGGACTTTAGCCAGCGCGGCACGCATGTTTGTCGCATTCGCCGGCTGACTGAAATCCGTGTAGGGTTCGTTGACAAAGGGGGCAGTTGCGGGTGGCGGGTGGCGAGCGCGGGCATTGTCCTGCTCGATATTCGGGGGACGCTGATTAGATGCGTCGTGGATCTTTCTTCTCAGCGATGGGGCGGCCGCGTTCAAAAAGTTCGGCAGCTTCTTCAGCGAGCTCGCGGCCCCGTTCGTAAAGTTCGCGGCCGCGATCGACGATGTCCTGGCCGGACTCAAGAAGAGCTTTCTGCCCGCGCGCGGCTTGCTTGCCAGTCTGCGCCGCGTGTTTTCTCCTGTTTCAGGCGCCAGCAGCAGCGCCACTGCCGCTCCCAGAAGCGCTCCGCCGGCGAACCAGGCGACCACGTTGCTGTTGTTATCGCTTTCCATAATTTCCTCCGCTCTCATTCTATGCTTCGAAGCCCGAAGCATTAGTGGAAGGTCTGGATTTCGACTGTGTCTGCCGTCTGTCAGGAAGGTGATCAGGCCGTGCTGGTCGGTGCGGAAGATGGCGGTGTGGTGCGCGCCGAGGCGTTCGAGGACGTTGGATGGGGATGATGGAATTGATTCTTATAGCCGTCTGAGATGAAGGCGAAACGGGGGCTGATCTGCTCCAGAAATTCGTCCGAAGAGGAGGTTTTGCTGCCGTGGTGGCCGACTTTCAGCAGCGTGACCGGACGCAATACGCCGCTGTTGACCATGTCGTCTTCAACCGGGCGTTCGGCGTCGCCAGTTAAGAGAATGCTTCGGTGGCCGTAGGTGATTTCCAGAACAAGCGAATCGTTGTTGCCGGCAGTTTCGCCGGGAACGTAATCGGCGGAAGGGGCGAGGATCCGGATGTGCGCGTCCCGCCGATATTCTTGCGTCGGCGCGCGCGGCTAAGAGGCACAATCCGGACGCTGTCGGCTGCGGCGTGCTGCTGAACGTTCTTCCATTCGGCGCTTTCCGGTTCGGCGCCGATCCACAGCTCGCGCGGGCGGAAGTTGTCGAGAATGGCGGGCAGCCCGGCCATGTGATCGGAGTGGCCATGGGTGAGGACCGCGTAGTCCAGGTGGCGGATGCGGCGGCTCCACAGATAAGGAGAAACGACGTCTTCGCCCATGTCGATCTGCGGTTTGCGCGCCATGCGCTCCATGCCGGGAAAACCCCGGCATCGACCAGCATGGTCTTTCCGTCCGGGAAGACAAGAAGCAGGCTGTCGCCCTGGCTGACATCGATGGCCGTCAGCTCCAGCATTCCGCGGGCGGAGCTGCGGTTTCCAGGGCTGCCAGCAGATCGCGGCGAAAAGAGCGAGCGAGCAGGCGAGAGCGGGAGGATTGCAGCGGCGCCTGTGGCGAATGCAGATCGCCAGAAGCCAAGCAGAGATGCCGAAAAAGCGAGCGAAATCCAGAGCGGGAACGCGGCCATGCGCCAAGCGGGTTCGAAACGCACATGCCAGGTGGCCACCAGTTCCGCGCAATGCAAGAAGAAGCTTGCGTCAAGCAGAGCAAGCGTGCCAGCCGGTAGGATCGACGCGAAACCCGAGCGGAACAACGAGGAGAGAAGCGGAATGACGACGATGTTGGCCGACAGCCCGGTGACCGAGAGCCGGTGGAAGTAGCTGACCATCGGCAGGGCCAGGCCGAATTGCACGCAGGCCGAAACGATCACCGCTTCGGCATAAGAAGCCGCCAGCAAGACCGCTCTTGCAATGATCCGACTGCGCCAGGCGCGACGGAGACCAGTCCAGACGCGAAGCGTTTCCGCCAGCAGCCGGAGTTCGACGCGCCATTGCGCGGCTCTGGACTCGACTTGCGGGTCGTAGGCGATCTGGTCGAAGCGCTTCACCGCCGCGCGGAGCGGTTCTGTGAAGCGCTCCATCACCGGAATGGCGAAAGACGGCGATGGCCGCGGCGGAAAGAAAGGAGAGCTGGAAAGCTCGGGATCGAACAGTTCGTCGGGGTCGAAAGCAAATAAAGAAGGCCCACGGCGGCGAGCACGTTCAGAATGCGTGTTTTGCGGAAGAAATAGCTGGCGATCAGAGAAAAGAGTGAAGCCGCCGGCGGCGCGAACCACGGGCGAACTGAACCCGGAGATGAACGCATACAGCCAGCTGGCGACCGTCGCAACGCCGAGCGCCGGTATGCGGCGGAATTGCAGAAGGCGCAGGATGGAGCAGTAGCGTCAGGGCCAGTACGGAGACGTGCTGGCCGGAGATAACCAGCGCGTGATACGTGCCGGTGACGCGGAAATCGTTGGTCCAGCGCCTTTCGACGCCGCTCGTTTCACCGATGAGCGTGGCTTGAAGAAGCGCCGCCGTGTGCGGATCATCAGGGTAGAGACGCGCAGCCGTTCGAGCGCCCAGGTGCGAACGGCGTAGAGCCAACTCACGAGCGCGACCCGCAGCGGCCGGTCAGGACATGAAATCGCCCAGGCTCGAAACCGAGCCGGTCCAATAGATATGTTGATTGGCCAGGTAGCCGACGTAGTCGAAGCGTCTGGGTTTTGAAAGTTTCGGGGGAGGCGGATTTTCGCTGCGACTTCGACTTGCTGTCCGTAGTCAAGCGGCAGCTTCTGGTCGCCTTTCAGATGCGACTGAAATGCGAGCCGGCGCCTTCGGCGCCAGTTCCAGCGTAAACTGTTCCCGATTGGGAGAGAAACCGGGCGGATTTGTCACGCATCCGGAGACAGAACGGTTTCGGCGTCTTCCGCGTTCAAGCCTGGCGCTCGGCCCTGGCGATGGACGATCTGCGTGGCGATCCCCAGTACGAAAATCGCCGCGCAGGCTGCAGCCAGGCGCATGCGGTACGCGGTAGAACAAACGAGGGCCGCGCCGAGCACCAGGGCAGCTAACGAAGCCGGAACAACCAGATCTCCTAACGTGAAGAAAACAAAGTGGGCGACAAGAATTCCAGCGGCCAAAGCCGCCAGCGGCAGCAGCAGTGGTTCACGCACCACCAACTTAGTGCCTTGAGCTACTTTTTTATTCTTCTTAGGAAGGATACGATCGAAATTATAGAGCTGTGAAGAGCGATGAGCTTTGAAATCCATTGAAGTGAACGGCCAATCGATCACACCGGAAGAGATTCGAATGGCCGCCAGCCCGAAAACGCGGAGAAATCGAGGAAAATGGCCGCGTTCTTACGCCCGAAGAGCGGCTGAGCATACGGGACGAAGTTATCGATTCGCTCATTGACCGCAAGCTGCTCCTGCAAGAAGGGCGCCGTCTTAATCTAACGGACCTTCGAGCGAGCGATGTCGATTGCAGCATCGCGAGCAATTTGTCGGGTCGAGAGCCGTAGTTGGCTGCCGTTCGGGAAATTCGCCTGAGTCTCTCGCTTCAGCGAAGTCGAGGAAGATCTGCTGGTGACGAATCTGGTCGAACACTGGGCACGGCGAAGTTCCGCCTTCGAAAGCTTCCGAAGTCGCGCGAATTCTATCGCAAGAACCGGGAGCAATTCTGGACGCGCGAACTTGCCTGGGCCGCCCACATTGTTAAGCACACTGAGGGAGCGGACATCCCGCTCATAAATGCGCCGAGGTAGAGCATTTCCGTCACCGCGTGATGCAGGGCGAGCCCTTCGCCGATGTTGCGGCGGAGGAGTCCGACTGTCCCGAGAACGGCGGCGACCTTGGTTATTTTGCTCGCGGCACAATGGTGGAAGAGTTCGACGAAGTGTCTTTTCCGCGGTACGCTCAACACCGTAACCCCGGTTTTCCAAACACGCTTCGGGTATCACATCGCAATCGTCTATGATCGCAAGCCGGAAGGGATTCTGCCGCTGGATGAAATCCAGGAAGAGGTAAAAAGATGCTCCTTCGCCGGAGGCAAGATCGCGAAATCGGCCGCCGTCTTGCGGATCTTCGCGCAAAGGCGGCCATCAAGCAGATATGAGTTCTCAGCCGAACGGTTCTTCGCTAGCTGTCCTACCTTGCTGCGCACCCACCAAGGCGCGCGCGGAGGTGTTGAGCCGTTCTCAACGGGAATCCGCTCAGCGAATCCGGGCTACTTCAGGATCGGTCTCAGGCATGATCCTTCTCGACGGCGGTCCCTTTCTGATGGGCAGCGAGGATCCGGACTCCCTTATTGCGGACGGCGAGGGCCCCGTCCGTCGAGTCGAACTCGATCCGTTTTACCTCGACCGCGCTCCGGTCACGAATGAAGAATTTGCGGAGTTCGCGCGTGTTACAGGTTACAAAACCGAAGCCGAGCGCTTTGGCTGGTCCTTTGTCTTCGAAGGCCACCTCCGTGACGGAGCCACGCCGGGTCAACGCGTGCCCGGCCTGCAATGGTGGTGCAGGGTCGACGGCGCGGATTGGCGGCATCCCGAAGGTCCGGACAGCAGCATCGATCATCGCAGCAATACACCCATTGTCCAGGTGTCCTGGAACGATGCGGTTGCATTCGCAGCATGGGCCGGCAAGCGCTTGCCTACCGAAACGGAATGGGAGTTTGCCGCTCGCGGAGGCCTTGAACAAAACCGCTATCCGTGGGGCGATGAATTGACACCCCGATGGCCGCCATCTTTGTAACATCTGGCAAGGCGAGTTTCCCGAATTTGATACCGCCGAAGACGGCTACTCCGCGCCGGCTCCCGTGGACGCGTTCCCTCCCAATGGATTCGGATTTTGGTCATTACCGGAAATGCGTGGGAATGGTGCTCCGATTGGTTTTCCGCCGACTACCATCTGCTGGCCACTCGCAACAACCCCGTTGGCCCTCGGCACGGACAAGCAAAATCGATGCGCGGAGGCTCCTATTTGTGCCATGCATCGTACTGCAACCGTTATCGTGTTGCCGCCCGAACCGGGAACACCCCCGACAGTGCCACCACCAATATCGGCTTTCGCTGCGTTCGTGATCTACCTTGAGGAAGGCGGTACAGAGCGGGTCACAGATATAAGACCGGCCAGCAGCCCAAAATCCTAAATACAGGCCATGGCGGGGTCGCTCGTGCTGGATAAACCGTTCTCGATGTGTCCAGCGAAACGCTGCAGATAGTAATGATCGAGATTATGAGTGATGGAAATGTCGTACCATCGCGCGCTTTGGGTAGTGTCCCAAAGCTCGTCATGATGCGAGGAGGCCGCCAGATCAATTTGACGGTACGGCCTCCGTACGCGTTATCGCGCACAGTGATCAGGCAAGGCAACGTGCCGGGATTAGCAAGAAAAAGATGGAGGCTCGAGGAGGTCCGATCATGAGACATCCGCACAATCAAAGGCTCGGCGGAGGTGTTCGCGAAGCCATGGAACTCGCGCAAAAAACCATTTGGGCCAAACACGGAAATGCTGTAGGTGTTTTCGGAGCCGACAACGGAACGCGACTGTGACTGTTTGAGACTCCAGTAATCGGACAATTCTTTGCGCGACTCTATCGTGTAGATCCAAGGGCTCACGGGATTGTGCCCACTGAATATGTGGAAGACGGCACCGGTATCGCCTTCATTAACAAAATCGATCCACAAGCGTCGCCCGGCTACATCGACACGCTTGTTCGCATGAAGTTGGTAGGGAATGGCGCGAGCGGGCCGCGCGCCAGGTTCTTGCAAGGGTTGGGTTTGGGCCCGAGGAACAGCGGATCGGGCAAAACACGGCAGGCGTGATCAGTTTCTTCGCGGTAGCGCTGCGTGTCAGGAAGGCGGGGCAACGAAACATTTGGTTTCGAGAAATCGAAAGCGGAGGTCAGGTCGCCGCAGACCGCGCGGCGCCAGGCCGTGATGTTGGGCTCGTGCATCGATTCGCCGAAGCGTGCTTCCAAAAAACGCAAAACAGAAGTGTGATCGAAAACCTGTGAGCATACCCAGCCGCCGCGCGTCCAGGGCGATACGACCGTCATCGGCACTCGGACTCCGAGGCCGTAGGGCATCGGACCGAGCTTCGCGTCGTTATAAACTCATCACTTGCATCTACTGTCGATTTCCCGCGGGCCGGCGAGGGCGGCGGCGTGGGTGGGACGATGTGATCGAAGTAGCCGTCGTTCTCGTCGTAGTTGATGAAGAGAACAGTTCTGCTCCATATCGTCCGGGTTGCCGGTGAGTGCATCGAGCACTTGGGAGGTATATTCTGCGCCATAGGCGGGCGGCCAAGCCGGATGTTCCGAATATGCCTCAGGGGCAACGATCCAGCAGACCTGCGGCAGCGTGCCGCCGGCGACATCGCGAGCCAGGTCATCCAGCGTATAAGAGGACATCGCTTCGCGCCGCAGCCTAGAGTCGGGGGCGGAGTGAATGTATTGAATGAAATAGAGCAACGGATTGTCGCCGTAGTTGCCATCAAAGGGGCGCTTACCGTTGTTCTCAATGCCCTTTTGATACACGCGCCAGGAGATGCCCGCTTTTTCGAGACGCTCGGGGCAAGTAGTCCAGGAAGCGACCCCTCGTTCGGAAAGATCGTTGTTGATGAGAGGGCCTGCCTCATTGCCGGGTGGGTTGACTGAACCGGTCCAATGATGGATCCGGTTGGCGATTTGTGGGCCCATTCACCGGAGCAGAAGTAAGCATCACAGAGAGTAAATGCATTGGCGAGCGCGAACTGGAAAGGTATATCGCTTTCCTTGTAGTAGCCCATTGTAAGCGCGGTTTTCGCGTCTATCCAATCGTCGTACTTGCCCTCGTTCCAGGCCTGATGGCCGCTCGGCCAGCCATGATCGAGCGAAGCAACGCACTGCGCGCGGGTTTTCGATGTGTCGAGGTGAAAAGGAAGAACCTCTGCACCCGTTTTACTGCTGCGCTGCTGCCAGATGGACCTTCCGCCACCTAGCGGCGCCGTGATGCGATCGCCGAAGCCGCGGACCCCGCGCATGGTTCCGTAGTAATGATCGAAAGATCGGTTTTCCTGCATGAAGATGACGATGTGTTCGACATCTCGAATCGTTCCGGTGGGGGAACTGGCGGGAATGGCGAGGGCTCTTTGAATAGATGCCGGAAGTGCGGCCAGCACACCAGCGGCTCCTGCGCTTCTGGCGGCAAAACGAAGAAAGTCCCGCCGCGCTTGGCGTTCTGAACTCACTCAAATTATGCTAACAGGACGCAGCCTCTCATATCCTGGTTGTAAAGATATCTCAATCAGTTAGTTACGAGGACGGTTCGATTCTTTCCCGGTAAACTAAGTGTCCTGACGCTCGATCACAATCGGCTGCCACGGGTACCCCTGGAATTCTAAATCTTTGAATCTGCTCATCAGGCTTCGGCCGATCGCATTCATTGGCGTTCTGCTTGCTATCTGGCAAATCGCCATAAGCCGCATCCTGTTCACCTTTTACCGGGTCCATGGGAGGTGGTTGGCGGCATCGCCGATCTGGTGCGGCACGGACTTCTGCTGAAGTACGTGGTGGCCTCGTCTGTTTCGCGTCACATGGGGCTTTGTTTTGGCGGTCGTTTTGGCGATTCCCCTGGGCTTGCGATCGGCTGGTATCGGAGAGCCGAAATGGCGTTCAATCCCGGTCATTCAAATCCTTCGCCCTATTTCGCCACTGGCCTGGATTCCGATTGCGATTCTGTGGTTCGGCGTAGGCGATCTCGCCGCCATTTTTCTCATCTTTCTGGGCTGCTTTCTCCCGCTTGCTGCTGACGGCCATCAATGCGGTTCAGAGTCATTCCTGCGGTTTATGTGAATGCCGGGCGCAATTTCGGTCTGGGTCCCGGTGAATCTTGCGTATCGCGTTTTGTATCCGGCGGTGATGCCGCAACTGATTGTTGGTTTGCGAATCACGTTTGGGTATCGCGTGGCTGGTGGTGGTGGCGGCCGAGATGATCGCCGTGAACTCCGGGCTGGGATTTTTGATTGTCGATGCGCGCAATGCCGGCAACCGCTACGACCTGGTGGTGGCCGGAATGGTGCATGATCGGAGTCATCGGTTTGCTGCTGGACATGGGGATGCGTTCGCTTGAGAGAGTCAAGTCGTTTCGCTGGGGTTACTCAGAGGATTAATGTGCCGTTGATGGAACTGTCGAGACGCCGGCAGCCTCGAGACGAAGTTGTGCGCGGAGCAACGTCAACATGGTGTTCGAGCGCGACGGCAAGAGGACGCCCGTGCTCAAAGACATCAATCTTGAGGTGGCGATGGAGAGTTTGTGTGTCTGCTCGGGCCGTCGGGCTGCGGCAAATCGACACTGTTGAGCACGATGGCGGGATTCCTTTCTCCGACGAGCGGCGAAGTAAGGATTGACGGCGAAGCCGTGCGCGGGCCGGATCCGCGCCGGATCTTTGTTTTCCAGGAGCGCGGCGTCTTTCCGTGGCTCACGGTCGAGGGAAATATCGGATTCGGTTTGTTCAAACTGTCGCGCGCGGAGCGCGAGCGGCGCATTGCGCATTACGTCAAAATGGTCGGCTTGCAGGGGTTCGAAAAAGCGTATCCGCCGGAGCTTTCGGGCGGCATGAAACAGCGGCTGGAAGTTGCGCGCGCGCTGGCGGTGAATCCAGACATGCTGTTTCTGGATGAGCCGTTCGGGGCGCTGGATTCGATCACGCGCCTGATCATGCGGGGCGAACTGCTTCGCATCTGGGAGGCGGAGCGAAAGACAATCATTTTCGTAACGCACGATATCGACGAAGCGGTGCAGCTTGCCGATCGCGTGGTCGTGATGAGCGCGCGGCCGGCGACGATTCAGCAGATCGTAAAAATCGATATTCCGCATCCGCGCGATATCAGCTCGCCGCGATACCTGGAACTGCGCGACGGCATTTTCAAGCAGATCGGATTGGCGCACAAAATATGACGTCATTGCCGGTGCCGCGAAAATGGGAGAGGTTCTTCTGGCCGATTCTGGTGTCCGCGCTGCTTGCTTGCGTTATGGCATTACTGCGTCTGTGGACGGCTACGAAAGTTTTTCCCTCGCCGCTCGATGTAGAACGAGGGATGGCTGAACTGCTGCAGCAGAATGTTCTCTGGGGCGACATCGCCGATTCGCTGCGCCGCGTGGCGATTGGGTTCGGCGGCAGCGGTCGCTCTCGGGGTTCCGCTGGGGTTGACGCTCGGCTGGTATCCGGCCGCCAATCAGGTAGTGAATCCGGTGATGCAGATTCTTGCGGCCCATCAGCCCCATCGCGTGGATTCCGGTGGCGATCATCTTTTTCGGCGTGGGAGATCGACGCGGCAATTTTTCTGATTTTTCTGGGCGCGTTCTTTCCCGATTGTGGTGGCGTGCGTGGACGGCGTGTCGAACGTTCCGTCGTGTATCCGGCGGGCCGGCCGTAATTTCGGCCTGGCGCCTTGCGCAACTTCTCGCGAGGGTGGTATTTCCCGGCTGCGCTTCCGCAGATCATCGTGGGTTTGCGCATTGCGCTCGGCATCGCGTGGCTGGTGGTGGTGGCGGCGGAGATGATCGCGGTGGATTCCGGCCTCGGCTATCTCGTCATCGACGCCCGAAATTCGGGAAAGCGCTATGACCTGGTGGTTGCGGCCATGCTGCTGATCGGCGTGATTGGCCTGGCGCTGGATTTCGGTTTCCGCAGGCTCGAAAAGATCAAGTCGGTGCGCTGGGGATTCCGCAATGAGTCTTAAGAACAAGATCCTGCTGCTGTGCGCTTGCGATGGCTGGTGCTCATCTCGGCGCTGCATGGCTATCTGAACGTCAACTGGGCGGCGGTTCTGAACGATTATCGTCCGCCCGCGAAACGAAAGATCATCGTTGCCTACATCCCGGTCACTTGCCAGCTCACTTGCCCGGTGACGGACTACATTTCGAAGTTTTCGGAAAGCGGCGAAATGTTTCTGCCGCGCATGTTTCAGGGCTTTCCCGGAAATGAAAGAAGCGCTGATTTCCAACAAAGTGCAGGCGGCATTTATTGTCGCGCCGATGGCGATTGCGCTCAGGGCGCAGGGCGTGCCGATCAAGGTTGTCTATCTGGGGCATCGTTATGGCAGCGCCGTGGTGGTTCGGAAAGAACGGCCCGGTCAAGACATTCGCCGACCTGCGCGGCCGCACGGTTGCGATTCCGAGCCGCTTTTCCGACGAGCGCCTGATGCTGTTTCGCGCGATGAAGATCTGGGGGATGAAGCCGACGCGAAATCAAGATGGTCGAGATGGCTCCGCCGGATGTATCGGGCGCGCTGGCGGCCGGAGCGATCGATGCATTTTCGATGGGCGAGCCGTTTCCGTCTCAAGCGGAAATGGCCGGCTACGGCCGGATTCTTTTTCAGGCGCGCGAATACTGGCCGGACTATATGTCGTGCATTCTTGTGGTGCGGCAGGATCTGATCGACACGCGTCCGGAGGTGGTACAGGTTCTGGTGGACGGCATTGCCCGATCCGGACTGTGGCTGGACAAAGGGAAAGCCGTATCGCGAGGATGCCGCGGATTTCGTGGGGCGCTTTTACTATCACCAAAAGCCCGCGCTGCTTGCGCTGGGCGCTGACGAAGCCGATGGATCGCGTGATGTACAGCCCGCTCGCGCCGCGCAAGGCCGATTTCGATCTGGTTCGCGACCTGATGATCGAAACCGGCGTACTGCACAAGAAGATCGAGTTTGAGGAGTACACCGATACGCGATTTTCGGATCGGGCGAGTATTCAGACTGCATGGAAATATGAAGCCGGCACAGGCATAGCCAGATGAGCAGACGACCGCTCGGGCGCTTAGTCTATCGAGATGGGATGTAGAAGGCGGGAGCCCCTGAAGCGGCTCTTCTCCTCCCAGTAACGTAAATCTCGATCGTAATGGCGATTGGACCGACAATAGCGAGAGCATAATAAGGCGCATGGACATTTTCGGCGAGCCGGAGAATCATCTCCGCAACCGCGACCAGCGCTGCCACGAGGCACTGCGCCCATCTCGTTTTCACGGTTGTCTTGGGATCCGTGATCATGAAGAAAATGAACAATTGATACATCGGCCCGGTGATCGGCGCGACCTCCGCCAAGAAACGAATGTCCGGTGAACAGAGTCCGGACAAACGAGAGAGACAAAGGACACCACATAGGTGGCCGTGATGTGAAAACGGTTCACTCGATACACGATCGCGGCCCCCAGGACCCAGACAATCAACATGGGCCAAATCGTGTTTCCCCATTGAATGCTCAGGGTGGCAACGTACTCGGGAACAAGCAGCAGCATGGCGCTGATAGCGAAGTTCGAGGGATTCCACAGGTGGCGCCCGCGCCAGCGGACCACATACTTCGAAGTGATCGCAATTGCGCTGCACAGGGCGTATGGCCAGAAGGCCGGCGACCGCACCAAAATGCCAACGCTGATCCCGGTGATGTAGGAACTGGCGAGGTTCGGAAATTTGCGGTACATCAGTAGCGTGAGGGCGATCTCGAAGAGCATGCTCGTGCCAATGGCGAGCGCAGTTCTCGAAAAGCTCTCGAGTAGTCCGAAGGAAAGATTGCTCACCACAAGGATCAGCGTGATGAACAAGGGCGGCAAGTAGCGGTTCTCGGCGCTAAAAAACCGCGCCACGTTTCGCATCATTGCTGAGGATGCGACTGGGTTGGATTTGACGACAGTAGCCTGGTCCGCTCATTCCGGTTCTTCTATTTTATGGATGCAGTTCAGCTGCAGGGATGTGATCTTCTGAACCTGTCCCGACGGCCAGTGAATCTCAACCCGTTCGATCGCCGGCGCCTTGCCCAAACCAAAATGGAGCCGGCGTTGATTCTGGGCACAAAAGCCACTGCCTCCCGACACTTCCTGCAGCTGTTCCTGGCCGTTCCAGAACACGCGAACTTCGGCGCCGATCGCACTCCGATTGCTTTTGCGGCCTGTAAGACTAAACTCAATCCATTTGTTTCGCGGATCGACACGGTTCTTGTACAGGAGCAGCGGGCCTTTTTCATTCGCAACCACAGCATCGAGGGCGCCGCTATTGCTGAAGTCGGCAAGGGCGACTGAGCGGCCGTCGAAACGATCTTTCACGCCGACCAGTTGCGACACTTCTCTGAACTGGCCTGCGCCATCATTGAGCCAAACACGCTTCTGCTGATAGCCAGAAAGACTTCGGCCCTTTAACGGCGGCCAGTTCGCTGCGTCAGAAATGATTGCGCGATTTCCACCAGCCACTTTCGAATAGTCATACCAGTAACTATGGTCGGGATCGAGCGAGATGTTTCCGTTCACTTGATACAGATCAAGAAAGCCATCGTTGTTGAGATCGCCAAACTGGCCTCCGAAACTCCAACCACCCAATTCGACGCCCATAGCATTTGCGACATTCTCGAATTTGAGGGTATGTTGCGGGACGTGCCGGGCTGAGGCATCCAAAGATTGTTGCCCTGAACCAGCACACCTTCTTCGGATATGTTCGCTGACGAAGATTCCGTAGCGGCCCTGGTTCAGGACGTCGCCAACAGAAGCGGTCATTCCACTCTTGGGAGCGTAGCCGACGCCGGTTTCTTTCCCCGCTTCCCTAAACCGCTTACCGCCCTCATTCAGGTAGAGCTCAGAGACGCCGTAGTCATTGGCGATAAACAGATCGGGGAAGCCGGTGCCGCGGAGGTCGGCGGCGACGGCAGCAAGCGACCAGCGGCGCGATTCGATGCCGAGCTTCTCCGATACCTCTTCGAAACGGCCGTTTCCCAGGTTATGAAAGAGATACTTGCGCCCTCCGTTTTGGGCATATTCAAAACTCTCCGGCATCATCTTCGTCGTTTTCAGATTCCAGAGATTGACGTCTTCCGAGTAATAACCGCCCAGAAACAGATCGAGCTTGCCGTCGTTATCGTAGTCAAACCAAATTGCGGTGTTGGCGTTCACCCAAGGCGGCAGACCGGCAGTCTCAGTTACGCGGGTGAAGTGCTTACCGGCATCGTTGTGGTAAAGCTCCGGCTTGCCCCACTTGTAGATCAGCACATCTTCGTAACCATCGTTGTCATAGTCGCCCCAGACCGCTCCCATGGACACGCCTGTTTCGCGGGCATTGACGTCGGCGAGGCCCAGTTCACCGCAACATCGCGGAAGGTCCCGTCGTGCATGTTGCGATAAAGCGCATTATGTGAATCTTCCCCGCTGTTGGTCACGTAGAAGTCGTCCCAGCCGTCTTGGTCGAAATCGACCACAGAGACAGCGGCGCCCATGGAGGCGATCTGCTCCATGATGTGATTGAGCTTTGGATCAAGCGTCGGCGCTTGGTGCTTGAAAATCGATTCCCGATGCCTTCGCGCGACTCCTGAAGCCGAAAGCCATAGTTCGTCAAGGCGACGCAGTCTTGATGCGTCGCCATGCAGCCTGGCGCCGCTCCAGCACGCCTTTATAGATAAGCGGAGCGGACAACAAGGCAACAAAAAGAACGACGGCAGAGACACGTGCCTTGCTCATTGTCGGTTCCAGAGCGCCGACCCAAAATAGTGCGGCGTCACATAGCGTGTCTGATAGGTCTGCCAGTCATGATGGATGGAGTTGATAGGCGTGATCCTCCTCGAGCGTTGCCGGCGGCTAGGACGTAGTCTTTCATTCCGTGATACGGCAGCGGGAGGATCGTCCCGGCGAATGTCGAGTTGTAATCGCCGTCCTTGACCCATCCGTCGCAGATCAGAACAAAATCTCTCTTCCAGTGCGCCGGTGGAGGGAGCGCGGCAAACTTCATTCGCAATTCATCGCCCGGACTGGTGATGACATAGCGGTCATCCACTTTGTCGAGCAGTTCGCGAACATCGCCGTAGCGTGTCGCATAGCCTTCCTGATCGCGCCAGCGAAGGTCGGATTGCTCGCACCTGATCATAGTGAGGCAATTCCGGAGAGGAAGCATCGGCCTTGGTGATGAGCGAAAAACCACGAAACCGCAAGTCGGCAGTAGCAAGATTGAGACGTTGCACTTTGAATCTGACCCTTATGGGCAGCCCGCTGCCCATGCCAGTTTATTCCAGTACAGCTCCAGATTCGTCCGCAACCGGAACTTGCGCGGTGCGCCGGGCCGGAAGATCCCACTCAGGTCCAGAACGACGGTTTTGACTCGGCCTTTCGGAAAACCTAAGCCGTCGCGAACGGTTGTCCAGTGTCCCGAACTGTCGGAACCTCGATGCTCAAGCCTTGAGGATGAGCCGTGCTGTTCTGAGCCTGTGCTTTGACGATGGTGGCGTCCGTATCATGTATCCAGCCTTGCCCAATCAGATAGAGCGGGCCCGCTGTGCGGAGCATCGCGGGCAATTCCAATTCGACCCAATGATCGCTGGTAAGACCCTGATATTGTCCACGGCCAAATTATCCAGGAAGCGATTGTCCAGGTCCGAACCACGCAGGAACATCGTTGCCGTTGTCATCTGTTGCGCGTGTAAACGGCGCCGTTACTGAAGTCGCAACCAGGTTGGGGTCGGGCGAAGGTAGAGCGAACCGCTCGTCCGTAAACACTTCAGAATCGGGTGGATGATCAACCACGAGCAGCGAATAATGGTCCATATAGTAGGTCTCCCAATATTCGGCAGTGATGCGCAGATCGTAGAATCCGTCTTGCGGAACCAGCTGGTCGCCTCTGACTTTGAACCATTCGCGCGTCGGATAAATGCCTTGGCCCTGGGCATTGACATTCAGGCCGAGCGCTGAACCCCGCGCAGGGCCATAGCTCTCCCTCGGCGATCACTGCCGCCGCGTTGTAGATATCAATGTCGCGGTCCACAAAACCGATGACGGATACCAGCCCCGGCAAAGTGCGACTGGCCTCTACCAGTTCGTGCAACTTGCGCAGGTTGTCGGCGACAAAGCCTGGTTTGAGCAGCAAATCTTCCGGCGGATAGCCCGCTAAGGCCAGTTCGGGCACGCACATCACATGTGCCCCCGCCGCGTGGGCCTGTCGCATAGCAGCCAGTATTTTTCGTGCATTACCCTCAAGGTCACCCACGGTCACGTTGATTTGAGCTAATGCCACACGAAATGGTAGAATGTTCATAAGGTACATATCCCTTCTTCGTTGCCGATCAATCGGCGGTGGGCACGCACCCTCTCCGCACCCTGTCCCCCGGACAGGTAATGAGAGGTAATAATCGGGCCCCTACATTAAGGAGTTACATTCAATCATGGAAATAGAGGCATTCGCCACACTGGTTATTCCTTTTATCGTTATTATTTATCTCGCGGTCGTTCTGTTGTTTCTGCGACCGTCGCGCCCGCTATTGATCGCCTCGCTGCTCGGCGGCCTGACGATGGCAGTCATCACTATGCTCTTTGACTTGCTGGCCTATTATGCCCACTGGTGGCATTATACCCTGAATGGGCTGCTTTTGCATTTGCCCATCCCTTTTTATATCACGCCATTGCTGATTTATGGGAGTCTGGGCTATCTCTTCATCCAGCGTTTCTGGCAGGGGCGCAGTCACTGGTTCGCGTTGCTGTTGCTGATCGCCATTCCCTTGTTGCGGGCAGCCGCCGATATCGAAGGCACCTATACGCAATCAACGTACACTACCTTTGATAGTATACTGGCGGCTCCAATGGACGTCGTCATGTGGGTACTGGCGTTTTATGCCGGTTATGGAGTGTTCAAATATTTCTCAACAAGCGAGCGGTTTGGCACGTTGACACATAAAGCAGAGTAACCTGTCGCTAGTAAAGGCTTTTATGCATGGGTAGTAGTGATAAACACTATCAAGACCTGAAAGAATCTCAAACACCGAACGATGAATTTGAAGTCGAACTGATTGATCTTGATGCGTTATGCTCGCGGGCAAGGGGAGCGGGGCCAGAACCCTATTCGAAGAAAGCCCCCTATCAGAGTAATGTGAGTAATGGGCGAAATGACTCGGATGACAGGGATAACAGGGATCATAGAGATGAAGAGATAGCAGCGAACCATGTGCGCGTTTCGTTGCGGTCAAGACTTGCTTTGCACCAGCGGCTCCTGCGTGCCAGTATATCGGTCGCTATCGTTGTAGTAGCCCTGGTGTTGATCCTGAATAGCATTATCCCGGTACACACCTTGCTTGGATTATTGGTTCGACCAACTCACACTACGACGCTTGCTCCAACGTCGAATACTGACTATTTTTATCTTGACGCCAGCCCACCCTGGGGCAAACTCACCCTTGATGGTCACCCTCTCATAATCTCGACTATTGAGCCCGTTCAGCTTGCACGCGGTCGCCACCAGTTTACCTGGCAGGCTGACCCATTCCGGGCAATGCATTGCACCCTCACAGTACCTGTTGCCGCGACAGATACCTGCAAGCACATTTCATTCCATTCGTCAACGACTGGCTCGGATGAGGCGCAGGAGGTGACCTTTTATGACACCCTGAATATGCTGCCACCGACACAACAAACAGCATTGATACACGCGGTGCAAACGGCACTTGACGCCGAGCAATCCACAACCACTGTGCAGCCGGGTGAGCAATTTGTCCATTTTGTGGGCAGCCATTATACTGATGTCGCGACACAGCCGTTGCAAGCAACGTTGCATTTCGATCTGAGTATAGGCGATACAAAACTTGAAAATATACTATGTGCCAATGTTTACAATATAGAATGCTCCTTTTTACACACTTTCCAGGCACAGAGCGTGACACAGAACTGCGCCTGGTTCTGTACTGAGTCCAATACCTATACAACCTACACCGTGCCAAATTACTGGCAAGCAGTAGTGATCGCACATGAATACTGGGATTATTCCACGTTGGATGGTCGCGCCATTGCTACAGATCAACCGGATACTGACCTTGATTTAGCGGATTCCGCACATTTCATATCTCTCAATATCGTCTGGGACGGTTTTCAGTGGCAGTCCGTATTCAATGCCCAGGACGCGGGCGGTTTCAATACTTTGGCTTGCCTGGCTGCCAACAATGAATTTACTGAGATACCGCCGCCAATTGGCCTCAATAGTTTTGGTTTCTCGCAAGCCTCAACAAAGGTATCAGCGCTTGGCTGTGTAGAGATTGTGCAGGCAACTGCCGCCAACCCTTCTTCGTCTGTGCCCGCCTCCCCACCTCAAGCTCTCTGCCTCTACCGCTTTGGCGTTATGCTTGCCGCAAATGCATTGGCCCATCGCTACTGGCCTCATATGCCCGTCGCCACAGCTTATGAGCAATCCCTGGCGAAGCGATTAGTGGCTACACAGCCAATCGGTTGACTGGTTTGACTGATTGGCATTCATGAGTGAAACTTACTGTATAATACTATCAGCTTGCCAATACTGCTCTATGCAAGCAACAACGCTATTTTCAATACAATGGGAAAGGATTTGTAGGAAATGAATGGTTCTGTACGTCAGTACAAGATAGACCGCAATGTGGTAATCAATCTTGTACAACGTTTCCAGCAGGAATTTGTGCCGGTTGTGCGTGAGATGCCGGAGTTTGTCGCGTTCTACCTCATCACTCGAGGCTCCGACATCATGACAACCGTGGCTATCTTCGATAGTCAGGCCGGAGTAGATCGGGCAAACCAGCTTGCTCTTGATACAATCAGAAATATGGGTGCGCTCGTCCTCACTCTCGAACAAAAATCAGCCGACGGCGAAGCCGTCGTGCGCGTTACCCGCCACTGAAGTACCAGGTACACGAACCTGTGCAATAGATATTTCGCCGAGCGAAATATCTATTGCACAGGTTCGTGTACCTGGTACTTACACTTCTCCATACACAATCTTCCCGCCCAGAATAGTTGCTTGCACGCTGTTCTCTCCCAGTTTATCCTGTGGCACGGCGAAGATGTTTTCGCGGAGAACAACAGCATCGCCGAGTTTGCCGACTGCGAGCGAGCCCTTGTATTGCTCCTCCGCACCGGCGTAGGCGGCTCCCATAGTGTAGTCCCAGAGTGCTTCATTGATAGTAAGAGTCTGATCGGGTAGCCAGGGTGGTCTGCGTGTGGCATCATCGCTGCGCATAGTGGCGGCATAGAGAATGCGCAGCGGATCGAATAGCTCGACAGGAGCATCGGAACCGAGCGCGATCGGGATGCCCATATGTTGCATAGTGCGGTAGGCGTAGGCGTGACGGGCGCGTTTGCCCCAGTAGCGTTGGGCGATGTCGCGGTCAGCAACGGCATGAAAGGGCTGTACCGAGGCGATCACTCCGAGGCGGCGCATCCTTTCAAGATCGGCCTGTGTGATCAGTTGCACATGCTCAAGGCGGTAGCGCACGCGATCAGTAGCGGCTGTAGTGGGTATAGGGACAGGTTTAGCCAGTCCGCCGTTCCCGGCAAGGTAGCGTTGCGCCCGTTCGATGGCATTCAGCGCGACATGCGCGGCGCGGTCGCCGATGGCGTGGATAGCGATACTGAGGCCCAACTGTGCTGCTGTGCGCACTAACTCGTTCATCTCTTCTTCCGGTACCGCCAGGATGCCATAATTGGTGGGATTATCCTCGAAACCCTCCAGCATGGCGGCGGTCTGGGAACCGAGCGTGCCATCGGCAAAAATCTTGATGCCGCCAACGCGAATCATGCTATCATTGGACGCGATGTCTATTTGTTTCGCACGTAATTCTGGCAGTAGTTGGCGCGGCAGAAACATGTTGATACGTATATCCAATGCCCCTTCGTCGCGCAATTGTTGGAAGAGTTGCAGTGCATCCATTCCTTCGATATCGTGGATAGTGGTGATGCCGCTTTTGCGCAATGCGGGCAGGATACCCTGTACCAGTTCGCGAGTAAGCACCGGATCGGACTCGTCGGCGACGCGATAGACAAGGTTCATGGCCTCGTGTTCTTGCAGGATACCGGTAGGTTCGCCCGACCCGTCGCGCAGGATAGCACCGTTGGCGAGATCAGGCGTTTGTGCGCTGATGTTGGCGCGTTGCAGGGCCAGCGAGTTTACCCACAGCAAGTGACCATCCTTGCTCCACAGGGCGACGGGATGCTGTGGAGCGGCAGCATCAAGCGATGCTTTATGAGGAAACTGCTGACCGGGCCAGAGGTTTTTGTCCCACTGTCCGCCGAGTATCCAGCGTCCAGGGGGCGTCTGTACAGCTCGTTGGCGCACAAGTTCCGCCGCCGCATCCTCGCTGGCGCTATCGCCCGCGTCTATGTAGTAGGCGCGGTAAGCAGCACTGACGAGGTGAATATGCGCATCGGTAAAGCCTGGCACGACGGTTTTTCCGTGCAGGTCTATCATTTCCGTGTGTTGTCCACCGACCCGGCGCACTTCGTCATTGGTGCCGACCGCCAGAATGGTACCGCTCGCGCTGTCAATCGCGAACGCCTGCGCCCGTGGCTGCGCCAAATTCATCGTGTAGATATCGCCGTTTAGATAGAGGATGGTGGCCATATGCTATTCTCCTTTCTGTTTGCCTCTAAATACTACAGTCCCACCTTCCTCATTTCTTCTTGTACGCTACTTCTTTTTGCTCTTTTTCTTGCGCACTGGGATGAGAGGACGTGCTGGGGCAGTATAATTCCCCATATCTGTGATTCTACCATCTTCCATTTCCAGGCGCACATCGGCCACCTTTGCGATGCTGCGATCATGGGAAACCACAATGACAGTTTTGCCCTGATCGGAGAGCTTTCTCAGCAACTCAATGATCCGTTTGCTGTTATAAGAGTCCAGGTTGCCCGTCGGCTCGTCGGCCAGGATCACGCGGGGATCGTTCGCCAGCGCACGGGCAATCGCCACCCGCTGTTGTTGCCCACCCGACAGCCTGCCCGGTCTGTAGTTATGCCGGTCTTCGTTGATCCCAACCTGAATAAGCAATGTGCGTGCCTGCTCATGCATCTGCGTTGGAGATTGCTCGCCTACCAGTCGCATGGGTAACACCACATTCTCCAGTGCCGTCAGGCTAGGGAGCAAATGGTACGATTGAAAGACAAAGCCAAGCTTCTTGCGCCGAAATTGATGTTCCTCCTGAGCTGAGAGATGCCTGACATTCACGCCATCAACCAGTAGTTCTCCGCTTGTAGCCTGGTCCAGTCCACCCAGGACATAGAGCAAGGTTGATTTCCCTGATCCACTTGGACCGATAATCGTGACAAATTGGCGCTCAGTAAAGGTAAAACTTACATCGTCAACAGCCTTAATGACCCCGTCTTTCTGCGTGAAGTATTTGCTCAAGCCACTGGCAACAATCGTTAAGTAGAAGCTTCCGTCACGACATCATAGGCTTTGCCCAAGGTATTGCGCAGCCTGGTGGCTAGCGCATCTACCTGCTCGTAGCTCTGCGCGTAGACGGTGATCGAATCCACACCATTGACCGAGAAGATACTCTGCATTATTGCCAGTGGCACAACCACCGAGTTATTGACAAATGTCTGGTCAGTGGTGTAGAGGCCAATAATAGTAAAGGTTTTTCCTTTTAAGATAAAGTTTGAGCCTACATTTAAACTATTATTATTTGCCAGTGTCTGACTCATCATCGCGACGTAAGCATTGGCATCGCTTGCCTGGAAGGTACGTCCTGACACGAGGGTGGGTGTACTTCCCCCGGCCAGGGTAAAATGTGTTGCGCCTCTTAGAGGATTTTTGTCAGGAATATCTAATCAAAGTGTAAAAGTATTGTAAAAAATGTAAGAAGTTGGCTTATGCTTGCTCTCGAACAAAACTGGCAATGGCGGCTGCGAGGTGGCGCGGACGCTGCAACTGGATATCGTGCGCGGTATTGGGCATCCAGAGAACAGAGCAGTGGTGGATCATGCGAGCCACCTGCGCCGCCATGTAGCCTTTGGCGATAGCAAATTCTTCTTGCCGCTCAAGTTTCTCTGGTGGTTGTCTTCCGGTCTGTGGTTCAGCCGCCGCGGGTATGAGCAAGACCGGGCAGGTTACTTTACCATAATACGATAGAGCACGGTCTTCCCATAGTGCCGTGCGAATGAGGTACTGGTTTTCTGACTTCAGCAAGGCTTTCATAGTACCGTCGGGCTGCTCTTGCATGGTTGCCAGTACGATTTCCTCAACTGCGGGCGACCAGAAATCCGCCATTTCCTGTTGTATTGCATCCAGAAACGTCGTTCGTGAGAGGAATATCTCGCGTGGTGCTGTTTCGCGCACGAAACGCTCGCGGGTCATGCCGGGCCAGTGACGGGGTTCCGCAAAGGGGCAATCCACCAGAACGAGATGGCTGACCAGGGCAGGGTGCAGCACTGCCAGCATCAAGGCCACTTTTGCACCCCAGCCATGCCCGATGAGCGCGACCTGTCCCAGACCTATGGCCGCCATCGCTTGCACGACATCTTCGGCAACAGTCACAAAATCATAGCCATCGTCGGGCTTGTCGCTCTGGCCGTGCCCGCGCAGATCAAAGGCAACCACCGGATGCCGCCGGCCCAGATGCGGTGCCACTAGACGCCATGTATCGGCAGTGGTACCAAGACCATGTAACATCACCAGTGGCAGTTCATCGTTATGTTGGTTCTGGGAACTCTGCTCCTGTTGGGTCGGGTCCCATTCAAGATAGTGCAGTCGTATATGTTCAATATGGTCAATATTTTCAACGTGAATAAATCCGCTCTTTGGCTCAAGAACCACTTCGTCCGCTGTTTGACCTCCCAAAGGTGACTTGACCATGAACGTACCTTTCTATCTTTTGTTCCCCGTATCTCTATTGCGAGCCCCTACGGGTTACCATGACGTGAAATGATATATACGCTGACGATAATCAACAGGCCACCTACAACTGTCATCGGCGTGAGTTGATCGTGCAAAAGGACAATTGCCAGTGCGGTTCCCAACAATGGTTGAATGAACAGCGCTGAAGCCGCCGCTGAGCCGTCTACATCTTTCAGTCCGCGAAACCACGCGAGATAGGCGATGACGGTAGACATAATCGCTAGCCAGCCCAAGCCTAGCCACGCTGCCAACCCCAGCGGATGCCAGCCCACCACAGCAATACTGACTCCGGCTACGGGCAGCCAGAACACCATACTGCCGACAATCGAGGCCGATGTGATCAACAACGGCGGGTGTTTGACCAGCAGCGATTTGCCGCGCACCGTGTAAAACGCCTCAACCAGCAATGCCAGCACGACCAGCAAATCGCCGGCAATGCGAAATGCCCCGCCGCCACTCGGAATATTGGGGAGTAGACTGCGCTCGACGATGAGATAGACCCCTAAAAAACCGAGCAGGAGTGCGCCGCCAGTTAGGGGTCGAAAGCGTTCGCGCAACATAACCCAGGAGAGCGCGGCAGTAAAAATGGATTCGCTGGTAATCAGTAGCGCCACATCGGAGGCTGTGGTCAAAGCCAGCCCGGCATACTCCAGAAATTTGTTGACGATAAAGCCCGTCAACACCAGCACGAGCAACTGTGGCAGCACCTTGCGTGTCAAGTGAAGTTCTTTGCGTTTCACGATGAGTAACGGCAGTAGCACAAGCGCGGAAATGCCCATGCGCAGGGCAAGCATAGTGGTAACGGAAATATCCGTCAAGACATATTTGGCGGCAACATAGCTCGCGGCCCACAACACGTTCGCCAGAATCAACATAGACCACGCAAATGTGTGATGGCGACGAACGACAGAGGGCGCAAACGGCGCGGCCATGTAATGCTCCTTCATAGGAAGCGAGAAAAATCACTCCTACTATAAGGATATAAGGATTATGGAGGGATGTCAATGCTGGGATGAACCAGTATTGCACGTCAAGGCCGTTCTCCAGGGCGTTTTCCCTCTCTCTGCTCAAGCACGCCGTCGATCGCCGCTATGAGGACAAACAGGTTTGGAATACGCGAGCAGTCAAGCCTTCCGAGCTGCTGCCCATTTGTGCCAAGCAGCCTGAGTCTGAGCGTGAAGGCACCACTGGCCTGCAAGGTGCAACGCTTCACGTCCTCCCAGAGCCAGTGCCGGTCCTGATACTGGATGCCACTTTGACTGAGCGTCACGGGGCCAAAAGCTGAGCAACTCTCCGCGCTGAAATCGCTCGACTGCCTGCAGAATCAACACCCGGTCAATCCGAGCAAGGATGGCATTGCCCACCCTGGATACCCCTGCCTTGCTTGGATTGCCACTGCTGAGCGATACCGTGTGACGTGTGCCGCCTGGCTCATTCTCATAGATAAGTCTGATTTGTAGCCCGGCATTTACATAATAATAGGTGCTGATCTGGGTCCAGAGGACGGCCAGGTCGCGCTGCTTCAGAGCCAGAGGCCGGTGGCAGAGGATACCCTCCGTGCAAAGCAGGTATGTGGCAGCGATCCGGGGCCACACGGGTGAGGAGATCAGTGCGCTGATAAGCAAGAGCAGGCCAATGCCCCACAGAAAGAGATTGCCAGCAAGACTCATGCCTGGCTCGTGGTCAATCCAGACGATGATGGTACTTCCCACAAACACGAGTCCCAGCAGGAGCAGCAGAACAAACATGACGAGCCGGGTTCCCTTCCTGTACCGGGGAACCCGGACACTCAGATATTTTTCCTCAGGTTCTCCCAGCCCAAAGGTCTGGGCCAGCGTGTGATCGCGCAAGGTGAGCGGGAGCTGATAGGGATCGATGGGTGTGGCGCTCCCATGTGCTGGCTGGTTTCTGGTCATCACCTTGTCCTAACTTGCCGAAAGTGAATTGGTGTGTGGCAGAGCTTCACAGAAGAATCTTCCCTGAGAACCGTGCCTACCCCTCTTGCCTACTGTTTACTATGCGCGAAAAGGTGTTCTCTGTCAAGAGTAGCTACCGGCAGGTCAGGGTTTCTCCTTGAAGGATAAAGAGCTTTCCATCATTTCCTCTTTAACTGAAAAACATCATCGAAAAGCTCTCCAACGTTGTCTTCTCCACGAAGGCGCATAACGGCAGCGCGATTGCTCCTCAGGGTGCGCTGGTCTACATGCGCACAGGGGACGGCAACGACGCGCTGGTCTACGTCAATCGCAACGGTGAGAGCGTGACGCAATCATAGCTTGCCATCCTGCGTGCCGCCGAGTGTACGCTCGATACTCCCGCCATCCAACGTCCGTCAGAGCAGCACGATCTCGTCCTCAAGGGGGTGGAACACATCCTGGAAGAGGAGACGCACGGTAGCGCGGGCCAACTCGGCAGCCCATCGGGGGCGCGTCTGCGCACGTATGAGCGGCTCAAACAGTATTATCAAGAAACACGGGACAGGCTCTTTTTCGCCGCGCCGCCAGAGCTGGAGAAGGTGATAGATACCATCTATCGTTACCCCCTGCAAAATTCGGCGAAAGATACGCTCAATCGCCAGTTGCGTATTGGTGTAGACAACGAGCAACTGGCTGCCCTCGCCATAGACCTGTGGGCCAGTGACCGTCTCTGCGTCATTCAGAACGAGATGGAGCCGCAGGAGCCGCAGATTATTTGCTCGCTGGGATTGTTTGAAGCATAGGGCCAAATACGGACTCGACATTGCTTCGCTCGTCGAGTCGGGCACGCTAAAGCGGGCCCAATACGCGCCCCCTGGCACGAGCGCTAGCGATGTGCCGGTCATTCATCCGTTTTAATCGCTCGCAGCACCTTATACCTTCCATCTCCACCAGCCTCCTCTACCGTCCCGAGACATTCTCGCATGACTGGCTCGTATTTGAGGAAGCGGTTGGCGACGAGGTAGAAACGACCTCTGGGGCGCAAGACTTGTGCGGCACCACGGATGAAGCGTTCGGCAATCTCGGTGGTCTGGATGCCGCCCTGGTGAAAGGGGGGATTGGTGACGACGAGGTCGAAGCGTTGCGATGAGACTGCCTGTGTGCTATCGCTGGGCAATATATGAATGTTGCACGTACTACCCGAACTATTCAAGCCGCTTTGCTCTACTGTTCGTTGGGACATTGCGACTGCCGCGAGACTGGCATCAACCATGGTTACGCTGCCCTGACTGGCGAGAGCAGCGATATGGAGGCCAAGCGAGCCTGCTCCACAGCCAATATCAAGGGCATCATCGTCTGGATATACTTTCAGTGCCTCTATCAACAGGCGCGTTCCCTCGTCCAATTTGCCTTGCGCGAAGACGGCGTTTAAGAGGTCATCGGCCATTGGTGGAGCATTTATCAAAGGGGTTGCTGGCTGTTGCGAACATACGACGCGCTGGCCTTTGTGGATCTCCAGCGTTTCGACGTTGCCGAAACGTTCCTGCATACGTTTGGCGATGGTCAGGATGCCGCGATCTTTCGCGCCGATGACGTAGAGATGGCCTCCGGGCTTAAGGGCGTAGGAGGCAAGGGCAAGGCCATAGTGTATCCAGGCATTGCCGGGCTGGTACAGCAAGTTTAGAATAGCACTATCCATAGTCGCGGCGGGTTCCAGTGATGTATACTCATGGAAGGCAACGTGTTGTACTGTAGGGGCCCGATTTATCGCGCCCTCTGCACGAGCGTAGCAATGTGCAGTTCGTTCCCAGGACGCGATGAATGGAGTTCGTATATTCAGGTTGTGTAAGGCGGTTTGCAGAGCTGCGACGTTATCTTCGGCAAATGTGATACTACCCCGCGGCACCTGCCGAGCCGCGACAGGCACGAAGGGGTCAACCGCCGAGTTGAGAAAGAGAACTTGCTCATTGGGAGCAAGTTGGACAGTTTTTGCTAAAAGTTGAGATTGGAGCATACACAATGGCCCTTTATATTGATTCTGCGTACATTGATGATATCACGAACGTGGCGCAAACGGTACCTCTGGCTGGTGTTACCACCAACCCCTCGATATTACTGGCAGCCCGCGAACAAGGGCAAATGCTCAAGCCACAGGAATTATTGGTGACATTGCTGCGGCATCCCAATCTGTCAGGCGTGACTGTTTTTATGCAGCCCGGCGCAACCGACGAGGAAGAGATGTACCAGCAAGCCATTGAATGTCCAGACTCCTCCAGTGAAATCCAGTGTGTCGTTCACAAAATTCCCATGAACCATGTGGGTACGCGCGTTGCTCGCCGCCTGATTGCGCAAGGGCATCGCGTCGCTTTTACGGCGGTGACAACCGTGACCCAGGCTTACACGGCAGCGATGGTGGGCGCGGAATTCGTTATCCCCTACTATAATCGGCTGGAACGATCAGGCGTTGATGCCAGTGAACGGCTCGCGGAAATGGCGGAGGTCATGCACAATCACCAGTTGCCGACGCGCATCCTTGTCGCGAGTATCAAAACAACATCAGATGCACGCTGTGCCTTGCTGGCCGGTGTTCACGATATTACCGCCGCACCGCAGGTCCTGCTGGATATGGTCAGCGACCCGTTGACAGATGATGCGGTCGAGAAGTTTTCGCAAGATTGGCGCAAGATGAACAAACTGTAATGACGAATTTGCAATGGTTTTGAGTTTACATGAATGTTTTGTCACATATGGTTTCAGCATGTTCATTTATTCGTCATGAGAAGATGTTATAGTATGCCCTGTGAAGAGAAAAAGCATCCTACTGTTGCCTGGAGGTATAGATAGTATGGAGGCGGGGAAGAGCGAACAGTAGAGAAGAGGCATGTAAAGCAACAGCGACCGATTTGTGTCATGGGGGCAGCTCGTACAGTTATTTTGAGGTTATGTGGAAGAGTGGAGAATGAGCGGGCTTGCTTTATGGTGTCGTAATAATACAATCGCAAACAGCACTGGTGGTTATATGGCGGGGTGGAAGCCTGTGGGTACGTACCCACAGGCTTTTTGGTGCGTTTCACGATCCAAGATTAACCTGTTCCCCTGGTTGCAATGGGCGAAACTGGGTTCCGTTATTAATAAAGACGATTTGTTGATCCTGAATGTGGACGATCAAATCGGGTTTGCCGTCCCCGTTGACATCGCGCACCTCGGCAGTCACTGGTGTTAAATTCTGGCCATCGCCAAATAGTACTGGACCCTGGTACACGCGAGCATGAGAGGCATCGCCACCTGGAAATTCAATGATTTCAACGTGCCGGTTGAGATTGATGCAGATAAAGTGCGTCGGATTCGCCGGACTATCGTTATGTCCCACTACAGCATCGAATTGGTACGTGCGCGGACGACCATACGTCACATCGTCTTGATGTATTTGCCACCACGAACCAAAGGCCATCAAACCATAGGCCAATAGAGCCATCGCCAGCATACCAGCAAGCACTGCTAGCAAAGGAAGCCGCCGCACCTTCGCTATCCGTTCCAACTTCACCCGACTCTTGGGAGCTTTTAACGGAGAGGAAATAGCCTTCGATGCCACACCGTTGTTTGCGCCTGTATCGGCACCGGTTCTCGCCGGTGCGCTACGACGCTGAGTGAGCATCGGTCGTTGTATGTTGAGGTCTTCAAGCGTATCATGTTCAACCGGCTTCGCCGGCTGCTTATATCTTCTCGCACTACTGTGACTTCGCGTCGAATACATATCATCATCGTCAGCGATCTCATAATCGCTCTGGACATCCTGTTTCCGTGCCGCCGAAGCACCCATGATCGTACCCTCCGTTTCTCGAAAATTCGTTCGTGTTCTTCATATTCTACATCGAACAAACGCTCTAGTCAAGTGATTTTGGAACCAATATTGCCGAAATTAGAACAAGATTTCAAAATTCGTTATGAGACTGCCAGAATGGTATAATAGAGCAATAAAAGGCGGAAAGAAAGGGCCACAATGGCAATTCAAGCTGTGATTTTCGATATTGGTGGTGTGCTGCTTCATAACGCTGATTGTAGCAGACATCGGAAATGGGAGAGGCGTTTCTCTGTGCAAGAAGGTAAATTGAATGAAGTGGTATACCAGACAGGGCTAGATGATCTCGCCACTATTGGCAAGGTGCCAGAACCCGAACTTTGGCGGCAGGTAGGTATCGCGTTGGCATTGCAGGATGAAGAACTACTTGAATTCATTGACGACTTTTGGTCGGGCGGCGAACTGAACCGGGAATTGGCGGAATTCCTGCACAGTCTGCGCCCGCGTTACAAAACGGCCTTACTCAGCAATGCATGGTCGGGTGCCCGCGAATTGGTGACCCGTATGTTCCGGATCGACGAATTTGCCGACGCCATGTTCTTTTCCGCCGAGGAAGGGGTAGCCAAACCCGATAGCGCGTTCTACCACGTCGCCATCAACTGGCTGGGAGTACCGCCTCACGAGATTATCTTTGTGGACGACCGGCCCGAAAATATTGATGCCGCGAACAGCATTGGCATGCATGGTATTCTCTATCAAGACAATGCCCAGACCATTGCTGATGTGAGAAGTTGCCTCACAGCAACCAGTTGATCACCGCACCTGTGCCTCAATTGCCGATGAAACAAATATTAACTCACGTTGCCAATGAATCGGCGGTGAGCTCGGCAAACTGGCTCCTACTGGGTTCGCATAGTTGACGCAAATAAGATAATGATACATAGATATTGCGCAAGGCGCAAAAATTCATTGGTATTGAGAAGAACAGCAAAATATGCTTAAACATAGAGAATATCGAGAACAGAGACCTGTCAAGATCAGCGATTTTGATTATGACCTGCCACAGGAATTGATTGCCCAGACGCCCATTGAGCCTCGCGACTCCTCGCGGTTGCTGGTAATGCATCGTGCCACAGGACTATTGGAACATCGCCATTTTCGCGATATTGGGGCGTATTTGCGACCCGGCGATCTGCTGGTCGCCAATCAGAGCCGCGTGATACCGGCTCGTTTGCTGGGTCGGCGAGCGGAAACCGGGGGAGCAGTGGAGGTCTTGCTGCTTGCTGAAAGGCTTGACCTGGGGCCAGACCACTGGGAAACACTGGTGCGTCCCGGGCGTCGTCTGCATCAAGGCAACCGTATCATTTTCGGGGATGAGGCAAACCCGCAAACGCTCTCCGGCGAAATTTTGCAACGTACCGATGCTGGTGGGCGTATCGTGCGCCTCTATACTGCGGACGGTGCTACTGCTACGGAAACAGTGCGCCAACGAATTGAGCAACTGGGACGTATGCCCTTGCCGCCCTATATTCACGAGACGCTGGCAGACCCGGAACGCTATCAGACCGTTTATGCGCGTATCAGTGGTTCGGCTGCTGCCCCCACAGCGGGGCTGCACTTCACGCCTCATTTGCTAGACCAAATTCGCAAGCAGGGAGTACACGTTGGCTTTGTTACTCTGCATGTTGGCCTGGATACTTTCCGTCCCGTTGAGGTTGAGGATGTTCGCGACCATAAGATGCACAGCGAGGAGATCGAACTGGACGCTCCAACCGCCGATCTTATCAACGAGACACGCAATGCGGGTGGGCGTGTCATTGCCGTCGGCACGACCACTGTGCGCGTACTCGAAAGTATCGCCACGTTTTACGAGGGGCAGATCAAACCCTATAGCGGCAATACGCGCCTTTTCATCACGCCCGGCTACCCGTTCAAAGTCGTGGATGCCATGATCACCAATTTCCACCTGCCGCGCTCGACCTTGCTCCTGCTCGTCAGTGCCTTCGCAAGCAAAGAACTCATCGAGCAAGCCTATTCAGAAGCCATTCGCGAACAATACCGGTTCTTCAGCTTTGGCGACGCGATGTTGATGATGTGAAACAAACGGGTGGTATTTAGGAACCGATTATGCGTATTGATGAATGAATGTGGACACCATTATGAGTATATTGGTGTCCACATTCATTCATCAATACGCATGATCTGAACCGATGGGTTAGAGGTGGTTATAGTCTTCGTGAGTACCTATCCAGTACCATCGAATAGTATTGCCTTCCCATATTCCTACAGCTCGGTAGCTCCTGCCAATTCGCACGGAATACAAAGGGATCTGGGAGTCAATACGCTTAAAATGTAGGCTTGGATGGTGAGGATTATTCTTGAAGAGTAAGTAGCTGGCATTTGCTTGCTCCTGCACAGTGCTGGGTAGCTCGGCAAACAATTTGTTAAATTGCTTCGTTCGCTTATTTTTCACTTCCCGCCAAAACCGCCCTCTTCAGTTTCTCCTGCGGCGTCTTCTGCAAGAGCTTGTTGTCCAAGCTCCCGAAGCCGTTTTTGTACACGAGGCTGGCTCACAATTTTATCCCATTCTAGCTCTTCTTTGATTTCATCCAGTAGTACTGCTATCCGAGCTGCAAGCTCATCTTGCGTATTTTCTGGTAGTTGCAGTGCCGCCTCGTATGTGCGCCGTAGTTGCTCAGTCATAACTCCTCCTTAGCATTCTCTTTGCACAAAATTATAACACACTACTGCAACTTGCTGGCTCTACTATACCCAGAACCTCCTGGACGGATGTAGGCTCGAGACTATTCACCAAGTATTGCCTCCGCCTCAATCTCCACCAGTATTAAAGGATCAATCAAGCGGCTGACCTCAACCATTGTCGTGACAGGTCGAATCTCGCTGAAGAATTCGCCGTGGGCTTTGCCGATGTGTTGCCAGTCGTCAATATTGACAACATACATGCGGGTGCGCACGACATCTTGCAGGCTGGCACCCGCTTTGTGTAGAGCCGCCTCAATATTCTGAAGTACCTGTACAGTTTGCGCATAGGGATTGCCAACGCCGACAACCTGCCCACTGGCATCGGTCGCCGTCGTTCCCGCGACGTGTACGCTGTTGCCGACACGCACGGCTCGCGAATAGCCCACAATCGGCTCCCACGGCGTGCCTGTTGAGATGTTTTGTCGTTGCATAGAAACTAACCTCCGAAAATAACGTACAATAAGCAGTCGGTGAATATATTCGCCGACTGCATTATTGTACGTTATTTTCGGAGGTTAGTTTCCACCATCGCTTGCGCCTCTTCCACCAATCGTTGACGCAGCGATTCAGGTTCCAGCACGCGGACGTGGCGACCCCAACCGAGCAGCCATTGCAGTATTTCGCTTTCCTGCCGTATTTTGAGTGTGACGAGCAGTCCTTCCGGCGTATCTTCTTCAGCGATGGTGTAGTAGGAGCGAGCTTCGCGTACCCAGCGTGCTACTTCGCTATCAAATAAAGCTTTGACGGTGATAGAGCCGCGTTCCTCTGGTGAACGTACCGGCATTTTGAAATCTGGCGGGCGATTGAACGTTTCAGGCAACAACTCTACATGCTCCATACGGTCGAGGCGGAAGTTGCGGATATCCTTGCGCATATGGCAATAGGCCACCAAATTCCAGGTACTGCGGACGTAAGCGAGGCCGTAAGGGTCGGCGTCGCGAGTGTTCTCTTCGCCCTTGCCTTCCCTGGCATGGCGCGTGTGATAGTGGAAACGTACAGTGGTATGCTCAATAATGGCTCGCCTCAGTTGTTGGAGCATGGTGGCTTCAGGTGTGCCATCCATCATGCCAGACGAGACAAAACGGATACTCTGTTGCAGGGAGTGTACTTCATCATGTAATTTCTCTGGCAACACACCCGCTATCTTGCGGCTGGCGGATTGTGCGGCGGCACGATACTGTGCATCGAAATTTTGCGCCATGAAGTCGCTGCCCAACAGCAGCATGGTTGCCTCGTCCGTCGTGAAGCTCAACGGCGGCAGGAAATAGCCTTTCATCAGCGAATAGCCGCGGCCGGGGATGGAGACGAGCGGCACACCCGCCTCTCCCAATGCCAGGATATCGCGATAGATGGTGCGCTTGCTCGTCTCGAACGTAGCGGCAAGGTCTTCGGCTCGTTGCTTGCCCTTACCTTGCAATTCTAGAACGATAGCCAGTAAGCGGTCAGTTCGGTTCATTACCTGTTCTCTTTGCCACGTACCAGTGACGCGAAGATACCTACGGCGGCGATGGCGGCGCAGACGAGGAACGCGACGTGGAAACTATTAGCGAACGTTTGTTGTAATGCGTTGACATGCGAAGGCGACAATGCATGGCTGGAGACCAGGACAGCACCAGCTGTGGCACCGCCCAGACCGGCGAAGATGGCTCCTGCCAGAGCTACGCTGAGGCTTTGCCCCACGACGCGACCGGTTGCCAGGAAGCCAGACGCGACCCCTTGCCGTCCTTTAGGTGCCGAGCCGAGCAAGGCACTATTGTTGGGCGATTGGAACAGGGCCTGACCGAAGCCGGTGAAAGCGAGCGGCCAGATGATACCGAAAATCGAAGTGTGGGCGTTGAATTGGCTGATGAAAATAAGCCCGATACAGGCAATCGTGAGACCGCTCGCCGCTAACCAGCGCGTGCCAATACGGTCCGCGAGCGTGCCACTGATGGGCGCGAAAACGGCGATCATGAGCGGCAACGGTGTCAGTAGCAACCCTGCTATCTCGGTGCTGAAGCCACGCAATTCTTCCAGATAGAATGGGAGCATGAAGCTGACCGCGAAGAGTGCCAGGAAGCTGAGAATCAGGCTGAGGTTGGCGGACAGGAAGACGCGCCCGCGCAGCAGCGAGAGGTCAATAATCGGATTAGAGACGCGATGCTCGGTAATATAAAAGGCAACCAGCGTCAGTACGCCCACTGCCAGTGTGCTGATCAGCAATGGCGAAGCCCAGCCCCATTCCTGCCCAAACGAGAGGCCAAGTGTAATAGTTGCCAGGCCGACACCCAGGAATATAGCACCCAGTGGGTCAAATTTTCCTTGCCCCCTGTGCAATCTTTCCTTGAGTACAAGCAACGTAGCTATGATACCGATGATACCGATAGGAACATTGACATAAAATATCCAGCGCCATGAAAAATTTGTGGTAATAATGCCGCCCAATGTTGGGCCGGTACTGACACCGAGCGCGACAACGACGGCATTGAGGCCCAGCGCACGCCCGCGTTCACTGGCGGGAAAAGCGTTCGTGAGCATCGCCGGGCTGATCGCCATCAATAACGCTCCGCCCAATCCCTGTAGAGCGCGGGCGGCAATTAAAAAGCCAAGACTCGGCGAGGCACCGCAGATTGCGGAACCACCGGTAAAGATGATCAGACCTGCCGCCCAGATAGGTTTGCGCCCGATCATATCTGCCAACCGTCCAACCGTTAGCAGTACCGCGGCGGTAATGACGAGATAGGCGATGATCACCCATTCTACCGCACCGCTGAGCGGAACGCCAAAGGAACTGGCGATGGCCGGTAAACTGATATTGACGATGGACGAATTGAGCGTCGCCATAAAAATGCCAACCGCGACGATTGCCAGCACCGACCATTTCCCAGCAGTTTCCCCACTAATGCTTTTTTGTTGCTGATTGCTACTACTTGTATATTCTGCGCTCTGTGGTTGCGTAATCACATTCGTATTCGGTTCATCATGGATCATGCCAACGTCCGTTCTCTAGAAAAATATCACTATTCTAACACGCTATAACAAACCGAATGAGGTTTTCTCTTCCCAACAAGCCAGTGCCGCCCGTATCCATAGGGACCGATTATGAACATGAACAAAATAACTCGCCAACGTAGGAGCCGGTTTACCGCGCTCATCGCCGATTTATCGGCAAGGGAAGCCGGGGCCGATAAATCGGCGATGAGCGCGGTAAACCGGCTCCTACAGGGTTGAGCCTACGGGCGCAGGAAGAAATAGATGGTCAGTGTGAGGCCAACGACAATCACGAAGCCGCGTACATATTTTTGGTCGATTTTGCGTGCGAAATAGGCTGCCCCATAGCCTCCGATAATCGCGCCAGCGAGCATGACGATTGCTTCCATCCAGGCGACGATGCCGGCGATAATGAAGATAATGACCGCGACGCCGTTAATAAGGATGGTGAGCAGCGTCTTCACCGCGTTCATCTCATGTATATTCTCCATCCCCATCAATGCGAGCGTCGCCAGCATCAAAATGCCGATACCGGCTCCAAAATATCCTCCATAGATAGCGATAATCAATTGCATAAACGAAATACCGGCTAAACCACGGCGGGAAATGCGCGTCTTCTCAACGTTTCGTACACGGAGAATGTTCGTTATTTGCTTGCTGAAAGCAAATAACAGGGTCGCCAGCAATAGCAGGTAGGGTATCAAATGCACAAATGTTGACGCGGGCGTGTTCAACAGCAACAGGGCACCGAGTATGCCGCCGATTAAACTGGTAACGCCAAGCACAAGTAGAAAACCGCGTTGCTGCGTCGCCAGTTCCTTGCGGTATGCCCAGAGACTGGCGAGTGAGCCAGGCCAGAGGGCTACGGTACTGGTGGCGTTGGCGTTGATGGCTCCGATGCCGCTAAAAATCAATGAAGGAAACGTGATAAAACTGCCGCCGCCAGCGACCGCGTTGAGCGTCCCTCCGAGAATAGCCGCAAGAAATAACAGGACGAGTGATAGAATTGTCATGTATGCCAGTTCTCCCTTTGTTAGGAACACGAAATAGTCATGATTTGGGACGCAAAAAAAGGTCCAAAAAGGTATTGACAAAGTTCTCTCTCTGTAGTAATATACATCCTGTCAAGAGAACCGCCTGTATGTGCAGGTGAACCGGTGATTATAGCGAAGAGGGTACACCCGTTCCCATCCCGAACACGGTAGTTAAGCTCTTCAGCTCTCACGATACTGTAGGGGTAGCCCTATGGGAAAATAGGACATCGCCGTTTCACCCGCCCACATAGGCGGTTTTTCCATGAGGAGTTATTTTCAGAGAGAAGAGATATTTTCACACAGGCATTCGCGGCACCGCCGCGAATGCCTGTGTGAAAATATCTCTTCTCATGACCCTCTTTATAGTCTCGCATGAACATGGTACAATACGCCCATCATACGAAAAGGAAAAAATGTGGGTGGCTATTCCCTCACTATGCTGCGCAAATTGAAGGCAAGCTGAACTGGTGATATGAAGTTTCCAACCTGCATTGAAGCGGATATATCTATTTTAGATGCTAGACATTATTATTACGCTGGCGGAAGCTTTTCGCGCACAGCACAAACAACTGTATATGGTGGGGGGAACGGTGCGCGATGTTTTGCTACATCGCGGGCAATCGAACGATGCGGACCTGGCAACCGATGCCCACCCCGACGAAATTAAACGCCTTGTTGCCCCAACGCGACCCAGTGCGGTTGTTCTGGTGGGCGAGCGTTTCGGTACCGTGCGTCTTCATTATGGTTCCGACATCGTTGAGATAACCACGTTCCGCAGCGAACGCTACAATCCAGAGTCGCGCAAGCCGGAGGTTTGTTTTGGCGATAACCTCGCGGATGACCTGTTGCGCCGTGATTTCACGATCAACGCGCTGGCGCGTGATCCACTCAATGGACATATCATTGACCTCTTTGGTGGAAGACAGGACCTGGACGCGCACATCTTGCGTGCCGTTGGCAACGAACCGGATAAGCGTTTCGACGAAGACCCTTTGCGCCTGATGCGGGCCGTGCGTTTCGCCGCCCAACTCGATTTTACCATCGAACCGGAGACGCGCCGCTCGATCATCCGGCAATGCGCCAAACTGCAAAAAATTAGCAAAGAACGTATCCGCGACGAGATGAACAAACTGCTCGTCTCGCCGCATCCCGCCAAAGGGCTTGACCTGCTCTCAGAACTAGGTTTGATGCAATGGATTATACCAGAAGTGCTGGAATTGCGCGGCGTCAGTCAGCAGCCAACGCCAAAAATTCCAGCCTCGAAAGATGTCTATGCCCACGTCCTGCGCGTTGTCGAGCGTACTTCTCCACGCCTCATTACGCGCTGGAGCGGCTTGTTGCATGACATCGCTAAGCCACGTACTAAAAGTGTGGAGGAGGGCAAGGTCCATTTCTTCGGCCATGAGGATGTCGGGGCGTATATGGCGCGTGAGATTCTCAAACACCTGCACTTCGACCGCGATTTCCAGGAGGACGTTTCGCGTATCGTGCGTTTGCACATGCGTGCCAACGCCTACACCTCCGACTGGACGGACGGAGCTGTGCGCCGCCTCATGCTGGAAAGTGATGATGTGTTGGACGATTTGCTCGACCTCTCACGAGCCGATATCACCAGTTACCGCGCTGATAAAATCACAAAGGCCACCGCTCGCGTGCTAGAACTGGCTGAACGTTGCCAGCGTCTGAAAGAAGAGGCCGAGCGCGTGCCGATCAAAAGTCCACTGGATGGCAACGAATTGATGTACCTTTTTGATCGCGAGCCGGGCCCCTGGCTACGCCCGATCAAAGACCACCTGCTCAGCCTCGTTATAGATGGCGAACTTGCACCCGACGATAAAGAAGGCGCGGCACGCATCGCCCGCCAATTCGTAGAAAACGATAGCAAAGGACACTACCATGCCGAAAGCGAATAAGCACGGGTCTCAGCAACCAGAGGGTAGCGCGAAGGCCGCTAAGACGACAAATACAACAAATACAACGAGTGCTACCGGCACTGGCTTTGCCAGTGCCAGTTCTGCAAATGCTTCACAGGCCCAACAAGCTCAACTAGCGACCGCAAGCAGTATGCAACCTCCACCAGTGAGGAGTAAGCAGGGCGGCAAAAGCAACAAATCACGTATCGGCGGAACAGCAATACAGGGAGCGAAATCCACGCAGCCCAAACAGATCACCTCGAGCGATCCCCAGCAGCAGCAGACCGAGAGCTATAACCGCCAGATGCGCCGCCGTATGGAACATCTTGGCACATCTCCGGCGCAAAACTCAGGCATGGAGCGCAACCGCAAACGCATGGCAAAGCGAAGACAGCGCATCGAAGAACGCCGACAAGAGGTGAAAAAAGTGGCCGCCACCGGCCCCCGCGACATCCGCATAGGCCGCAACGTCGTCTACTTCCTGATCGCGGTCGGGGTGATCATCGTTGCGTTGATCGTGATTGCGATTGTGGTAAATCACCCGTTTTAGATAAGCAAGTTTGCGAAAGAAGAGAAGAGCCAACGTGAGCATCCAGTGATGCTCACGTTGGCTCTTCTCTTCTTTCGCAAACTTGCTTAGAAACTCCATATACAGTATAATTTATACAATGCTTCATATCTCTTTCCGACATGTAGTATGAACATCGTTGTAATTGTCACTTTTAAGGCGTAAGACAAGAATAACGAGGTAAATACTGCATGAGCAAAGTGCAACAGCTAAGAGCAAGAACCCGCAAGTTTTTCCATCTTCTCATTCAGACGGCGGGGTTTCTAGCAACCATATTGACACTTTTAGCCGCGTTTGGTATTAGTTCAGCTGCATTTGGTTTTGTGACACGCGCCCCGCTTATTGCTATCATGGGCATCTTCATTATTATTTTTTCAGGGATTCTCTATATTTTGTTTTACACTTTGCTCGAAGGACGTATGACTCCCCATACCTCACGTTCCACCCAACCAACCTCTACAGATACCCTGAAATATCCCCCTCCCTTACAGAACGAAGATTTCGAAATCTTGCTGAAAGAGATAGTGTATGAGTACTCATCAGACGGGAAAACAATGTGGCAGCGCAAACGTCAACAAGTGAAGGCTTTGCGGGATAACTTGAACTTCTTCACCGACAGGTATCACTGGAGCGGTCATGGTAGCCGTATTGTCCGATCATTAACGCCTGGATATAGTGTGACAAATCAAAGGAAGGATGAAATAGAAGGAAAGTGGGATTACTTTGATGTGAAATTTCCCCATCACATACGCAAAGGAGATGCTGTTGACTTTACTATTGAATGGGAGTTGGTTGATGAAGATAAAACATCCTTGCCATATCTTTCAACAATGATTGAGCGCGATACAAAACATCTGGTGCTGCAAGTTGTACTTCCATATGAGTTGGCACCTACACGAGCGTATTGCTATGTGTTTGCCAACTATCTGGAAACGCTACCTGTAGAAATGTACCAGATGGAATGGAGTATGGCCTCAAGAAGCATTCGTTACGATGTTCCCCAACCAAAAATATATCATAAATATACAATTCGCTGGTACCCTCGTTCGTAATGTACCTGAAAAATAATTTGTAACAAATAAGCTGCTACGATACAGAAACCAGCGAATTTTGCTCATGGGGAAATGATGTGCGAACCTTGTTTTGTTGAGAAAGGAACCACCGCAATCCAAAATAAACAGCAACGCCCAACATCAACACAATCGCAATGCGAAGCAAAACACTTCCGTTTTCCATGACATCCCTTCCTCATGAAAAAACTTTTCATGAGTTGCTATAAAAGGAAATAATGACACGCTCAGCTAGCGAGAAATCTCTCTATCTGCTGCAAAGTGTCCGCAAAACTCTTAATCGGAACTTTTCGATACTGTCCTAATCTAACTTTTCCTGCTTCGAGCCGTGACCGATGAATATCAGTCCCACTAATTGTCCATTTCCCAATCATCCTAGAGTGTTACAAAACACCCTATAAACAGAATACGCATGAAGTAGTACTACAGGAATAAAATGATTGATGAGATACACATGACTTTAGTACGATTAATGGATAGGTAATTGAACACTACCTATTTTACATTAAAGGGTTCCGTATTGTCAAGTAAAAAATGCGATAATGCAGGACATTCAAAAAAAGCTATTTCCCATCGGTGATGGATAATATTATCTCACTACAAAAGTATATTGACATGTCCTATATAGACAAGCGTGCCTTTTTGGTGTATAAATAATATTGTTAGTCAATCGTGGCTAATACGTTTTTGTAGATGAAAGAAGTGTAGTGTGGACAACTAAATTTTGCCAGGTACCTGAATTGACGCTATTTTATTTTTAGTTATTTTAAGGTACCCGACCAAACAAGAAGGGAACTAATGCTTACTAACTCCCTTCTTGTTTATTCAGGCATCTTTTTTCAAAAACCTCCCCGTATAACTCTCCTCCACCCTTGCAACAGCTTCAGGTGTACCCTCCGCGATAATCCAGCCGCCGTTCGCGCCTCCTTCTGGTCCCAGGTCTATTAGCCAGTCGGCTGTTTTGATAACGTCGAGGTTGTGTTCGATCACGATGACGGTATTACCGGCTGCGACCAGTTTGTGCAGGACATCGAGCAAACGCTGGATATCCGCGAAATGGAGGCCGCTGGTTGGCTCGTCGAGAATGTAGAGCGTGCGACCTGTGGCGACACGGCTCAGTTCCTTTGCCAGCTTGACACGCTGGGCCTCGCCGCCGCTTAGGGTGAGCGCACTTTGCCCTAGCTTGACATAATCGAGACCGACATCGTGGAGCGTTTGCAGGATGCGCGTGATTTTGGGCTGTCTGGCGAAGTGCGATAGTGCCTCCTGCACGTCCATATTGAGAACTCAGCAATGTTTTTGCCTTTATAAGTGATTGCCAGCGTCTCGCGATTGAAGCGTGTGCCGTTGCACTCTTTGCATGTTACCCACACATCCGAGAGGAAGTGCATCTCGATGACTTTCTGTCCGTGACCTTTGCATTCTTCGCAACGTCCGCCGCTTACGTTGAAGCTGAAACGGTCAGGTCTGTATCCTTTTGCTGTAGCTTCCGGTGTTGCGGCAAAGACCTTGCGTATCTCATCGTAGACACCAACGTAGGTTGCCGGGTTGGAGCGAGGCGTGCGCCCGATGGGGTCTTGCGTGATGTTGATCACTTTGTCGAGATGCTCTAACCCCTCGATTCGCTCATGTGGCCCCGGAGTGTTCTGCGCATTGTATAATGCCTGCGCCAGTGAAGGATAGAGCGTTCCGTTGATGAGACTGCTCTTGCCACTGCCACTGACACCGGTAACGCATGTCAGCAGACCCAGTGGGAAGCGAGCGTCAATATGTTTGAGATTGTGCAAACGTGCGCCGGTGATGCTCAACCAGTTCTCACCAGGCATACGTCGTTGCTGTCCTTCGGGCGTACTTACCGTCAGTGCGCCACTCAGGTAGCGTCCTGTGAGCGATTGTGGGTTGGCGATAACGTCCTGTGGTGTACCTGCCGCTATAACTTTGCCGCCCAGGATGCCCGCGCCCGGCCCCAGGTCTATCAGCCAGTCGGCACTGCGCATGGTCTCGGCATCGTGTTCGACCACCAGCACTGTGTTGCCTATATCGCGCAGTTGCAACAACGTATCAAGCAATGTGCGGTGATCTCGTGCATGTAATCCGATGGAAGGCTCATCAAGAACGTAGAGAACGCCGACCAACCCACAGCCAAGCTGGCTGGCAAGGCGGATACGCTGTCCCTCGCCGCCCGATAGCGTTGGCGCGGAGCGATCCAATGACAGGTAGTGCAGACCGACATTGAGCATGAACTGCAACCGCTCGCACATCTCCTTGAGTACTTCGTCGGCAATCTCTAGCTGCTCGTCGTTCAGTGTCTCGTAGAGGCTTTCTACCCAGTCTAGCACTGCGTCAAGCGGCATCATTCCTACTTCATGGATGGTCTTTCCGCCCAGCGTGACGGCGCGTACTTCGGCATTCAGGCGTGTGCCGTCGCAGGTAGTGCAGGGCTGCTGGCTCATGAAGCTGGCGTACCAGCGTCGCGTTTGCTCCGAGCGCGTCTGACGAAAGAGGCGGTCAATGTGGTATATCACTCCCTTGATGGTGCTGATGCGCTCGCCCGACCATTTGCCCTCATCCCACTCGTTCGAGTGTGTAATGCGTATCTTCTCATCACCGGAGCCATAGAGGATGGTATCACGGAACTGCTGCGGCAGGTCTTGCCAGGGAGTCTCAAGGTCAACGCCGTAGTGTTCGGCGATAGAGGCCAGTTGTCCTTGTTGCCATGTATTTTTCTTCTTACGCAGGTTGCCATACCAGCGCAAGGCTCCGTCCAGGATGGAGACCGTGGGATCGGCGACGATCAGTGCCGGGTCAACCTCCAGCTTTGTGCCAAGCCCGTTGCAATCCAGGCACATGCCCAGCGGCGAATTGAAGCTAAAGTGTTGCGAGGTGAGTTCTGTACAGGTGATGCCACAGCGTGAGCAAATCTTCTGATCGCTAAACGTTAACTCTCCATTGTCGCCCGTCTCAACAATAAGCGTTCCATGACCGAGGCGCAACGCCGTCTTCACCTTCTGTACGACTTGTGCTGTCCACTCTTCGCGAGTATCAGCAGAATCATCCGGCACCTGCAACTTCGCCACAACCAGTTCAATTGTATGTTTCTTTGTCTCAAGCAGTGTCACAGACTTGTCGAGTGCAACAAGTTTCCCATCAATGCGGCGCAGGATATAGCCATCCTGTAATGCCTGCGCAATCACTTCAGAATGACTTCCCTTGCGCTGGCGCACGACGGGGGCCAGCAGTTGCAACGTTGTGCCTTTCGCCAACAATGCCAGTTGCCCAACAATCTCAGAGGCACGCAGAGGTTGTATCTCGTTGCCACATTGGACACAATGTGCTGTTCCAACTCTTGAATAGAGCAATCGCAGGTAATGCATCACCTCCGTCACTGTACCCACTGTCGAGCGCGGATTTTTGCTCACCGTCTTCTGTTCAATGGCGATAGCCGGACTCAGACCACCAATGAAGTCAACTTTGGGCTTCTCTACCTTTTCCAGAAAGTGGCGTACATAGGGCGATAAGCTCTCAACATAACGCCGTTGTCCCTCAGCATAGATGGTATCGAAGGCCAACGAAGACTTCCCGCTGCCGCTTACTCCCGTCAACACCACCAGCTTGTAGCGCGGTATCGCTACATCAATGTTCTTCAAATTGTGCTGCTGCGCCCCGCGAATAACAATCTTATCCGGTTCCAAATTCGTCACGCGCTTGCGTGCATGGCCAACCGGACGACCATTGTTCCTATTATGCCCCGCCCTCACCTCCAACGGACGCGCCACCTCGTATATAGTAGGGACGGGGGTAGGGTCGATGTGGGGTGGGGACCCTTGTGGTCGTCCGTCTGTTCCCAATGGTGGATGTGGAATGGGTTGGTATGGTTGTCCGTCCTCTCCCAATGGTGGAATGTGGAATGGGTTGGTGTGGTCGTCCGTCCGTCCTCACCTGTGAATGCGGAACTGGTACGTATGCTTGTCTGTCCTCTACCTCATTATCATCGTTTTCTATATCTTCCATCAAATGACGGAACCTTGATTCGACGGGTGTATACAGGTGTGGGTCGTTCTCATAGGCCGCTTGCACTTCAGGGAAGCGGTCATTGACGTTGATGGTGAGTTCCGCGATGTCGGTCAAGATACGCTGTTTCCTGGGCCGTGAGTTTCTCTTTCAGGAGGATGTTCCACCAGTAATCCCACGGCAGTACCTCAACCTTGTTAAGCGCTACAAGGTCGAAGAGCAGGTTGGCACGAATGAAGTTCATGCCGCGTATGTTCATGATACCGAACTTCCGTGGATCAGCCTGATGAGCGCGGCACAACTGCCATGCCTTGCCTGCGCACATGAACTTGTCGGAGGGTACATCAAGAGGCTCAAAGTCAATAGCAAGTGCGCTCCGCTGTATCTCGTCAAGTTGCGCATCTACCGCTATCCATCGTTTTGATTCCGCGTGCCAGTATTCGCAAACGCGATGGTCTTCTTGCATACCGGGACGAAAGTAGGAGGCGAAGCCACTGCGCATCCGCGCCGGTATCCCCTGGTAACGCAACATTGAGCAGAGCATCACCGCGAAGTCGCGGCAGTTGCCCACCAATCGCCATTCCGGGGGTCTTGCAATCGTCAATGGCCGATCGTCGAGTTCGCGTAAACGGCCCAACATCTGTGCCATACTGCGCAGAAACACTTCTTGCTTGCGTGTACTTGACAGCTTCACATCGTACATATTCGTGGTGAACTTGTGAAGCAAAATGCCCTGTATTACGCGACACAGTTCTGCTACTGTAATCGGCAATTCTGCGAACATTTCCCGGTGTTCTCGCGGATCGGTGATTATTCCCACGCGGGCATAATACGTCTGCGGTGAGGTGGTAACTTCGGGCATTGAGGCGTACTCCATCTGCTGTTTTCTGTGTTCTTATCGGTTCATTGTACATCAGTGGAGTTAGTGTAGCATAGCATTCATGACATCTTGTGTCAGCATTTTCAAGGGCTAATGCCTCTCATAGCCAGGCAACCTCTTGACAATTTGCGAATACTGGTTTATTATTTGCTATATAGATTGTCATTTTATGACAAAGTTAATGGCAATTCATGCTATGAATTTGCAAAAAGGAGGATAACCGGTGAACGAAGAAAGAGCAATGATTCTTGCAATGCTTGCGGAAGGAAAGATTACCGTTGAACAGGCCAGCCAGTTAATTGATGTGCTGGGGGAAAAACCGCTCTCAGATACAGAGCAATGGCCTGCTCAGGAGCAAGGTTTTTCGAGATACGAAACGCTGCAGGCGAAACGAGAACAGCAGGAAGCACAGAGACTGACGCAATTCACGTTTGACCAGCTCATCGAATTGAGCGAACGTGAAGTTGACCCAATGTATCTCAAAGGTCTGCGAGACGCCGGATTGACAGACCTTACCGTTGACCAGATTATTGCACTAAGCGAGAATGAGATCGAGCCTTCTTACATCAAAATGTTGCGAGAGGGAGATTTTTACCATTTCACCGTTGACCAAATCATTGAATTCGGTCAGCACGAGGTTGATGCTGCCTACCTGAGCAAGCTACGGCAGGCAGGATTGACTGATGTAACAGTTGATCAAATCATCGAGTTAAGTGAACATGAGGTTGATCCTTCTTACCTGAGCAAATTGTATGAAGGTGGGATATTTGACTTCGATATTGATCAGATCATTGAGTTGAGCGAACATGAGATTAAACCGGCATACGTGCTAAAATTACGTCAGGCAGGATTAAATGAGCTTACTGTTGACGAGATAGCCGAATTGAGCGACCATGAAATAAAGCCATCCTACCTGATTCGTTTGCGCGAAGCCGGAATAACCGATCTCACCATTGATCAGGTTATCGAGTTAAGCGATCATGGTATCAAACCGGCATTTATCAAAGCCTTGCAAGAAGTCGGGTTAACCGAGCTCAGCTTTGATCAGATCATAGAATTGAGCGAGCGTGAAGTTGATCCTACCTACCTCAAAGCACTGCGAGGTGTGTCCAGTTGATCGCTGCCAATGTTACAGATGGGGGAGATCTATGATACATCCACTCATCACACACGATCCGGTCACAAATGGAGAATTGATTGTAACGAGGCTAGAATGCCCGGAGAGCGGGGTCGTTATCGAGGGGAAATTTAGTCTTGGCTGGATGGCTCGCCTGACTCCCGAACAGCTTTCCTTCGTGGGCCAACTGGTGAAACATAGAGGCAATATTCAGAAACTGGCCGTGGAACTGAATATTGCCTACAATACGGCACGCAATCATCTCGACGATATCGTAACCGCTCTGGAGAGTCCTCCGCCTCAGTCAACTCGACCTGATACGCGCCCAGGACGCCTGGACCGCCAAAAAATCCTTGCCATGCTCTCCGCCGGTGAGCTTTCCTTTGAAAGTGCTATGAAGTTGCTGGAAGAGCGGTAATTCCAGGGCAATTTGTAGTTCCGCAGGATACTTCCCGGGAATACCCGCGGGTAGACTGGTACCTTATGCGATTTTCTTGTCACTTGCAACAGGATTTACCGCCGTGTCCACGTTATTGCGGTGCATATCGTCGGGCCACTGAATCTGTTCGATTTTGCCGAGCAGGAGCAGGTAGCTGAGGATGCCGAGAACGAGAATGATGGCAGCGATCACAAAGTTCAGCGCGAACGATTTGGTGGCATCGAAGACGAAGCCCGCCACAATGGGGGCGACAATGCCCGCGCCGTTGTTGAAGAAATTCATGATACTACCGACGGTTCCAACTGTTCCTTTTGGAGCGACGAGGCCTGGCAAGCTCCAGCCGATGGGGGCTGCGAAAGCCAGCCCACCGAGGGCGATAGAAATCCAGATGGTGGCAACGATGGCGTCCGTGGTAAATGCCGCGCCAATTACCGCGATGCCCAGTGCCAGACCAATTGCCACCAGCGTCTTGCGCACCTTTGTCGGGTCATAGCCGCGTTTGATGAGCGTATCTACCAGCCAGCCGCCAATAAGCACATCGGTGATCGTGGCAACCGCCCAGGGAATAATGGAGTACAGACCGCTCTTTAACACCGAGAGGTGCAACGCCGTCTCAAGGTAGCCGGGGAGCCAGGAGAGGAACAGGTAGAACGAATAGCCATAGGCGGTGAAGCCCAGCGTAAGTGCCCAGACCTTTTTCTGCCGCAACAAGAACAGCAAATTTCTTCCTGTTTCGCCCCACGTACTGCTCTCCTCTGCCGTATTTTCCTGTTGCGCGCCACCCTCTTTGATATAGGTATATTCCTCCTGCGACAGGTGTTTCGCATCTTTGGGATCGTGATAGGTGATCCAGAAAAGGATGAAGTAGAGCAGGCTCAAAATACCTGTCATCACAAAGCCAGCCTTCCATCCATAGAGTGTCACGACAAACGCGACGAGCGGCAAGCCAATTACGTTCGAGAATTTTGCCGCCGCGTCAAACGCGGATGTTGCCAGCCCACGCTCTTTCATCGGAAACCAGTAGCCCGTCGCCTTCGATGCACCAGGGAACGCGGGTGCCTCGCCGATGCCCAGGATAAGTCGCGATATAAAAACCAGCCCCAATCCGCTGACAATTGCCGTCATAAAGGACGCGATAGACCATAGCAGCGTCCCCACACGCATCAGCCACTTGACTCCTGTTTTGTCCAGCAACGCCCCAACCGGTATCTGGAGCAATACATACGTCCAGAGATAGGCGGACAGTAGAATGCCCATTTCTCCATTAGTCAAATGGAAATCGTGAATAATTGGTGCCGTCGCCACCGAAAGATTCACACGATCAAAATAGTTGATAAGAATGCCCACACCTAAAAGACCTGAGATGCCCCAGCGAAGATTTCTTCCCCGCGGCCTCACGTTTCCTGTTACTTGCTCTGATTGTTGTGGTTGTACTCTATTTGGTGCTTGCATCGCTTGACTCCCGTGCTAACTCATCATTGAGTAGTTACATATCCTACTTCTTGACACGTCTTACACAAGCAAAACGACGCAATATAAGCTGACAATTTGCCGCTACGCACTTCGCAAAATGTGATGCATAATTACTCGCCGCTACGCGGCTCACAAGGGTTACTGGCGCCACAATTTTTGCTAGAGCAAAAATTGTGGCGCCAGTAACCCTTGCGAGCCGCGTAGCGGCGAGTGGCCACTTTACCCATTTAGCGCAAAATTTGACGTATGCGCTCAATAGTGGTTATAATTATCAGGATATATCTGTTATGTCGGATATATCAGGCAACATATCCGCAATTATTCGGGGATACAATATCTCATTCTTATTGCCCCTGTTTCTCGCTTTTTCAAGGAAACAATTCAATGCCAAAAATGTATGGATGGGTGCGTGAGGTAGTTCCTGAGAGTCCCGCCGATAAGGCTGGTCTACAACCCGGTGATCTGGTTCGCACAATCAATGGAAAGCTTATTCGCGATCTCGTAGACTATCGCTTCTATGTCGCCGATGAAGACCTGCTCATCGGCTTTGACCGCCAGCAAACACAGCACGAAGTCCGCATCACGAAAACTTCTGATGAGAACCTGGGTGTGCTATTCGGTGAAGAACCGGCTCCCTTTATTCGCCAGTGCGCCAATAAATGCGTCTTCTGTTTCATCAAAGGCTTGCCGGAGCAATTCGCCGCGCAACCAGGTTTGGAGCATGGGATGCGATCCTCGCTCTACATCAAAGACGACGATTACCGCTACTCGTTCCTTTTTGGCAACTTCATTACGCTTACGAACTTGAAAGAGCATGACTGGCAGCGGCTCGACGAACAGAAGCTGACGCCGCTCTACGTCTCCGTCCACTGCACCGATCCCGATTTGCGCCGCAAACTAGTAGATGGCCCGCGTGCCGGTGACATTCTCGATCATATCCGGCGGCTGGGCAGTATGCATATCACCTGCCACACGCAGCTTGTGCTATGTCCCACCATCAACGACGGCGAACAATTGGATCGTAGTATCTCGGACCTGACCGCATTGCGTTCCATCATCGAATCTATCTCCGTCGTACCCGTTGGCTTGACCAAATACAATAACATGATCAAAACTGGCGGTGACCTACCCACCTTGCGCCACTATACCCGCGCCGAGGCCGAGGCGATTATCGAACAAGTAGAGGTCTATCAACACCGTTTCGAGGCCGAGAAACCTCTTATCCCGACCTGCAACGCCACTAGCGTGTCTAGCTTCGCTCAGCAGGTCGGCAATGAGGACCCCGATGGCAATCCCTTTGTTTACCTCTCTGACGAGTGGTACTATCTGACAGGCCGCGAATTTCCGCCCGCCCATCACTACGGCAATTTCTCGCAAATCGAGAACGGCGTCGGCATGACGCGCTACCTGATTGACCAGTGGAATCGCGGCAAACGCAAATTGCCCGCTACCATGCCACAATCGTGCCGTGTCACCCTCGTGACCAGCCTCATGGCCCGCCCTGTCATTGAACAGTTTGCTGAAGATCTGCGGCAGATCGCAAGGCTGGACGTGCAGGTACTGCCCATCACCAACAAATTCTTCGGAGCCGAAGTCACCGTCGCCGGTCTGCTCTGTGGCCAGGACGTCCTGGCCGCCCTTGAAGAGAATGGCAACCTCGGCGATCTCGTTCTGCTGCCCCGTGTCATGCTTGACAACGCAGGCGAACGTTTCCTCGACGACATCACCGTCAAAGAGTTCAAGTCCCGCCTCCCTGTTCGCGCCGAGTTCGTGCGCAACGCCCCTGAGACAATTGACATGATTCGCTCGCTGGCCCTCTCCGGCAAAGAGATGGCAACGCCGATTAAGATAGCGGTACGGGTGCAAGCACGGTAATCATTTGTATCTATGCGGACGTGCAAGGGTAAATTATATAAATCGAACAAACATGTGGAAATAGGGACTGACACATTGCTACGCTCGTCGAGTTGGGTCCGCTTTAGCGCACCCAGGCACGAGCGTAGCAATGTGCCAGTCAGCCCGTTTATTACCCATTTCATTGTACAGCACGCATAAGCTGTCCCTACGGGCCTCCACATAGACATTGACCTTACCATCCACTATACAAAAGAGCAAGGAGGAAAAGATAGAGCCATGAAGTTGATGGGGCATGAGCCAATGCAAGTTCAGAGAATATCAGCAAAAACCTCGCGTACCTGAAAGTGTAATCCCAGCAGATACGGCGACTGCAAGATATCATTTTCGTACACGATACCCGTTTGCCGAAGCGCCATCTCTTCGCGGCGACAGACCTCAATCTGTCTTGTTCGCCAGTTGACAATCCAGTATTCCAATGCGCCACGCCGCGAATAGAGCTTGAGTTTTGTTTCCCTGTCTCTCCGCTCGTTAATTTCGCCGGGCGAAAGAACCTCCACTACTAATTCTGGTGTGGAATGCAATTTGCCATCCGGCCAGAGCGCAGTTGCCAGTCGTTCACGGCTAATCCATACTACATCGGGAGCCACATCTTCATCCTCGGAAAAAATAATGCCAGGAGCAAAAACAGTGACACCAGTATGAGTTTGTGCATTATATTGTTCCAGCAAGAAAGCAATATTCCCGCATACTGCTTGATGATTAAGGTGCGGTATCTCTGTTACATACAGTTCCCCCGCGATGATTTCATACCGCTTGCCATCGTCCGGCAATGTTTCGAGGTCTCGTGATGTCCAATGATGAGTTGACATGGGTTCACCTGCTGCTTCTTTCTGAAACGAACTTCTATCAAATTTGCCAATTATTTCTTCGCCAAATTGTGTTTCACGCGAGGCAGTTTCCAGTGTAGTAGTTTGATAGCTGACTGCGTTTGCAGGTGAATATGCTCTCCCAGATAGACTTCGGCGAATCCCCCGGCTCCCAGGAGTTGAATGAGGCGATAATTGCCCAGTTGTTGCCCGACGCGATTTTCCAAGCTGCGATCCTCTCTCGTGCAAAGTGCGCAATTTTTTCGAGTGATGTTGAGCGATTTCGTGGGTGATAGGGACGCGACATTGCTACGCTCGTCGCGTTGGGTGCGCTAAAAGCAAGCCATATAGAATGGGTGTGGTTTTGCGCAACCATACAGGGATGCGACGTTACAGGAAATTGTAGAGTATGAGGGGGAATTTGTCAAGTGAGAATCGGGATATACACCACATACCCATCAAATATCAACCTGTGATATTGAGCATGGGTTGTCGCTATTCTTTGTGCAAAGGAGCTAGCATAAATTGAGTTGGCGACGAAGACGTAGGCAGAGTGGGGATCGGTCTGTACGGAGGCGTAGTAAGGCATGTAGCGATTCAGGCCGGGTCCCGTTGTTGCATTGTTCACCACGCCGCAGGTGAGGCGTTCTTGCGTGAGGAAGATGAGGCGGTCACACGTCCAGTAGTCGGAATACATATGTGTGATGCCTGCTTGCGCAAGGTCATGAGTCAGCACATTATCTTGCTGATTGAGTGCCTGGACGCCCGGAATAAGTGTGAAGATGGCAATGGTACCAATGAGGAAAACGATGCCAATCAATACTATAATGCTACTTCTGAGGGCCAGCCCGAAACGAGAAGATGAGGACGGACGAGCAACCCTGTGCGCACTCTCGTATATAGTAGGGACGGGGGATGTGGGGTGGATGGGTGGGGCCCCTTGCGGGCGTCCGTCGTCTACGTGCATTGGCTGCGATGGAACTGCTTGTGGACGTCCGTCGTCTACGTGCATTGGCACCGATGGGACCCCTTGTGGGCGTCCGTTGACTACTTGTATTGGCTCCGGTGGGCGTCCGTCGACCTTCTCATGTGGGTGAATATCCGATGCGCCTTGTAGGCATCCGTCGAATACTTGCACTGTCTTTTTCACACCATGCCAGAGGGGCCATAGGACGGCTGGCAGGGCGATGAGCAGACCAGTGAGGTAGCGCGTACTCCACGGTCGCACGGCGGCGACCGGATTGGTAACGAACAGGATGATAGTGCTTGCAGCGCTGAGCAAGAGCATCAAGCGGGCAAACTCTAGAATGGTGTGTTGTCTCTTTTCGAGAGGCGATGTGGTAGTTATAGTGGTAGATGAGTGGCGCGTGCGCCATTGTATCCATAGCGAGCGTGCCGCGAGGAAGAGCGCGCTGAGCAGTAGAGCCATGTAGCCGAGGCTCCAACCGCCTTGAACGATGGTGCATGTCACAGTGTTGGAGGTGGTCAGGCCGTAGAGCGGCAAGTCCGAGAGCGAGCAGACGGGGTAGAGATTAGTTGCAACGGGCAAGCTGTACAGGAAGCTGCCGAGTAGTTCTTTGATCAGCAGCAGGTGGCCGTGCGGCGCACCCACACTATTGGCATCCAGGCGGCGAAGCTCCAGCAGGACATCTAGAGAGTTCTGGCCAGGGGGAGCCGTTACGTTGTAGATGATGAGTGGAGCTGCACCAATGAAGAAACCTGCAACCAGCCAGAGCAACGCCCACCGGCGCAACTCGTAGTGGCAGAATACAAGCAAAATGAGGCTGCTCATGACGATGAAGGGCAGGATCAGCGTATGGCTGTAGAGACCAATTCCTGCGGTAAGACCCCAGACGCCGTAGACGACATACCGCCAGGGTTGCTGGTGCGGCACCTCATCATAGACAAATGTCAATGCGAGCCACGACGCTAGAAGCATCAAGAGCGTGCCAAAGAACAGCATTTCGACAATTCCGCCGACTGCCAGCATTTCAGTCATGAACGTTGTTTGTGTTCCCACGCCCAAAAGTGCCAGCACGACCAGAGCCAGTTTTTTTGAGTAGAGCAGACTGGTGAGAAGATACATAGCGAGAAGAAAGAGTGTAAAAAGCATGATCATGCCTAGACGCAAGTTGAACAGTGAAACGCCGAAGAGATGAAACAGGGCCGCGCCAAGATATGCCTCGACCATGCCCATATAGTTTTGCCCGTAGAGAAAGATAGGATGCTCGCCGCGAAAGGCAATATGCATCGCTTCCAGCCCCATCGTTCCCTCGTCGCTATTGGTTTCAGGCCAGCCTTGGGCGATGAGAACAACACGCATGATCACGACGACAGCGATAATAGCAATGGCACTGAGTCCGTAGGGGCTAATTTTGAAGCGTTTCAATATTGTTCGCAATTAGACACGTCTCTCCTCGTTAGATAGATACTCACGGTAGCTAATTTTAGGGTAATGTGAAGGGAGTGTCAAGCTGACACTTTGGCGTTTTGGTGTGCGGAGCGTAACGCCGAAACGTATTATGTAGTAGATTGTAGGTTGCTAAAAGCCACAAAAGCCGCAATAGCCAGGTGGTAGCCTCTAATCTAGAGCATAATCTATGAGCCAGAGAGTCACCGAAATTGCTTATTGCTACGTGTTAGAAGTAGAGGGAGAAATGGAACGATAGGTAGTGGGGATACGGTGAAATGAGAAACTTTGATGTTTGACGACTGCCTTCTGTTGTGCTACTATGTTTCTATACCCTTCATGAGTATCTATGTTGTAGGCATGGATGCTTAAACGAAACAGTTGTATACAGAGCGCGTGATTGCTAAGGCACAGGGTAAGTGCCTCTATTAAAGGGCAAAAGACGATGATCACGCAAGCGATTAAACGCTGGCTACACAGAATGTTCGCGTGGTGGCCCTGGAAAACATCACCTGAGACGGTATATGTGCCGGTTGCAAATTCCCTGAATAGGGGGATAGCTCAGGATGGCAGGAATGTACATGATACGATGTCATGGTCCACTAGCGAAGGAGTTGCGCCGCAAACCGGTGTCACGCCGCTTATTTTTGGGCAAGGCGAGATAAGCCGCTCCACAATTGGCGAATGGCCTGAACGGGTTGTGCAACCTTCTTCATCTTCCCCGCATACAAATGAGAAAGCTGAACCGCCTTCCCCTTTGTTACCAACGAGTCCACCTGCTGAAAAAGCTATAGACCCGGGCATAAGTGGCATAAATAGTACGCCTATTCCTGAGAAGGCTGTATTTTCGGATATCCCATCAACTCCCACCGCAGAGCAGCAGTTAGAATTTTTATCTTATCTTGTGCGCCGTGGTCTCGTGAACGAAGGGTTTCCCGAAGGGCAAATACCCGAACAGTATCGAAAGAAGTGAGAGAGACTGAAAACACGCAGGCAACCACATTTGCGGCAAAGCCGCAAATGTGGTTGCCTGCGTGTTTTCAGTCTCTACTCGGTAGGTGCGGGAATGAAGCCCTCGGCTTTGGCTTCGTCCTCGGAAGCGAAGTAGATCACGTCATTTGCCTCTGGCTTTGTGCTAGTAGGGTAGTAAAGCTTTGTGCTGACTACCCCCACAAAGGCAACATCGGTGGGTGTCTGCATCTGTGTTAATTGTGCTGTTTGTATTGCTTCAAGCTGCTCCGTCGTTGTTTCCTGTGGCGCGTCTTCCACATTTATACCGGCCACAGTGGCAACCCGGGTAACGGAGGTTCCTTCACTATTAACGTGGCGAATCTCGCCGGAGGGGCGGCTCAGACTGGAGCCTTTCCAAAGCCCGTTGTGAGGCAATTCGATCTGTTCGTCGCTGTCAAAATCGCTATTTATCGCGGTCACGCGGCGGCGAACCAGAACGTAGGTTACAATAGCAGCGGCAAAGAGGCCGGTGGTAAAACCAAAGACGGTCCAAAAGCGGCTATCGCGCTTGCGCATGGGCTCAATTATTGGTTCAAGCATCTGCCCGCTACGCTCGGCTACATTGTGCGAAAGTTTGCTGCCGCGCTTCAGCCAGTCCTGGCCCAGAGCCATGCCCGATTTCTGCAACTGTTTTTGCAGTTGCTTAATCTTTTGACGTTGTTTGGCCTCTGCTCGTAGTGCTTTGCGAAGTTGTTTGGCTTGCGACCGCAGTTGCTGTGCCTGCTTGCGCAACTGTTGCGCCTGGGCGACGGCCTGTTCGCGGCTAGTAAGAGTCAGTTCATCTAGCCGTTGTAATGTGCTTGTCTGCACGGCACGAGCCGCGGTGGGTAAGCCTTCGGCCTGCTCACGCAACGTCTGCGAACGTTTGCGCATCTGGTTCAAAAACGTAGTAATGACCGGTCCAGCCATCGAAAATGTGAGTAAACCTACTCGCAGCCAACGTGACCAGCCGCTTCCGTTACGTATATCATCCGAGTTTTCTGTGTTCATAACTCCTCCTCCTAATAAGTTGCATCCCGAGTCCAATAAAATGGGCGCGATGTCTCGCGCCCAGCACTGACCTACCGCCTCTAGCACAAACTACAGTATGTCAGCTTATACAACCTGATGTCAAGGAAGCAGGCGGTTTGTCTGTGAATTATTGCATCCTCAACAGGGTCCCACAAGGGAAATTAGCTATCTTCGGTGGCAACCTCATCGAGTCGCAGGACAAGGCGGCAGAAGTGTAACATGGCGGCGGCGAATTCTAAATAAGCGGTTTCACTGGCAGCCGCCTGTTGCGTTACGGAAGCGCGTCGGCGGAGGGCGCGTAAAACCACCATGACATCTTCTTTTATGGCGGTATCAATGTCTCCACGTTGCATGAGGCGCACTACCTGTGCCACAATGGTATCTACTTCGTGGCGCATCAGGCTCAAGTCGTTCATCTCGGCGTCGTCGTCTGTCATAGCATCTCGCACGATTACATCAGTTCCTTGATCTTGCCATTTCATCCGGTCTTTGCGCAAGAAAAATATATCTTCTGCGTCCAGTACATCTCCGAAATTTCGTATACCCACACCCATACCCGCGTTCGCGTCGTCTATCCACATTGGTTGGAGGTGAGTTCTGGGTTCTTCCTGCGTAATCCCCAACTCACGTAGTAATACGGCCAGTTCCTCTTCCCAGCCCGCCATAGACACCTCCTTCTAATAACACCAAAAATACCTGAAATACCCACATCAATGAAATACTACCGTTCCCTGTTTCTGGTTCTGCCTGTTTGCCCATCCAGAAATCGTGATTGCAGTGTAACATAGTGTGCCAACCTTGTAAATGGTGTTATGCATGATCAATTTTTTGCAAGACAAAGGTACAGACGCAAACACACCGACTATTCGCTACAGTGAAAGGCCGGTGTGTTTGCGTCTGTACCTTTGTCTTTTTAAAGTGGGATATGCGACGAGATGCCGGGCAGGGCTAGATAGAGCGCGGAGATGATTAACGCGGCTACGAGCAGTAATGTGAAGTAGGTTTCAAGTTTGAGCGTCTCGCGCATGACGAGATGCAGAGCGGCGGGTAGATCGGCTCGCAGGATGCCCGTCAATGTGACCAACAGCAGCGGCAGCGTCCAGAGCGTAATAAGCGTAAGGTGAGGCGTATTACGCGGAATGCCCAGCGCGATAACAATGGTATAGGCTCCCAGAATAAAGAGAAAGAAAAGTATGCGACTCAGCGGGATACCCAGTAAGGTTGCCAGCGTGTGTTTTTCCGCCTGCTCATCGCTTTCTGCGTCTCGCATGTTGTTGACATGGATAATTGCTGCTGCGAACAGGCCCAGCGCGATACTGTAGAGTAGTACGCTGATAAACTGTGAGTGTGATGGCGCGTTTATTTGCACGAGATATGCGCCAAGCGTGATGAACGGGCCAAAGATAAAAAAGCTTACAACTTCGCCCAACGCTATTGAGGAGAGTGAGCGTGCCGTTGCGCTGTACAGGTAGGCGCACAGTACACCAATTAGCCCGAACAGGAAGACGTAAATGCCGCCTGCTACCGCGACGATTGCTCCGAAGAAAATGCCTGCACAGAGGGCAATAATGCCTAGCAGCAGTACGCGAGTCGGCTTGACGTAACCTTGTTGGATGAGTCCGCCGGGGCCAAGAGTATTACTGGTATCTATGCCGCGTACATAGTCATAATAGTCATTGATCAGGTGCGCACCGATTTGTAACAGGGCGACCGCGAGCAAAGTTGCTACAAAACGAGCGATACCCAGATGCCCGAATGGCGTTTTCGTTGTGATGCTCTGTGTCCATGCCAGCGTTGTACCCAGCAGCGCCGGCATAACAGAAAGCGGCAGGTATGCCGGTCGGATGCCGTCCCACCATACCTGCAGTGATTCGCCCATACTGCGTCGGTACTCCGATGGCTGCACAACCAGTGGTGCCGGGTGCCGGACCGCCTGGGCCGAGGCAACTGATACCTCCGGCTGCAAGGCATTGAGCGTTTGCAGCGAACTCATTGGAATAGTCGGTACCTCTTCCGCTTGTACAGATTCTGCCGTCACAATATGCGACGACATGGCCGCCTTTGGTTTTTTGGGGGAGACAGTAACAGTGATGTCGTTATTGTCTGAAGAAGAAGATGAATTTTTATCTGGCATATGCCCCCCTCTTAATGCGCATCTTGATAAGTGCCTGTTGGATTGAATGGAATATTGTCATAGTTCATACGCCTCATTACCTGATATATTCCCCTGCTTAAAGAACGCTTCAGTACTGTAATAAGTATACAATATCGGTGTATTGGTGACCTTCGTCCCGTAACTGTCCAGAGTACTGCGTAATTACGATTGCTGCCTCTATGATCTCTGTCGCAATTCTTGTTGCAATGCCTGCATGGCCTGCTGCAACTGTGCCTGCGAGACCGCCGTTGTCAGGTCGCCGCGAGTCTTTTCAAGAATACTGCGTGCTGTATCCGTTGTGCGCCGCAGTCCCTGCGTGATGGCATCGGGAAAATCAATAGAGGTCAACAGTGCATAAATATCGTCCATGTGCTGTAGCAGAGCCTCGCAATTGCCGATGTTGCCACGCCGCAACTGGTCCAACACGTATCGTCGCAATTCGCCCACTGCTTCACCCAGCCCATTCAAATAGGGAGCCCAGCCGATAGCCAGTTCGTGAGCGGACGGCACCGGTTGTCCCTGTACCAGAGCAGCCAGTGTAGAGGCCTCCGCGAGTTCCTTCTGCGCATCTTGCACAAAGCCGGCAAAGAAGATGTCTTGATACTCGCGCAAATCGTCTGCCATTTCCACAATCAATGTTGCCGCTTGCCCCAGCAACTTTTCGGCGGTCTCAAATTCTTGCCGGTGAATGGCACGTATGCTATTCGCGCAATAGCGAATGGCCGTGCGTGATTTGGGCAACGCTCGTTCGCGTGCCTCATGCTTGAGTCCCAGTGCCACCGCAGCCTCTTGGCCTACAGCATCAAGGTGTCCTGTCATAAGTTTACCCCAATTTCCAAAAAGTGTTTATACTATAGCATACAACGCCGAAGGTGGCTAGAGAAGATCACAGAAGATTTTATAAAACCTGGCAGACATCCAGTTCAGGGGGAAAGCTCATCGCATTCAAATCGCCAGTCCAGAAGAGTTGCTTCATCAGTTCGGCGACGGCGTAGAGTAGATGTTGCAGGGCCGCATCCCGACCCTTCTCGAAGGCGGGGCTGCCGCTATATTTTGCCATGCTGGCGAACCACCCGTTGAGCGGCATATTGGTGCTCAGACGCACCAGGTACATTTCCATTTTGACCGCGCCGTGTTCGACAGGCACCAGAATGCGCAGTTGCGGCATTGAGTCAATGATATCCAGGCGATAAAAGACGCCGTAATGATCGCGTGAGGCCTGAAAAATGGAGACCTCTGGAATGGATGAATCATCAAACGGGTTATGTTGCTCCGATGCGTTACGTTCCATTTCTACTCCTAATCCTGCCAGAAAATGTTCGAGCTGCTCATTGATGTTCATTGCTCATGCCCTCTTTCTCATATATTCTGTTCTCGCCTGCTCGCTTGCTCATTTGTTTAACCGCTCGCTTTCAGGCAATGCACCTTCCTTTTCCTTGCTATTCCTATCTTGTTCCCAAAATGTGGAAATTGGGTTCCAAACTGGACATCGGCAACAATTCTGGATACAATCAGTGGTATGCAAAACGTTGAGCTACAACAATTGATAGAGGCCAGCACCCTATTTCGCGATGTGCTGCCAGATGAAAAGGCCGCTATTGTCGAACGGCTGCAATCCTCGCACTACATGGCGGGAACCCATATCCTGGAGCGTGGGGTATGGCATGGCTGGCTGCATCTTATCGCCGCCGGGCATGTCAGCGTTCTGCTGGATGGTAGACCAGATGGCTACGTTGTTGCTCGTCTGAGCGTAGGAGAATGCTTTGGCGAGATGTCACTGATTACCGGTGAGTTGCCGACCGCGACCATACGTGCCGAGGAAGATACCAGCGTTTGGTCGCTCTCACAGACGGATTTCCTGACCTTGATTGGCCTTTGCCCAACATTGTTGCGCAACATCAACGCTATTCTCACACGCCGCCTTTCGCGCACCAACCAGCACATTCTTGCATACCAACACTGCGAGCGTATCTGGCTAGCCTCTCTAGAGCAACCGGACGCGCCGGGTGAACATTCCCTTGCTATGCATATCGCTGCTGCACTGGCAGATTGTACTCGTAAGCGTGTTCTCTTGCTCGAACTCTGCGGGCGTGACGCATCCCTGGCTACTCATTATGCCATCCATGCAGGCCAGGAGCGCCCAACTTTGTACGAATGCGCTTCCGATGCCGTCTTGCTACAGCGCCATGCCGTCCCAACTATGACTTCCGATGGGCAATGTTTTGCTGCATTGACTGCTGTCGCTCCCACACAGGAACAGGCACAATCGCTCGATACAGGTATACTCTCGGTCATAACCGATCTGGCTGTTCATTACGAGTACATCTTACTGGTCACGGTGCAATTCACGTCGGCGCATATTGTGCAGGCAATCAAAGAACTTTCCCAGAAAGTTGTTGTTGTTATCTCTGCCGGTGTGGGACGCGATGCGCTCGCACCCTTTATTGAACAAAGCACTCTGCAACCATCCGTCTTTGTTGCACATAGTGCGGAACGTCCAACTATTGGCGTGCAAGATACTTGTACAACGGCACTGGGTTATCCAGTAACGCGCTTACTTCCTGCGAATAACGGCTTGTTGAAGCGATGCTGGCAACAGCAAAAAACGCTGCAACAGGCAGACGCGAGGGCGGAATTGAGCAAGGCTGTACAATTTGTCGCTCGCCATATCGCACAGCAAACGGTGGGTATCGCTTTTGGCGGTGGTGGAGCGCGTGGATTCGCGCATCTGGGTGTACTGGATGGCTTGTTGCAGCACGGCGTGCCTATTGACTATATCTCGGCCTGTAGTAGCGGCATTATCGCCCCCGGTATGTATCTTGTCGGTAAGTCGGTCGTTGAAAGCGAAGAGATATTTCTTGGTATTCAGCGTCACATCGTGCAGTGGCGCATTCCGCGTACCTCCATCTTCTCCAACCGGGGGCTGCAACGGATACTGCGCGAAGTCTGCGGCGAAGTGCGTTTCGAGGACCTGACAACGCCGTTCGCGATGGTCGCGGTAGACTTGACGACGCGGGCGGGTGTCGTGCTAGAACGTGGCCCGCTCTGGCAAGCGGCCCTGGCGAGTGTAGCGTTACCGGGTATCTTCCCACCGGTTCTCGTTGGTGAGCATATCTTAATGGACGCCGGTATGCACGATCCCGTTCCCATCCGTCTCGTGCGCAAAATGGGTGCCAGTATCCTGCTCGCATCCGAGCTGGGTGGACAGGAGCCGCCCGCGTTGGAGAGCGCAACCCCCTGGCTGCGTGAAGTCGAGCTGGAGAGACAGAGACATCCACAGCGCAAGCAACGAGAGCAATCGCCACATATGATAGACCTCTTGTTGCGCACCTACGATCTTGCGATGGCAACCATTGGTATGCACAGTATTCGTGAGGCAGATATCGTTATTCGCCCCAAATTGCACCGCGTCTCCCTCCGCCAGTTCTCCGAGGGTCGCAAATTTGTCGCAGCTGGCCGCGAGGCCGTAGAACAGGCTTTACCAGCTTTGAAAAAGCGTTTGCCATGGTTGTAAACCGCGACATGTTTGATGAAGCGCGTCCCTACGTTCCCACGCAAGGATAGAGAGCCGAAAATTAACCGCCCGCACGTTTCACCTTGTAACCCATCTCAGTCAATTTAGTCTGTACCTTGTTGCAATGGTCTCCCTGAATCTCGATATTACCATCCTTGACCGTACCACCGGAGCCGCAGAGCTTTTTGAGTTGTTGTGCCAACGTCGCGATGGCATCGCCGTTAGCAGGCACACCCGTGATGACCGTCACGATTTTGCCTCCGCGCCCCTTGCGGTCACGCATCACGCGCACAATACCGTCACTTTTCTTCGTCGGCTGGCTACTCGCTCCCGGCTGGTCGCACTGGCACTGTTTATATGGACGCCCGCATACGGGGCAAGTATTGATTCTCCCGCCATCGGTGGAATAGACGAGGCGATCTGACATGAGAAACTCCTTCCTGAGCAAAGTGATCACAAAAATTGTATCATATAGAGCGGACAGGACTTTAAGCACAGGCTGACACTAATTGAGGGTGTTGACCGTATACGTCTATAGCGAACACAAAACAGCTACCTGGATGGGGATACGGTTACACTATGTTAGAACTCGAAGGCACACAGCTCGGTCACTACCAGTTGCAGCAACGGCTTGCGCGTGGAGGCATGTCGGAGGTCTATCTAGCCCATGATATAAATACGCAGGGTACGGTTGCGCTCAAGATAGTCAATAAGATACAGGAAGATCATACACAACGGTTCCTGCACGAAGTGAAGGTGCTGAAGCAACTGGTACACAACCATATTTTACCGGTACTCGAGTATGGGGAAGATGAGGCATGGTGCTATATCGCTATACCCTTTGTGAAAGACGGCACATTGCGTCACCGTTTGAAGGATGGGCCGCTATCCTTGGCCGAGACTGAGGCTCTCTTCACGCAAATTGCCGGAGCGTTGCAATGGTCGCACGAACACGGCATTATTCATCGCGATATTAAACCCTCAAATGTGTTGTTGCAGGATGGCACGCACGTCTACCTGGCGGACTTTGGTCTGGCAAAATCGTTCGAGGATGAAGGTGATCGGACGCAGACAGGCTGTCTGATTGGCACGCCGGAGTATATGGCACCGGAGTTGTCCGAGGAACTGGCGACGAGTGGTAGCGATATTTACGCGCTGGGTGTGTTGCTCTACCAAATGCTCACGGGTCAAGTTCCTTTCAAGGGTGATACGCCGCTGGCTATCTACTGGAAACATCTCCAGGAATTGCCAGCGCCACCATCGCAACTCAATCCCACTATACCAACAGTGGTCGAAAACGTTATTTTGCGTGCATTGGAAAAAGACCCTGAGCAGCGTTTCTCGACCGTTCGCGAGATGGCAGACTGCTTTTCAGCGGCAGTTGCAGAGGTGGTCGCGATACAGGCGCAGATAGAAGAACTCCATTTAGCGACACCATCGATCCGCTATTATACAGCGGCTCATGCAGCGGCTCATATTACTTTGCCGTTCGCGTTACGGAAGTTAGCACGGTCTCACACGCCCCATATACCTATATCACATATACCAAATATAACCCATATGTTACACAGTCGTAAGGTTCACCCGGCATATATAGCATTCGCTGCGCTACTTTTCCTGTTTATCATTCCATTAACGCTAGGTTTCACCCTCTCTTTGAATGGCGTACACACAGCTGCACCAGAGGCCCTGGGTGCGAGTGTGCAATTCGTGAGCAGACATGCGTCACCAACGGGTGTAACGCCAACGGTGACACCTACTGTGACGCCAACAGTGCCGAATACAGGCAACCATAATATAGGTTCAAGTAGAGGTTTGGTAACACCGCCCCCTCGTCATAGTGGAGGTAGTCACAGTGGAAATGGACACGGACATGGGCATAAGCGTAAACATAAACATGGAGACGGTTGATTAATTTATCAGATTGAGGCTCAATCGTAGTGCCAGATCAACGCGGTTGAGTTCCTCGTCAGTGATGGCGCCCCGGCGGCGCAAGAGGCGTGATTTTTCAATGGTCATGACCTGTTCGCATTTCACATCGGTATAATTGGTCAGGCCATTCTCTTCTGTGGGAGCGATGCGCACATGCAGCGCTAACTCGCGCTCAGTGCGACTCATCGAGGCGACAATGGTGAGTGGATAGGATGGAGAAGCATTCCCGCGATCATTCTGGATGATCAGCGCGGGCCTTGTTCCCTGCTGTTCGGCTCCCCGGCCGGGAGACCAATTGACGTCCCAAATCTCGCCACGCCGCGGACTGGGTGGCATCATATTGGAATCGTACTGTTTAGATTGTTGGGGGCTGGGCGGTGTTGGCCTCGCCTCACTACTCATGCAAACATACCCTTATAAATCACATCGCCAACGCCGCTAGCGGTTGCTCTTAAACATTCTTCCAACGCCGCTAGCGCGTCTAGCTATCGCTCAGGAAGAATGCAAGGAGTCATCTGGCTTCGCTCAGGCGATGTGCAGGGAGTTACCCTACGCAACCATAATTTCATGACATGCTTCAAAAAAGAATTGGGCTTCATCGAGTGTTTCGGGGAGAGAACCGAGATAGGCGTAGGCTTCGTCGAGTGAGTGAGTGAGGATGGTGAGCGTTTGTTCGCGTTTCTGAAGAATTGCTGCTTTGACTTGCTGATAATGATCTTGCTGCATTAGTTCCATAATAGTTTCCACAACGTCTCCTAACGAAGATTCTAGCTCAACGGCAAGAGCCTTTAGCTCTTTATGCTGCGTTGAGGGGATCTGTATTGATTTGCGGATAAGGTTCTCATGACGATAAAAGTCAGGATGTACAACAGCCATGAAACTGCCTCCTAATCGTTACGCGAAGCCTGCTGGTCTCCTCTAATTGTAGTCCGTCATTCCTAATTTGTCAATAAGGAACGCGCCAATTAGATTAGAAAAATTGAAAAATACGAATTTTCCGATTTTATAATTGTTCAATCTACCTGATTTTGTCATGTCGCCTGCCAGACTTTGACCGTCCCATCATCGCTGGCCGAAGCGACTTTTGTGCTATCTGGCGACCATGTGACGCTTTCGATCTCGTTGGAATGCCCATTATAGGTGCGTAGTGTGGTGCCTGTTGTCGCGCTCCATACCTTAACGGTGGTATCTTTACTTCCCGAAGCGATGTAGAAAGTATCCGGCGACCATGCTACGGCAACGACGAAATTGCTATGGCCTGTGTAGTTGATGTAGCGATTTCCGGTGCTGGCCTCCCATACCTGGACGGTGAAGTCATCGCTGGCGGAGGCGATACGTGTGCCGTTGGGCATCCAGGCCAGCGAGAGGACATCGCTGGTATGCCCTCGGTATGTATAAATTGGGTTGCCCGTCGTGGCGTTCCACACTTGCGCTGTCGCGTCGCCGCTGCCGGAAACAACGGTGGAGCTGTCGGATGACCATGCTACAGCGTTGACATAATGCGCATGACCAGTATAGTTAGTAATCAGGTTGCCACTGGTGTCCCAGACTTTTGCCGTTTTATCTCCGCTGCCCGAAGCAATATAGCTGCCATTGGGCGACCATGCCACCGAATTAACCCGGTTGCTATGGCCTTTCCATTTTGCGAGATTGTTGCCGGTAGCGGCATCCCAAATTTGAATCGTACCGTCATCCTGCCCGGAGACGATTTGAGAACCATTAGGAGACCACGCTACCGAGTAAATAGTGGATGCTCCAGTATTTATGGGAGCAAACAGGTTGATACCTGATAAGGCACCCCATACTTCCAGGCTTGAACCTTGCCCCGCGGAGGCAATTGATGAGCTGGCAGGTGACCATGCCACGGTAAACATGTTGGATGGCCCATTATAGGTGGCGTAGGTCTGTATCGTGGGCGGTGTTGTAGGCGGCTGTTGCGTGGGAACTGTCGTCGATGCGGTAGTTGGCTGTTGCGTGGGTTGTTGTGTAGGGGACTGAGATGGAGTAGTGGTGGGACTCCCGGTTGATGTATGTGTCGCGACGATCGTGGGCGTTGTCGAGAAGAGGTTGGATTTTTCTGCCAGCGCAAACAGTGTACCACCGGTGGCAAGAGCGGCAACACCGGCGATGCCGATTAGCAGTCCACGCCGGGAAACGGTGGGCTGTTCTTTCTTTGCTTCTTGATGCTCGGCAACCTTCATGGTGTGGCCCGGCACCTCTGGCGGCGGTACAATTTGCGCCATAAGCATCGGGTTGTACGGTGGGGTATTGGAAGCATTATGGGGGCCAGATGGCGTAATGATGGTCGGCCCAGTATTGGGATTGGAGGCTACCGGTGCTGGCACCGTCGCAAATGTGCCGGGTGACATTGCGTCTGGCACAATAAAGGTCGCGGCGTCGGGAGGAAAGGTGCCTGGCACAATAAAGGTCGCGGAGTCAAACGATGTCTGAGTTGACGAACGGCTGGCCTGCTCCAATGCATTGGCGAACGCCTCGACGCGGGCAAAACGCTGTGCAGGGTCTTTAGCAAGTGCCATGAAGACAACCTGTTCAATATCGGCTGACAACGTGGGCAAGGTTTCGCGCAGAGGGCGTGGGGGTACTATCATATGTTGTGTGACAATTTCGGTCAAGGTTCCATGAAATGGAGCATTGCCCGTTAGCCATTCATAGACGACAATACCCAGCGCGTACTGGTCACTGGCGGGCGAGGCTTTCCCCTGTAGCTGCTCCGGAGCCATGTATGACGCTGTACCCGTAATCTCCTGCATATTATGTGAACGTGAAGTATGCGCGATTACCGCAATGCCAAAGTCGCTGAGCAGAATTTGATTGGTATTGCTCAATAGCATATTCTCCGGCTTGACATCGCAGTGAATTAATTTCTGGTTATGCGCATACTGCAAGGCAGCCGCGACCTGTTTTGTGTAAGAGACGATCATATCTAACGGCAAGCGGGTACCACGAGGATAACGGCGGCGCAATGAGCCGTTGGGTGCGTATTCCATAGCGAAAAATGGATCGCCTTGCGGTGTGATATCAAAGTCGAGAACACGCACGATATGGGGATGTTGCAGACCGGCGACTATACGGGCCTCGCTCAGAAAGCCAGTGGCATCGTTGCTATCAACATGGGCATGTAATATTTTGATGGCGGCCTGCGACTTGAGGTATATATGCTCACCTAAATAGACATCGGCGAAACCGCCATGCCCAAGTAACCGCTCAAGGCGATATTTCCCAAATTGCTCTCCTACACGGTCTGCCATAAATGCGTCCCCCTGTACACTATTATTCCGCTCTTACTTACATGCGAATAACCATTGATAGCTATGATGAAGTCTTGTAATATCCCCCGATTTGATGATGCATTGATTATACATGTAACAAGCTAATCATAAATAAATAGTGGGAATATGTCAAGCCTCTACGGTTAAGGATGCTAGCACTGTTTTATTGGGTTGATAATAATTTCCACTATGCCTGACAGAAAAAGAGAATGCCAGCGTTTTTTGTGCGTCGCGCAAAAAACGCTGGCATTCTCTTGACCCCATTGAGAATTATTGAAGACTACCGAGGAAATTCAGCACAATCCGGTTGAATTCCGCCGGTTTTTCCATGTTGAGATGGTGCGCCGTATTCGGAATCACCACTTTTTTTGCTCCGGCGATACTAGCAACCAGCGTGTCAGCGATAGTCAGTATCTCGCGTACATCGGCGTCGCCGACGATGATGAGTGTGGGAACCTTGATATCCGCCAGCCGTTGTGCCGCCGGTGGTTCCGGCTCCAGTGGCTCCGGCCCATCCACATCGTCGGGACGCCGGTAGTTGCGTAATGTCATTGCCTTGACGCGCTCGCGTACCGAAGGATCAACCTGCTGCGGCGTTCGCAGTGGCCCATCCGTCCACATGCGCGTGCTGAGTTCCGCCGCCTTCTCCAACTCACCCGCTTTAATCGCTGTGTCAATTTCCATCCAAAGGGGTTTGTTGCTATCATCATCACCCTCAAAGCCGCTCAGACCCATCGCTACCGGGATTAGTGCGTCTACCATCTCTGGGTGTGCCAGTGTGAAGTCAATGGCGACCGCGCCACCCATCGAAAGCCCCATCACATATGTCTTCTCGATGCCGAGGAAGCGCAAAAGCTCGTACAGGTCATCATCTAATCGAAATGGTGCCATGTCCGCTTTGTACAAACCAGAGTCGCCAAAGCCGCGCATATCAAAGCGAATCATCTTGTAGTGTTGCGCAAACACATCGAACTGCTCATCCCACAGCCGTCGATCTACCAACCCACCATGCACCATAACAAAAGGGTGGCCCTCACCCTCGACTTCATAATAAAGCGTTGTGCCATTGACCTCGGCAGTCCCTGTCTGTCTCTGTTTTGCCTGTGCCATCCTATGCTCCTTATATCGGTTGTACATTCTGTTATTTTCGGGTTCCTTGAAGAGTCTACCATGAAATGCGGGCATTTTCTAGCCTGATTACATCGCTTTTCTCAAGGTTTTTGTGCGGCAAGTCGGCAAGCCAGGTGATACAATCAGTGTATGTCAGACATATCAAATATCACCAACCAACAAGCCATCGAAGCCTGGTCTACCGCGCCGCGAGAGCTTGCTGAGAGCTTTGGCGACGAGGGTGATTTTGCGCGGCAACACCTGTTGAATCCGGCCCTTTTTACTTTACTGAGCGATGTGGCCGGAAAGCATATATTGGACGCTGGTTGCGGTCAGGGCTATCTGTGCCGATTATTGGCACGACGTGGGGCCATTATGACTGGCGTTGAACCGGCGCAACAATGGTATACTTATGCCGTGGAGCGGGAGCAACAGCAACCGCTAGGTATTACTTATCTACAAGCAGACTTGTCCTCGTTACAAGACATGTCGGATAGGTTTGATTGCGTTGTCGCCAATATGGTCTTTATGGACATCCCTGATTACAAAGCTGCAATGCATAATTGTATTGCTGCGCTCAAAGACGGTGGCAGCTTTATTTTTTCGTTGTTGCACCCATGTTTTGAGGAGTCAGCGTCGGAGTGGGTCAAAAAGGGCTATGTTGAGGTGAGAGAATATTTGCAAGAATATAGCGTGCCGCAAACCTATGCGTATCTATTTCACCGCCCTTTGAGTGCCTATATCAATTTCGTCATTGAAGAGGGCTGCATCCTGCACAAAGTGCTTGAGCCGCAACTGAGCAAGGAGATAGCACAACAGGATCTCCTGGCAGAGAGAAGTGTGCATGTGCCGCATTTTGTGGTGATACATGGGGTGCGATCAACTGTTAAAGAGGAAATAGGCCAGACATTCAAAGGATAAGGAGGCGCCGCGGCGCCTCCTCATCCTTTGAATGTCTGGCCTATTTCCTCTTTATATACAGGGGCTACTTGCTTCCACCGGGCAAGTCGAACGCCACGACGTTGTCGGTGCTGGTACCCGTACCGATATAGACTATGCCGTTGACAATGGAAGGCGAAGAGACGGTGACAGTGGTCAGGCTTACTTTCCACAATTGCGTTCCCACTCGCGCATCGTAGGCATACAGGTTATTGTCGGTTGAGCTGATGAAGACAATACCGTCTGCGATGCTTGGCGAGGAGGTGATGGCGCCACCGGTGGCTGCTTTCCATACCTCTGTGCCGCTAGTCTGGCTGATGGCGTAGAAGGTATCGTCGCTGGAGCCAACGAAGATCAGGCCATAAGCGACGGCGGGTGAAGAGGTCACGGCCCCTTTCGTTGCCTTTGTCCAGACGCTTGCGCCCGAAGTGGCATTGAAGGCGTACAGATTATCATCGCTTGAACCGACATAGACCACTCCGCTGGCAACTGCCGGAGAAGAGGTGACGGGACCACCCGTGGTGGCCGCCCACAGCTTGTTACCGGTAGTGGCATCGAAGGCGTAGAGCTTATCATTGTTGGAACCGACATAGACCACATTTTTAGCAACTGCCGGCGTAGAATTGATAGCTCCACCGGTATGGGCTGTCCAGAGGGCCTGGCCGGTGGCGGCCGCGAAGGCGTAGAGGTTGTGATCATTGGAGCCAACATAGACGGTAGTGCCGCTGACTGTTGGAGAAGCGTCTATTGCCCCACCTGTTGGCTGCGTCCAGATGGTTGCACCCGTTTGCTCGTTGAGAGCATACAGCGTCCCATTGTCGAGGCCGATATAGACAATGCTATTGTTGACAGTGGGAGAATCGAGGATGTGATTGCCAGAGCCAAGTGACACGGACCAGATTAACGCGCCAGTGGCAGCATCCAGCGCATAGACTGTGCCATCATTGGAGCCGACGAACACTCGTCCGTTGTCTATTGCCGGTGAAGAGTTGACGGCACTGGTAGCAGTTGCCGCCCAATCCTGTACCAACGAGGAGACGTTACCAGTCATGAGAACGTTCTCGTAAGCGTTATCGTGCGTGTGCTGTGGACTAAAGCCAAAGGTATCCCAGTTGGTCTCAACCAGGAAGTCTTGCTTGGCCGTGAGGCCACTGGTACCACCTTTGGCTTTGATTTTGTGTATGCCAGGTTGCGCACTGACTGGAATTGTAATTGAGGTGACGAATGTGCCAGTGCTACTTGCCATCACAGTCTTTAAGACGATTGTATCGAATGAGATTGTGACGTTTTCATCGGAGTCAAACCGCACACCGTTGACCTGGACAGAGATAGAAGGGTGGCCATTTTTGGGGAAGAGCGTGATATGGGGTCCAGGCTTCTGTGCATGGGTCTGCGTGGTAAAAAACAGTGTCACGCAAAGCATAACCACAGCAACAAATGAAAGCCCTATGCTCGTCATTGATCGTGTGCTAATACTACTAATACGCATAAAGGAACCTCGCTTTCAACGATGACCAGGTATAGGGACAGCTTGAGTCCGTCCGCATCCTTGCATTATTGTAACTCGTACCAAATATTTAAATGTCTGGTTCCATTATTAAAGAAATGAGAGATTGAAGGAAGTGGGAATGCGTTGAGATCGGGTTGCGATTTGCCAATAGTCGTCTTTATTTCTTCACTGGCACAGCACGCGGCACAAGAATGAAGAACAACAGGCGATTGCTACGCGCCGCGTAGCAATCGCCTGTTGTTCTTCATTCTTGCCGCGTGCATCATAAAGGCAGAAGCTGGCTACTCCCTACTTCTGATTCGTTTGCCGTAGCCAGATTGTTGGGCCGGCGGAAGATGAGGAAGTAGTGGTGGGAGCGGGTACCTCGACGTAGATGATGCCGTTCTCTACTTTCGTGTTGAGTTGCGGCAACGGGCGCAAGTATTGGACGCCCCAGCTGCCGGTGCTATTATCTACGCCGCCGTATTCGGTGAACGTACCTCCGTGGCAAGGGCAATGGAATTTACGATCGCTATCCCACCAGTCGACGATACAGCCCATGTGTGTGCAGGCGGCAGATAGCGCGATAATTTGCTCCTTGTTCGGGTTGCTGGTATCGCGAATGATATAGCCAATTACTGCACCAGCATTGAAAGGTACCGCTTCATTGCCCAGTTTTGCTACCGTTGTTACAGGGTGCAATATCGTTGGGACTCCTGCTGCTATCAAAGGAGTGTCTGCTGTTGTGACAGTGCTTGGGCCATTGTTTGCAGACTGCTGGATCACGTGGTCAATGCCAGCACCGATAGCCAGCGAGGCGGCAACTGCTGCTCCACCGGCGAATAAGGCCCGCCGCCGTGAGATGCGGGAGAGTTGGCGGGATTGGCCTTCTTGCCGCTGTTTTCCTTGTTTTACCGGCGGTTGTGCTGCCGGTGCAGGGTGCTGTCGATCTTGTAGCTCCTGTTCGAGACGAGCCTGCAAGGTTGCTGTGAACTCTGGTGATGGCTCACTTGCTTCAGGCGAAGCAGATCGGAAGAGTGCCGCCATGCGGTATACTCCCGCTTGCGTAGGCGTCATCTCCGCCGGTGGGTGGGCGATATGGCCTGCCTGAAGCTCTTCCAGGTATTGTTCCAGCTCCAGATAGTCTTCAAATCGTTCCTGATCTTCACCTGACATAGTGCATTCTCTCCATCTTCTCCGTTAGAATGTTTCCGCCACGACTTTTTCCAGATCGGCGGCACGTTTCAGCGCACGAAATTGCAATACTTTAATATTTGCTTCTGACAATCCCATCTTGAGCGCGGTATCGCGAATAGAAAGGTTGAGCAGAAAACGACAGTGTAACACCTCGCGATAATGCTCAGGCAATGCCTGCAAGATACGTTGTACACGTTCGACCGGGCTTGCATTGAACTCCGTCTGCTCTTCGTTCGCCGGGCCTTCCCAACCGGCCTCCAGCAATTCTTCGAGCGAGCTGACCGAAATACGATAATATGACCGCCAATAGTCGGCGACGGTTGTACGCGCAACCTGGAACAGCCATTTTTGCATACTAAGTGCGCCACGCTCGGTATCAACGCCGCGGACAGCTTTAATAAATATTTGTGAGGTCAGATCCTCGGCCTCTTCGCGATTTCCCACCTTGCTATACACAAAGCGATAAATCAAGCCGAGATTCTCCTGATAAAACGTCTGAAATTCCTGCGCATTCACAGTAGTTCGCTCTGCTCCGGCAAACTGTATATGTCCTGTGTACCCATGTTGACCACGCAACGTATTCACGAAGTTCTCCCGCTCAGGCGTTTCTAACAAAATACCGGTAAATACCCACTTACCGACGAATTCATCGTCACAATTATTACTACGCTAGCGGGTTACACTGGCAGACTGACAGGCTGAACAGGTATTAAAAAGGGCGAATAATGCTTTGCACACCTCTGCAAATACACGGCGGTCTACTTTTGCAGAGGCGAAGCACTATCCGCCCTGAGGGCATACATGTTCGGAGCGTTTTCTTGTCCTCCTATTATACACAATTCCTTCGTATTTTTAAAGTGTTTTGGCGGCTTTTTTCCCAGAATTTGCAAAGTGTGGAAAAATCCTTATCTGTTTGCGCTCTCTTCTACCCTGCGGTATAATAAGCGTACAACGTCAACTGAACTGGGTGAGGCACAACGGGGTGTCTTGTTGTAATGTATCGAGTGGCACGTTGATACTAGAGATACGAGCAGCATAACATGACGCTAGTTAGTCCACAGTAACAAACACACCCACACTCCGCAGTCTATATTCAGGACGATGCTTTGATTCATGTACTGCACGGATTCCCTGGATATTGTGCCTTGACTCGCCCGGTCGGTTATTGCAGGGGTATTCCCAATCTCCCGCTTCAAGAATTGAGGAAAGTATGTATAAAGGTCAATCAGGCATGTGGTCCTGGCTGCTGCATCGCATTACAGGACTGGGTATTCTCCTATTTCTCTTCATCCACATTGTAGATGTGTCGCTGCTTGGTTTTGGTCCTTCCGCTTACAATACCGGTGTGTTGTTGTTTGATCAAATTGAAGTGCGTATTTTGTCGCTGGCACTCATAGGTGCGGTGCTATTCCACGCGTTCAACGGCGTGCGTATCATGGTTATTGACTTCTGGCATAGAGGTGTGCGTTATCAGGCACTAATGTTCTTGATCGTGTTGATTGTCACAGTGGTCGGGTTCTTGCCTCTTGGTTATTTCGTCATTGAACCATTTTTGCCCGGTCACACATTCGCTCTCTTTGGAGCGAAATAAGTATTTGTTGGCTGTTTGTTCAAGGGTATACCTTTGATCCCTTGATCCTATAGAGGAGTTTACCATGCGTATTGCGACTGGATATGGTGCAAGGCCGGCAAGCGGCGGATTTGAAACCTTCTCGTGGTATTTTTTCCGCGCCTCCGGTGTTTTGCTCATCTTTCTTGTCATCATTCACCTGATTATCATGCACGCGGCAAATGATGTTTCGCAGACCACGTATATATTCGTTTCTCAACGCTATGCTAACCCATTCTGGCGGTTATATGACTGGCTGTTGCTCACACTGTCGTTGCTGCATGGCATGAACGGCTTGCGTATCGTTATTGATGATTATGTGCGTGGACGAGGTGCGCGTCTTACCGCGCTCTCCATCGCGGGAGCGTTGACCGTTGCTTTCTTAATGTTGGGTACGATTACGTTGATTACGTTTCCATTTCCAGTAGCGCATTAGTGTTGAGATCCATCACACCAACGACACTATTATTACCTGTCCCCCGGACAGGGTGTCTGCCCCGGAGAGGGTGGTGTCTAGCGTTCCGCTCAGGTGTGATGCAAGGAGTGCGCTGGAAACGGCAAATAAGGAAAAGCCATGTACTATAAATTTGATGTGGTCATCGTCGGCTCCGGTGGGGCCGGTTTGATGGCGGCAATGCAATTGCCAAACGCGAGCGTCGCGGTCCTCAGTAAGGTGTACCCGACGCGTTCGCACACGGGTGCGGCACAGGGCGGCGTTGCAGCCGCGCTTGGCAACCAGGAAGAAGACCACTGGAAGTGGCACATGTACGATACCGTCAAGGGCGGCGACTACCTCGTTGATCAGCCCGCGGCGGAGATATTGACCCGCGAGGCCATTGATGCCGTCTATGAGCTTGAGCATCGCGGCTTGCCGTTCAACCGTACCGCTGACGGGCGCATTGACCAGCGTCGTTTCGGTGGGCATACGCGCAATTATGGCGAAGCTGCGGTACGCCGCTCCTGCTATGCCGCCGACCGCACCGGACATATGATTCTTCAGACAATGTACCAGAACGCCATCAAGAATCAGGTGCGTTTCTTCAATGAATTTCTCGTGCTTGACCTGTTGCTCAACGACGGTCAGGCGTGCGGTGTTGTAGCGATGGAGATACGCTCAGGCGAGATCCATACCTTCCACGCCAAAACCGTTCTCTTCGCGACCGGCGGTTACGGGCGAGCATGGCGCGTGACCAGCAATGCCTTTGCCTGCACCGGCGATGGCATGGCGATTGCTTATCGGCGCGGCATCCCCCTGCAAGATATGGAGATGTACCAGTTCCATCCGACCGGCATCTATAAAGTAGGAGTACTGCTCAGCGAAGCCGCCCGCGGCGAAGGTGGCAAGCTGCTTAACGGCAAGGGCGAGTACTTCATGGAACGCTACATGCCCACCCTGAAAGACCTCGCGCCACGCGATATCGTCTCGCGCTGTATTATCCAGGAGGTGAAGGATGGCAACGGTGTAGATGGCAAAGATTACGTCTATCTTGATGTGCGACACCTCGGTGCGAAGATGATTGCCGAGAAGCTGCCGGATATCACAGATTTTGCTCGTAACTACCTCGGCGTTGAGCCGATCACCGAGCCGGTACCGATCCAGCCGACCGCCCACTACGCGATGGGCGGTATTCCCACCGACGTTGACGCCCGTGTTGTGATTGACCCGCAATGGACACCGCTCCCAGGTTTCTACGCCGCCGGTGAAGTTGCTTGCGTCTCCGTTCACGGTGCCAATCGTCTCGGCACCAACTCACTGGTAGACCTGATCGTCTTCGGACGCCGCGCCGGTAAACATATGGCGAAGTTCATTGCCGAAAACGACCACGCGCCATTGCCCAACGAGCCGGAGGCGTATTCACGCGAACTGGTTGGGAACCTCAAATCCTCGACGGGCGGTGAGTCGGCCTATCGTGTACGTAGTGCGCTGCAAAACGAGATGGATGACAAGGTCTTTGTGGAGCGCAGCGATCAGAGCCTTCGTCACGCGCTTGACACGCTTGATGGTTTGCAGGATACCTATAAGCGCATACAGTTGCAGGACAAGGGCAAGAAATTCAACACGGAACTTATGGAAGCTATTGAGCTTGGCTTTCTGCTCGATTGCTCGGAGGCCACCATTCATGGGGCATTGGCGCGTACTGAGAGCCGTGGCGCACATTTCCGCCTCGACTACCAGAAGCGTGACGACGAAAACTGGCTCAAGCATACGCTTGCCTATAAAGGTAGCAAAGCCCACGATGTACGTCTCGATTACAAAGACGTACTGATGATTGATGATCCGATATTCAAGCCGAAAGAACGGAAATATTAGGAGCAGATTATGAACGTATTAGTGCGTATCAAGCGTTTCGACCCTGAGAAAGACAAGAAGCCGTACTGGGCTGATTATCGCGTTGAGGCGGAGCCGATTGAACGTTTGCTGGATGTTCTCAACATTATTAAATGGACAATGGATGGCTCCCTCACCTACCGTCGCTCATGTGCACATGGTGTTTGTGGCTCTGATGCCATGCGTATCAACGGGCGTAACCGCCTGGCCTGCAAAGTGCTGATGCGCGACGTGGGCAACAAGGTGACAATTGAACCCATGCTCGGCTACCCGGTCATGAAAGACCTTGTGGTAGACATGGAAGCATTCTTTGAAAAGTATAAAGCTGTCAAGCCGTATCTGATCACCTATGATAGTGAGCCGGGAACGGAACGACTACAAAGTGCTGAAGAGCGTGCGCGTTACGACGAGGGAACAAAGTGCATCCTCTGCGGTGCCTGCACAGGTTCATGTCCGTCGGTCTGGGGCAACCCGGATTGGGTGGGACCGGCTTCGATAGTAAACGCGCACCGTTTCATCTTCGATAGCCGCGATCAGGGTGGGGCCGAACGCCTGGCTATCCTGGGCAAGCGCGATGGTGTCTGGCGTTGTCGCACCATCTTCAACTGCGCCGATGCCTGCCCACGTGGTATCCCCGTCACCGACCTGATCGAGCAGGTCAAACGCGCTATCATTTATAACGATACCAAAGGAAATTAACAGCACAAAAATCTCTTGTGCGCAACAGAAGCTCAGCTTCTGTTGCGCACAAGAGATTTTTGTGTGGAGGATAACAAGTATGGCGATAGAAACTGAGACATGGCAGCATCGCGATATCATGACCAATAGTATTCGGATGCATTATGTGACACAGGGCGAGGGGCCACTTATTGTGTTGTTGCATGGCTTCCCAGAATTCTGGTATTCCTGGCGTTATCAGCTTCCTGTTCTCGCGGAGCAGGGTTATCACGTTGTCGCCCCCGATTTACGCGGCTACAACGATACCGATAAGCCGCGCACAGGCTACGATGTCGCGACGTTGTTGCGCGATATCAAAGGTTTGATCAATGGTTTGGGCTATGACAGGGCTGTGATTGTTGGACACGATTGGGGGGGTGTGCTGGCGTGGGCCTTTGCCATCCGCTATCCACAGATGACGGAGCGTCTGATCGTGTTGAACGCACCGCATCCGGGAGCATTTTCCCGCGAGTTGCGCACGCTCAAGCAGCTGCGCAAAAGCTGGTATATGTTCGTTTTCCAGCTTCCCTGGCTGCCGGAATGGGGTCTTACGCGCAACCATGCCGACGCGATTGGCCGTATGTTGCGCGGCAGTGCCGTGCAAAAAGAGGCGTTTACTCGCGATATCACCGCGAAATATCAGGAAGCAATGAGCAAGCCCGGCGCGATGACTGCTGCGCTGAATTATTACCGTATGTTATTCCGGAGTTTTCCCCGGCAACGGCCCGACGAACAAGTTCACGTCAGTTCCCCTACGCTGCTCATCTGGGGTGAACAAGACATTGCCCTCGGCATCGAATTGACGCACGGCCTCGAACAATGGGTGGATAACCTGCGTATCGAATACATTCCCGATAGCGGCCACTGGGTGCAGCAAGAACAACCGGAAAAGGTCAACAGGTTGATGGCGGATTTCCTGTCAGCGAAGCCGTAGGAGCCGGTTTACCGCGCTCACCGCCGATTTATCGGCAAGGAATGATCATTGATCAGGTGGGATAGGTAGGCCGATAAATCGGCGGTGAGCGCGGTAAACCGGCTCCTACGAGAATATATTTCCCTTTTTCTTGCTGTATGTTACAATTGCCTTGCCCAAATTGGATAGACTATACCGAACAGGAGAAAGAATCATGGTAGCGGTTGGAGTCATTGGGAGTGGTGCCTGGGGGACGACGCTGGCTCTATTACTGGCGCAGAAGGGAATAGCGACCACTCTGTGGGAACACCGGCCAGAGCGGGCGGCTGAGATGCAGCGTGTACGGGAGAATACCCTGTTTCTCCCCGGCTTTCACTTTCCCGACGAGCTATATGTGACCGCGAATATGAAAAAAGCAGCGCAGGGCAAGGATATGCTACTGCTGGTGACGCCTTCGCAGCGTATGCGGGAAAATGCGCGGCTCATTGCGCCTTATGTCGGTATGGAGACGCTGCTGGTGAGTGCCAGCAAGGGTATTGAGATAGATACGCTCAAGCGCATGACGGAAATTATTGGCGAAGAAATACCAGCTGCGCAAGGACGTATTGCCGCACTTAGTGGCCCCAATATTTCGCGTGAAGTTGCTGAGGGCAAGCCTACCGCTGCCGTCGTTGCCGCTCAAAATTCGGATATTGCCGTGCGCGTGCGCATACTGCTCTCGACATCTCGCTATCGTGTTTACACTACGACCGATGTTGTCGGCGTCGAATTGGGCGGTGCATTGAAGAATATTATTGCTATTGGGGCCGGTTTCAATGAAGGGATGGGCTTTGGCGAGAACGCGAAGGCGGCCTTTATCACGCGGGGTGTCGCGGAAATCGCACGCCTGGGTATCGCCGCCGGTGCGCATCCACTTACCTTCACCGGACTGGCTGGCATTGGCGACCTGATCGCGACGTGCGCCAGCCCTCTGAGCCGCAATCAGCAGCTTGGCCGTCGCCTCGCCTCCGGTGAGAAGCTGGAGGATATCCTGGCCTCCACGCATACCGTTGCCGAGGGCGTCTCAGCGACGAAGGCCGCGCTGCAATTGGCCGCCCGCCACAACGTCGAACTGCCCATTACCGAGCAACTCAGCCACGTGCTCTTCGAGGGCCTGGACCCACGTAAAGCCGTTCCCGAACTGATGATGCGCGACCCCAAAGATGAGATGGAAGGGATGCTGTGAATTATTTCTTTGCTAAACAACAGATAATCCATATGCGGGTAACAATGCCGCAGCGCGGCATTGTTACCCGCATATGGATTATCTGTTGTTTAGCTGTTTTATCTGTAATGCTATTTTCTCTCACCGCCTGCATCACTAACACTCCAACCGGCAGCAACGCGCCCAATCCCTACCATCTGCTGACCCCTGGCGTTTTGACTGTGGGTAGTGACACGACCAATCCACCGTTGGAGTATGCCGATCCGGCGGCACATCGGACGTGGGGATTTGATGTAGACCTCATCACGGCACTGGCACAACGTCTGGACTTGAAGGTCGCGCTTATCACATCGAGATATGAGACGCTGATCAATGAGTTGTCGGAGGGACGTTATGACGTGGTGATATCGGGCATGAGTATTACCCCTGATCGGCAAGAGCAAGCTAATTTCATTCCATATCTCAATGCTGGTAAATCGTTGATGGTGCAGGCGGGCAATCCAGCGCATATTTCTAGCCTTATGAATGTCTGTGGAATGGCAGTAAGTGTGCAGTCGGGGACGATAGAGGATATCGATTTGCAGGCCGCTTCCTCCGTTTGCACTAAATCCGGCAAGGCGGCTATTGCGATTACCGAACTGAGCGATGAGGATGCTGTTGTGCAGTTACTGGCACAGGGGCAGGTTGTTGCGACCTTTCAGGATTCGCCTGTCACCGATTACTACATTCAGCAACATCCCGGTCAATTCGCTGTCGGGGGTGCGCTCATCAAAGCTGATCTCGATGGTATCGCTGTATTTAAAGATGATACTTCTCTTTACAATGCGCTGCAAACCGCCTTCCATGCAATGCAAATGGATGGAACGTATCACAGTCTCATTGAAAAGTGGGGCATGACAAGCGGGGCTATCGCAAAAGGAGTTATAGCAACTACAAGAGTCGCCACTACAATGATACGGTCCTATAGTACCGCACGTTTCTTATCATTACAGTGATGACTCATATGGTTGCCACCATGTTTTTTGTGATAGACGCCTTGCTCTGAACGTAGTTACAAATAAGCATACCGGGGCAGGTTGAACAGGGAGTACACGGGTTGTAACCTGTAAAGACTTGTGTTACAGTATGTCTAATTACAGTGTATTTTTCTCGTTCCAGAAGGAGGTATTCTCAATGGTTCCTATTTCCCACACTCAGCGTGGGCGACGCCCTTCCATTGGGCTATTATTTGTGGCGGTTCTTGTCGCGCTGACATTGTTACTTGCCGCCTGCGGTAGCAACACAACTACAGGGTCAGGAGGGTCAACCCCTATACCGACCCAGAATGCCGCGACGCCAACCGTTGCACCCCCCACTGACTTGATCACACCGGGCACGTTGACCGTCGGTAGCGATACCACCTATCCGCCGCAGGAGTACATTGACACTGCTACTAATAAGGCGACTGGCTTTGATATTGATCTCATCACCGCCATTGCTGCACGCATGGGGCTAAAGGCCAATATCGTCACGGCAAAGTTTGATACCATCATTGATGATCTTACAAACAAACGCTACGACGTTGTTATCTCCGCCGTTACGATTAACCCTCAACGTCAGCAGAAAGCCGATTTTATTCCTTACTTCAACGCTGGTGAGTCGCTGCTCGTGCAAAATGGCAATCCAAAGAATATCAAAGGGCTGAGCGACCTCTGCGGTCAAAGCGTTGGTGTACAGACCGGAACCGTTGAGCAGACAGACTTGCAAACCGCCAGTACAGCCTGCACACATGCGGGCAAGTCTGCAATTACTTCGGTCGTTTTGCAAGATCAGACCGCTGTTGTACAGTTGTTAGCGAATAATCGCGTAGTCGCAACCTTCCAGGACTCGCCGGTTACTGACTACTACAACAAGCAACATCCGGGGCAGTTCGCCGTAGGCGGCTCCATTATCAATGCCGCACCTGAAGGTATCGTTGTGCGCAAGGGCGATATCTCCATGTTTAAGGCTGTTCAAGCGGCCTTTAGTCAGTTGAAGGTCGATGGCACATATACGAGTATCATTAACAAGTGGGGCTTGACCAGCGGCGCAATCTCTATGATTGATCGTCGTAAAACCTACGCCTTAGCATAAGAGCGCGAAAAATTTGTAGTAGTTCATCAAACTTCATTTGACTGGTATAAAATAGCTCTCAGAGCTATTTTATACCAGTCAAATGAAGTTTGATGAACTACTACGGGGTTTTGTGATATCACAAGGAGGCTGCCGTGTTTCGTTGGGATCTTGTCTGGCAATATCTTTTTCTCCAGGACCCTAATATGCTGTTTCTCAGCGCGTTATGGACAACAGTATGGATATCCGTTGTGGCCCAGACCATTGGTATTGTCCTGGGATTATTTCTTGCTTTGATGCGCATGTCGCGTTTCCCGTTTCTCTCATGGCCTGCCCGCGCCTATGTGTGGTTTTTTCGCGGTAGCCCGTTGCTTGTTCAAGTTCTTCTGCTGTGGGATGGTTTGCCTCGCGTTTTACCTTCGATTCTGCTACCAGCCTGGGCTTGTGTGGTCGTGGCCTTTTCGCTTAACGAAGGTGCCTACATGTCGGAGATTGTACGCGCCGGTATCACTTCGGTAGATGCCGGTCAAATGGAAGCGGCGAAGTCTCTAGGCATGCGCTTTGCCTTAGCGATGCGTCGCATCATTTTGCCACAGGCCGCCAGAGTTATTATTCCACCGCTTGGCAATGAATTCAACAACATGCTCAAAACGACATCTATCGCGTCGGTCATTGGCCTATTTGAACTGACAGGTACTGCCGAGACGTATGGTTCGCAAGATTTCGTCATTTTTGAACTATTGATCGTGGCCACCGTCTATTATCTCCTGCTGACAACCATCTGGGGTTTTATCCAGGGCTGGATTGAGAACCGCCTGGACCCCAACCGCAAGCTCAAAACAGAGGTAAATCAAAAGACTTTCGCAGCACGTATGCTTGGTTTTGGGTCGCCGCATGGCGGTAGTGCCGGTACACTTGCTAGCGGACGCTAGAGAGGGAGTGAAGTGGCTATGTCAGATACAATTGATATCATGCCCATGGGTTATAGAGGCGAGAACGGCCTCGAAATGGTACGGGCCGAGAAAATTATCAAACACTTTGGCCCCCTTACTGTCTTAAACGAGGTTGACCTCTCAGTGAAGCGCGGGCAGGTGGTTGTGATTATCGGCCCCAGCGGCTCCGGTAAAACAACCATGTTGCGCTGCATCAATCACCTGGAAAAAATTGACGATGGGCGCATCTACATTGATGGCGAGTTGATGGGCTACCGCATCGTCAATGGCAAGCCGGTCGAGGACCGCGAGGCGAATATTGCGCGTATCCGTTCGCAAATCGGCTTCGTTTTCCAGCGTTTCAACCTGTTCCCTCACATGACCGCGCTCCAAAACATCATTGAGGCTCCAATACACGTCCTGCACGAATCAAGAGATGTAGTGGTCGAGCGTGCGCACGCCTTGCTGGCAAAGGTCGGGCTAGCCGAGAAGGCCAATGTGTTCCCGCACCGGCTCTCCGGAGGTCAGCAGCAGCGCGTGGCCATCGCTCGTGCGCTGGCAATGAACCCCAAATTGATGCTCTTCGACGAAGCGACCTCCGCGCTCGACCCGGAACTGGTCGGTGAAGTCCTCAAGGTCATGCGCCAGCTTGCCGAGGAGGGCATGACCATGGTGGTGGTGACGCACGAAATGGGCTTCGCCCGCGATGTCTCCGACCACGTTATCTTCATGGACAAGGCCGTCATCGTGGAGCAAGGCACCCCCGAACAGATTTTTGACCACACCGAAAACGAACGCACGCGCAACTTCCTGGGTATGATTCGCTAGAAACAGGCCGGGGTATAGAGCAAGCCTCTTGCTCTATACCCCGGCCTGTTTCTAGCGAAATCATATAATGCTCTTATTAAGTGTTGCCAGAAACTCCAGGTTGTTGCTGGTCTTGGACATATGTTGGAGCAGGGCTTCCATTGCTTCCAGGCCGCGCTGATCGGCGAGAGTGGAGAACATGCGGCGCATGACGACGACGGCGCGTAAGGTCTTGTCGTCGAGCAGCAGTTCTTCGCGGCGCGTGCTGGAGAGCGAGATGTCAATGGCGGGGAAGACGCGACGCTCGGCCAGTTTGCGGTTCAGCACGAGTTCCAGGTTGCCGGTGCCTTTGAATTCTTCGTAGATCACATCATCCATGCGGCTGCCGGTGTCAACCAGGGCGGTCGCCATGATGGTCAGGCTGCCACCCTCTTCGATTTTACGTGCGGCACCAAAGAAGCGTTTGGGCGGGAACAGGGCACTCGGATCGAGACCGCCGGAGAGAGTACGTCCACTTGGCTGCACGGCGAGGTTATAGGCACGGCTCAGGCGCGTGATGCTATCGAGCAATACAACGACGTCGCGACCGCCTTCGACGAGGCGTTTGGCGCGTTCAAGCACCATTTCGGCGACGCGGGTATGGGCCTCGGTCGGCTCGTCAAAGGTGGAGCTAATGACTTCGGCACGCACCGAACGTTTCATGTCGGTGACTTCTTCTGGACGCTCACCGATGAGGGCGATCATGAGGTGGGCATCGGAGTAGTTTTCGGTAATCGAGTTGGCGATAGACTTGAGGAGCATGGTTTTACCGGCTTTTGGCGGTGAGACGATCAAACCACGTTGTCCGCGTCCGATAGGAGCTACCAGGTTGATGATACGACCGGAGATGTTGGAAGCACCCGTTTCAAGGTTGAACATTTCGCGGGGGAAGATGGGGGTCAATACATCAAAGTGGGGACGACGTTTAGCAATTTCCGGGTCTACTCCGTTGATAGCCTCGACTCGCAAGAGACCATAGTACTTTTCGTTATCCTTCGGCGGACGAACCTGACCGGAAACCATGTCGCCGGTACGTAAGCCGAAGCGACGTATCTGCGATTGCGAGACGTAGACATCCATGTTGCCTGGCAGGAAACGCTCCTGGCGCAGGAAGCCGAACCCATCTTCCACAATTTCCAGCACGCCTGCGCTAAAAATGTTGCCTTGCTGTTCAGTGTTGGCCTGGAGGAGTCGGAACACGAGGTCTTGTTTCTTGAGGGCGGTGTAGCCGGAGAGTTCGAGGTCGCGAGCGATGTCGCGTAGCTCGGTAATAGTTCTAGTTTCTAACTCGGCAATATTCACGATATGTAGGGCGCGGGACATCCTCTGGTGAGGAACACGCCCATTCTCCTTTCTGTGATGAACCTACAGAATATGGTGGGAACGTTTTATGTACAAATTGTCGCCTGGAACATCCTCTAAAAGAGATGTGGTGACAACGAAGCTCATGGGAAAAGCAAGAGGCGTCGGCTAATATCTTTAGCCTGGGTAACGTACTGCGCTACAATAGACAAACGGGAACTTCCGAAACTCTTGGTTAGTGTAGTCTGTACATACCTCTGGAGCTAGCTAAAATATAGCACAAGCAGAAACAGATGTCAAGAGAATTTCCGGTGTTGTTTCAGGGCTTGTCAATTATTCGCGTACAGCAACGAGAATATCGCGCCGTTTGATGACGCGATCTACCGTATGGGCCAATTGCGTATATGGTGGGTCATCGCGTACTGTCAGACTGGGTATGCTCTTTCAACAGGTTCACCATGTGTGTGCGCTCGATGCGTGTAGCATTCCAGGCAAGGGCCAATGTGCCGCCGGGGAGGAGCATGGTTTCCCATACGGGCAAAGCCTCATGCAGTAAAATGGCGATTTCGCCGAAATGCTGGATGCCGTAGGGCAGATCGCCGACAATGGCGTGCATACGCGGTCCGCCGGGTACTTCCTGCATGTGCAGATTGGCCTGTGCCGCGTCACCATGTGCCAGCACGAGGAGACGAGAGTCTTTCTTAGGGCCAATATCAAACTGGTAGCGGTGCCCAATTGTGCGTCGCTCATCTCGCTCTTTGAACGGAATGTGTTCGCTATGCAGGTATTGCCGGACGAAGACCGCTGTGGTTTCGATATCATGTCGTCCAAGCTCGATGCCGAAGGCGTCATATCCGGCTGCCAGCGCGAGGAAGAGGATGGTACCGCCGCCCGCCAGCGGGTCAAGGATGCGCAATCGCTCCGTTATGTGCGAACTATAGGCACCCGCGAAAAGCGCGATGTTGAGCAAAACCCGCGAAAAGACCTCGTTTGTCTTCCCTTTATAGCGGCGAATCTCCGCCATTTCCGCCGGTACAAAGGAAATAAATTCTGGCTCTACCGGGCGCAACAGTGGGCCCTCTACCTCGCCAATGCGCTCGAAATATTCATAGGTCTCGCTCGTTGCCCCCAACCGTGAGAGGACAGCTTGCTGCTTTGCCAGTTGCTCAGCATCAATGGTTGCCAGCAGGTAGGCTTGACCGGCAAGCGTGATGGGTGTAACTGCCTGGATATGTTTACCCAACGGACTGGCCAGCAATTCAGGTGCTGCCAGCGTTTCGACCATAGTGCTATATTGCGTGCTGCGTTGTGGTGTGATTTTGAGCGCAAGTTTCATGGATGGAAGTATAGCATTCATATTGTTAAAGGACAAGATCAGCATTACAATAAAAGAGACATAACAAACAACATGCCACACAAAGGCGGGAGAATAGATATGCATATTGTGACTGTTGACGAAATGCGCGACCTGGAAGCGCGGGCCGATAGAGAGTACGGCCTGACCTCACCCATATTGATGGAGAACGCCGGTAAGAGCGCGGCGGAAATTATCGCGCATACTATCGTGCCAGATGGCGAGCAACGTTCATTGGAGCAGCTCACGTTCCTGCTGCTAATTGGCCCCGGCAACAATGGCGGTGATGGGCTGGTTGTTGCTCGCTACCTGGAAAAGTGGGGAGCGCATGTCAACTTGTATCGCTGGAAAGAGCAGCGATTGACCATCCGTGGGCGCGAGATTGCGCAGGAAGAGACGCCAGCCGCGTTGGAAGCGGCCATTGGACAGGCAAATTATGTGATTGACGCGATTCTGGGTACCGGACGCTCGCGAGCAATGCCCGATAGTATGCGTACATTGCTGGGGCGTGTGAAGCAGGAACGAGAGAACCGCCCATCATTGCACATTCTAGCTATTGATTTGCCGACAGGCTTGAACGCAGATACCGGCGAGGTTGACCCTGGCACGATACGAGCCGATAGTACTATCACACTGGCATGTCCCAAACAGGGCTTCTTCTTTTTTCCGGGACGTGAGTACACCGGCACATTATATATTGGAGATATTGGCCTGCCTGCTGAACTGGAGGAGGGCCTACATACCGAGATGTTGACGGCCGCGCTGGTTCATTCGCTGCTGCCCAAACGCCCGTTGAATAGTAATAAAGGGACTTTTGGCAAGGTGATGCTGTTTTGCGGTTCACCGCCGTATCCTGGTTCGGCCTTTCTCGCGGGCAGCGCGGCGGCTCGTATCGGTGCCGGCCTGGTTACACTGGCGGTAACGGAACGTATGCTGCCCATTTATGCCGGTGCGTTTCACGAGGCGACGTTTGTGCTATTGCCCGAAGAGAGCGCGGGGAGCTTTGAACTGGTCAAGACGCTCACCGAACACCTGGAGGGCTACCGGGCGTTGGTGATGGGGCCAGGATTAGGCCAATCGCCTTTTATTCGCGAAGTGATCCTGAAACTGTTGGAAGACCTGCGGGCTATGCCGGATGAAAAACGCCCACGTCTACTGATTGACGCGGACGGTCTCAATAATCTGTCGGCATTGGAACGCTGGTGGACACTGCTACCGAAGGATACAGTCATTACGCCGCACCCAGGCGAGATGGGGCGGCTCTGTAACGGGCTAAAAGTATCGGGCGGTGGCATAGACCGCCTCGCATTGGCGCGAAGCAAAGCGCAAGAATGGCATGTGACGCTGGTTCTCAAAGGCGCGTGTACCATTATCGCCGATCCAGATGGGCACATGCGTATCAATTGGGCAGCGAATCCCGCGCTGGCGACGGCCGGGACAGGCGATGTTCTCTCTGGTATGACAGCGGGCCTGCTGGCGCAAAAATTGTCACCGTTCGAGGCCGCCAGTGCGGCCGTCTATCTCCATGTTGCCGCTTCTGAACTGGTGAGTAAGGAGATTGGCCACACCGGCCTGCTCGCCGCCGATCTGCTGCCGGAAATTCCGCGTGCTATCGTAAAATTGGAGCAAAAAATGCAAAAGTAATAGCCAGATATACAGTGGGTATGCGATGGGTATACGAAAAACGTCCTGCATTCCATATAATGGAAAGCAATTTTTTATATACCCATAAATTGCCTCAAAATATGTGCATTTTTCTCTTTACTTTTCGTTTATTTCAGGTTACACTTATCCTTGTGAGTGCCACCGCTTCATAAGGTTATTTTTGCAGACGTTCTTATGCCTTGACGTTCACAGTGGAGTGTTCATCGTATGCATTCCGTACAGGTAGCTATTCTGGGGGGAACTACTTGAGCAAAGAAGAGGGATGAGTAACAACATTTCAGGTACCCAACATATGGTTTATCATATCCTCTTTGAATTTTCTTGCGCGTATCCAGCGTCATGAGCTTCTACACCGTCTTTTTTGAAGATGTAAAAGCGTAAAAGCAATGGGTGCGTGACAGGAAATTCGGGCGACATGCCCCGTATGCCCGGTTTTCGTAGCTTGTATTCCAGGTATTACTCGCTGAGTGATGCTGGTGAATGCTGGTTTTGTAGGTTCTGTAGGTCCCCCTATGGTAGTATAGATTGCTCACCTTTTTGTGTTATGTAATGGTAGCAAATTTTCATATGGAGGGAAACAACCCCATGAAAAAGTATCTCCGCGTGCTGGGAGTCCCATTTGTGATTGGGTTACTCCTACTGTTATCCGTGGTCCCAGGCACTTTTGCCGCCAACAGTAGCAGCCACAAGTTGAATTTGCCGCTCAAACCCCAGTCCAGCGGGTTTTCTCGTGGCACAGGGAATTCATAATGGTACGGTAAAACTGTCGGGTGCTGGCGCTACAAGCGATGCCAATGGCCCGAATTTGTTCTGCGGTCCCGCTCCTTGTATTATGAAGAACCATCAGGCTTCTGAAGGTGGTTTTATACAGAACGAGACGCCAGTAACGGCAAATCCGACCAACGGCGAAAACCTATTGTCCGGTGCTAACGATTACAACTGCACCAGCTTGCAAGGCTTCTATGAATCGTCCAATGCTGGTGCGAACTGGAATTCCACCTGCATGAATACGCTCCCTGGCGCATTCGGCGATGGTGATCCCGGTGTCGCTTTTGACCGCCATAACACTGCCTACATCACCGGTATTGATGGTGGCACATCCGATGGCTACGACATCGCTTATGAAAAGTCTTCCGATGGTGGCGTGACCTGGAGCGCACCTGCGGTTGCCGTTCGTCCGTTCTTTTCTGGTGGATTGACCGATAAGGACTGGTTGTGGTCTGATACCACTCCTCATAGCCCGTATGTCAATTCCCTGTACGTCTCGGTGACACAGTTTGACACAAACAATAACACCGTCATCACGGTCTCGAACTCACACGATGGTGGCGCAAGCTGGACAACTGTTCCTGTAGACACCGAGCAGTTCTACCCGACGATTGACCAGTTCAGCGACATCACCACGGGCAAAGACGGCACCGTCTACGCTACATGGATGCGCTGCGTTGCCAATGGCTCGGCGGGCGACTGCGGTGGCACCGTCGCAACCATGATGATGGCCAAGTCTTCCGATGGTGGCACCACCTGGAGTACTCCGGTAGCTATCTCGTCGGTGACCCTTGCTCCCGATGCCTGTTTCTGCGGCTTCTATGGTAGCCTTCCCAATACCGACGAGCGTGTGAGTGATATCCCGGCCATTGGTTCTGACAACAGCACCGGTTCTCATGCTGGCAATCTCTACACAGTCATGTACAACTGGACTGGCACTTTCATGCAGGTCGAGGTTGCAACCTCAACCGATGGTGGCAGCACCTGGGGTTCGCCGGTAGTGGTTTCTCCAGGCCAGACACATGATCAGTTCTTCCCCTGGCTGTCTGTGAACAACAGCGGCGATGTGGGTGTCACATGGCTGGATCGCCGCAATGACCCGGCCAACGTGAATTACCAGGCATTCTCCGGTGTGTCTTTCAATGGTGGTATGGGTTATCACGTTGTCTTTATTACCCACGTCCTGTCGAATCCGTTCAACGATGGTTTCGGCGGCGGCTTCATGGGTGACTACACCGGCAATACCTGGGTTGGTAACAAGCTCTATGCTACATGGTGTGATACCCGCAACGGTTCATTCTGCGTGGATGAAATCGGTGGTCGCTTAGTCGTGTAATCGCGTCATTTGACAGTGAGCTTACTTGCTTTTGCGAGAGCTTACACCGTTTGAGAGCTATGCATCGCATAATCTCAGACAAGCCCAAAGGGAGGGTGCGTTGTGCAACGGGGCAACAACGCACCCTCCCTTTTGTTTTGTCTGAAAATTGCTTCGGTGACGTAGGGATAGCTTATGCACATGAATGAAATCATCCGGTCATAGAGACTCGACATTGCTGCGCTCGTCGAGGCGGGTGCGCTAAAGCGGACCCCTACAACACATGTATTGGCCTGTTCCTTTGTACCTGATATAGCGTATCATGTATAGAGGAGAAAATTCAGCATGATCGTTTTCTATCGCTTATTTTTAGTGAGTGTTTCCATCGGGCTTGGCAACTTCGCGGCGGCTATTGGTATTGGCATGGGTGGTGTCAATGCCGCAACACGATTGAGGATCGCCATTGTCTTTGGCTTCTTTGAAGGTTTTATGCCTGTGGTTGGCTTGCTTATTGGTCAGGAACTTGCCGGATTGATCGGGCATTTTGGCAACTATGTTGGTGCTGTCCTGCTCGTTCTTACCGGCCTCTATAGCTTCTGGCAAACACGCATACGCAGTAAGAATGTGGAGCAAGAAGAGCGCGAAAAAGTCTATAAATTGAAGATAGGGCGTTTATTGTTTACGGGCTTTGTGCTTGGCATTGACAATCTTGTGGTTGGTTTTGCACTTAGCTTCTACAACGTTCCGCTCTTGCTCGCGGCGGTATTTATCGCGACCGTTAGTGTCTTGATGTCGCTCGTTGGTTTGGAGCTAGGAAAGTATCTAGGAGAACGCTTTGAAGAGTGGAGCGAAGTGATGGGAAGTCTCATTCTTATTCTCGTTGGTCTTGGTTTAGGCTTTGGCCTGCTCTAACAAGAAATTTTTATTTTGCGCAGTTTGCGGGAAGGAGAGGAAAGCCCGCCTTTTCCTGCTCCTTCCCGCAAACTGCGCAAAATAAAAATTTACGCAATAGGTGCCTTTTCCGTTTCGCCAACGACATTCACGGTGATTTTCGGCTCCAATTTCGGTGCAATCTTGACAGAAACGGTGAAGCTGCCGACCGAGCGAATCGGGTTGGGCAGATCAATCATGCGCCGGTCGATGACGATGCCCTCGACCTCGCGCAGCCCTGCCGCGATATCCTGACTGGTGATGGAGCCATAGAGGCGTCCTTCGCGTCCGGCACGCGCCTTAAATGTCAGTGTTATTTGTTCCAGGCGTTCCGCCTGTTGGCGATTCAGTTCAACCTGTTTTTCCACTTTGCGCTGTTCCGCAGCAATACGCTGCTGGCGGTTCGCGATCAATGATGGAGTTGCGGCCGCCGCCATTTTTTTCGGCATGAGATAGTTTCGGGCGTAGCCATTAGCTACATCCTTCAGGTCACCGGCCTTGCCCAGATTTTCTACGTCTTGTAAAAGAATAACTTTCATGTTTTTAAAGGCTCCTCATCGAGGGGAAAACTCGTCTTCCGCCTCACGTCAATAGTACGAACGCTAGTATACACCCTGTGGCTATTTGGCGCAAGTAGCATTGTGACCGGTTTATTATGCGAGAAAAATTGCAGGTTGCGCAACTGTTTGCTATAGCCCAGAGCCATCTGCGAGAGATTGGCATCGAGGATCAATGGGCGTAAGTGGCGGTCGCTTCGTTCGATGTTCAGCAGCAGACGTTTCATTGTAGCCTTATTCCTTCTAACCGTTGATAGGTGTTTATATATCTATCGGATGGGTTGTGAAAATATTGAGATATGTCAATACGATGATGTTATGGATGTTGTGAGTAATCTTGACAAGAAGAGACTCAAAGTTTATACTGTAAGCGCAATAAATCTTTTCGATTTTTGAATCACGATAAGCAAGAATAGCAGAAATGCCCTGATCATATTGCATGAAGTAAGAGAAGAAGGAGATAGACGTTTCTATGGAAGAGTTCCAGGAGATGCCTCAGGTGCCGGAGGTGCAGGCGAATGAAAACAGTAGTCAGTCTGTGGAGCAGGCGCGTATAGCGGAGTTGGAGACGCAACTGGCGCAGGCCAGGCAAGAGGCAACCGAGAATTGGAATAAGTTCTTACGTGAACGTGCCGATCTGGATAACTTTCGCAAGCGGCAAGAGCGAGTGTTAGCGGATCGCGTACAGAACCAGAAGAAGGCCTTGCTGCATAATTTGCTGGGTGTGCTGGATAATGTGGAGCGTGCGCTGGTGTACCAGGATACGCTCGACCGTGCGGGCTTACAGCAGGCGTTGCGCATGGTGCAATGGCAGATGAACGAGGTTATGCGGGGCGAAGGATTGAATCCGGTGTTGACGGTAGGTGAGACCTTTAACCCATATGTGCATGAGGCGATAGAGGCAGTCGAGGATAGCGACAAGCCAGAGGGAACCATTGTCGAAGAGGTTCTCAAGGGTTATACGCTGGGAGATGAGACCTTGCGTCCAGCTCGTGTCAAGGTGAGTATGGGCAATAATAAGCAATAATGGTCGGAGGACAGGCAAGAACATGCACATAGCCCAGGATAGCGGGAGCTATGTACATGGAAGAGTTCTATAAAAGGGGCTGAATCTCTTATGGATTATAAAGACTATTACAAAATCCTCGGTGTGGAGCGCGGAGCGAACGCCGATGAGATCAAGAAGGCGTTTCGTAAACTGGCCCGTAAATATCATCCCGACGTCAACCCCGGTGATAGGAAGGCGGAAGAGAAGTTCAAAGAGATTAACGAAGCCTACGAAGTTCTCTCCGATACCGAAAAGCGGAAGAAGTACGATACGCTTGGCCCAAATTGGCAGGAGCAATTCGGTCCTAATTTCAACGCAGGAACGAGGCGCACATATACGTATGGTGGGCGTACTTCGCCGTTCGATTTTGAGGGCATGGGCGGCGGATCGCAGTTCTCGGATTTCTTCGAGACGTTGTTTGGACGCTCGAATCCCTCGTCTGCTACACGTACGCGCGCAGATATGCGCCGCCGTGCAGGGGATAATATCGAGCAGCCTGTCGAGGTGTTGCTCCAGGAGGCCTATGTTGGTGGAGTGCGCACCTTCAACATTCAATCCACGGAGGTTTGCACAGCGTGTAAGGGGACGGGCGAGGTTGGCGGCAAGCCCTGTGCAACCTGCAATGGGCAGGGCATGGTACCGCGCAACAAGAAGCTTCAGGTGAAGATTCCTGTCGGTGTAGACAACGGTTCGCGCATCCGGGTTGCCGGTGAAGGGCAACCCGGCATTGGCGGTGGGCCGCGTGGCGACCTGTACCTTGTAATCAGTGTCAAGCCAGACCCGACCTTTGAGCGCAAGGGCGACGACCTCTTCGTTGATGTTGAAGTTGACCTTGTGACAGCGATGCTTGGTGGCACGGTGCCTGTGCCGACGCCCGATGGACGCAAACTGATGCTCACCATTCCACCAGAGACCCAGAACGGGCGCATTTTCCGCTTAACAGGCAAAGGTATGCCTCGCCTGCGCTCCGAAGGGAGTGGCACACTCTTTGCGCGTGTCAAAGTCAAGCTGCCAATGCAGCTTTCAGCTGAAGAACGCGCCTTGTTTGAGAAACTGGCGCACAGCCGCAACGCGGAAATTCATTCGTAAGGATGGCTTTCGCAGATTAATTCGTTAATCTGCGAAAGCCATCCCTACGAAAACTGATGTAAAGGAGGTGAGCGACCGTGGCAGAGAAAAGCGATGGCGCGTGGTATATCATTAGCGTTGCCGCCGGAAAAGCGGACGTACATGAGCAGACGCTGCGCCATTATGAACGCCTGGGGTTGATCTCGCCTGCACGGAAGGGAAGTAGCCCGCACAGTCCGCGTCTCTATTCGGACCGTGATATCGAACGAGTAATACAAATTCGCAATCTGATGCATGACCTGGGCGTCAATCTAGCGGGTGTAGAGACTATCCTGCACATGCGAGATAATATGGAACAGTTGCAGGCCGAGATGCAAGAGCGTATGGCATCTATACAGGCACAGATGGATCAACAACTGAGCGATATGCGCAATCAGCATGAAGCCGAGATGCGCCGGCTCAAAGGCATTATCGAGCGTCTGCAAAAAGGGTAAGAATACCCGAACATCAAGTCTAACGCCCATACCATGTCGCGACATGGTATGGGCGTTAGACTTGATGTCGGGTATTCAATTGATTAGGGTTGTGGCAAAGTGGCAGGCAGCAGGTGATATTGCATCTTAAGAGCGATGATGCGGGTTGCCGCCTGGTCAAGACGGGCTTTGGTAAGCGTGCCGTCCTGAAGTGCCTGTTTGATGGCGTTAATCATATCAAGCATCTGGCCTGAACCGTTGGGGCCGAGCAGCATATCGTCGCCAGCTTTGAGAGCCAGCACGCCGGCTTCCGGCATACTCCACTTTTGGGAGATACCTTGCATATAGAGGGCATCAGTCAGGACAACGCCGTCGTAGCCGAACTGGTTGCGCAGGATATCGGTCATGAAGATGGGCGAAAGTTCGGCAGGCATGACTGGATCAATGGCGGGCATCAACACATCCGTTGGCATAATCATGCCGGGGTAATCCAGTGGATTAGACGATTGGATCAGTGCCTTGAAAGGCGCGAGTTCAACATCATATAGTTGTTGTCGAGTGCGCTTGACCACAGGGAGACCCGTGTGTGCATCGCTTACCGCGTCGCCCAGGCCGGGATAGTGTTTGAGGCAGCCGATTGCTCCTGCTCCCTGCATGGCGGCAAGATAGGCACTGGCATATTTAATGACCGTTTGGGGATCGCTGCCAAAGGTGCGTGTGACCATATCGTAGCCATTGACGAGGTTGACATCCACGTCAGGGGTGAGATCTTCGTTAATACCCAGGGCCAGCAGATCGTGTGCAACTTTCTGCCCTTGTTGTATTGCCACGTTGACGTTACCACTCGCCCCGATCTGCGTTGCATCCATGCGTGTCCCGTAAATGCTACCCAGGCGTTCGACGTATGGACCGCCCTCTTCATCGGTTGAGATGAGCAAAGGAATCGTGGCGTTTTGTTGCATCTCGCCGATATCGTGTTTTGTCTGGTCAAATGTCTTCATCTGAAACGCATACATGATAACGCCGCCCGCGTGCAATTGCGTAATCATGTAATTCAGATCGGATGAATAGGAGGTATCACTGTACTCCACCATAATGAGCTGGCCTATTTCCTCGTCGAGAGTCATACGTTGCACATACATACTGGCAAGTTGCTTATATTGCATATAAGAGACAAGGTGTTGTAGCTCGTTGATTTGATGAGAATTGAGCGGCACTCCTGCAAAAGCGCCCGTATGCCCCGTTACCAGTGCTGGATTCTGTCCTTGTGCCGTAGTGGAACCGCCTGTAGAGAGATAGTAGGCGAAGACGCCGCCGAAGGCAATCAGTAAGGCGAGAACGACCAGCCCAATGGCAACAGGAAGGGCCAGCTTCCGTCGTCGCTTTTTGGGACGTGACCCCGCAACGATAGGTGAAACAGGAGAAGCCGGTGATACCAGTGCTACCGATGATGCCGGTGGCACTGATAAGACTGGTTGCGGTGACTTCACTGCCAGCGAAGTTGCCCCAAGGGGAACCTGTACACTGGCATTGGTGTAGGAAGCTCTATTGCTCTCCCTTAATGGAGCGGCAAGGGGCGTCTCTCCATTCGCGGGTATACTATTGTGCCTATGTGCGGGGGATGATTGCCATTGTTGTTCCTGGGAGCGTTGCGTTGGTATGGGATATACAGGCACAGGCGCAGGTGCTGACCATGCAATTTGCTCCTTGAGAGGAGTCTGCTGGGGACGTGCGGGTGCCGGGTGTGCTGCTACTCGAATACGGCGCATTGGCTGTGTTGGAGCGTTCCCATCATCCTCATCTTTATCCGTTTGCGCTGGCGACCATTGAGAAACTTTGGATGAATTTTCATCGTTAAACGACATACCAACTCCTCACTAAAGAGCTTTTTCTGTAGTAAAGTATAGATATCTAATATCAGCTTGCTTCCTCATCCTTCTACTTATCCTGGCTCGTGCCATTCTCGTCTTTTGCCTGTATTGATGGCGATGAATGTTCGACAGGAACGGCTGGGGCCTCTACAGGTTGTAACGCACTGGCGGCGTCATTTGTCACGATAAATTCTTCCTCTCCTATAGGAGACGGTTGCAAGTCTGTTCCTTCCATTTCTTCTGTTTTCGTACCGATCATATGCAATGAAGAGAGCCATTGTGGCATGTCATCCACCGACGCTTGCTGCTCTTGTAGCGCGTCCATCCAGGTTGGTGAGAGAGATAACGGAGGAGCAGGAGTATTCTCGTCGGGCGCGATAAATCGGGCCCCTACATCGGTTGCATTCCCGGCGGGAGGGGTTGCAATGGTACCGGTTTTGGTTATGCGTTTCTGACGAGTGCGTTTAGCTTTCGGAGCAGCGAATGTTTTTGTTGCTTCGTCATTCTGTTCATATGTTGGCGTAGGTTCTGGTGCAGGTGGTTGCGTTCGGATAACGGGTATGGTAGTTTGCGTATCTTCTTCAAGAATGACCGGCGTTGGTTGTTCTTGTTGTTCTGGCTGTTCTTGTTGTCGTGTATGCTGATGCTGGGGCTTCGAGACAACGATAGTTTTGCTTTCCTCATCGTCGTCCAGCATAGGTGGAGGAACCATCTCTGAGAGAACGGGTGAGAGCGGTGTTGGTGGCATTGGTGGCATTGGTGGCATTGGTGGTATGATGGGCATCACAATGGGTTCCGGTGTGCGCGATTGACGGACAAATGGTACTGCGGGTTCCTCGTTCTCGTCAAACTCGTCAAGATTTCTCGAAATCATCCTCTTCGGGAGAGTAGTCGGAGGGTGTGTCATCTGGTGGCTGCGTAATGTGAGCGGTTGTTGTAGCCTGGCTGGTATGGCGGCGCGGACGAGCGGCTCGCACATTGGGTACGACCGATGGGGGCAGCAGGGCGTAGTCAAAAACGATTTTCAAGGCCCTGCTCTCCGACTTGCGCAAGGCTGCCTGGAGAGCGTCGCGATAGTTGGTCAGCGCGAAACGATGCGTAATCAATTGTTCGGGTCGCAAGGCTGCCTGTTCGATAAGTTCGGCGGCAATGGCAAACGTAGATTGTTGCTCGCTTGAGCCGAGTGGCCATGTTTCATTGCCGTGGCCCATTGTTCCAATAAGATTGATTTCCTGGTACCAGACAGGGGTCAGGTCAACGTGCATTGCGTGCAGGTGTACGCCAACCATTACAACTGTGCCACCGGCGCGAATCCATCGCAATGAGTCGTGCGTTGTGCGTTGGTTGCCGATGGTATCGTAAATGACATCGAAACCACCGAGCAACATGCGGCTGCCGAGTATGCCCCGGTGGAGTTCCGCGCCGGTGATGCGCTGAACGCTCGCATAGCTATCCTGGGGATAAATGATATGGGCTGCTCCCATTCGCGTTGCCTGTTCCACCTGGAACGCATGGCGGGCCACAACGCTGATTTCTGCCTGGGGAGCCAATGCTCGTATCGCCTGTACAATCAATAAGCCAATAGTACCAGCCCCGATGACCAGCACGCGCTCTCCCGCCTGTGGCAGATGGCGCAGGACAGCATGAACTGCTACAGCAGTTGGCTCTAAGAGGACTGCCTGCTCGTCGTTGAGAGTCGGAGGGATACAGAAGAGTTGCTGTTCGTGTAGCAGCATCTCTTCACTCCAGCCGCCGCCGATAGGACATGGGTCGGCGAGTGAGCCACGTTCACAGAGTGAATAGTTGCCGACGGTACAGGATCGGCAGAGAGGCTGTACGCCAACTGTAGTGCAATTCGGGCCATGCTGGAGGACGACACGATCACCGACGTGTACATGAGTGACGTCATCGCCAACCTCAATCACTTCGCCGAGGACTTCGTGACCGGGGTAGCAGAGTCCTTGACCATGCAACGAGGTCGAAGCTATACGGAAATCGCCTTTGCCGAAGACCATATGCAAGTCACTGCCGCAGATACCGGCCAAAACATTACGAACGCGGACCCAATGTGTCTCTGGTAGAGCATGTCGAGGAAGGTTGCGCACCTGTAAAGGGGCAAAAGAAGAGAAATACGCTCCACGCCAGAAGCGTCCCAGGAGTTGCGTCGGTATCACATGTGCTGCGTCTAGTTCCAGTGTTGAGGTCCACATATCTTCATACCTTCATTCCTTATACATAGCGATATCCACAAAAGATATTCATGTTCCCGCGGAGATATCAGCGAGCGAACCGATGTCCCACGCAGTGTATCATGCATGCCAGTGACGGTCAACCATATTAGGAAAAAACGGGTTAGAGGGGGATGATTTACGCATAATGGCCGAGATTGCTGCGCGGTTACTTCGGGTCCTTACAAGGAATACGCATAGTAAACGTAGTTTCTTTGTCTGGCTCGCTGCACGCAGTAATTTCTCCATGGTGAGCGCGTAGAATGGCCTGTGCGATGGAAAGGCCAAGACCTGTGCCTTGTGGCGGTGATAAAGCACCATACGTTGGTGTATGTTCGCCGCGGTAAAAGCGGTCAAAGATGTATGGGAGGTCGCGTTCGTCAATGCCTTTACCGTTGTCAATGACCTGGAGCAAGGCATCGCCGTTTTGTTTGTCAATGCGCAAATGAATCCAGCCTTCGGGAGCAGGACGCCCATAGTTGAGGGAGTTCTCAAAAAGGATGTGCAGCGCCTGTTTCAATTTATCGGGGTTCGCCTGGACATTCAGATGTTCGTCAGTCATAAAGAAAAGCGATATCTCGCGCTTGTCCTTTGCGAGAACTTTTGTCTGTTCTACCGACTCTACGGCAACATCTACAAGGTCAATCACCTGTGTTTGTACCGGCTCGTCGCTGTCGAGACGGGCGAGCATCAGCAGATCATTGATCAGACGTGTCATACGCTCAGCTTCAATCTTCATGAGCCGCAACACTCGTTGCCTTGTTTCGAGATCGTTATCCGGGTTGCGTATAAGTACCTCAGTAAAGCCGCGCAGCGAAGTGAGTGGTGTGCGCAATTGATGAGAGGCATCGGAAAACAGGCGGCGGAAGCGTACATTGCCGTCGCTTTGTATGCGCTCGGCTCGTTGAAGCTGCCCGACCATCTCATTCAAACTTGCTGCCGTTTTGCTAACCTCGTCATCGCCACTCATAAGGGCCGTGAGCCGATTGCGCTGCTGGAGGTCGCCAAGTGCGATGGCCTGGGCCGCGTCACTCATACGCCGGAGCGGGCGCATCAGCATATTCGTCAGGAGTAGCACCAGGATAACTCCTACGATTATCAAAGCAATAGTGGCTATCAGAATAATAACCTGCACTTCTTCACGTGGCGTCGCGGACGCAATCATGGCGTATAATAGAATGCTCAAGGCTAGCAAGAATATGCCGAGAAGAGTACTATACATCAATGTGAGTTGCCAGCGTAAACCTGATAGAGGACGTCGACGCCATGCAGACACCAGCCATTCACGAGCCTGCCGCTCATCTGTAGGTATGGGATGTGGCATATTCGTCTCTGTTTCACGAGTCTTTTCGACTGTATGTCCAGCTGGCTCTAGTGGCATTTTTCCTACCCCGCGGGAACTTTACGCAGTGTACGGTTGTATAGTATGCTCCTATGGATGATACGATTGTATCCTATCCTTTGAGTACATAACCAACGCCGCGTACGGTTTGAATCGAGCGGGGGGTGCTTGGAAAATCCTCGATTTTTTCACGTAAATAGCGCACGTAGACCTCGATGATATTGGTCTCGCCGAGAAAGTCGTAGCCCCACACGCGGTTGAGAATCGTCGAACGATCCAGCACTTGCCGTGGATGGCTCATAAACAAGTGGAGCAGGTTATATTCGGTTGCCGTTAGTTCAATCAAGCGACCGCCGCGGGTCACTTCGCGTGTGGCCATGTTGAGGTGTAAATCGCCGAAGTGTAAAATCTGGCTTTCGTTCCCATCTGTTCCGTTGCCGCCGCTAATACGTCGCTGGCGGCGCAAAATAGCTTTGATGCGAGCCAATAGCTCTACAAAATCAAAAGGTTTGACGAGATAATCGTCGGCACCCGTATCCAGGCCAATCACGCGGTCGCTCACATCGTCTTTTGCCGTGAGCATGAGGATGGGTATATCCTGCGTTGTCGGGTTGGTACGTAGGCGACGACATACTTCAAGGCCATCCATGCCGGGCAACATCAAATCAGAGAATCACCATATCAGGATCAATACGTTGTGCCGCCGCCAGTCCCAACGGCCCATCCGGGGCAGATTCTACCTGAAAACCTTCGTAGCCTAGCCCTAATTTAATAAATTCGATAATATTTGTCTCATCATCAATAACTAGTACCTTTAATTTTTGTTGTGTGGCCTGACCGTGATTGGTTCTCTCAAATGCTTCTGACATTGCGACTATCCTCCCTTTACCGGTAGGTCTTCGTATGGTTGGTGCCTATCCGCATTTTTGTTCGTGTAACGCTCTCTTTTCATTATAGAGAGGATGTGGCATAAGCGCAAGAAAATAGATGGGTTTGCGCTATTTCTCAGCAGAATTTAATCCTACGAGGGATGTAGAACCAGGCGTTTGCTCTGCACATAGGTAAAATGTAGGGGTATCGGCTGGAATTGCTCTATCTTTGAGGTGAGACGTGGTACAATAGCGAAAATAATTTGTATATCTTTTTGGAGAGGCTGTTATGAAGAAAAAACCGCTGTTGATCATAATTGGTGTCCTGACAATTGTCCTCGTTGGTGCCCTGGGTATGGCTATTGCTTTTGCATTCACAAATTCCAGCCAGGCTTCTACCGTTAATGGAACACCAACTGCTACTGTGACTAATGCGCAAGGAACCGCTAGCTCCACAAAGAAAGTGCGCAAAATTACCGGTGTTATTCAATCACTGAGTGCGCAAGGCTTTGTTCTACAGGCGGTTAAGGGGAAAAAAACGACAACCGTGACTGTTGATAATACCACCAAATATAGCTCGGCCGCAGGTGCGATTAGCTTTAGCGACCTTACCGTTGGCGAAACGGTGGAGGTGCGTGGCATCTTTGATCAGTCCACTCAGTCGGTTTTAGCCTCACACGTTACTGTCATGTCTTCTACGGGCAATATCACTGCCATTAGTAGCCAAACGCCGCCTACCCTTACCCTCTCAACAAGTAACAACAAAACTGTCACAGTACACATGACAGGCGCGACCTCGGTTCTGGTCGCAAATGTGCCGGTCAATCCTTCTTTTGTCATGGTTGGGCAATCGGTGAGCTATAACGGTACCACCGCCAGCGATGGCTCGATCACTGCCACTGCCATTTATCTTCTTTTGACAAAGGTGCAGGGAACGGTGAACGGGCTGAGTAACCAGAATGTGCTGAGTATCCAAGCGACCGCTGGTTCTCTCGTTTCCGTCAATTTAAGTACATCATCAACTATTGTGCAAGGTACTGGCAAAAAAGGAACTGGCACACCAACCATTGCCAATGCAACCGCTATTCACATGAGTGCCAAAGTCACTGTCTACGATAATAGTGCCGTGGCAAGTGGTACGCCGACAGCGGTGTTGATCGTGGTTGGGGCATGATGTTCCTGCCTGTACATGCCAGCATGAAATGGGTGAGCCATTTCATGCTGGCATGTACACCATTGACAGCGTGCCGTGCCTGATATATGCTAGAGACAGCAATTTGGCGTGAGCCAGGATGATCCAATAATGGATTATGGTACCTGCTGGAAAGTGGCCCGACCGATGAAAATGACAACAATGAAAGGCGATTATGGCCTGAGAGCGATGCTGGATATGGCAGCATACTATGGGCAAGGGCCAATTGAAAGTGCGGATATTGCGAGCCGGCAATACATTCCTGAACATTATTTGGACCAGATATTGATGGTACTGCGCAAAGAAGGACTGGTCAAAAGCGTGCGTGGGCCAAGGGGGGGGCACATGCTGGCGAAACCACCAGCCCAAATTACGATGGCGCAGGTTATTCGTGCCCTCGAAGGTTATGTTCCGCCAATGGAATGCCTGCCCAACCCCGATTTTTGTAAGCTTTCGCCCGGTTGTGCCTTGCGTGAAGTCTGGCAGAAAGTGGATGAGATGACTCAGCAATATCTCAATACCATGACGATAGAGGAACTCGCGCAGCACCATCAAATTGAGAGCCTGGAGACGATGTACCATATTTGATCTTTCTGAAGTCTTTTCGTCGCACGAGCAATTGATCAACGTGAGGAGCGGAGCGAGGTGGGAGGAACAATGTCGGCTGATGCTATACTTCAACTATATAGGTGATAGTACGTGGGTATTGATCAACAAGAAGTTGTGGATACTGAAAAAAGGATCGCCATCGTCGAAGACGATGTGCATCTGGCAACGATGTTCGAGGATATCTTCAAGCAAGCTGGATTCCGGCATTGGCGATTCCATTTCTTTGCTGATGGGCAGTCGGCGAAAGACCAGATACCAGTGCTTGCCCCGCATCTTATTTTGTTGGATGTAGGATTGCCTGGCCTGGATGGAGCCTCATTGTATAAAATACTGCGCGGGCATAGCAACACCAGAAATACCCCCATTATTGTGATTACCGCCAGCCATGATTGGGAACTCCATCGTATGGGATTGCAAACGGGTTTGCTGCTACGCAAGCCGTTTCAGGTGCAAGAACTTCTCTTCATGGTTCGTGCATTGCTGCGTGAAGCATAAAAACCCGTCTCTCTCATCAATGTAAATATGATATTTCGATAGGATATTGCTTTATGGCCCACTGGGCAAAGGATGCATCTGAACTCGTCGGTCATACTCCCCTGGTAGCACTTCGGCGTATTGCTGCCGACACCGCTGCCACTGTGCTTGCCAAACTGGAGATGTTTAGCCCCGGCGGGAGTGTGAAAGACCGCGTTGCCTTGCAGATGGTCTGCGAAGCGGAAGCGCAGGGTCTGTTGCGTCCCAATGGCATCATTACCGAGCCAACGAGCGGCAATATGGGTATTTCGCTCGCATGGATTGCGGCTACCCGTGGTTATTCATGTATTCTCACCATGCCCGACACGATCAGTCTGGAGCGTCGTCTCCTGCTGAAACGTTTCGGCGCGCAGGTCATTCTTACCTCCAGCCGTCAAGGGATGCGCGGTGCAATCAACAAAGTAATCGAGTTGCGCACAACGTTGCCTAACGTCTGGTTCCCACAGCAGTTTTACAACCAGGCCAACCCGCGTGCGCATCGCGAAGGCACCGCCGTAGAGATATGGGAGGAGACGGGCGGTGCAGTGGACATAGTGGTGATAGGTGTTGGCACCGGCGGGACGCTGACCGGCGTAGCCGAGGGGCTACGTACTCGCAAACCTTCCGTGAAAGTAGTCGCCGTCGAGCCTGCCGCATGTGCGGTTCTCTCCGGAGGACGTCCTGGTCCGCATCGTATCGAAGGATTGGGCGCGGGTTTCCTTCCCGACACCTTGCGCGTTGACCTGATAGACTCCATCGTTCCTGTCACTGACCACGACGCCATCACTACCGCCATCCGCCTGATGGAGACCGAGGGACTCTCGGTTGGCATCAGCAGCGGTGCCGCCGCCTGGGCCGCCCTGCAAGAGGCCCGCAAAGAGGAGAATCGCGGCAAAGTGATAGTGACGATTTTTCCCAGTGCCGCCGAACGCTACCTCCAGACCGCCTTATTTGATGATTTACGCAATGAACATGAGTAACTAAAAATTCTCCCCAAAAACTCTTGACATAACTGTTTTTAAGGAGTATACTTACATCCTGCCAGAATATGTAATCCGGTAACAATGGCGTTACAACAATTTATCGGTCTATTCGGTTTATTTGTGTGACGTGGCCCAGTTGATCAGGTACGACCTGAAGATAGAGATACACAAAACGACGCACGGTACATTTTTCCCCACAGTCCAGGTAAGGAGAACGCAACAAGATACCCTGAGTGGATACCGCAGACGGTCATTGCAAAATTCAAAAGCCGCCGAAAGTTGCGCAAGTAGACAAAAGTAATGGCCACGGGAATAATGTAGCGCGTCTTCGTGTTTATATTAAAGGTGCGTTTTGTGCGAGTATGTAGCGAGCTTCATGTGGTACGTGTTGCGGCGATCAACATGTAGTGACGCCCATCAGAGGCGTCAGGCTTGTCGGAAGTTGTGGATAGTATGGGTACGTGATGGGTTGCACAACTTGTATGTGTAGAGGAGTAGGAGTAACCGCTTGCGAAAGCAACCCGCGGTTACTTTTCTTGTCATAGAACGTTTCTCAGAACAGGCATTATTCAAAGTTTCAAGATTATAGCGCAATTTTCTTTTTTCCTTTTTTTGTTTTTCACGGAGGCGTACACCTGTGTGCGTCTCTTGTGACATCCTCTGTAGGCAACTCGGTGAGAGGAGAACATGACATTATGGTAGTGAGCAGCAAGGCTGTCGCTCTCCCAGAGCGCGTCTCGTTCGCACGTATCCCGGACATACGAACTATGCCGGGCTGATTCAAATTCAGCTTGATTCCTTTGAGTGGTTTAAGAAAGAAGGTCTCCACGAACTTTTTACAGAAATTTCTCCGATTGAAGACTTTACTGGCAAAAATCTGAGCCTGGAATTTATTGTGCCCGCTGAGCCATTTGGCAAGCCGAAGTACAACGAGGACGAGTGCCGTGATCGTGATACGACGTATTCGGCTCCGTTGAATGTGAAGGCCCGCCTGATTAATAAGGAGACGGGGGAGATCATTGAGAAGGATATCTTCATGGGTGATTTTCCGCTGATGACGAAGGAGGGTACGTTCATTATTAACGGTGCGGAGCGTGTGGTGGTAAGCCAGCTTGTGCGTTCGCCGGGGGTGTACTTTACGGCGGATGAGGATGTGACGACGGGGCGCAAGCTTTTTGCGGCGAAGCTTATTCCTGGTCGCGGCGCGTGGCTGGAGTTTGAGACGAGCAATAAGAATCTGCTGACGGTGAAGATTGATCGCAAGCGGAAGTTGCCGGTGACAACTCTGCTGCGTGCTATTGCGAGTTTGGCGAAAGATCAGTTTCATGTTGAGAATCTTGATCTGTCTACTGATCAAGGCTTGCTTGATGCTTTCCGCGATGTGGATAACGATCCAAACGTTCGCTATATGCAGGCGACGTTGGACCGTGACCCGGTGAAGCGCGAGGATGAGGCGTTGCTTGAGTTGTATAAGAAGTTGCGACCGGGGGATCCGGCGACGGTGGATAACGCGCGTTCGCTTGTGAAGAACCTGTTCTTTAATGGGCGGCGGTATGACCTGGGCAATGTTGGGCGGTATAAGTTGGACCGCAAGCTGGATCTGTCGATTCCGCAGTCGCAGCGCATTCTGACGCAGGATGATCTGGTGAATATTATCCGGCGCTTGATCAGCTTGAACAACGGGCATGGGCGTAAAGACGATATTGACCATTTGGGCAATCGCCGTGTGCGTTGCGTAGGTGAATTGATTCAGGCGCAGTTCCGCGTTGGTTTGTTGCGTATGGAGCGTGTCGTCAAAGAGCGCATGAGCATTCAGGAGCCGGGACAGGCAACACCTAATGCGCTGATCAATATTCGCCCGGTTGTCGCGGCGATGAAGGAGTTTTTCGGCGGCAGCCAGTTGTCGCAGTTCATGGATCAGACCAATGCGTTGGCCGAAATTGGGCATAAACGGCGTTTGTCGGCTCTGGGTCCTGGTGGCCTCTCGCGTGAGCGTGCGGGTTTTGATGTGCGTGACGTTCACCAGTCGCACTATGGTCGCATTTGCCCGATTGAGACGCCTGAAGGTCCGAACATTGGTTTGATCGGCAATCTTGCGACGTATGGACAGGTAAACCCTTACGGCTTCGTGGAGACGCCTTATCGCAAAGTCTACAAGCGGCTTCCTGCCAACAACCGTGGTTTGATTGGTCGCGAGTTCCGTGGCATTGTGGGACATGAGCGAGAAGATGTGAAGAATGCCGATGGTGAAGTTCTGGTGAAGGCGCGTACTCGTGTGCGTATTGACGAGGCATTGTTCAATCAGCTTTCGACCTTGTACGGTGACGCTGAGGTACGTATTCGGCCTTTTGTGACCGACGAAGTAGATTATCACACCGCCGATGATGAAGAGAACTTCTGGATTGCGCAGGCGAACGCGAAACTAACAGAGAACAACGAGTTCGCCGAAGAGCGTGTGTTGTCGCGTAACCAGGGTGAGTTTGTGATGGAGAGCGCGGATGTGATGGACTATATGGACGTATCGCCACGTCAGACGGTGAGTGTGGCGACGGCGTTGATTCCGTTTCTTGAGCATGATGATGTGAACCGCGCACTGATGGGTGCGAACATGCAACGCCAGGCGGTACCGCTGTTGAGGCCGCAGTCGCCGATCTGTGGCACGGGCATTGAGCGGCAGGTGGCGATTGATTCGGGCCAGGTGGTGGTAGCGAATGTCAGTGGTGAGGTGACGAGTGCGACCTCGCGGCGCATTGAGATTGTGGATAACGAGGGCGAGGAGCATACCTACCGCTTGCGCAAGTTCGTGCGCTCAAACGCTGGTACTTGCATTAATCAGCGGCCAATTGTGCGCAAGGGGGACTATGTGCAGGTGGGTCAGGTGATTGCCGATAGTTCTTCAACAGAGAACGGCGAACTGGCACTCGGTCAAAACATTCTGGTTGCCTTCATGAGCTGGGAGGGTGGCAATTACGAAGACGCCATTCTGATCAGCGAGCGTATCGTGCGTGAAGACTACTTCACTTCGATACACATTGAGAAATATGAGATTGATGCCCGCGATACGAAGCTGGGTCCTGAAGAGATTACGCGAGACATTCCGAACGTGGGTGAGGAAGGTCTGAAGAATCTGGATGAGCGGGGCATCATTTATGTGGGTGCCGAGGTTGGGCCGCAGGATATTCTGGTGGGCAAGATTACGCCGAAGGGTGAGACGGAACTGACGGCGGAAGAGAAGCTGTTGCGTGCGATTTTTGGTGAGAAGGCGCGTGAGGTGAAGGATACTTCCTTGCGCGTGCCACACGGAGAGCGCGGCAAGATCGTTGAAGTCAAGATGTTCTCACGAGACGATGGCGATGAACTATCGCCGGGAGTCAATCAACTGGTGCGCGTCAGCATTGCGCAGAAGCGTAAGATCGGGGCGGGCGATAAGATGGCGGGCCGACATGGGAATAAGGGGGTGATTTCGCGGGTGCTTCCGATTGAAGATATGCCGTTCTTGCCCGATGGCACACCGGTAGACATCATCCTGAATCCATTGGGTGTGCCGCATCGTATGAACATTGGACAAATTATGGAGACGCACCTGGGCTGGGCGGCCAGCGAGCTTGGTTTCAAGATCGCCACGCCTGTCTTTGATGGAGCATCAGAGGAAGACATCGAAGAATTCTTGCGGCGAGCAAACCTGCCGGAGACAGGAAAGGTACAACTCTTTGATGGGCGTACAGGTGAGCCGTTCGACCATCCAATTACGGTGGGCTATACGTATATGTTGAAGCTGGCGCACCTTGTCGAAGACAAAGTTCATGCTCGTTCAACTGGCCCATACAGCCTGATCACGCAGCAACCTCTTGGCGGTAAAGCGCAGTTCGGCGGTCAACGTTTCGGTGAGATGGAAGTCTGGGCGTTGGAAGCTTATGGCGCGGCAAACATCCTGCAAGAAATTCTGACGGTCAAGTCGGATGACGTGGTGGGCCGCGTAAAGACGTACGAGGCGATTGTGAAGGGTGAAAACATTCTGGAGCCGGGAGTGCCGGAGTCGTTCAAAGTGCTAGTAAAAGAATTACAGAGTCTGGGTATTAACGTTGAGGTTTTGAACGAGGATGAGCAAAAAATCCAGTTCGTTGAAGATACTTCCAACGATGTGATGCCAGAACTTGGGATAAACCTGTCCGGTTTCGAGGGGGACCAGTAAGGAGGAGAGGCAACATGCTCGAAGTCAATGATTTTAATGCTATCCGTATTAGCCTTGCCAGCCCTGAGCAAATTCGTGGATGGAGCTATGGCGAGGTCTTGAAACCGGAGACAATTAACTATCGTACACTCAAGCCTGAAAAGGATGGTTTGTTCTGTGAGCGCATTTTTGGCCCCACGAAGGACTGGGAGTGCTATTGCGGGAAATATAAACGTGTGCGTTTCAAGGGGATTGTGTGTGATAAATGTGGCGTGGAGGTAGCGCGTTCGAAGGTGCGGCGAGAACGGATGGGTCATATTGAACTGGCCTCGCCTGTCAGCCACATCTGGTACTTTAAAGGTACGCCGAGTCGCATCGGTCTCTTGCTCGACCTCTCGCCGCGCAATCTGGAGCGCATTCTGTACTTTGCGCTGTATGTGGTGACGAGTATTGATGAGGAAGCTCGTCAGGCTGAACTCATGCATCTGGATGAGGAGATGCTGCGCCTGGGGCAAAACTCCGACAGCGAGGTTGTGGAGCGCATTGAGGCGTTGAAAGAGCAGCGGGCGAACAATACGCAGACTATTCACCAGCGGTTCGCGCAAGATCGGGTGGAGATTGAGGAACGCCGCGAGCAGGACCTGGAGCAGGCCCGGCAGACCGAGAGTGAAATTCTGGCTGAACTACGCGAGAAGATGAACACGGTGACCGATGAGGATATCAATTTCGGACCCAACGATCGCACGATTGTGAAGGCGGGTGATACGGTTTTACCAAAACATATCGAAATCTTGGATCGCATCGCGGAAGAATTTCGCAACAGTATTGCCGAGCAGGCGCGGGAAGATATCAAAGGTCTGGACGAGGAGCGCATCCGGGATGCGGATCGTACGGAAGTTGATATTCAAGGTCAGATTGATAACGCGCAGGCAACGATAGAGGCGCGGCGCGTGAGCGATCGAAGCCGTATTGAGCAGTTGCGCCGCGATCTGGAAGGTCTGAAGAAGATGGACCTGTTGCAGGAGAATCGCTATCGCGAACTGAAAGATGCCTTTGGGGGTGTTTTCCGCGCTGGCATGGGTGCGGAGGCCGTGCGCGAATTGATTTCCGCGATTGACCTGGATAAGCTTGCGAATGACCTGCGTCATGAAATTAGCACGACCGTTGGTCAGCGGCGCAAGAAGGCGACGAAGCGTCTCAAAGTTGTTGAGGCATTCCGCAAGTCACATACATCGCCAGAGTGGATGATTCTGACTGTATTGCCGGTATTGCCGCCGGACTTGCGCCCAATGGTGCAGCTGGATGGTGGGCGTTTCGCGACCTCTGACCTGAATGACCTGTATCGTCGCGTGATCAACCGCAACAACCGTCTGAAGCGGCTGCTGGAGTTGAGCGCCCCCGAAATCATCATACGCAACGAGAAGCGTATGCTGCAGGAGGCGTGTGATGCGCTGATAGATAACGGGCGTCGCGGGCGTGCCGTCGCCGGTTCGGGTAATCATAAGCTCAAGAGCCTGTCCGACATGCTGAAAGGGAAATCGGGCCGCTTCCGTCAAAACCTGCTTGGGAAGCGCGTGGACTATTCGGGTCGCTCGGTCATCGTCGTTGGGCCGGACCTCAAACTGCACCAGTGCGGGCTGCCCAAACGGATGGCGTTGGAATTGTTCAAGCCGTTCGTCATGCGGAAACTGGTGGAGCAAAACTTCGCACATAATATTAAGAGTGCGAAGCGTTTTGTAGAGCGCGTCAAGCCGGAGGTGTGGGATGTGCTGGAAGAGGTGATTAAAGACCATCCAGTGCTGCTGAACCGTGCGCCAACGCTGCACCGTCTGGGTATCCAGGCCTTTGAGGCGGTACTGGTGGAGGGGAGTGCGATCCAACTGCACCCACTTGTCTGCTCAGCCTTCAATGCTGACTTCGATGGCGACCAGATGGCGGTGCATGTGCCGCTTTCGGACAAGGCGCAGGATGAGGCGCGGCAGTTGATGCTGTCAACGCGTAACCTGCTGGCACCGGGTACGGGCGATCCGTCGATTGGCGCGAGCCAGGAAATGGTGCTGGGCTGCTTCTACCTGACGCAGGTGCGACCGAGCATGAAGGGCGAAGGGCGCATCTTTACCGATGCAGGGGAGGCGTTGCTGGCCTATCAGCATGGCGTCATTGAATTGCAGGCGAAGATTAAAGTACGCCTGGGCTATGTCGACATCTACAATACGCCGCCACCTGACAAGGCGACGATGCAGTCCAACGGGAAGCCGTTTGAGACGACGGTTGGGCGCATCATCTTCAACGAAGCATTGCCGGAGCGTTTGCGCTTCAAGAACTATGAGATGAAGAAAGAGAACCTGAAACAGGTCATAGCCGATTGTTACAAAGAGTATGGGCGTGTCAAAACGGTCGAACTGGCGGACGAGATCAAACGTCTGGGCTTCTCGTATGCGACGAAGGCGGGTGTGACCATCGCCATTAGCGATGTGAAGGTGCCGGAAGAGAAGCAAGGCATCCTGGCGGATACGGATGAGAAGATTGCTGAACTAGACGAGCAGTACCGCGAAGGTTTGATAACGGATCAGGAGAAGTATACGCAGACGGTAGATGCGTGGACGAAGGCGACGGATGACGTGACGAAGGTGATCGAGCGGACGCTGGACCCCTATGGTTCGATTGCGACGATTGCGAAATCGGGCGCGACGAAGGCAAAATTCCAGCAGATTCGCCAATTGTCGGGTATGCGCGGCCTGATGGCGAGTCCATCGGGACGTATCATCGCGATACCTATTCGTGGTAACTTCCGCGAGGGCCTGAGCGTGTTGGAGTACTTTATCAGTAGCCACGGTGCGCGTAAAGGTCTGGCGGATACGGCTCTACGTACTGCGGAATCGGGCTACCTGACCCGTCGCCTGATTGACGTCGCGCAGGACGTGATTGTGACTGAGGAAGACTGCGGTACCACCGATGGCATTCTGATCACTGAAAAAGACAGTAAAGCGATGATGCTGCCAGATATTCGCAGTCGTCTGACGGGGCGTATTCTCGCGGAGGCAATTCCCAGCTTTGAGCATATCGAAGTGGGTGAAGAGTTGACCGATGAACTGGTGGATGAGATTGTCAATGCCGGTGTTCAGGCTGTGCGCGTGCGCTCGGTACTGGCCTGCCTGACCGCTCATGGCATCTGCCGTAAGTGCTACGGACGCGACCTTGCCGCGAATGCGCTGGTGAAACTCGGCGCGGCTGTCGGTATTATCGCGGCGCAGTCAATCGGTGAGCCTGGCACACAGTTGACCATGCGTACCTTCCACACCGGCGGTATCGCCGGTGCGCAAGGCGACATTACGCAAGGTTTGCCGCGTGTCGAAGAGTTGTTCGAGGCACGTATACCGAAAGAGAAGGCGGAGATTAGCGAGATTGACGGGAAAGTAGAGATCGTCAAAGATGAAAATACCTCTGCGCGTACCGTTCGTGTCGTTTCAACCAACATCTTCTTTGATGAGTACATACTACCTGAGGGTAGCAACATCCTGGTCAACGATTCGGATCACGTCCACAAGGATCAGATTATTGCGATGATGCCCGCCGAAGATGGCAGTGAGCAAGTACCCGTGATGGCACGTACCGAAGGTGAGGCGTTGATTAACGCGGATGGTATTCTCAACATCCGGTTCGAGGAGCGTGAGGAGCGGTCGTATGCCATTCCAGCCTCTCGTAACATCATCGTTGATCCCGGCCAGATGATCACGGCAGGTACGCCGATCACGTCCGGTCAGCTTGAGCCACAGGATGTTTTGCGCATCCAGGGGCGCGACGCGGTGCAGTTGTATCTCGTCAAAGAGGTGCAGCGTGTCTACCGTAACACCGGTGTATATATCAACGACAAACATATTGAAGTCATTGTTCGGCAGATGCTACGCCGTGTGCGCGTGGACGAGCCGGGCGATACGGAGATGTTGCCCAATGATCTCGTAGATCGTTTCAAGTATGAGGATACCAACGCTCGTGTGCTGGCGGAGGGCGGAGAACCTGCCACCGCACAGACAGTGTTGTTGGGTGTGACGAAGGCATCGCTCAACACAGATAGCTTCCTGGCGGCGGCCTCGTTCCAGGAAACAACTCGTGTGTTGACCGAGGCTGCGATTGAGGCCCGGACAGACCATCTGGTGGGTCTCAAAGAGAACGTCATTATCGGAAAACTCATCCCGGCTGGCTCCGGTATAGCACAGCGGCGTCGCGACCAGATCGCTCGCCAGCAGGCCGCCGCCGCTCGCCTCGCGGCAGTGCAACCCGCCACAATGGCGGGTATTGGCTTTGGCCCTGTCGGTGCTGTTGCTGGTACTCTTGGGAGTTCAAGCTTGCCGGCACTTGACAGTTTGGGAAATGAGTGATAGGATAAGAATCCGCATACAGATGATGTAGGGGCGCAATTTATTGCGCCCTTCTCAGGGATATAATTAGGAATATTAGGATAGGGAGGATCGTTCTTTGCCAACGATCAATCAATTGGTCCGCAAGGGCCGCTCAAACAAAGAAAGAAGGTCTAAGGCCCCGGCGCTGTTGTACTCGTACAACGCACTGAAGAACCGGACCTCCCGCTTGCGCGGATCGCCGCAGAAACGCGGCGTCTGCACGCAGGTGCGTACTATGACGCCCAAAAAGCCGAACTCGGCAATGCGTAAAATTGCTCGCGTTCGTTTGACAAACCAGATGGAAGTGACCGCGTACATCCCTGGTGAAGGGCATAATTTACAGGAACACTCCGTTGTGCTGATCCGTGGTGGTCGCGTGAAGGACTTGCCGAGCGTGCGCTACCATATTGTACGCGGTACTCTGGACAGCGACGGCGTCACAAAACGTCGCCGTGGTCGCTCGAAATATGGGGCCAAGCGGCCCAAACCCGGTCAGGCCGCAACTAAAGGCGGCAAGAAGTAAGAGCGTAGACAGCGCACCAACCTTTGTTGGTGCGTCATCTACCCGAAACCACCTGAGTGCCTTTTTTCAGGTAGGTCGGCAAATACACGTCATCGCGAAGAGGCAGTCATGTGAGGACGAGATACATACCTCGTGTGCTTGTCTCTTCGCGTTGACCGTCGAGTGTTCTCCACCGTTACGGTGGATAGTCACCCGCGTGTAGGCGTCCGAAGAAGATTGGTTGAAGCATATTCACCAGTCGAATCGACGCCTTTTCTGGTGTCTAGTAGCTTGAACAAGCGACGACAGACGAATGCAAGCAAATTGGTTGAGGAGGGCAAAATGCCACGACGTAAGAGAGTCGTGCGGAGACCAGACGTGCCGGATGCAAAATATAAAAGCCGGAACGTGGCCCGCTTTACAAGTAAGTTAATGTTAGATGGAAAGCGTAGCCTGGCGGAGCGTATTATTTATGACGCCTTCGCGGCTATCGAAGCAAAGCAGAAGCGTGCGCCTCTTGATGTATTTGAGCAGGCACTCAAAAATGCAACGCCTTCTGTTGAAGTAAAACCCCGCCGTGTCGGCGGTTCAACCTATCAGGTTCCTATGGATGTACGTAAAGACCGTGGGAATGCGCTTGCGATGCGTTGGCTGATTAAATCGGCTCGCTCTCGTAATGGACGCTCGATGGCAGAAAAACTTGCCAGCGAATTGATGGATGCAGCCGCGGGACAGGGCGCAACCATTAAGAAACGTGAGGAGACCCACAAAATGGCGGAGTCTAACAAGGCTTTCGCTCATTATCGCTGGTAAATAATACATCATGGCAAGAGAATTCCCACTCGAAAAAACTCGTAATATTGGTATCATTGCTCATATAGATGCTGGCAAAACGACCACTACGGAGCGTATCCTTTTCTACACCAAGAAGATTCACCGCATGGGTGAAGTGCATGAAGGGGCTGCGACAATGGACTGGATGCCCCAGGAGCAGGAACGCGGCATTACCATTACGTCTGCCGCGACAACATGCTTCTGGCTTGATCACCGTATCAACATCATTGATACCCCCGGTCACGTTGACTTCACCGCCGAAGTCGAACGCTCTCTGCGCGTTCTCGATGGTGGTGTAGTTGTCTTTGACGCGGTCGCGGGTGTCGAGCCACAGTCTGAAACGGTCTGGCGTCAGGCGAATAAATATAACGTCCCTCGTATCTGCTTCGTCAATAAAATGGATCGCATCGGCGCTGATTTCTGGCGTACAGTGGACATGATCCGTGAGCGTCTGGGTGCGGTCGCTGTACCGATCCAGATTCCTATCGGACGTGAAAGCAATTTCAAAGGCTTTATTGATCTCATTGACATGCAGTCGGTCGTCTTTACTGATGACCTGGGAACAAAGTCGGATCATACAGATGTGCCTACAGGTATGGAGGCAGAAGCGACGCAACATCGAGAATACTTGATTGAACGTGTTGCCGAGACCGATGAGGAACTGACTCTCAAATTCCTTGAGGGTGAAGAGATTACAAAAGAGGAGCTTGTTGCCGCTTTGCGCAGGGCAACTATCGCCGGCGCACTGGTGCCGGTGCTTTGTGGTACGGCACTGAAAAATAAGGGTGTACAGGCCATGCTCGACGCCGTGATTGCTTACCTGCCCTCCCCTCTCGACATTCCATCTCTTACTGGCATTAATCCTGATACCGATGAAACCGTTGTCCGCGAGGTGAACGACTCAGCACCGTTCAGTGCCCTGGTTTTCAAAATTGTATCCGATCCCTTTGTTGGTCGCCTTTCGTACCTGCGCGTCTACTCTGGCACGCTGACAAAAGGGTCGGCTGTCGAGAATAGCACAAAGGGGAAGTCGGAGCGCGTTGGTCGCCTTTTGCGTATGCATGCCAACCACCGCGAAGACATTGACGAGATTCGAGCGGGAGATATCTGTGCGGCTGTCGGTTTGCGCAACACCTTCACTGGTGATACGCTCTGTGACCGGGACAATCCAGTTGTGTTGGAGTCTATCATCTTCCCACAGCCCGTCATCGATATTGCTATCGAGCCGAGAACACGCGCTGACCAGGATAAAATGGCCCTGGCTCTCAACAAGCTGGCGGAAGAGGACCCGACCTTCCAGTTACATACCGACCTGGATAGTGGACAAACCATTATCAGTGGCATGGGCGAACTGCATTTGGAAGTACTTGTTGACCGCATGTTCCGCGAGTTCAAAGTCGAAGCGAACATTGGACGTCCACAGGTCGCCTATCGTGAAACCATTTCACGCGAGGCGCAGGCGCAGGGCAAACACGTTCGGCAGACCGGTGGTCACGGTCAATATGGCGATGTCTGGATTCGGGTTGCACCCAACGAGCGAGGCAAGGGTTTTGAGTTTATCAATGCTATCATTGGTGGCGTGATTCCCAGAGAATACATCAAACCTGTTGAAAACGGCATTAGAGAAACATTGGATAATGGCATCATTGCTGGTCATCCCATGATCGATGTCAAAGTAACGCTCTATGATGGGTCATATCACGACGTTGACTCAAGCGAAATGGCATTTAAAATTGCCGGTTCGCTCGCGATAAAAGAAGCTGTTCGCAAGGCTGCTCCTATCCTCCTTGAACCAGTCATGTTGGTAGAAGTCACTACCTCTGAAGAATTCTACGGAGACGTCATCGGCGACCTCAACAGACGCCGGGGTACCATTCTTGGTATGGAAAGTCGTGGGACAATGTATGTGGTGCGGGGACATGTTCCTCTTGCCGAAATGTTCGGCTATGTGAACCAACTCCGTTCTATGACCAGTGGTCGCGCTAACTACTCTATGGAGTTTGCGCATTACGATCCAGTGCCGAAAAATATCGCTGAGGAAATCATTGCGAAAGCCAGCCGGTAATGCTGGCAACAAACAATCCCGTAAGGGACTCGGAGCCGAAATCAGGGCAGAGGCCGACCGAGTAGTCCTGTTTTTTGTGTGAATTCATCCATGAGGATGGGGAATTGTAACAATACCAGAAAAGTGCCATAGCAAGGGTGCAGTCCCTGACGCACAAACGTTTGCACTGAGCACTGTTTAAAGAGGAACATATATGGCGAAGAAGAAATTTGAGCGAACGAAGCCGCATGTGAATGTGGGAACGATCGGCCACATTGACCACGGCAAAACGACGTTGACGGCGGCGATCACCAAAGTGTTGGCCAATGCCAAGATGGCCAACTACGTGGCCTTTGACCAGATCGACAAAGCCCCCGAGGAGCGCGAGCGGGGCATCACCATCGCGATTGCCCACGTGGAGTACGAGACCGCCAAACGCCACTACGCGCACGTGGACTGCCCCGGCCATGCCGACTACATTAAGAACATGATCACCGGCGCCGCGCAGATGGACGGCGCCATCCTCGTCGTCAGTGCACCTGACGGCCCGATGCCGCAGACGCGCGAGCACATCCTCTTGGCACGCCAGGTGGAAGTGCCGGCCATGGTCGTCTTTCTCAACAAAGTGGACATGATGGACGACGAGGAACTGCTCGAACTGGTCGAGTTGGAAGTGCGCGAACTCTTGAGCAAGTACCAATTTCCCGGCGACGACGTGCCGGTCATTCGGGGCTCGGCGCTGGGCGCGTTGGAGAGCAAAGGCGACCTGTCGCGCAGCGACCCCGAGGCAGCCTGCATCTGGCAGTTGATGGATGCGGTGGATAGCTACATCCCGACGCCGGAGCGCGCGACGGACAAGCCGTTCTTGATGCCGGTGGAGGATGTGTTTGGCATCAAGGGGCGTGGCACCGTGGCGACCGGACGCATCGAGCGGGGTCTCATCAAAGTGGGTGAGCCGGTGGAGATCGTGGGCATGAAGGAAGAGACGCGCACGGTGGTCGTGACGGGGGTCGAGATGTTCCAGAAGACGCTGGATCAAGGGATAGCGGGGGACAACGTGGGCTGTTTGCTGCGGGGAGTCGAGCGAGCGGAGATCGAGCGGGGGCAGGTGTTAGCCAAGCCGGGCTCAATCAAGCCGCACAAGACGTTTCAGGCGCAGGTGTACGTGCTCTCGAAAGAAGAGGGAGGGCGGCACACGCCGTTTTTCAACGGGTACCGGCCGCAGTTTTATGTGCGCACGACCGATGTGACGGGCGCGATCCGTTTACCGGAGGGAGTGGAGATGGTGATGCCGGGAGACAACATCGAGATGACGGTGGAGTTGATCCAGCCGGTCGCGATGGAGGAGGGCGTGACCTTCGCCATTCGAGAGGGTGGACGCACGGTTGGTGCGGGCATCTGTGTCAAAGTCGAACGCTAACTTGGCGGGGCACGATTGCGCGTGCCGCGTGGCCCGGCCCTGTACAGGAAGAACGTCATGCAGGACGGACTGGGTGCCAGGAGTGCTATCCAGGCCGTCTTCCATGAGGAGGGCGACGCGGGCAGCATGAATGCCGCCCCTACATATAGGAGAGTAACATGGCTACCGGAGCAAAACAGCGTATTCGCATTCGACTTAAAGCATACGACCATCGTATTCTTGACCAGTCCGCAATGCAAATTGTAGATACAGCGCAACAAACGGGTGCCCGCGTCTCAGGTCCGATACCATTGCCCACCGAGATTGGCAAGTATACTGTGATGCGCTCACCGTTCATTGATAAAGATGCTCGCGAGCAGTTTGAGATTCGCACACATAAACGCTTGATTGATATCATTGAGCCGACCAATAAGACGGTTGAGGCCTTAACACGTTTGAATTTGCCCGCAGGAGTGGACATCGAAATCAAGCTGTAAGAGCCCAATTGATCGCGCCTGCGGTACGAGCGCAGCGATGTGCCAATTTGTGCCGGTCATGAAAAGAGGCGCAACGCACACAGCCCTTACAGTTAAGAGAAGAGGAAAGCAAACATATGCTGAATGCATTGTTGGGCAGGAAGGTCGGCATGACCCAGGTGTTCGGGCCAAATGGAATAGCCATCCCGGTCACAGTGATAGAAGTCGGCCCCTGCATCATTACACAGGTAAAGACTGCTGCTCGTGATGGTTACGAAGCCGTACAAATTGGTTTCGAGCCAGCGACGACGAAGAATATAACCCGTCCCGCGTTGGGGCATCTTGGACATAGTTTGCCATTGTTGAAGGCCCAGCGCCGCCGGTTGCAGGCGCATCAACAAGAGCAGCGTTCCAAAGCAAAAACGGAAGGCGAACATGCCGAGGCGGGCGCAACGGCTGCTACCAAAGATAAGCAGATCGAGAAGCTACTCAAGGTGCAGGAAAACCGCCAGCGTCGTCCAGGGCCAGAGTTGGGACCGTTCAAAGTCTTGCGCGAAGTACCGCTGCAAGCAGGAGTGGCGGCAGAGAGCCTGGAACTTGGCAAAACCTTTGATGCCGGACTATTTACCTCGGGTGAGGTAGTGGATATCATTGGAACGACCAAAGGTAAAGGTTTCCAGGGTGGTGTCAAGCGTCACGGCTTTAGCGGTGGCCCGAAGACACATGGTCAATCGGACCGCACCCGCGCCCCCGGTTCTATTGGTTCCGGTACCACTCCCGGACGTGTCCTGAAAGGAACGCGCATGGCCGGACATATGGGCCATGCACGCGTGACGGCAATGAAATTGCAAGTGATAGAAGCTGATCCTGAGCGAAACCTGCTCGTGGTGAAGGGGTCTGTCCCCGGTGCCAATGGCGGGTTGCTTATGGTGAAGAAGCATGTGATGAGGTAACCGAAATGCCTTCGACTACAGTTTATAACAAGGCCGGCGAGGCCGTAGAGCAGCTCGAACTGAGCGAGCAGGTGTTTGGAGTCACCCCTAATGTGGCGGTTCTTCATCAGGTTGTCACCGCGCAACTGGTGAATCGTCGCCAGGGTAATGCTTCGACCAAGACTCGTGCTGAGGTATCGGGCGGAAATAAAAAGCCATATAAGCAAAAGGGAACCGGTCGCGCCCGTCAGGGGAGTACCCGCGCCCCTCAATTCCGCCATGGTGGTGTCGTCTTTGGGCCTAAGCCGCATGCCTATCATCATGATGTGCCTAAAAAAATGCGCCGTTTAGCAATCCGTTCGGCTCTATCCGATAAAGTTGCCAACGAGAAGCTTATTGTTATCAGTGACCTGTCGCTTGATACCCCACGTACCAAAGACATGGTGGCCATTCTGGCTAAACTGCCCGTGGCTGATAGCAAGCGTGTATTGATGATGTTGCCGGAGCGTGATGAGAATGTCATCCTGTCGCTGCGCAACATTCCTACTGCCAAAGTACAGCACGTTGCCTCGATCAATGTCGTGGAACTGCTGAAGCATGATTGCCTGATTCTACCGGTGAACACGGTTCGCTGGCTTGAGATGGTATTTGGTGAAGGTCTGAGCGCGGCTGAAGCCACCAGCAGGTTGACCGGGGACTCCGAAGACGCTGTCGGCGATACGACAGCCGAGATGGTGGACGACGAAGACGCTGATCAAACGACAGCCGAGGAAGCTGAGGAAGCTGCCGGTGATACGACAGCCGAGACGGTGGACGAGTAAGCCCAGGCGAGGAGGAACAGACTGTGGAAATCACAGAAATACTGCGCCACGGTGTAGTGACTGAAAAGACAGTAAAGCTACAAGAACAGAACAAATATACCTTCAAAGTGGCGTTGGAGGCAAATAAAATTGAAATACGTCGCGCCGTAGAGGAATTATTCAAGGTGAAAGTCGTCTCGGTCAATATTATTCGGATGCCTGGCAAGGCGAAGATGATACGGCGTAAAGGCTCTGCTCCTCGACCTGTAGAGGCCCGCGAGTGGAAGAAGGCAATTGTGACCCTGAAAGAGGGCTACGCAATTGACGCATTAAAAGCGTAAGGTGTTGAGAGATGCCAATTAGACAGTACCGACCAACTTCTCCTGGGCGTCGCGGCATGTCAGTTTCGACATTCGAGGAGATTACGAGGACGAAGCCAGAGAAATCTCTGACCGTCAAGTTGAAAAAGCACGCGGGACGCAATAACCAGGGTAAAATCACCGTTCGCCATCGCGGCGGTGGTGCCAAGCGTGCCTATCGCATTATTGATTTTAAGCGCAATAAGCTGGGTGTACCGGCAAAAGTTGCCTCTATCGAATACGATCCTAATCGCTCGGCGCGTATCGCGTTGTTGCACTATGTGGATGGCGAGAAGCGGTATATCATTGCGCCAGTCGGCCTGAAGGTCGGTGATAAAGTTTCGGCGGGGCCGGAGGCCGATATTCGTGTCGGCAACGCACTGCCGTTGAAGAATATCCCGACTGGTACGACTATTCACTGCATTGAGTTTGAGAAGGGCCGTGGAGCGCAGATGGTACGTGGCGCGGGCGCGGGCGCACAGTTGATGGCAAAGGATGGCGATTATGCCTTGCTTCGTCTGCCGTCAGGTGAGCAGCGTCGGGTGCATATCCTCTGTATGGCGACTATTGGACAGGTGGGCAACGTTGATCATGAGAACCAGAGCATTGGGAAAGCCGGGCGCAAACGCCACATGGGCCGCCGTCCAACCGTGCGAGGTTCCGCGATGAACCCCCGCGACCATCCTCATGGTGGTGGTGAGGGACGTGCGCCGATTGGCGGACAGCCGCAGACTCCGTGGGGCAAACCTGCTCTAGGTTACAAGACTCGTAACAATAAGCGCACAGACCGCAATATTGTACGGCGTCGCAATGCTGGTAGGAGGAAGAAGTAATGTCTCGCTCACGAAAAAAAGGGCCATACATTCATGAGTCGCTCAGGAAAAAAGTACTGAGCATGAAGCGCAGCGGCGACCGTCGTGTGATTAAAACGTGGTCGCGTGCCTCGATGATCTTCCCAGAGATGGTCTCTATGACAATCGGTGTTCATAACGGGAAGACCCATGTGCCTATCTATATCACAGAGAACATGGTAGGCCATAAGTTAGGTGAGTTTGCCCCCACGCGCCACTTCCGTGGTCACGCCGGCGGCAAAAATGAGCGGACCACATCGGTCCGGTAGCGGCGTGTAGGGATGTCATGAATGGCTCCCACAATATAAGAGGTATGAGATGCAAGTCAGAGCTATTGCAAAAGATATCGGCATTCCGCCGCGCAAGATGCGTCTGGTCACCAATGCGGTGAAGGGAAAACCAGTCAATGAAGCTCTCGCTTACCTGCAATTTCTACCCAACGCAGGTGCGAAGCCTGTCAGTAAAGTGGTAGCATCGGCGGTAGCGAACGCAGAAAATAACTATAATCTCGATCCAGATGAACTTTATATTCTGAATATCGTGGCGGACGATTCATTCCGTATTAAACGGATAAAAGCGCGTTCGCGTGGCCAGGCGGCTCGTATTTTGCGTCGCTATTGCCATGTGACAGTTATTGTTTCAGACGATCCGGCGGACGCCCGGAGCTAAGGTCGCAAAGAAGGAGGACACTTTTGGGACAAAAAGTGCATCCCATAGGGTTTCGGCTCGGCGTCATTCAGGACGGCCAGGGTTGGCAGTCCCGTTGGTACGCTGAACGCGATTACAAAGATGTCTTTGCTGAAGATTTACTGATTCGTCAGTTGATCAACAAAGAGTTATTCAATGCCTCGGTCTCACGTATTGAGATTGAGCGTGCCGCCGCAAATCAGGTTGCGGTGACGATTTATACCGCGAAGCCCGGTATTGTGATCGGGAAAAGCGGTGAAAAGGTTGATCGATTGCGTGGTTTGCTCGAGGCAAAAACCCGCAAGCGTGTACGCCTGAATATTATAGAGATTCGCCAGCCTGAACTGGATGCCTATCTGGTTGGGCGTAGTATCGCCGAGCAGTTGGAGCGGCGTGTCTCGTTCCGTCGCGCTATGAAGCAGGCGGTGCAGAAGACAATGCGTGCTAACGCGAAGGGCATCAAAGTTATCTGTGGTGGGCGGCTTGGAGGAGCAGAAATTGCGCGCTCTGAGAAAGAGGTAGAGGGCAAGATTCCTCTGCACACGCTGCGTGCCAATATTGATTATGGTCTGGCGGAAGCGCATACAACCTTTGGTGTCATCGGTATTAAAGTATGGATTTACAAGGGCGATATTCTGCCGAGCAAACGCCGCGAACCCGGCGAACCTGCGCAGGAAGTGATTCAACAGCCCTCGTTCCAGCCACGTGAAGGCGGTGATCGCCGTGACCGTCGCCGTGATGGTGCTGGACGCGGTGAGCGTGGTTCGCGTCCGCAAGGAGACCGACCGCGTGGTGGAGAGCGAGGCACCCGTCCATCTGGACAGGGGGAGAGACCAGCGCGTCCACAGGGCGAGCGTACTGGATCGCCGCGTCCGCAAGGAGAGCGTGGTTCGCGTCCGCAAGGAGACCGACCGCAAGGGCAAGGCGGAGACCGACCTCCGCGCCAGCCGCGTGCACAGGGAGATCGGCCCCCGCGTCCGCCGCGCCAGCCACAGGCCCCAGCCTCGGTGCAAGCCCGGTCCCGGCTGAGCAGACTCCTGTTGTAGCGACGCAGCCGGAACAATCAGAACGGCCGACACCAACGACCCAGACGACCCAAACGTCTGCACCAGAGACGGACACGGCTCAGAGCGAGTAGAGGAGATTCGAAGCCATGTTATTGGCACCATCACGTACAAAGTACCGCAGACAACATCGCGGTCGCATGAAAGGAACCGCCCAGCGTGGTAGCACGCTCGCCTTTGGCGAATTTGGCTTACAGGCACTGGAGCCATGCTGGATGGAGGCTCGCCAGATCGAGGCCGCACGTATCGCGCTCACCCGCTTTATGAAGCGTGGTGGCAAAGTATGGATTCGTGTGTTCCCCGATAAACCAATTACCGCGAAGCCTGCCGAAACCCGTATGGGGAGCGGTAAGGGCGCGGTCGATCACTGGGTGGCCGTTGTGAAACCGGGGCGCATCATTTTTGAAATTGGTGGCGTCAGCGAGGAGGTCGCCAAAGAGGCGGTACGTCTCGCCAGTCACAAATTGCCCGTTGCGACCCGCTTTATTACACGAGGGGAGGTGGAAAGTGTCGAAGGTTAAAGAACGCCGCAAGCAGATTGCTGAGTACACCGCCGGTGAGGCACAGCGTGAACTCAAGGAATTGCGCCTGAAACTGTTCAATCTTCGCTTGCAGAAGCAGCGTGGTGAAGTCAAGAACAACCGGGTCTTCGGAGATACCCGTAAGGATATCGCACGTTTGCTGCATCACCTCACAGTGTTGGAGAATCAAGAATGACACAGCAGAGCAATGCTGCTACGCCTACACAGGCCAGGACGACGCGTCGTCAGCAGAAGATCGGGCGCGTAGCCAGCAACAAAATGGATAAAACGATTGTGGTCGTTGTAGAGACGCTGAAAAAACATCGCATCTACAAACGCACTTACAAACAGACGAAACGCTTCCAGGCGCATGATGAAGAAAACACCTGCCAGATTGGCGATATTGTACGGATCGAGGAATGTCGCCCTCTGAGCAAGATGAAACACTGGCGTCTGATAGAGATTATCAAGCGCGGTAGCGGAATTGTGCCGGTGGAAGAACTAATGGCTGATGTCGATCCCGATCTGACATCTACTTCGTCGGATACATCCGACGAGGACCAGGCATAAGGAGAAGAAGGGATGATTCAGCCGCAAACCCGCCTGAAGGTAGCTGATAATACCGGTGCCAAAGAAATTATGTGTATTCGCGTTATGAGTGGCTCCTCCAAGCGTTATGCTCAAATAGGAGATATCATTAAGGCTTCCGTCAAACAGGCCGCACCGAATGGACAGGTGAAAAAAGGTGAGGTTGTGAACGCGGTGGTCGTGCGCGTCGCGAAGGAATATGTCCGTGCCGACGGTTCGCACATCCGCTTCGATGAGAACGCGGCTGTGATTATCGCTGCCGGTAACAATCCTCGCGGCACACGTATCTTTGGCCCCGTAGCCCGCGAATTGCGCGAACGGAACTATACAAAAATCATTTCGCTCGCGCCTGAAGTACTCTAACGAGGAAGAAAATGGTAGTACGACAAAAAGAGAAAAAGCCCCTGCATCTTGCCAAGATGAAAATCAAGAAGGGTGACACCGTATTGATTATTGCGGGCAAGGATAGAGGGAAGCAAGGGACGGTTTCGCGGGCAATGCCACAGGCCAACAAAGTGATCGTTGAGGGCCTGAACATAGTCAAGAAACATGCCCGCCCCCAGGGTCAGACCCGTCAGGGGGGCGTCATCGAAAAGGCGATGCCGCTGCAAGTTTCCAACACGATGCTTATTTGCACCGAGTGCGGTCAGCCGACCCGTGTTGGACATGAACGCCGTCCAATGGGCGCGGACCAAAAAGTACGCAGCGTCCGCGTATGCAAGAAATGTCATAAGATTATCGAAGATCGGGCGAGGAGTAGTTAAACGTTATGGCATCACGGTTGAAAGAGAAATATCAACAAGAGGTTGTGCCAAACCTGCGAAAGGCGTTTAATTACAAGAACCCAATGCAGGTCCCTGGCGTACATAAAGTAGTCGTGAATATTGGGATGGGCGAAGTTATTCAGAACGCAAAAGCGATGGATGCCGCCGTAGCGGATCTGGCCGCGATTACCGGGCAACGTCCTGTAATCACCCGCGCCAAACGCTCTGTTGCGGCCTTCAAACTGCGCGAAGGGATGCAAATTGGTTGCATGGTCACGCTGCGTGGCGAGCACATGTACCAGTTCCTGGATAAGCTGATGAACGTGGCCTTACCGCGCTTGCGCGACTTCCAGGGCGTATCTGCCGAGGCCTTTGATGGCCGTGGCAACTACACACTCGGTTTGCGTGAGCAACTGGTCTTCCCAGAGATTGATTACGATAAGGTTGACAAGGTGCGCGGCATGGAAGTGAGTATTGTGACCACCGCTCGTACCGACGAAGAGGGGCGCGAGCTGCTCAAATTGATGGGCATGCCCTTTAAGAAATAACGCTGGAGGCGTAAGGTGTAATGGCAAAAACATCAATGATTGTAAAATCGAAGCGCAAGCCCCGCTTTAAGGTGCAACAGCACAACCGCTGTCAAATTTGTGGGCGGCCTCGTGCGTATATGCGCAAATTTGGCCTCTGCCGTATCTGCTTCCGCGAGCGTGCGCTACGCGGTGAGTTGCCCGGCGTAACCAAGTCAAGCTGGTAGTCGCGAAGATGTAAAATGGCGAATGTGCGAAAAGGAAGTTATGCAACTGTTTCGCCTCTCGCGATGTATGGAGGATTTCCATGAATATGACTGATCCCGTTGCAGATATGCTGACACGTATTCGCAACGCGGTAGCAGCACGGCATACTCGCGTACTGATTCCGGCCTCGAAAATGAAGCTGGCAATTGCGCGTGTGCTGAAAGAAGAAGGCTACATTAAGGATATCGAGATTCTGAAGGATAACCCGCAAGGCACAATCCGCATTACGCTGCGCTATGTAGAGAAGCAGCCGGTATTGACCCAGTTGAAGCGTGTTAGTAAACCAGGACTCCGAGTCTATACAAAGAAGGCGGTTATTCCCCGCGTTCGTGGTGGACTGGGGATAGCCATTCTCTCGACCCCCAAGGGGCTGATGACGGGTCAGAAGGCCTACCAACAGAACCTCGGTGGTGAAGTTGTCTGCTACGTTTGGTAGACAGGAGGTTTTAGCATGTCTCGTATTGGACGCGCTCCAATCGCTGTACCGCCAAAGGTACAGATCAACTGGACCGAGGACAATGTAGTGACGGTCAAAGGCCCTAAAGGCGAGCTATCATATAAGATTGATCCCGCGTTGGGTCTTCAACTTGAGAACGGGCAGGTGCTTGTTACCCGCCCCTCGGACAGCAAAGAGCATAAATCAAAGCATGGCCTGTATCGTACACTGGTCAACAATATGGTTGTTGGTGTGACCACTGGCTATACCCGGCAATTAGAAATACACGGCGTCGGTTATCGTGCCGCGAAGGTTGGGGATAACCTGGTTATTCAGGTTGGCTACTCCCACCCTGTTGAGGTGCAACCACCTCCCGGTATCACTTTAAGCGTTGACGGTGTGGATGCCGTGACCAAAGCGACGAAGATCAGCGTCAGTGGTATTGATAAACAACTGGTTGGTGCCGTCGCTGCGGATATTCACCGCATCCGCAAACCCGAACCCTACAAGGGCAAAGGTATTCGTTACACCGGTGAAGTCATTCGTCGCAAAGCCGGTAAGGCCGGTAAAGTCGGCGGCAAGAAGAAGTAGGGGCCCGATTTAGCGCGCCCGTATGGCCGATCTATCGTACCCTACGCCAGGATTATCTGAATTGAGTATGGACATAAAGAGTACCGTAGTGCCGACCACGTTACTCAGCACTCCTTCGCTCAATCGAAACAGTATATAAGGAAGAGAGCGTCATGATCAAACAGTTTCATGGAAATAAGGCGCGGCTGCGACGGCACCAGCGAATGCGGCGTCACCTGGAAGGTACATCTGCTCGTCCGCGGTTGAGCGTGTACCGCAGTGGCTCGCATATCTACGCACAAATTATTGATGATACGACCGGAAGAACGCTGGTTGCTGCTTCATCGCTTGATGAGAGCATGCGCGGTTTTAAGCCGACGCCACCTGAGCTATCTCTGCAGGAAAAAGTGGGAGATATTGCGTCATCAGTGGTAGATGCGGTAAGCAATGTAGTTGAGATGGCAACGGAACTTATTCCAGGCAAAGGCAAAGGGGCAAAGGCTGAGAAGCAGCCACAGAAAGCTCCCGCGAAGGGTGGACAGCAGAAGGGTGCACCCGCCAAAGGTGGTAAGCCTGGCACGCAGGTCAAAACATTGCTGCCTTCCGCCGTTAAAGGCGAGAGGAAGACACCGGTCGAGGCACTCGCCCCCATTGCAAACAATCAAAAGGTCGCGACCGCTCGTGAGGTTGGCAAACTTGTTGCGCAACGTGCAAAAGAGCAGGGCGTAAATCGTGTAGTCTTTGACAGGGGAGGCTTCGCCTATCATGGGCGAGTAGCTGCACTCGCCGAAGGTGCCCGTGAAGTAGGTCTGGAATTCTAGAGCCACGAGGAGTAAGATGCCAAGAATAGATGCTTCAAAACTAAACCTGGAAGAGACGGTGGTGCAGGTAAGCCGGGTCTCGAAAGTGGTCAAAGGTGGACGACGTTTCAGCATTCGTGCGCTCGTGGTAGTCGGCGACCGCAATGGCCATGTCGGTGTCGGTCTGGGCAAAGCCAGCGAGTATACAGAGGCTATCCGTAAAGGTGCTGAAGATGCCAAAAAACACCTGATTCATGTCTCTCTGATGGGTACAACCATCCCATTTATGGTCAACACCACCTTTGGCGCGTCTGAGGTGATGCTCAAACCTGCTGCTCCTGGTACGGGAGTCATTGCGGGTGGCGCGATACGTGCGGTGATGGAATCGGTGGGTATCCGTGATATCTTGACGAAGTCGCTCGGCAGTTCGAATGCGGCAAATACCGTCTATGCCAGCCTCAAGGCATTGCGCGAATTGCGCTCGCCAGAGGAAGAGGCTGCTCGCCGTGGAAAGACAATGGCTGAGTTATTCGGTAGGAAGCGTGCTGAGCAGATAGCTGCCGCTTCGGCGAGTGCCGCTGAACAGGCCGCCGCTTTACGGGCAGCGCGCGAAGAGGAAAATCGTGAGCGTGCGGCCCTGAGTGGACGACGCAGCGGCGGCGATCGCGAACGGCGAGGTGGTGGTGATCGTGGCGGTGACCGGCGAGGTGGTAGTGGGGGTGGAGACCGCCGTAGTCGCTAATAGCCATCAATGAGGAGTTATATAATGGCAAAATTGCGTGTAAAATATGTGAAGAGTTCTATCGGCTACCCCAGGGATCAAAAGGCCACAGTTCGTGCGCTTGGGCTGCGCAAACTCCAGCAGACGGTTGAACATGAAGATCAGCCTGCTGTGCGCGGCATGATCCAGAAGGTTATTCACCTGGTGCAGGTAGAGGAGATTGTCAGTGAGACTGTCTGATTTGCAACCGGCTCCCGGTTCACACAAAAGAGAGCGACGGCTGGGCCGCGGTCATGGCTCCGGGCGTGGCAAGACGGCCGGACGCGGTACAAAGGGTCAGAAGGCCCGTACCGGCGGAAAAATCCATCGCGCATTTAACGGCGGTCAGACGCGCCTATCGAAACGTCTGCCATTCCTACGTGGCCTGGGAAACAGCAACATACGCCTTCCGTGATAACTATGCCGTAGTAAATATTGAAGAGCTTGAAGCGTTCAAAGCCAACGCCCAGGTAACACCTGAGACCCTGGCCGAACAGGGGCTAATCACTCGCAACCAGAGCCGGGGATTGCTGAAGATTCTGGGGAATGGAGACGTAGATCGGGTATTGACGATCCGCGCTCATAAAGTCTCCGCCGGTGCCCGCGCCAAAATTGAGGCGGCTGGCGGAACGATTGAGATTATTCCGGTGAAAGTCTACGAACAGACGAAGAGGCGGAAGGATGGCAGACCGGCTCCAACTCTGACCAACCAACGCTTAAAGCGTTGGTTGTCCTGGCAGCGGCTGCAGGTCTTCGTTTCTTCGTTGTAAAAGGAGGGTCCCATGTGGGAACGACTGCGCAGTATCTGGACTGTTCCCGATCTACGCAATAAGATTCTCTTTACGCTGGGGATGTTGCTGATCTATCGCATCCTCGCCCATATTACTGTTCCTTTGAACTCAACCGAGCAGAATGCTTTGTTGACTCTGTTCAATGGCAATAGCAATCAGAACCTGGGTCAGTTGCTGGGTTTGTTGGATGTCTTTTCTGGTGGATCATTGAAGACGTTCTCGATTGTCGCAACGGGCGTCTATCCATACATTACGGCTACAATTGTCATGCAACTGTTGGGGCCAATTATTCCCGCTCTGCAGCGTATGCAGACGGAAGGCGGCGAGGCGGGGCGTTTAAGGTTTAGCCAGATCACGCGCATTATAACCGTTCCCCTGGCCTTTTTGCAGGCTCTGGGGCAGGCGGCAATTTATGAGCGTGCCGGTGTGCTTGATCCCAGTACCTTCGGCCTCTTTGGTCCGAACTGGTTGGAGTCGCTGGCTATTCTGATGGCCTTAACCACCGGCACGATGGTGCTGGTCTGGATTGGTGAGCTTATCACTGAGAAGGGCATCGGCAATGGTGTTTCGCTGATTATCTTTGCAGGCATTGTGGCCGGTCTCCCTGGCACGATACAAACGGGATATCAGGCGGCATCATCCACGTCAGGCAACGGTATCATTGGTATCGCGGTGTTCTTGATTATTGGTTTGATCACGATCCTCGGTATTGTCTACATTTACCAGGGTCAGCGCCGCGTACCGGTACAGTATCCAACAAAGCGTATGGTACGGGGTAATATGCTGGTTGGCTCGGCACAGACCACCTACATTCCGATGCAGGTCAACAGCGCGGGCATGATCCCACTCATCTTCGCGCAGTCTATGCTCATCTTCCCGGCTGTCCTGGCACAGTACCTGGTCAGTAGCAACGTGAATTGGCTTTCTTCCTCTTCACAATGGGTTGCTAACTACCTTGTCAACCCGACGCTCTGGTACTACTGGTTCATATTCTTCGTGCTGGTGTTCGCATTCACCTACTTCTATGCGTATGTGATGTGGCAGCAGCAGAATATACCGGAGAATTTGCAGAAACAGGGAGCGTTTTATCCCTGGCTATCGTCCAGGTGAGCCAACGAGTAGATATCTGACGACGATACTGAACCGTATCACGCTGGCAGGTGCGCTATTCCTGGGCATTGTGGCGATTTTGCCGTTCTTTGCCCGTGTCGGCGGCAACCAGTTATTGAGTGCAGCTTCTGTCCTGATCGCGGTCGGTGTCGTGCTGGATACGGTGAGACAGCTTGAAGCACAAATGGTCATGCGTAACTATTCTGGTTTTCTTTCATAGTTCAGGGCGTAAGCAAGCGCCTGTTGTAGTACTGTGAATGGTCGGGGCGCAATGAAGCACTCCGACCCACTTCCATCGGAGGATGAAAGCGTGAATATTATCCTGATCGGCGCACAGGGGTCGGGGAAGGGAACGCAGGCGGAAAAACTTTCGCAGTCATTTGGAATAAGCCATGTTGCCAGTGGCGATTTATTTCGTAAGGCTATTAGTGAGGGAACAGAGCTGGGCAAACAGGCCAAAGCATATCTTGATCGCGGAGAGCTGGTTCCTGATGATCTTACGGTGGCAATGGTGCTGGACCGTATTAAGGAACCTGATTGTGCGCGAGGTGTTCTGTTGGATGGATTCCCGCGTACAATCGCCCAGGCGCAGGCGTTAGATAAGGGATTGCAACAGGCCGGGCAACAGATAGACCTTGCCACCTATCTGAGTGTGCCACGCGAAGAGCTGCTCAACAGGCTCTCCGGCAGGTATATTTGCCGGGCGCAGCAGCATGTATACAATATCCGCACCAATCCGCCGAAGGTTCCCGGTGTGTGTGACATAGATGGAAGTGAATTGTACCAACGCTCCGATGACACGGGAGAGGCGGTACAGAAACGATTGGATATTTTCTTCAACGAGACCATTCACCTGCTCGACTACTATGGTCAGCAGCAGAAAATGGTAGAAATAAACGGCAACCAGGCTATTGATAAGGTGCAAGCGGAGCTTGTGAAGCAAATCGAAGCGCACATTCCTACGAATAAATGAGAAACTAGTATGGCACCCATTATAAAGTCGAAAGAGGAACGAGAGAAAATACGCGAGACGGGCCATATCGTCGCCGAAGTTCTGGCAGAGTTGCGTAGTGCAGTGCGACCAGGTATTACTACTGGCGAACTGGATGCTAGCGGTGCGGCCGCTTTACGGCGTTGGGGTGCGAAATCTAGCTCTTTGGGCTATCATGGTTACACGAAGTCGCTTTGTACGTCTGTAAACGCAGAAATAGTCCATGGCATACCGGGTGAACGCGTACTGCGCGAGGGCGATATTGTCACTCTTGACCTCGCGGCCAGCTATAATGGCTGGCATGCCGACTCGGCGATTACTGTTCCGGTCGGGCAGATTTCGCAGGAGGTACAGCGTCTGCTCAAGGTCACAGAAGATGCTCTCTACCGTGGTATCGCGGCGGCATGTGCGGGCAATCGCGTACAGGATATCGGTCGAGTGGTACAGCAATATGTCGAGGCCGCCGGATTTTCAGTAGTGCGCCATTATAGCGGGCATGGCGTTGGGCGCAGTATGCATGAGGATCCGCAGGTTCTCAACTATGTTGAGCCGAGCTATCCCAAAATCGTGTTAAAACCAGGCATGGTCATCGCGATAGAGCCAATGGTCAACATGGGGAGCATTGATACCACTGTCCTGGACGACGGTTGGACAGTTGTCACCACCGATGGTAGTTACTCGGCTCACTTCGAGCATACAGTAGCAATCACGGAAGGCGATGCAGATATCTTGACGCGGTAAGAGCCGATTTATGCGTCCACTGCCAATGCCAATATTTATTGAAAGGTCGGGAATAGGAAAAATTTCCCTCTCGACACCCGTTCATATTTGTGGTATAATTCGTAGTTGGCTGCAGCAGTAACTACTGCTGCCGCTTTATAGTTTATTACATTGTGACATCGCTCTTGAAATCATTGCCTATCACGCATTACGCTGTCTTGCCATCTATGCGCGTGTGTTGGCTGCCACACGACGCGGACCGTCCAGAAAGATGATAGGGCTATCAAGGGAAAAACGCATACTCGCCGATAGAGAAAGGAACCTATGGCAAAAAAGGATGAGATTGAGGTAGAGGGTAAGGTGTTAGAAGCCCTCCCCAATGCCATGTTTAAAGTTGAAATTGATGAGCAACATCAGGTACTGGCGATCCTCTCAGGGAAAATTCGGATGAATTTTGTGCGTATCGTGCCAGGAGATAAGGTGAAGGTTGTGCTTTCGCCCTATGACCTGACGCGAGGACGCATAACATGGCGTGTGAAATCGTGAGGCGATATTCCTCAATTTCGGCAGGTTTCAGAGCTAGCGACCCGATTTAGGGTACTGCAAGTTTTTCTTCTCATCGGCATCTTTTAGATTGAGACCAGGACCAAATGAGGCACGAGGGTAAGGGTTTCTTCTCCTCTTGCGTCTGTCTGAGATTGTACTTTTTTACTACTATGAGGAGGGTAAACCATGAAAGTGCGTGCCTCAGTGAAACCGCGCTGTGAGCATTGCAAGGTGATCCGCCGCAACCGTGTGGTGATGATCATTTGTAGCAAGGACCCCAAGCATAAACAAAAACAGGGCTAGAGACATGTAGGGATATCCCTTGCGGGTATCCAGGAAACATATGTACGGAGGAAAAGATGGCTAAAATCGCCGGCGTTGACATTCCAAGCGCGAAGCGCGTGGAAATTTCGCTGTGCTACATCTACGGGATTGGCCTCACTACGAGCCGCAAAATCCTGGAGCGAACACGCATTAACCCGGATACACGGGTAAAGGACTTGACTGAAGAAGAGGTCAACCGATTACGTGAGGTGATTGACCGCGAACACAAGGTCGAGGGAGATCTGCGTCGTGAAGTAGACATGAACATCAAACGGCTGATCGAGATCGGCTGTTATCGTGGTATGCGCCATCGCCGTAACCTGCCGGTTCGTGGCCAGCGCACGCGCACGAATGCACGTACACGCCGTGGACCAAAGAGAACTGTAGCCGGCAAGAAGAAGGCAGCAGCCAAGAAATAACGCCGGGGAGGATTGTTTTAAGTATGGCAGACAAAAAGAAACCAACAGGCAAAGTAAGGCGGCGTGAGCGTAAATCCATTCCGCGTGGGCAAGCCCATATTCAAGCGACATTTAATAATACCATTGTGACGTTGACGGACCCGAACGGCAATGTGATTTCATGGGGCAGCGCCGGTGGGCAAGGTTTCAAAGGTTCTCGTAAGAGTACCCCCTATGCCGCACAGGTGACGGCGGAAACGGCGGCCCGTAAAGCGATGGAGCATGGCCTCCGGCAGGTCGAAGTCTTTGTCAAAGGCCCCGGCTCTGGGCGTGAGGCTGCTATCCGTTCATTGCAAGCGACTGGCCTTTCCGTTGTTTCTATTACCGATGTTACACCTATTCCGCACAATGGCTGCCGACCGCCCAAGAGACGGCGCGTATAACCGGCCCTGGCCGCGTGTGAGGAGGATTAAATTAGATGGCACGTTATACCGGCCCCGTCTGCAAACTCTGCAGGCGTGAGGGGGTAAAGCTTTTTCTGAAGGGCGACAAGTGCATGGCGAAATGTACACTTGAACGCCGCAATACCCGACCAGGACAACATGGCGCCAGCCGTCCACGCAAAGCCTCTGGCTATGCTTTGCAGTTGCGCGAGAAACAGAAAGTCCGCAGAACATATGGGGTGCTGGAGCGTCAGTTCCGCAATTCATTTGATAAAGCCGCGAGACGCCCCGGTCGAACCAGTGAGAACCTGTTGCAAATTCTAGAGATGCGCCTGGATAACCTCGTGTATCGCCTGGGCTTTGCAGACTCGCGGGCGCAAGCTCGCCAACTGGTCTGTCATGGACATTTTGCTGTAAATGGGCGTAAAACGGATATTCCTTCTTTTATTGCTAAACCCAATGATGTGATTTCTGTACGTGAGCGCAGCAAGGGACTTGAGTACTTTAAGACTCGTGCATTATTGCTGGCGCAAAAAGGAGTACCTGCCTGGCTGCGTTTAGACACGAATGAAATGTCAGGCCGCGTCATTACGCTACCTACACGAACAGACCTTGAACTGCCCTTTGACGAGCAGATGGTAGTTGAATATTACCAACGTTAATACGTGAAGTCGGCGGATGGGTAGATGTCCTGGCGTGGTTCTTGCAAAGGGTCGCGCTGTGGTACAACACTCTTGGACTACCAGCTATTCGATTCCTGGCTTGCTCCAGAGCAAGAGGTGGCTTGAAATAAGCAATGGTAGAAAAAGAAAGGCAGGTTGGAACCTTGTTAGATATTACTCTACCTCGCATTAAAAATACGAAAACACAGGGCAATTATGCGAGTTATGATATTGAGCCGTTAGAAGCCGGGTATGGTATGACTCTGGGCAACGCGCTGCGCCGCGTTTTGCTCTCATCGCTGCCTGGCGCGGCGGTGACTTCTATTCGGATTGAAGGTGTGCAGCACGAATTCCAGGATATCCCCAATGTAATGGAGGATGTAACGGATATCGTGTTGAACATCAAACAGCTGCGTTTGCGTTCCTTCTCGGACCATCCCGTATCCATGCGCCTTGAGGTTACGGGCGAGCGAGAGGTAACGGCGGCTGACATTGCCGCACCCAGTACGGTGGAGATTGTCAATCCCGATCTGCATATCGCGACACTGGATAACGAACAGGCCCGTCTGGAAATGGAACTGGTGGTTGAGACCGGTCGTGGCTACGTCCCCGCCGACTCAAAAGAAGACCAGCCCATCGGTGTCATTCCGGTGGACGCCATTTACACGCCAGTGCAAAAGGCCAATTATTCGGTGGAGCATACCCGTGTTGGGCAAATGACAAACTTCGATAAAATAGTGCTTGATGTTACGACCGATGGAACGATTTCGCCGGATGAAGCGTTGCGCCAGAGTGCGGACATTCTTGTCCGGCACTTCTCGCAGCTTGCCAATTACCGTGCTACTATGATCGAGCAGGAGAAGGCTCCGCTCAGCAGTTTGCCAATACCGCAGAAGATTTATGATACGCCCATTGAGGACCTTGATCTCTCTGTGCGTGCCTATAACTGTCTCAAGCGTAGTAATATTACCGAAGGTCGGTCAGGTGCTTTCGATGAACGAGGATGACCTGCTCGGCGTGCGTAACTTTGGTGAAAAGAGCCTGCAAGAATTGCGCGAGCGTTTGCTCCTACGTAACTTCTTGCCCAATCCGCGCACAAGTACGATCGGTGCGGATTCGGACGGCGATCACGAAATGGAGGAATGAGTTGAGGCACAGAGTTGCCGGTAATCGGATGAGTATGCCTGAGCCGCGACGCCGTTCTGCGCGTCGTAATCTGATGGCGGGTCTCATCCGTTACGATAGGATAAAGACCACGGAGGCACGCGCCCGTGCCATCCGTGCGGAAGCTGAAAAGCTGATTGATATCGCGGTCAAAGGGCGTCTGGCAGCCCGCCAATACCTGTCTTCCGTGGTTCCCGACCAGGACAAGGCCGATGATTTGCTGGCGTTCGCTCGCCGGGGCCGTTTCTCTTTGAAGAAGACAGTGGACTCAAACGAGGACCGTGCCGATCTTGGCAAAGCCCCTTTAACCAGTAAAGGACGCAAATACGCCGAAGACAAGCTCAAGAATCGCCGTGCAGAGTTGCTGCGTATCATCTCTAACGAAGATGAGGCGGAGAGAGCATTGCAGGCCGCGTATCAGGCGATGGTAATAGAGCTACACGCTCGCCGCCAGATTCTCAGTGCATTACCGGATGAGCTGGTTGTCAAGAAGATGTTTGAGGAATTGGCACCTCGCTACGTTGGCCGTCCCGGCGGCTATACCCGCATCACGAAGCTGGGCAAACGCCTGGGCGATGCGGCCGATATGGCGCAAATTGCTCTCGTGTAGGAGGCGCAATTCATTGCGCCCTTGACCTTGCATCTTAACATGATGCCTGGTCATGGTACCTGATACATTAAATGATAAATATCGCGTGTGGCATTGAGTATGATGGAACTGGCTATCATGGTTTCCAGCGTCAACCTGACAGTCACGGTTCGACCATACAGGGAACACTGGAGGCGGCGATTGCGCGCATCTCCGGCACTTTCTCAGTTGTGCATGGAGCAGGAAGAACAGATGCCGGTGTCCATGCAACTGGACAGGTGATCCACTTTCGTACAGCTTCAACTTTGACGCCCCAGGTGTGGTTGCGTGCACTGAACGCGATCTTGCCCACGAGTGTCGCGGTGGTATGGGCGAAAGAGGTTCCTGAAGGTTTCCATGCTCGTTACCGTGCGTTGAGCCGTTCGTATCGCTATACTATCCTGAACAGCGTCGCGCCGCGACCGTTACTGGCGCGTTACAGCTATCATCGCCCACAGGCGTTGCAGGTGGGTTTGATGCAGGAAGCTTGTCTGCTCCTGTTGGGTCGCCAGGATTTTGGGGCATTCGGGCATAGTCCCGACGCAACGAATCCGCGCAAGCTGGGGCCACATTCCTGCATCCGTACCATGCTTATGGCACGGTGTATGCGCCAGGAAGAGCAAGCACTTATCTATTGTGATTTTACCGCGAACGCTTTCCTAACGGGGATGGTTCGTAGAATGGTCGGAACCCTGCTATTAGTAGGGCAGAAACGTATGAGCCTCGAAGAGTTCGCGGCTATCGTGCAACACGCGGATATGACGCACCCCGGTTCGGCGGCCCCACCACATGGGCTGTGTCTGGTGCGGGTTGATTATCCCGAAGAGTTTGGAGTAACAAACAATGATGAAAACATATAGTGCCAGGGCCGCTGACCTGGACCCCCAGTGGTACGTCATTGACGCCGAGGGGCAGGTTCTGGGTCGGTTGGCATCACAAATCGCGCAGATTTTGCGTGGCAAACATAAACCAACCTTCACGCCACATCTTCAGAGCGGCGATTTCGTCGTTGTGATCAATGCTGAAAAGATCGCGGTGACGGGGAAACGCCTCGAGCAGAAAGTATACTATCGCCATAGCCAATACCCTGGCGGACTCAAAAAGACAACCTTGCGCCAGACACTGGAAGGCAGATTTCCAGAGCGAGCGTTGGAACACGCGGTACGTGGCATGGTTATGCATAACCGCCTCGGCGCGGATATTATGTCCCACCTCAAGGTGTATGCCGGTCCGACGCATCCGCATCAAGCTCAGAAGCCCATTGCCTGGACGGGTGCGCAGTCATTATTGAAGCAATCAACAAAACCGACGAAAGCAGCACAACCGGCGCAATCCGCGCAGGCTGCTGAGGAAGAGTAAAGAAGAGGAGAAGCTATCTTGGCGGATACCATCAAAGGTGAGTATTACTATGGCATGGGACGGCGTAAGACGGCTGTGGCCCGCGTGCGCCTCTTCCCGAATGGTGATGGCAGCATCATCATTAACGGCAAAACTGCCCAGGCTTACTTCGGCAAACGCGAATCCCTGATGGCCATCATGAATGCGCCATTCCGCGTACTCGACCTGGGCGATTCCTATAATATGACGATCAAAGTTCTCGGCGGCGGCACCAGTGGCCAGGCCGGCGCGATTCGTCACGCCCTTGCACGCGCACTCTTGCGCGTCAACCCGGAGTGGAAACCAACATTGCGCAAAGCTGGCTACCTCACACGCGATCCGCGTATGAAGGAACGTAAAAAGCCCGGCCTCAAACGTGCCCGCAAGGCCCCACAGTATACAAAGCGTTAATTGCCTTTGTAATACATATAATCAAGCAAGCATAAAAGTGGCTATCTGGCGAAGCCAGATAGCCACTTTTATGCTTGCTTGATTATATGTATTAGGGAAGTTCTATGACAGGCGTTGCGGGACGCTCGAACTCGCTGGCGAGACAATCCATTAAGACCTCATCGTAGCGGCGACCCCCCCAGACGTGCGCCTCGCGGTATCGCCCTACCTCGCGGAAACCAGCGCGGGTATAAGCCCGTATGGCAGCCGTGTGATAGGCATAGGTCGAGAGCATGACGTTGTGCAAGCCCAGCACAGTGAAGCCGTAGTCCAGCATGAGCTTTGTCGTCTCGGTGCCATAGCCCTTATTCCAGCAATCTTTCTCACCGATAACAATACCATAGCTTGCGGTAGCGGCAGGCCAATGAATATGGCGCAGTTCTACAAAACCAATGGCTCGCATGGTCGCTCGTTCGTAAATGGTGAAGCCGAAATGCCGGTAGTTCGTTTCCTTATTATCACGCTCATATTCCGCCTGGAGCGACTCCATCGTGATCGAGCGTACAGGGTCGCCCGACAGGATAGAGACCTGAAAGTCATTGAGCCAGCGATAGGCCAGCGAGATTGTTTCTTTTCTCAACGGCCCCAGAGCTACTTTTTCACCAACCATGTTAAAGACGGGGGGCTCTACGGTGGGTTGCTGCTGTTGTGCTTGTTGTGCCGATGCCAAAGATGGTTGTTCTGTGTGCATATGACCTCAACTTTCCAATGATAATCCGATTTCAATAGACGTGCAATGCCCGGCATAGTGGTTGCCGGTGTTGTTGACGAGGTGAGTATAGAGGTCTTCCTTTCTACGCATTCCTCAATTTGTGGAGCGGGCAAAGATAGTGTACCATGTATTGCGAGGATTCGGCAATGGGGTTTGTCCTGGGTATGATAATGAAAACTGTTCTAACTACTCAGGTTTCTTGAAGGCTTGTCAGAGTTGGCAAAAGGGCGTAGAGTAAGGGCATGATAGCAGAGAATAGACCAGGAGAATGCTCATGCCAACAGTAGATGTACATCAAACGCAGTTATTCTATACCAGGAGTGGGACAGGAGTGCCTTGCCTGGTAATGCATGGTGGTCTGGGTCTAGACCATAGATATTTACGGGGATTAGATATCGTCAATGATGTCTTACACCTCGTTTATTATGACCACCGACATAATGGGCGTTCCGGGCGACCACCCATCGAGAGTGTGACCCATGCCCAACTGGCTGATGATGCTGAAGCATTACGGCACCATCTCGGCTTTGGGAAAGTGATGGTGCTGGGCCATTCCTACGGTGGATTCATTGCCTTGGAGTATGCCTTGCGTTATCCAAATTCCGTTTCCCATTTGATCCTGCTGGATACAGCATCAGTGTTGAACTACGGAGAAGAAATCATGACCAATGCCATAGCCAGGGGCGCAACTCCTGCGATGCTTGAGGCGTTGAATGCTTCTTCTGCCGATGATGAAACCATGAAAAGCAAGCTCAAGCTCATTCTTCCCCTGTATTTTTACCGATACCAACCGACATATGAAGCCTTGTTTGCTGATACCATCGTCTGTGCAGCATGTTCGGAACACCAGGATAAGCTGATTTCCACGTATAACACGCGCCCGCGCTTGCACGAAATTGGCTGTCCAACCTTGCTTCTTTTTGGCCGCCATGACTTCATTTTTCCACCTTCGCAGGCATATCTCATGCATACGCACATCCCGCAATCCCGTCTGGTGATGTTCGAACACAGGGTCATCTTCCCTGGATTGAAGAACCTGCGCTTTTTATCCAAATGGTGAAAGAGTGGCTGGAACAGCATGGAGGCCGAGTATAGCACCTCTCTTCAAGCTGGTTTTGATATCACAGTTCAATCCAATAGCAAGAGAGGGTTTTCCGCCCTCTTGCGGTGTTCGCTGCCATTCCATTTTCCCACCGTTCTTTTCGATCACGCGCACGGAAGCCGGGTTATCCCCGTCAATCGTGAGCATAACTCGCGTAAGGCCGAGAGAGCGTGCTTCATCCAGCACTAGAGCAAGTTGGCATGTCGCATAGCCTTTTCCGCGCTGCGAGGGTCGAACGTTGTATCCAATATGACCATTATGCCGCTCAAATGGCGGTGTCAACACGGGTCGGAGCCGAATCTCGCCCAGTACGTCCTGCTCCTCGTTGACTAACCAGAACGTTTGCTGTGGCACAACGTCCGGCGGCAAATCAATCCCCTGCGCCTCATCTTTCAATTCGCGCACAAACGCCGGGAAATCCTCAAGCGCGAGCGGAAAATTATTAAACCACGCTTCATCCGTTTCCAGAAATTCGCGCACCATAGCTGTATACACTGCCTGAAATGCCAGCGATGGCTTGACAAGTGTGAGTTCTTTACATAATGTCATGTCTTTTTCCAAACTATAGAATAACGCGATCAAAGTTCGCCTGCACAGTTTGCACGTCAGATAAATGTTGCATAACCTATATGCTCCTTAATTTGGTTTCTGGCAGTTATTAATACCACTTATACCGTCAACCAGCTCTACCACAGACAAGTATATTCGTTGGTGCAGAGGTTGGCAAGAGTGTTACGAAGAGGGTCAGTACGAACGGTTGACTTTGACATTGCCTTCATAATGTTTTATAATATCTATACCATCAGGGAGGGTAAAAGTCCCTGGTGCCAGAGCGAAGGTCTCTGATAGGAAAGCCGAAAGGAGGCAATGGCCTATGAAGATACCTGTACGCTTGCTAGGAATGGTTTTTCAGACCGAATAGGAGTGCCCGTAAAGGCGGGCATCCGGAGGCTGGATAGACTGAATATCCATGCAAGCAGTGAAGGTTTCTGATAGGTAGAAAAGCCAAAAGGAGGCAATGAAACCTGTGAAGATACCGGTTCGTATACTGGGAGTTGTGTTTCAGATTGATTAGGAGTGCCCGTAAAGACGGGCCATCTGAAACGTTCGTCCCTGGCTAACCCCGTGAGTTGGTTAAACCAAAAAGCTCTTTAAGAGTCTTAACGCATAGCCGTAAGTGCTAATGCCATCAGGGTAGCAAAAGGGCGAACAAAGCTTGTATCCCGCAGATTATTGGGAGAGAGCAACAAAGAGTGCTAGCGGCTTGGCCGCTAGCACTCTTTGTTGCTCTCTCCCAATAATCTGCGGGATAGTTAAATAACCAGAAAGGCCGAGAGATGGGATGTGTGTTTTGTGCTATCGCCGCAGGCCGAGAACCAGCGAGTTTTGTTTTTCAAGACGAGCAGGTCATGGCTTTCATGAGCCTGGAGCAGCCAAATCCCTATAAGGTGCTTGTCGTTCCTCGCGCCCATGTCGAAACGCTCTATGATCTGAGCGATGAGTAGGCTGCCCATATTTTCCAGACAACGGTACGTATAGCGCGTGCTATTCGTGATGTTTCGGATTGCCCCGGCCTGAACCTTGTCCAGTGCAATGGAGCCGCGGGCCAGCAAGATGTTTTTCACTTTCATCTCCATCTTGTACCCCGCTTTATCAATGATACTTCGCAAGGGCGTATCATGCTGAACTGGGATAATACTGTGCAAGAGCGACAGTATCTGGATCGCCTGGCAGATGATCTCTCTGTTCGCCTAAAAATCTAATCAAGTAAACTCATTTATGCCTCAGAAGAGGTGAGGGTAAATATGGTATTACCTCTTCGGTACAACTCGCTTTACAGACAATCTCACAGTTTCTGCCAGGTACTCTCATTGTATTCCCCCGCCCGAATCTCCACGTACCTGAGGAACCACTCTCCCATTCTCTCCCAATATGCGATGTACTGGCCTGGCTTGCTCGTCCCAATGTGCCAGGAGCCGGGAGCACGCACGAATTCAACAGGCACGTTGTCCATCATCTTCAGTGCCATGTAGAACTGCTCCGACTGCTCGATGGGGCAGCGCAGGTCGGTCTCAGGGTGGATGAAGAGGGTGGGGGTGGTAACGCGAGCGGCATGGGTGAGCGGTGATCTCTCCCGGTAATAGGCTGCCCGTTCGGAGTCCCAGGGATAGCCTTTGGCCTGGAGAACCTGCCAGAAGCCTATGTCTGACGTTCCTACAAAACTTGCAAGGTTGGAAATGCCGGCCATGGGTACGGCGGACTTAAAACGGTTGGTCTGGCCGATGATAAACATGGACATGTAGCCACCGTAGCTGTAGCCAGATACGACCAGCCGTTCGGGGTCTGCTATCCCTCGTGCAATGCATTCATCGACGCCGCGCATGATATCTTCGTAGTCCCAGCCACCCCAGTCGCCTTCTACTTCGCGCATAAATGCCAGCCCATGGCCTGTGCTTCCATGAGGATTGCAGTAAAAGACCGCGAATCCTTGCGCTGCAAGATACTGGTGGTAGGGATTCATGCCTGCACCGAAGGCGGATTGAGGACCACCATGAATTCTGACGGCGAGCGGGTAACGCACGCCTTCACGCGCTCCGATGGGGCGTATGATCCAGGCTTCGATTTCATCGCCGTTGGCACCCTGATAACGAATGCGTTCCGGTTCGCTCCAGGCAAACTCAGCTAACTGGCGATCATAGAGATGCGTGAGGCGCACCGGCTCGTCCGCCTCGCTAGCGGTTAGTGGCAGCAGGTAGAATTCCCATAGGCTCAGTGGCTGTCCTTGTGCCAGCAGCAATCCCTTTTCACCTGGCAACAGCGCCAGAAAGTGGGTGAGTTGCTCGCCGCTGGTCAGGGCGGTCGATGTCTTCCGGGCGACATCCAGGCGATAGGCATTGACACAGCCGTGTTCTGTGACCAGATAGTACACTCGCGCTCCATCTGCACTCCATTGGGGAATGTAGGGACCAACCTGGCCAAAGCCCGAATAGGCTGCGATAGCGGTATTGTTATCGACATCAGGTGTCGCATCCTCGATGCTTCCACTCTGGCGAGAGACGAGATAGAGGTGGATGTTTTCGACGCCAGCAATGCGCATATCCTTCCCGGCTGCAAGGATCACCTGACTGCCATCTGGTGACCATGAGTAGGACAATATTTCCAGCGTACCATTGCTGATGCGGCGTGCCTCGCCGGTTTCCCGCGCAATGACCCACAGGTCTCTGATTAATGAGCGGTCCCGGTCGTCAGCGCGATTACACAGGACGCCGATCTCGCTGCCATCTGGCGTCCAAAGTGGCAGATCATGGTCAAAATCGCCCGAGGTCAGCCGGAGAATGGTGGCAGGATCGACCTCGCCATCACCGGGAGCAGGCATGACAAAAAGCTGGTTGAATTTCTCGAAGAGGCCACGCCCATCGAGGCGGTACCAGATCGTCGAGACGGTGCGGAGACGGATGCGCTCTTCCTCGTCGCGTTTTTTCTTCTCAGCTTCGCCCAGGGGTTTGCGCCCTGTGAGTACATCGTCATCATCTGTAGGCGAAACCATAGCTGTGAAGGCGATCCATTGTCCATCCGGCGACCATGTCGCCTCGCTGACGCCGTTGAGCATATTGGTCAGCTTGCGTGCTTCGCCACCATCAGTATCAATGAGCCAGAACTGGCTTTTCTCTCCCTCGCGATCAGAGATGAACAGTAAATGTCTGCTGTCTGGTGCCCACGCCGGTTGCGTATCGTTTTTCACGCCGCTGGTTAACTGGCGCGGATCTGCCACAGCAAGCCCTTGCTCATCAAGTTGAAGTAGCCAGATAGCACTTTGTCGTTCATTCTTTGCCTTATCCGTGCTGTGCATGACGAAGGCGACACGCCTGCCATCGGGGGAAAGGGTGATGTAGCCCAGAATTTTGAAGGTCCAGAGGTCATCGAGGGTGAGTTTACGCGGTGTTGTCATGAAAAATATCCTCTCTTGCAGATGCTCTTATGTGCAAGGTGTATGTTCATTTACTGCTAATATAGCATCAGGGAGCGCGATTATGTCAGTATTTGTGAGAAAAGATTAAGAGATTTATGCGAGAGAAAAACAAAACTGTATTGAGCAACGCTCAATACAGTTTTGTTTTTCTCTCGCATAAATCTCTTAATCCCCGGATGATGAGTGTTGTGGCACGGCGGCGTAGACGGGCGTACACCATTGCTCGCGGTATTCGGGACGGCGGCCACGCACGATATCGAAGTAGAGCTTTTGCATCGTGCCTGCAATGGGGCCAACGGTGCCGCTACCGACGGGACGATGGTCTACGCTGATGACCGGGCAAATTTGCGCACCGGTGCCGCAGAGGAAAATCTCGTCGGCGACGTAGAGTTCTGTGCGATCGACCACCCGTTCGCGGGTGATACGCCCAAATTCGCGACGGCCCAATTCGATGACGGTATCGCGAGTGATGCCGAGCAGGATGTTTTCAGTGGGGGCCGGTGTGACGAAATCGCCGTTAATGAGCAGGAAGATGTTTTCCGCGCTGCCCTCCGAGACATGCCCATCGTGGGTAAGCATGATAGCCTCGTCGAGTCCGTTCTGCATCGCCTCGCTTTTGGCGAACGCCGAGTTGACATACGAGCCAATGATTTTGGCACGCGCTGGAATGGCGTTATCATCCACGCGCCGCCACGATGAAACGCCGCAGCGCAGTCCACCGGTATCTATATAGTTGCCCTGCGGTTCTGCGGTCAGAATGAAATCATCGCGCAAGCCGTGCAACCGCACGCCCAGCGTGGTATCACCTTTATACGCGACAGGTCGCAGGTACACATCCTGCCGTTGCCCATTGCGCCGAACCAGCTCCACACTCATTTCGATCAGTTGGTCGACGGTATAAGGAAGAGAAATCTGGAGAATTTTACAGGAGCGCAGAAACCGCTCGTAGTGTTCGCGCAAACGGAACAGGTAGATTTGCTGGTGCTCTTCATTCCAGTAGCCGCGAATACCTTCAAAGCAACCAGTGCCATAGGCGAAACCGTGTGTGCGGACAGAAATCATCCCACGTTCGGCGGGTATGAATTCGCCATTCATAAAAAGTTCTTTTGCATTCATATTGTGTGTGGTAAGCAGCATCGTTGCTACGTACCTTTCCTCCTTTATCAGTTATCTGTCGCTAGCGATTCCCGAATAGCCTGATCGGGTTTCTCTATGGGAAACCCTACAAAATTTTCTTTCCGAGGGCCGATAAGACAAGCTCGACTGCGAGTAATGCGGTGGCATTTTCGCGGTCGAGGATAGGATTGACTTCTACGACATCCATTGCGACCAGTTGTTGCGAGTCGGCGATGGTTTCCATTGCCAGATGTGCCTCGCGATAGCTCAGGCCGCCGCGCACAGGGGTACCAACGCCGGGAGCCTCGCGTGGATCAAGGGCGTCCATATCTAAACTCAAGTGAATACCTTTGTTGCCTTCTCCTGCGATTGCCAGTGCCTCTTGCATCACTTCGGAGATACCGCGGCGATCGATCTCGGACATGGTAAACACATGAATCGCGTTGGCGCGTAACAATTTCTGTTCGTCAAGGTCAAGGTCACGCGCGCCGACGATCACGATTTTCCCTGTATTGATTTTGGGAGACCAGCCGCCAACATTGGTCAGGCGGCTACTGCCGATACCGGCCAGTGCCGATAGAATCATGCCATGGATGTTGCCCGATGGAGTAGTCTCGTCCGTATTAAAATCCGCATGTGCATCAACCCAGATGACGCCAATGTCCGGGTGGATACGAGCAACGCCACTAAGCGAACCAAGCGCGATACTATGATCACCGCCGAGAATGAGCGGGAACTCTTTTTCCTCGAGCGAGTTGGTCACGACGTGAGCCAGTTCTTCTGCAACTTTCACGATTGGTTCCAGGTATTTTAAACGAGGTGTGCCGGATGGATGGCTTTCGGGTTGCGGTACAACAAGATTGCCAACATCATGGACGGTGTGTCCGAGTTGGCGCAAACGATCATGGAGACCCGCGTAGCGAATGGCACTGGCACCGATATCCACACCACGTCTGTCTGCACCCAGGTCCATAGGCACGCCAATCACGCGAATACGCATACTTTCCTCCTGTTCGCCTTTGAACAGTGTTAAACGTTACTCTCATTATAGCCGCTAGATGGCCTCTTTGTCCATACTTTTCCCGAAGCCAATAATATATTGGGTAACAGCCAAATGCACAAGGGGCCTGACGCCACTTGTGCTATAGGTTGCGCACATTGTACAATGCTACACAGGGTTTTTTCTCCGGCCATTCTCTTCCTTTAGCGGACGTTGGTCTGGCTACGCAAAGCGAGGTACATTGTGTGGAACGATAGGTCACGTATGCAATCATGGCGTTTGAACGCCGCGTTATTATGGCTGAGTGCGTTACTTGTGATACTGGCGGCGTGCGGCACGAGTGGCACACCTTCAACATCGGGGCCTGCGGCTTCGCAGGTGTTGCGTTTCCCTAATGTTGGAACCGCCGACATCGGTTTCCTTGACCCTGCCCAGGGGCCAGATGCTAACTCGGCGCAGGCCGTTGGCATGATTTACACCGGGCTGGTCAAGTCGGACAAAAACTTGAATGTGCTGCCGGATCAGGCAACGTGGGATATTTCCTCAAACAACACCGTGTACACCTTTCATTTGAAGCCCAATATCAAGTTCTCCGATGGCACGCCCGTTACGGCTGATACCTACGTGTACACCCTGACGCGCGCATTGTTACCGGAGGTAAAGTCGGGCATTGCCTCATTCTTTGAGGCAAATATCGTCGGGTCCGCCGACGTGAATAGTGGCAAGACGAAGACGCTGGCCGGTGTGAAGGCACTCGATCCCTTGACGTTACAGATCACATTGACGCAACCCACCCCTTACTTCCTGGAGGTTTTGACAAACTCGCTCTACTTCCCCTTAAATAAGACTGTTATTGATCAGTATGGACAGGCCGACTGGACTCAGCACGCGGCGGGTAATGGCATCGGCACGGGGCCATTTATGGTCAAGGAGTGGGATCATCGCGTGAAAATGGTGCTGGTTCCCAATCCCTATTACTATGGTGCGAAACCCCGCCTGACGGAAGTGGATATGGCTTTTATCCAGAATCCTTCGACCGCATTCGCGGCGTATCGGTCGAAGCAATATGATTTCGTGTGGAACCTGACGACTAGCGACCAGCAGATAGCGCAAAGTATGTCTGGGTTTGAGCGGCAAGCTTTGCTCCAGACCGATTTGCTCTTTTTTAATAACAAGACGGCCCCTTTCAATAATCTGGCGGTGCGACAGGCTTTTGCCTATGCCACGGACAGGAACACGCTGGTAAAGGTCATCTTCAAAAATACTGTTTTACCGGCACCGACGATTATTCCACCCGGTATGCCGGGCTACCAGCCCAGCTATCCAGGGCTTCCATATGACGCGGCGAAGGCAAAGCAGCTATTGCAGTCGGTCTACCCCGATGTATCCAAGGTACCGGCGATTACCTTTACCTACCCAAACTCCCAGGTGACGCCGAACGAGGCTGCACTTTTGCAATCGATGTGGCAAAGTGCGCTCGGCGTCACGGTGAATTTGCAGGGTATTGAACTGACTGCTTATAATAACGATACACAGAATCACACGGTGCAGTTTGGTTTCACTCAATGGGGAGCGGACTTCCCCGATCCTTACGACTGGCTCGCTTTGAACCTGACGACCAATGCGTCAAACAACGATGGCAATTGGAGCAACGCACAGTTCGATCAGACGATAGCGCAGGCCGAACACGCCAGCGGTGATGCTCGTATCGCCCTCTATAATCAAGCTGAGCAGATTGCTATTACCGGTGTAGGTTGGCTGCCGCTTGACCATCAGGCAATGGCCGCAATTATCCCACCGTACCTGAAAGGCGTGACGCTCAATGGCAATGGCCTCTTCTTTGGCGATTGGTCCGGTGTCTACCTGCTGTCACACTAATCATGGCAATATGTAACCCGTGTGACCGGCGTGACCCGCGTGGAACCTATAGATAGAGGTTAAACGTTATAATAGAGAATCAGGCGACCGCTCTGGTCGCCTGAATATTTCGTCTTGTGCTAACTACCAAAAAGGGAAGTTGTCTTGTCATATTTCACTTGGTATCTACGTCAGCTATATCAAAGACAGAGGCCAATAACATCACTCTTGCTGGGGGTCATGCTCTTGTTGCTAACTGCATGTGGTAATGGCGGTAGCGGGGGAAACGCATCTCCCACTGCGGGTATTACGCCTAAATTGGCGACCCGGCAAGTACTCTCATTTCCCAACGTAGGCATCCCAGACAGCGGTTCGCTTGATCCCGCACAAGGGCCAGACCCCAATACGGCGATTATCGTTACGATGGTCTACAGTGGATTGGTAACGCTCGATGCAAACTCAAATGTTCTACCTGATCAGGCTACATGGGAAATTTCACCTGACAACAAAACGTATACATTTCACTTAAAACCAAATATTTTGTTCTCGAATGGCACACCGGTTACAGCACAAAGTTATGTCTATACGCTTACCCGTGCCTTATTACCAGCAGAAGGTTCCCCGGTAGCCACATTGTATGAAGGACCCATTGTGGGGGCGAACAACGTCAGTAGTGGTAAAACAAGGATATTGGCAGGAGTGAAAGCGTTAAATGCACAGACATTGCGGATAACGTTGACGCAACCCACCCCCTACTTTCTCTATTTGCTCACCAACCCCATCTTTTTCCCCTTGAACCAGCAGATGATAGAGGCCTATGGAGAGGCAAATTGGGCCGACAGCGTGGCTGGATCGATCGTCGGCACGGGACCTTTTATGCTCAAAGAATGGGATCATAACGTGAAAATGGTGCTGGTTCCCAATCCGTATTATTATGGTGCTAAAACTAGATTGACAGAAGTGGATATGTTTTTCGTCAATGATCCGGCTATTGCCTTTCAATCCTATCGCTCCGGACAATATGATCTTGACTGGAATATCCAGTCATCGGATGAGCTTGCCGCAAAAGGCATTGCGGGCTATAGCAAAGTGCCACAATTTGAAACGGATGCTCTCTTTTTTAACAACACGATGCCGCCGTTTGATAACGTGGCGGTGCGGCAGGCGTTTGCTTATGCCACCGATAAGGTAACGTTGGCTCACAATGTGTTTCAAGATGCCGTGCTGCCAGCACAGACAATCATTCCACCCGGTATGGTGGGCTATCAACAGGATGATGCGGGCATTCCTTATAATCCTGCTATGGCGAAAACGCTCTGGCAATCCGTCTATCCTGCTACTAGCAACACAGGTGGCACAAGTAGCGCAGGTAGTGCAGTCGTGCCGCCGACTATCACTTTCTCCTATCCCGATTCGCTCGTTTCACAGCAAGAAGCGACTACGCTGCAACACATGTGGGAGAGTGCCATGGGCATTCAGATCAACTTGCAATCTGTCGAACAGACCGCGTATGATGACGAGCGGGCCAAAAAGCAGATTCAATTTGGCTTTGTACAGTGGAACGCGGACTTTCCCGATCCCTATGACTTTCTCGCGCTCAATTTGCTCTCGACGGCAAGCAACAATAACGGCGGCTGGAGCAATCCGACGTTTGATCAATACGTGACGCAGGCAGAGCAGTTGACGGGTGGGGCTCGCCTTGCCATGTACAATCAAGCAGAGCAGGTAGCGATCCAGGACGTTGGCTGGCTCCCGCTCGATCATCAGGAGTTGGCAGCAGTGATTCCTCCTTACATTCATGGTATCAGCGTCAACGGCAATGGTCTCTATTTTGGGAATTGGTCCGGCGTATATATCGCGCCGCGCTAAGCCTTGAAACTCCCTGCGTTTAGATGATATACTGATAAGAGAAGAAACCCGACGTTGTAGGCCCGCCCGATCTCTGGCGGGCTTTCCTGTAATGGATGTTGGCTGTCCTGCATAGATAGATGGGAGTTGATGGGCGTTAGTGAGCGTTCCGAGGACGAGCGTTCACGAGCGTTGAGCAAGCGAAAACTATGCGGGTGTTTAGAAGTAACGGTGCTTTTGTATGCAATGATGCATATATGACCTGTGATTGGTCACTGTAAGGAGGTTTTTAAACATGGCTATTGAAGTGGTTAATCCCTATGAAGTCGCGGTCGCGCAATTTGAAGAGGCGGCTGAACTTCTCGGACTCTCGCAATCGATGCGAGTTATTTTAAGCAAGCCCAAACGCGAGCTGATCGTCAATTTTCCGGTGCGCATGGACAACGGCGATGTGGAGATGTTCACTGGTTATCGTGTTCAGCACAACATTAACCGCGGCCCCGCGAAGGGCGGCATTCGCTTTAGTCCCGAAGTCTCGCTCGATGAAGTGCGTGCGCTGGCAATGTGGATGACCTGGAAATGCGCGGTAGTGGGTATTCCCTTTGGCGGTGCGAAGGGTGGCGTTATTTGCGATCCACACAAACTGTCGCGTAGCGAGCTTGAGCGATTGTCCCGCCGCTATGCCACGGAAATCTCTATCTTAATTGGCCCCAACAGCGATATTCCCGCGCCAGATATGAACACGAATCCACAGATTATGGGCTGGATGATGGATACGTTCTCCATGCACCAGGGTTATTCTGTTCCCGCGGTGATTACTGGGAAGCCGCTGGCGATTGGCGGTAGTGAAGGACGCCTGGAGGCGACGGCTCGCGGCGTACAGGTGGTGACCCGCGAAGCAATGCTTGGGCTTGGTATGCGCCCGGAAGATTTAACTGTTGTGGTACAAGGTTTTGGCAATGTCGGCAGTATCTCCGCCCGTCTCATGCATGAGTTGGGGTGTAAGGTGGTGGGTCTGAGCGACATCAACGGCGGTGTCTACAATGCCAATGGTATCGATGTCCACCAGGCATTGCACTACTCTAAAGAACACGGCACTTTACGCGGTATGCTCAACACCGAGGCCGTCACCAACGCGGAATTGCTGGAACTCCCATGTGATGTATTGATACCTGCCGCGCTGGAAAACCAGTTGACCGGCAGAAATGCCTCGCGTGTAAAAGCTCGCTTGATTATCGAGGCGGCGAATGGCCCGACGACACCCGATGCCGACCGTATCTTTCATGACCGTGGTATCATCGTCGTACCCGACATCCTCGCCAATGCCGGCGGTGTAACCGTGAGTTACTTCGAGTGGGTGCAGGACCTACAACGTTTCTTCTGGGCCGAGCACGAGATCAATGATCGCCTGGAGACAATAATGATGCGTTCCTACCGTGCTGTGGAGCAAAAGACAAAGGTGCAGGATACCACTATGCGTATGGGTGCCTATCTGCTTGCTGTCGCCCGTGTCGCGGAAGCAACCGAGATTCGCGGCGTTTATCCGTAAGCTTTTGTGTATTAGCAACAATAACAGCAATACGACCGGACAATGCCCATTGCCGGTCGTATTGCTGCTAGAACTTATTGCACGCTCTCGACTTCCAGTATTTTCAGCCAGATATCCTGTTTACCATTGCCATCATGCGAATTCCAGGCGGCTTCTAGACGGAAAATGGCATTGACCATCTGTCCACTGTGCAGGGTATGGAGGCGTGTGCTACCGCGTGTCAACGTGCCAAGGCGTTGGAGCGTGCCGTTACCGAGGCGCAAGCGCAGGTTGCGGCCCTCGAAGCCGCTTGCCCAGCGGTCGAGCAGGCGCAAATTCCTCATCTGGAAGACGGGTTCGGGATTGGCTGCCCCAAAGGGACCTAACTGACGTATTTTACTGTAGCCCTCATTAGTGAGCAGTTCAAATTTTGTGAAGACGATATCAATCATTCCAGTCGCCTGTATACCAGCGACTGGACTTTCTTCTTGCTCGGTAGCTACACCGGTTGGGTCGGTCAGCTCAGGTAGCTCAGGTGTTCCTTCCACACCTTCCTCTGCGTTTTCTTGCTTGTTCCAGTTGAGCAGGTGCGTGCGTAATTGCTCGATATGTTTATTGGCGATGGTAAAACCGGCCGCCTGTGCGTGACCGCCATAGCGCGTAAGAATGTTCGCGCAAGCCCGCAAAGCGCGAATCATATTGATACCGCCTTGACCGCCTTGATCACGTTGATTGCGTGCCGAACCCCGGCTGTACTCAGGCCCTCTGCTGAGAACGAGGACAGGACGGTTTATCTCTTCAGAGAGTTTGCCAGCGACCAGGCCGATGATCCCTTCGGGCCAGTTATCCCCGCTCACTAACACGACCTGATCATTGGGGCGCAGTTGTGCTTCCTGGCGCACACTGCTCATCAAATCTTCTGTCTGTTGTTGTCGTGAAATATTCAACTGCTCCAATTCTTCCGCGTAAGCGATAGCCGCGTTGTCGTTATCAGTAGTGAGCAGATCGAAAGCGATACGGGCATCAGACATACGTCCGGCGGCATTGAGTCGAGGCGCGAGGGCATAAGCGATATCTCGCTCACGGATTCTTCCCGGCTGCACACCAGCTTTTTTGATTAGTGCCTGTAAACCGGGATTTTGCGTCGCATTGAGTCTCTCTAGCCCAAGCCGTACCAGCGTATGGTTTTCGCCCAGCAAAGGTGCGACATCAGCAATGGTTCCGATGGCGACAAGGTCGAGCAGGGCCATCTCATCCTCCACGGGACGTTGATAGACGCGATAAAGCGCTTGTGTGAGTTTGAAGGCGATGCCCACACCGCAGAGGTAGCGTTCCCTATACTGGCAATCGGGACGCCAGGGATTAATCATAGCGTAAGCATTTGGGTACTGTTCGGGCGGCTGGTGATGGTCGGTAATGATGACATCTATGCCGAGGGTATGTGCGTAGGCGACTTGCTCAACATCGGAACTGGCGCAGTCCGTCGTAATAATCAGCGTGGTGCCTCGCGCTTTGAGCATGTCTATCGCGGTCAGGTTGAGGCCACAGCCATCGCGAAGGCGACTGGGAATATGGTAATCAAGAGGCGCGTTCGGGTGCTTGAGTGTGCGCAAAGCACGGTAGAGAAGGGCAGAAGATGTAACGCCATCAGCGTCGTAGTCGCCATAGACTGTTATATGCTCTCCTTGTGCCAGGGCGCGTTGTATGCGTGCGACGGCCTTATCCATGTCAATTAGCGTAAGTGGGTCCGGCGTCTGATCATACCGTGCCGCGAGGAATGCCTGCATATCTTCGACTGTTGTGATGCCGCGATTGGAGAGCAACTGAGCATGGAGCCGCTCAATACCGGCATTCTTAAACGCTGTAAATTGTGCTTCGGTCAGCAGAGGGTATACGTTCCAGTGCCGCGTTGATAACTCCACGGGTTTATCCTTCTAATCGTCTGGGAGAAGTCGAAGAAAGACTTCGTTGCCCAATAGACGCCCGCGTTTGCTCAGGCGTAGCCAGTCATTTTCCTGCTCCAGCAGCCCGGCCTCTGTCACATGCTGCAAACGATTGCCGGCGAAGTTCGTAAATGGTTCTCCGAAGCGTTGCGCGAAAGTGGGGAGATGCAGACCCGCAGCAGTGCGCAGTGCGAGAAATGCCGTCTCTGACATCTCCTGCGCCCGTCCTACCTGCTCCGCCTCCGTTGTATTTTCTGGCATCCGCCCTGTTTGCAGGATGCGGATGTACTCATTGGGATCGCGCACGTCGGAGAAACGCCGACCGCCAAAGCTGGAATATGCGCCTGCCCCCATACCGATGTAGGGCAGATTTCGCCAGTAGGTCAGGTTATGACGGGACTGATGGCCGGGGAGCGACCAGTTGGAAATTTCATAGTTCTCGTATCCGGCAGTATGCAAGAAATCGTCGGCGTACTCGTACATATCGGCACACAGGTCTTCATCTCCTGGCGTGATGCGTCCTTCGTGTACCCAGCTATAAAAGGGCGTCCCTTCTTCAATGATTAAGGAATATAGGGAAAGGTGTTCAGGATGTAAGGCGACGGCTTTTTTCAACGTCTCTTGCCATTTGCGCATCGTCTGGCCGGGCAGCCCGAACATAAAATCCACATTGATTGAGTCAAAGCCCGCCTCGCGTGCATACTTCACGGCTTGTGTTATCTCCTCCGGTGTGTGGATGCGCCCCAATGTTGTGAGCAGTTGGGCATCAAAGCTCTGCGCTCCCATGCTGAGGCGGTTGATGCCTGCCGCTCGCAACCCCACAAGTTGCTCACGGCTGAGCGTTCCCGGATTAGCTTCGAGCGTAATTTCGGCGTCCGTGTCAACGGTAAAATGGATGCGGCAAGCGTCGAGCAGTTGAGAAATTTGCGTGACGCTAAGTAAACTGGGTGTGCCTCCACCAAAAAAGATAGTCCGCGCTCGGCGCAAAGAGCCATCTGCGTGTTCTGCCATCTTGCCCGCCAGGGCTATTTCGGTCAAGAGGGCGCGTACATATGGTCTCCTCAGTGGCAAGATACCGGCATAGGTGTTGAAATCGCAATAGTGACAGCGCGTATGACAAAAAGGGATATGCAGGTAAAGAGAAGCTGTTTCGAGAAGCTGCTGGATAGGTTCAATCTCTATGTGATGTAAGTGATCTATTTGAAACCTATTGGGTAAGCTGATTGCCATGTATAGTGTGAATTCCTTGTGATTGATTTTGTGCAAGAGTTGTCGGTGCGAAATGGTAAGCTTACCGTTCCACACCGACAACCCTTGCACAAAACCTGTTTAGTTTACGGTGCGCCTGGTAGACGCCGGAAGTGCCGGGGGCACCTGGCTGGCTACCCGGTGCGCCTGGGACACTACTGCCAGGTGCGGTCTGCGGTAGGTCGGGTGGCATATTCGCCGTATCGAGTAACATGTTTTGATCAGGTGTTGTTATTTTGGTGGTCGGAAACGCTTGTTGTTGCAAGAGCCAGTCCGCGAGAGCGTTGGTTTGTAGGGTTTGTAACGTTGGCTTGTCCACTGCCCGCGAGGGGTCGATACCCAGGATTTGCACGATACGGTAAGAGCCGTTCTCTACCAATACGGGACTGAGTTCGTTCAACTTACGCGACGGATCGAACATCCAATTCTCGACCACGGCTGCTGAATAGGCTTGCGCATACTGACCACGAGCCTCCCAATTGAGAAAGCCGCCTTGCTTATTGGTGTTGGTGTCAACGGACTTGGCGGCAGCAAGCTTGCCGAAATCTCCGCCATGCTGGAGTTGCTTCAAGATACTATTAGCATTCGCCTGTGTAGAAAGCGTTATCATACGTGCCAGCACCTGATACTGCGGCGAAACCTCAAGCGAAGCCAGGTAGTTCTGCATATTCTGGCGGCGCACCATTATTGTCGCCATTGATTGCATATCGCTATCGCTAACGCCATCTTTGCTCAAGAAGCTACTATAACTGGTGGTCGTAGGAAGATTTGCCTTGACGTTATTCAAAAATGCCGTAATCGCATTCTGTGAAGGATTGATCTTCGCCTGCACAGCACTGCTCTGAGTCTGTAACCATTGTTGGATCAGCAGGTCGTTTTGTAACCATGTGATGCTGTCGTTGCCAATTTGCGGTTGGTTGTAAAGCTGCTGTTCATTGGGAATGGTGGTGGTATTCAGATTGTTGTATTGCGCACTTAAACTGGTGAAATTCGTTTGTGCAGCAGCCTGCGCTTTCTTAGCTGTGGCAAGCTGACTGTTCAGGCTAGTACGTTGGGTATTGGTGAGACCGGACGCTTTCAACTGTTTTTGCAGGTTGGTGATCTGCGTTGTGGTCGAATTGACGATATTTTGCTGCGCCGTCATCTGCTTTCTAATGGTATTTTCCTGGGCGGTGAGTCCATGGACCCCATAAATCTTATTTTGTTCGATCTGGGCTTTGAGGGCAACCATCTTACGATATTCAGATTGCGCAATATTATGGCCATTCACACTGGTGATGGTCAGGCCAGGGATGATCACATTGATGTTGACCCAGAAGCCGACGAGTACAACTACGATCAGTACGGCGAAGGCGATAGCTGCTGTCCAGGTAGCGCGACGTTGCAAGCGAACTTTCTGACTATGAGAAAGATGGGCACCCCACCCAAAAATAAGGGGCTTTTTGTCGCGTCTACCCTCGAAACGAGCTGTCTGCTTGACATATTTCTTGGGTTTATTGGTATTAGACCGGTTGTTTCGTGAGTTTTGACGTTGGTTTTCAGGCCGACGCACTGTCTGACTGCTCATAGAAGTACTACTCTCCTCCTGCTCAGAACAATGGCTAGAGAAACGACTGAGCTTAATTCAGTCAACAAATACAGCTAAGATGAATACGTTTCCTTTTCATATAAGTTCACGTATTCATCTCCTGTAATTTACGCTGGCCTGCTTCTACATGCCACGCATATGCTCCGCTGTGTAGGGAAGCAGTGCCATATGCCTTGCTTCTTTGATTGCTGTACTCAAACCGCGCTGGTGTTTGGCGCAGGTGCCGGTTTTCCGGCGCGGCTCGATCTTGCCACGATCAGAGATGTAGCGTTTCATAAAGCTGCCGCGGGCAGCTTCTTTATAATCTATTTCGCGGACATGATCATGACAAAACTGACAAATTTTGCGGCGAGTAGGACGCTCGCCTCGTCCGCCTTCACGTCGCTCGCGACGTGGGCCTTCACTTCGTCTTTGCACGGATAATCTCCTCTATGCGGCGATTATGCCCTTCCATGCGCTAGAAGGGATGATCGTCAATATCTCCAAGAGGGTCGTTGTCTGTATTCTCGCCTGCTAAGAAGTTGTCTGAACCACCCTGGGCCGACTTGGGTGTGAGCATACGCATGTCACTGGCGATAATATCCATTGTGGTGCGCTGGATGCCTTCGCGGTCAGTATATTTACGTTGCGAGATGCGGCCCTCAATATAGACTTTGTTCCCCTTATGCAGGTAAGAGCTACAAATCTCTGCCAGTTTTTCCCAAGCCACGATGTTGAACCACTCGGTCTCATCGCGTCTTTCGCCGGTCGCAGGTACTTTGTAAGAGCGGGTGACTGCCAGAGAGAATTTTGTCACGGCAGTACCATTTGGTGTGTAGTTCATTTCGGGGTCTTTGCCAAGATTCCCGATCAACATAACTTTGTTCAGCATGGTTCAAATCCTTTCGACGTGATAACCTGCCTCAACTCTTTGCAGAGAACAGATGAATTCGACCCATAACACTATGCGGTTTCAGTTCCTTCATCAACTTCATCAATAGCAGGTGGAACGTCCGCGATCTCTTCTTCAGACAAAACGATTGGCGTCTCAGTTTCTTCCTGAGTGTCCGCATCCGAAGTAGCCGTGTCTGCGTTCTCGCTATCGGCGGCCGGGGCAACATTTTCTCCCTGTGGCTCGGCACTGGCTTCGGCCTGTCTACTGGCCGCAGCTTCTGCCTCGGCCTGTTTGATAGCCGCCGCAGCGGCTGCCGCTGCCTCCTGGGCTTCCCGAGCTTCGCGGGCTTCCCGTTCCTTTTGTACTATCTTGGGATCGCGCCTCTTCACCATGTGCCGGAGCACTTCTTCAGAAACCTTGAGTGTCCGTTCGAGTTCAATCACGGACTCAGGGGTCAGAATCATATCAATGAATACATAAAATCCGTCGCGGTGACGCTCAATGGGGTACGCTAAGCGGCGACGCCCCCACTGGTTGACTTTGACAATGCGACCGCCATACGTTGCGACGACTTGATCGACACGACCCAGAATGGTCTGTGTCTGCTCTTCGCTGACTTCGGGATTGAGAATAAACGCAAGTTCGTAATCTCGGCTCACGAAGCCACCTCCTTCCTCCGGGTATGCATCTGGTCGGGTGAATGATGAGCAGGACTCTACCTTGCCCATTGGGTTCTCATTCCACGCCGCCAGCGCAGGGGATAAACGCATCGAATACGTTTCGATGCAAAAACAAAGCCGCCGAATGTTTCGCGGCCTCAGCATTTCTTGTCTATCGTATCCCACGATATCGGTGGGGTGTATAAACATCCCCGCCATTATAGCATCATTCATGCGTTCTGACAATAGAGCCGAGGTTCAGGTTCAAATTTCACTAAGTAACTGGCCAGACACCCCGATGGGTGTCTGGCTATATTCAATGTTCCATTCTTTCTATACCGTAGAAAAACGGAAATGCGGACACCTTTGCGCGTTATTTTTTGAAGATCGGCATGATTGACAGTTGTTGATATATGCTCCATACTATGATAAGCGCATACAACGCTATTTCACGATGTTTCCTGGTTGGTGGTACAAACATGCAACAACGTCCTGGTGGTCGCGAAACGTACCCGGTGCGGACGGGGAGGACAAATCCCGCCCTACCGGGGGCAACTCTACCCACCACTCCTATCTCTGCACAGTTGCAGCAACATCCTGCGAGCCAGCAGGCGCCGCGGAAGCAGCCGAACGGTGCGGGGCGAGCTATTTTGTGGCTATGCAGTATTGGGGTGCTGATTGAACTCCTCACGCTCGCGCTGTATCCTTTGCTGGCGGACGTAACCTATGGCAATAAGGCAACCACTTCGGCCTTGACAGGACTCTTTCCCTGGCTAGTCCGGCTCTACTGGAAGCCCTCATGGGCTGCCCTGGCCTGGTTTTTTGCGCATGTCCCCTTGTTGAATCCCGCGACGCAGATTGGCAACGCCAACCTGTTCGCTTTATTGCTGGGCCTCGCGTTTGTGCTGTTGCTATTCGCTGTGCGCGTGGGCAACCGCGTGAGTAAGAAACGGCTTGAACGCCCGGATATACGGCTATTGTTCTGCGTAGTCCTGCTTTTTACAGGGCTTTTTGGCCTCACCTATCTGTTCACTCCTGGTGGTATGACGCAGGATATGTTTTTGTATGGCATCTACGGACGCCTGGTGACGATGTATCATCTGAATCCATATGTAGTTTCGCTTGCCAATATTCCACACGACATCATGCAGCAAGGTATCGCAAAGGGAGCGGGAGGAGCAGGGGGAACATCCCCGTTTGCTCCCGCGTGGATAGATTTTTGTATTCCGGTGGTATTACTGGCGCGGGATAGTGTCGCGAATGTTCTGCTCGGTTTTCGCTTACTTGGATTGCTCGCTCATGTTCTAAACACCGCCCTCATCTGGCTCATCCTGGCAAAGCTCAAGCCCCAGGCTCGTATTGCCGCGACTCTCTTCTACGGCTGGAATCCGCTTGTCTTGCTGGTGAGCGTTGCCGGTATGCACCTTGAGGTGGTAGTGCTGTTGTTAGTGTTGTGCGCTGTTCTCTTTTGCCAGCGCAAATTGCCGTTTCTGGCGTGGGCGTTTGTGTTGCTGGCAGTGCTAACCAACTTGTTCTGCCTGCTGCTCATCCCCTTCTTCTTGCGTCTGCTTGCGAAGGATGCACGAGCGTTATCCAAGGGACGGCGGGTGCTGTGGTGGCTCCTGCTCATTGTTATATCCGCGCTCCTACTCTTTTTAGCCTATGTGCCGTATTGGTCCAACTGGAGTATTGTTGGCGTAGGCACAAGCCTCCGGTATACGCTATGGCAAGATAGCGCGATCAACTCGCTGGATGCCGCGCTCCTCAGTCTACCTATCAAACTGCCCCCGTTTGTCGCGTGGCTGGCGATGCCACATCACTGGACGCTGTTCGCCGCCATCGCTGCAGGCTGTTTCTTGCTACTCGGCCTCTGGCTCTCCGACAGCGTTGAATTCCTCCTGCTATTCAGTAGCCTGATTTGGCTAGCACTGCTGTTGTTGCTGCCGGTCTACTGGCCCTGGTATACGCCGATACCCCTGGCGCTCGCACTCTGCTCTCTCAGCCGGCGCACCATTCTGCTGGCGGCCTTGCTAACAGGCGGTGCCTGCTTGAGCTACTATTTCTGGCTCTGGCAGCCAGTCTGGCCTGCTCAAGGGCTGCTTGCAGTCGGTTTACCTCTGCTGGTCTGGGGTTGGACGCTTTTCTTCCTCTCCACCTGGGAGATGTTTTACGCCAATAGTACAAATACGACGCAGCAACCATCACGTCCACGGAGAGGCCTTTCTGGCTTCTCGCGCCCATCTCGTCCGCCGCTACCTTCACGCCCGTCGTGGCCTGGGCGAAGAAGATAGCTGTTGCGCAAAATCCTCAAGTGTGCTATACTCAGTGGGCCACGGGGTTTCCACTCTTGAAATTGGCTTCTCTGCGCCTTCGATGGAGTATTGAACTGCGATAAAGAAGATTGTTGCATTGATTGACCGCCCCTGGTTCGTAGCGGAAACACAGAAAGAAGAGTTATGAAGCAGAAACTGAAAACGCACAAAGCAATGGCGAAGCGCATCAAAATTACCGGTACCGGTAAGTATATGCGCCGCAAAATCGCAATCAACCACTTGCGCCGCCACAAATCGCCCGAAGCAGTCCGTTCGATGGATAAGTCTTTTGAGCTGGCGACGTCTGATACACGTCGTATGAAACGTCTCCTACCTTATGGTAAGTGATGCAGTGAATTAAGTGATTACATGAATTGAATGGAGAATAAAACATGCCCAGGGTAAAACGTGGCGTAGCCGCACACAAAAAACATAAGAAGCTGTTACAGTTGGTTGAGAGCCATCGTGGTACGCGCAAACGCTTGTTCCGGCCAGCGCATGAATCGGCCATGCGCTCGATGGCGTACATGTACCGCGACCGTCGTACCCGCAAACGCGATATGCGTCGTCTCTGGATTACACGCATCAACGCCGCCGCTCGTATGCATGGCGTGAGCTATAGCAAATTGATGCACGCCATCCATACCGCCAATATCGAAGTTGACCGCAAGATACTTGCCGAAATGGCAGTGCATGACGAAGCAGCCTTTACCGCTCTGGTGAACACTGCTCTGCAAACGATTCAACAGTAAGGAATTATGTGCCAGGGAAATTGACAGGGTGCTTGCAAGCATCCTGTCAATTTCCCTGGCACATATTATTATAAATAATGACGCTAATTATCAGTCCCAGCAATCCACGTATCGGCAAGTTGCGCGAGTTGCATACAGCGCGAGGTCGTAAGAAAAGCGGCCTTTTTCTGATGGAAGGCCCACACTTGCTTGCGGCACTATTTGATGCGCAGGTACTGCCGCGAGAGATCTATTACCAACCCGAACTGCTGCAACGCACTCCGGAGGGAACTACATTACTGGCCCGCTTGCTGTCAACGATGGCACCTGAATCGTGTGTCGAGGTAAGCGAGCGCGTAATAGAAGCTCTGAGCGACGTTCAGACATCACAGGGCGTCATCAGCGTCTTGCCGCTCGATGCCTTTGACCCACAACATCTGCGAGAGCAACGTATGCGCGTCTCACGTCCGGTGTTGCTGATCCTCGATGCCGTGTCAGACCCCGGCAACATGGGAACAATTCTGCGAACCGCTCTGGCGGCGGACGTTGAGTCTGTGTTGCTCACACCTGGTTGTGTTGACTGCTATAATCCCAAAGTTGTGCGTGCGGCGGCTGGTGCGCATATCAGCTCTCCCGATTGAAAGCAACCTTTCATGGTCAACAATTATGGAGAGAGTAACGCGCCATTGTGCTGGCAAACCGCGCCTGTTGCTGGCGGAAGCCAACAGCCCGGACCTCTATTACGAACAAGACCTCAAACAACCCTTTGCCCTGATTATCGGCAACGAGGCGCAAGGCTCCTCGCCGGAGGCACACCAACGCGCAACGCTCACCATCTCCATACCGCTTGCCAACTACGTCGAGTCATTGAACGTAGCCATGGCCACAGGTATCGTGCTGTACGAGGCTGTACGCCAGGCGAAAAGCCGGTAAGAGGTATGGCAATGAGCCCGTCTTATTTCTGCTACTACCAATAAGACTCATTAGCTGAAGCTCAACCCGTGGTATACTTGTGACGAGGATCGTGAAACCGCTATGGAAGAATTACGCATGGAGTATTGAGGGTGTGCGCATTCTGACTGGCGACAAGGAGGTTCTGTATGCTTCAGCTCCCGACGGGGACCGTCACATTCCTCTTTACGGATATCGAGGGCTCCACCTCTTTGCTCCAGCAGCTGGGCGAGCGTTACGCCAGTATGCTGGAGCAGTGCCGCCAACTCCTCCGTGCGCGCGTTCCGCGTATGGAACGGCCACGAGGTCGACACACAGGGCGATGCCTTCTTCGTGGCCTTCGCTCGCGCTACCGATGCCGTCTCAGCAGCAGTGGAGATGCAACGGGCCCTGGCTACCCATGTCTGGCCGGATAGTGTGATCGTGCGTGTACGCATGGGCCTGCATACTGGCGAGCCCAGCTTTCCGCCGAAGGCTATGTCGGCCTGGACGTGCATCATGCCGCACGCATCATGAGTGCCGGACATGGTGGGCAAGTACTCCTTTCACAGACGACCCGCGAATCGTAGAGCATCACTTGCCAGATGGTGTAAGCCTACGTGGACCTGGGGGCGTATCGCCTCAAGGACCTACAGCACCCCGGCCACCTCTTTCAGCTGGTCATCGCGGGTCTGCCCGCCGATTTCCCGCCCCTCAAGACACTCGACACCCATCCCAACAACCTGCCCATCCAGCCCACCCCACTGATCGGACGCGAGCAGGAAGTGGCTCTTGTCCAGCATCTCCTGCGCCGTGAAGATGTACGGCTGCTCACGCTGACCGGTCCTGGTGGCATCGGCAAAACCCGCCTGGGCTTGCAGGTCGCAGCGGAACTCAGTGAACACTTCGCCGATGGCGTCTTTTTCGTGAACCTGGCTCCCCTCAGCGATCCTGCGTTTGTTGTGCCTACCATCGCCCAGACGCTTGATCTCAAGGAGAACGGGCGGCCAAACATTGCTCGACCTGCTGAAAACGTTCTTACGAGACAAGCACCTTTTGCTGGTGTTGGACAACTTCGAGCAGGTGGTCAGTGCTGCCGTGCAGGTAGCGGATCTGCTCGCTGCCTGTCCCAAGCTCAAGGTGATCGTGACCAGCCGGGCGGCACTGCATGTGCGAGGGGAGCAAGAGTTTGCCGTCCCTCCTCTGGCAGTACCCGATCCACACACCTGCCCGATCTGGTGGAGCTTTCACGGTATGAGGCGGTGGCCCTTTTCCTTGCACGCGCTCAGGCGGTCAAGCCCGAGTTTCAGGTGACCAATACGAATGCCCCGGCTATCGCAGAAATCTGTACCCGCCTGGATGGCTTACCGCTGGCGATCGAGTTGGCGGCCGCCCGTATCAAATTGCTGCCGCCACAAGCCTTCCTCGCACGGCTAGGCCAGCGGCTGGCGGTGTTGACAGGCGGTCGCGGGATGTGCCCGCACGGCAGCAGACGCTGCGCAATACTATCGAGTGGAGTTATCACCTGCTGGATGCGGAGGAACAAAAACTCTTCCGGCGGCTCTCGGTCTTCGCTGGGTGGCCGCACACTCGAAGCGATAGAGGCCCTCTATAGAACTTTAGGTGATGGGATGGTCAACGTGTTGGATGGAGTGGCATCACTTATCGACAAGAGCTTGCTGCAGCAGATCGAGCAAGAAGGAGGGGAGCCACGCCTTGTTATGCTGGAAACCATTCGCGAGTATGGGCTGGAGTGCCTGGTAATGAGCAGCGAGCTAGCGGTAACCCGGCAGGCTCATGCGCTGTACTACCTTGACCTGGCCGAGAAGTTCGAGCGTGAGTTCGGAGGCCCACAACAGATGCTGGTGATACTGCGCCTGGAACAGGAGCGGGAGAACCTGCGTGCTGCCTTGCAGTGGCTGCTAGCGCAAGAAGAACGAGGGATGGCCCTGCGCTTAAGTGGGGCTCTCAGGCGCTTCTGGCGCGTGCGTGCTACCGTCGCGGAAGGGCTTGACTGGTTGGAGCAGGCACTGCGTGGCAGTGAGGGAGTGGAGGCCGCAGTGCGTGCGAAGGCACTGTATGCTGCTGGAGAACTGGCTCTCATGTCGGGCGACGAGGGTCGTGCCTCGGAGCTGGGTGAAGAAAGCCTTTTGCTGTATCAGGAACTTGGAGACAGGCAAGGTATGGCGGCATCACTGATGGTGCTGGGGCGGGTTGCCACAGCAAGAGGCAACTTTGTATCGTCGCTTGCCCTCCATCAGGAGAGCCTGGCTCTACACAGAGCGTTGGAAGACCGCGAGGGCATTGCTGATTCGCTCCTCTCTCAAGGAGGAATGTTCTTTATACGAGGGGATTTCACCAGGGCGCGTGAACAATACGAGGAGAGCTTGCAGCTATTGAGGGATCTGGGCGGTAGAGAAGGCATCGCTGAGGCACTTATTGCTTTAAGTAGTCTAGCTTCTGTGCAAGGCGAGTATGCGAGGGCACAGGCATTAGGACAGGAAAGTCTCGAGCTATGCAGGGAACTAGGGGATCGGGATGGCATTGCTGTATCGCTCTTCCGCTTAGCAAGTGTGGCCTTTTTACAGGACGACCTGGTGCAAGTACTTCCGTTGCTCGAAGAAAGTCTCACGTTGGCCAGGGAAGTGGGTGACAAGTCCGGTATTGCCTCCACACTCGGCTTCATGGGAGAGGTACTGCTCTGCCAGGGTGAGACCACCAGGGCACGTTCCTTGATCGAGGAGAGTGTGTCGCTCTGTAAGGAGGAGAGAAGTCAACTGCGCCTGGCCCGGTCACTCTCCCTTTTAGCGAAGGTGAACGTTCGGCAAGGTGACCATGTGGCAGCAAGCGCCCTCTATAAGGAGAGCCTGGCTCTAGCTCGGGAGACGGGCTACAAGTTGTACAGTGCTTCCTGTCTGGAAGGATTGGCGGACGTCTTCGTCGCACAGAGGGAGGTGGCATGGGCAGCACGACTGTGGGGAGTAGCGGAGGCACTACGCGAAGCTATTAGTGCACCCATCCCGCCTGTCTATCGTGCTGACTATGAGCAGGCAGTAGCTGCCGCACGCACCCAACTCGGAGAGCAAGCCTTTGCTTCCGCGTGGGCTGAGGGACGCACTTTGACACCAGAGCAAGTGCTTGCTGCTCTGGGAACAGCGACAACGCCCACGCCGAGCGCAACAGAACCACCCGCAATCCCTCTCGCGAAAACGCCACCCTCCTATCCTGACGGTCTTACAGTTCGCGAGGTGGAGGTGTTGCAACTGGTGGCCCAGGGAATGACCAATGAGCAGGTGGCCGAACAGTTGGTTATCAGCCCCCGCACCGTCAATACGCATCTGACCTCGATCTATGGCAAGATCGGCGTCTCCTCGCGCAGTGCCGCCACCCGCTACGCTATGGAACACGATCTGGTCTGATCATCTGGCAGGTCTTGCCCTGCTCTTTGTATACCTACCACCAGTACCTGTATGAGATTGACGACTTCAGAGCGTCCTTGCAGTGCATCCACGGCATTCTACGTAGAAAACCTTTTCATCTTCTCCTCTGTTAATTACGGGCATGATCTGGTAAAGGCGCGGATGCTGGCGCGATCAATCAGATCCCTACTTTTATATGCGTTCAATAATGGTCGCGATGCCTTGTCCAACGCCAATGCACATGGTGGCGAGACCGTAGCGACCGCCGCGCCGCTCCAGTTCATGTAGCAGTGTCACAACGAGACGGGCACCACTACAGCCGAGGGGATGACCCAGAGCAATGGCACCGCCGTTGACGTTCAACTTATCCGGGTCAATCTCCAGTTCGCGACTGCATTGCAGGGATTGCGAGGCAAAGGCTTCGTTGAGTTCGATCAAATCCATATCTCGCGATGCTCATGCCTGCACGTTGCAGAACTTTGCGTGTGGCAGGAATGGGACCCAGGCCCATGTAGGCCGGGTCAACTCCGGCGACCGCCGAGGCGACGATACGCGCTCGCGGGCGCAATCCCAACTGCCCGGCACGACTGGCCGCCATTAGCACCAGCGCGGCGGCTCCGTCGTTGATACCGGCGGCGTTGCCAGCCGTCACACTGCCATCCTTGCGAAAGGCGGGTTTCAACGCCGCCAATTTTTGTAAGGTAGTATCGGCACGCGGATGCTCGTCGAGAGCCACAACGATCGCTTCACCCTTCTTCTGCGGAATGGTCACCGGCACAATTTCCTCCGCGAAACGCCCGGAGCGTTGGGCCGCTACCGCTCGCTGGTGGCTACGCAGTGCGAATTCATCCTGCTCTTCGCGGCTGATATGGTGCCGTTCGGCGACGTTTTCCGCCGTCTCGCCCATACTATACGGATGGTGTAGAGCGGCCAATTTGGGATTGACGAAACGCCAGCCAATGGTGGTATCTTGCAGGTTCATGTTGCGACTGAAGGCAGTATCCGCCTTGCCCAGCACAAACGGTGCCCGTGTCATGCTCTCCACGCCGCCCGCGATAAACGTATCGCCCGCGCCGGTCGCAATGGCCTGCGCGCCGCTATTGATGGCTTGCAGCCCTGACCCGCATAAGCGGTTGACCGTCTGCCCCGCGACCTCAATAGGCAAGCCAGCCAGCAGCAATGCCATACGTGCGACGTTGCGGTTATCCTCACCGGCCTGATTGGCACAACCTAAAATGACATCTTCAATGCTACTTGTATCAATCCGCGCCCGCTGTACGGCCTCCGCGATAACCAGTGCCGCAAGGTCATCCGGGCGTACATCCTTGAGGCTACCGCCGTACCGTCCAATAGGGGTGCGCACCGCCGAGAGGATAACTGCGTCTTCCATTGTATTACCTTCCTTGAAACTCTGCTTTCCGTTTCTCAATGAACGCTTGCATTCCTTCATGCATGTCTTCGGTGGCGAACAGCAGGAAGAAGTTTTTGCGCTCGATCTCCAGCCCCTGTTCCAGCGTGGTCTCGAAGGCTGCCAGAACGGCATCTTTTGCGAGGCGGAGGGCGACAGGCGCACGTTGCGCGACCTCTTTTGCTAGCTTGACCGCCTCGGTGAGGTGTTCGCCCTGTGGCACGACGCGATTGACCAGCCCGTGGGCCGCCATTTCCTGGGCAGTGAAATTCGCGCCTGTCAGCACCATTTCCATTGTGCGATACTTGCCGAATGTACGCGCCAATCTCTGCGTGCCGCCCGCACCGGGGATGATGCCGAGGTTGATCTCCGGTTGCCCGAAGCGTGCATTCTCGGAGGCCACGATCATATCGCAATGCATCGCCAGTTCGCAGCCGCCGCCGAGCGCGAAACCGCCAACCGCCGCGATCAATGGTTTATGCAGGCGACGAATACGATTCCAGGACTCGAAGCCGCCGAGCATCATATCTATCGGCGACTTGTCCGACATCTCCTTAATATCAGCCCCCGCCGCAAATGCCTTCTGACCTGCGCCTGTAATAACCATGCAGCCGATACTGTCGTCGCGGTCAAATGCTTCCAGCGCCGTTGCCAGTTCGCTCACCAACTGAAAGTTCAGCGCGTTCAACTCTTTCGGGCGGTTGAGCGTGACAATACCGACTCGCTCATCTCTATTCACCAGTATGTATTGGTAATCCGACATGTTGCTCCTCATGATGATCTACGTTGACGAAAATATTCTATAGTAGTATATCACTCTGTAAAGTACCGGGCAGCGCACTGTGTTTTCAATGCGTGTGCAATTCTGCGGAGCAGAATTGCACAGATTGAAAATACAGTGCGCTGCCCCGAAAATCCTCTTGCAATTTTTCGTATGGCGTGCCATAATTCACTGTACTTTTGCCTTTTCTTTTCCGATTATCTGGCCGATTGCGTGACCAAATTGCGTGACCAATTGGCCTGTCTAAGTTACTAGAAAACGGATCAGAACGTGTTTGTAACAATGAAGTATGAAAATTTGGCTGTATTGACATTCCTGCTGGAATGTTTTGTGATAATGATGCGCAGAGAGTAGCTATGAAGAAAGATACGACGAATCAAGAAATGCAGCACGAGGATGTGTTGGATGAAGATGAAACACAGCCTCTTGTTATTCCAGATGGGCCTCAAGAAAATGATTCAGATAAAGATGTAGATACCGGTAGAGCCTCTGCCGATACTCAGGATGTGCAGGAACCAGCAGTGTCGGATGACGAAGAGGCAGACGAGAGTCAGGAGAGCCGAGCCCAGGGAGCCTGGAAGCAGATGACGCAGGGGAAAGCAAGCGCGACAGGCACCGTGAGCAAGATGATGAGCAGTTGAAAATTCCTGAGACATTGCCGGTTTTGCCCCTCAAAGATACGGTTGTATATCCGTTTGGCATGCAGTCGCTCGGTGCAGGTCAGGAACGCTCGCTTCATCTTATTGACGATGTGATGCGTCACGATCGCCTTGTTGTGCTGGTCGCGCAAAAGTCCGCCGAGATGGAGTCGGCGGGGCCGGACGACATTTTCAAAATCGGTACTGTGGCACGTATAGCCCGTATGCTGCGTATGCCTGATGGTACCGTCCAGATTGTGGTGCAGGGCCTGGAGCGCGTGGCAATCGGCGAGTTTACGCAAGAGAAGCCGTATCTCGTCGCACATGTCACACTCAAGCCAGATATCCAGGAAGATGACGATGAGACCGAGGCTATCAAACGCAACGTTACGAGCTACTTCCAGCGGTTGATAACCCTCATACAGAACGTGCCTGAAACGGTTGCCGCCGCGACCTTGAATCTTGAGGAGGCACGGCAGGTCGTCTATGTGATTGCTACATTTGTGCAGATGGAACTGGAACTGCGGCAAAAATTGCTGGAACTCGACTCCGTGCGTGAGAAGTTACAGAACCTGAGCAGCTTCTTGCTTCACGAGCTGGAAATTTTCGAGCTGGGCAAGAAAATCCAGATCAGTGCGCAGGAAGAGATGGGCAAGGTGCAGCGTGAGTACCTGCTGCGCGAACAACTTAAAGCTATCCAGCGCGAACTGGGCGAGGAGAGCGAGGAGCAGGCGACCATCAACGAACTGCGCAGCAAGATTGATGAAGCGAAATTGCCCGAAGAGGCGTTGAAAGAAGCCAACCGCGAACTGTCACGACTCGAAAAATTGCCCACCGCCTCGCCTGAATATAGCATTATCCGCACCTATCTGGAACTGCTGGTGAGCTTGCCGTGGAGTAAGAGTACCGGCGAGCAGATAGATGTCCCTCATGCGCGTCAGGTGCTTGAACAGGATCACTACGATCTGGAGAAAATCAAAGAACGCATTCTGGAATACCTCGCTGTGCGCCGCTTGAAGGAAGATCGTCTGGCAAACGAGATGCGGCGCAGTAAGGAAGCTGCCAGCATGGAAGATGGGGTCGAGGTAGAGAATATTACGCCGACGCAGCCTCTTGGAGTCGCAGGAGGCTCTGCGGCAAATCAACCGCGAGCCCATTTTGTGCTTCGTTGGCCCGCCGGGAGTTGGTAAAACGTCGCTGGGTCAATCCATTGCGCGGGCATTGGGACGCAAATTTGCGCGTATGTCGCTGGGCGGTATTCGCGACGAGGCCGAGATTCGCGGGCATCGCCGCACCTACATCGGTGCAATGCCAGGGCGTATTCTCCAGACGTTGCGCCGTCTCGAAGCCAACGATCCGGTTGTTATGCTTGACGAGGTTGACAAAGTTGGTGCCGATTGGCGCGGTGACCCATCATCCGCTCTGCTGGAGGTGCTGGACCCGGAGCAGAACTACAATTTCCGCGATAACTATCTTGACCTCGCCTTTGACCTGTCGAAAGTGATGTTTATCGCCACCGCCAACTCACTGGAGCCAATTCCCGCTCCCCTGCGCGACCGCATGGAGATTCTCGAACTGTCTGGCTATACTGAGGAGCAGAAGTTACATATTGCACGCAACTACCTGTTGCCCAAACAGCTTGAGGCCAATGGTCTGAAGCCGGATGAATTGACGGTTGACGATGATACGCTGCGGCACATCGTGCGCAATTATACCCGCGAGGCTGGCGTGCGCAATTTCGAGCGCGAAATTGGGTCGCTCTGTCGTAAAGTGGCGACGTATGTTGCCTCGGGTCGGCAGACGCCAATCCACATCGCAGAAGACCAATTGCATGAGTACCTGGGACGTCAACGTTTCTTCGAGGAAGCTGCGGAACGTATTGATCGCCCCGGCATCGCGACAGGGCTGGTTTGGACGCCTGTGGGCGGTGAAATCATCTTTATTGAGGCGGCAGCTATGCCAGGGCAGCAAAGTCAATTGACGCTCACCGGGCAATTGGGTGAAGTGATGAAGGAGTCGGCAATGGCGGCATTGAGCTATGTGCGCTCCAACGCCGTGCGGCTTGGCTTGCCCGCCAATGTTTTCGCGGAACAGAGCATCCATATCCATGTTCCCGCCGGTTCTATTCCCAAAGATGGCCCGTCGGCGGGCGTGACCATGGTCACTGTGCTCGTTTCGCTGGCAAGCGGGCGCAAGGTACGCTCCGATGTCGCCATGACGGGCGAGATCACGCTGCGCGGCAAGGTGATGCCCATTGGTGGCGTCAAAGAGAAGGTGTTGGCTGCCTACCGCTCTGGTATTCGCACAGTCATCCTGCCCAAACGCAACGAGCCGGATATCCTGGAAGACCTGCCCAAAGAGCTGCACGAGCAGATGCACTTCATCTTCGCTACCGATATTCGCGAAGTCGTAGATGAGGCCCTCGAACCGGTTTTGCTGAAAGAGACAAAGGAGAAAGGCAAAGAGGCGAAAGAAGCTGCGAATGGCCACGAACGCCCCAAACGCCGCAAACCTGACAAGGCGACAGTGGTGAAAGCGTAAATGTTGTGCACATTTATCGAGGTAGAACCACATGAGTGAAGCAGATAGTGTACAAAATGCGCCATTGCCGCGCACGCGGGAAAGTATTGCTCAAGAACTGCACCAGCTAGGTGTAGAGCCAGGAATGACGTTACTGGTTCATTCATCGCTGAGTGCGTTAGGCTGGGTTGCCGGTGGCCCTGTTGCAGTAGTACAGGCGTTAATAGATGTCGTGACACCCAATGGTACGTTGATCATGCCTACCCACTCCAGCGATCTGTCGGACCCAGCTTTCTGGAAGAATCCACCCGTGCCAGAAAGCTGGGTGCCAATTATCTATGCCTCTATGCCCGCATATGACCCGGGTCTCACGCCCACCCGGATGATGGGCGTAATTGTTGAGACCTTCCGTGTATGGCCCGGTGTCATGCGTAGCCAGCATCCAACAAGCTCTTTCGCGGCATGGGGACATCATGCTGAGACTATTATCGCCGGGCATACATTGGAATATAGCCTCGGCGAAGGTTCTCCGCTCGCTCGTATCTATGACCTGGATGGTTGGGTGCTGCTATTGGGCGTTGGCTTTGGCAACAATACTTCGTTTCATTTAGCGGAGTATCGCATTCCAGTACCTGATGCTAAAAAAGTCGTGCAAGGATCGCCCATCATTGAAAATGGGCAGCGTGTCTGGAAGAACTATCTCGACGTTGATGTAGACGAAGGACCTTTCGCGGAAATTGGCACTGACTTTGAGCAGACGGGACAGGTGCGTCTGGAGAAAGTTGGCTCGGCTGACGCTCGCCTTTTCCGGCAACGTCCCGCCGTTGACTTTGCCCAACAGTGGTTGAGTCAGAAATGAGGGTGTCAAAATAACAATTCGGGCCATTTGCGTCGCAAATGGCCCGAATTGTTATTTTGACACCCTCATTTCTGACTACATTGCGTCTACTTGCTAGTTTCATCCGTGTCATAAGGTAATGACTATTGTTTGATAAACAGTTAGGAGGAATAACCTATGCAAGGACAACATGAAAATAGTGCCAGGGTTGGCGTATCCGTTATCGTCAAAAATGGCGATAGGATTTTGCTGGAAAAGCGCCAGCATAGCCATGGTGCTGGCACCTGGGGACCGCCGAGTGGTTACATCAAATATGGCGAGACATTGGAAGAAGCAGCCGCACGCGAAACAATGGAAGAAACAGGCGTAGAAATCTCCGAAATCAAGTTTCGCGTGATTACCAACGATGTTTTTGAGGCAGAACAGCAACAGTTTATTACGGTCTGGGTAGAAGCGAAGTATGTCGGCGGTGAACCTAAGGTGAACGCTCCCGGCGAAGAATCAAATGTTGGCTGGTTCCAATGGCTTAGCCTACCGGAGCCGTTGTTTCTGCCTGTTCAGCATCTATTGGAAGGTCAAACTTACCCGTCTCAAACCACAAACGATAAGATCGGGTCAGCGATAGAAACAACCGACGTTCTTCCACAGGCAGAAGCGTTCAGCGAAGAGGCGCCACAGACGACAATTGTTCCTGAACACCCAACGAACGTATAAAGAGTAGCTCTCAATTCTATTGAAGAGAAGGAAAATATATGCAACAAAATTCGGGTGCATCAGATGCGTCAAATGCGTCAGGTGCGTCAATGGCTCAAGTAGAGATGCAGCAGGCAGCGCAAGATTGTATGAACTGTTATGATGTTTGTTTGCAGACAGCCCAACAATGCCAGCAAATGGGAGGAACACACGCTCAGCCATCGCATATCCAGATGATGCAAGATTGCGCGGAATTGTGCCAGGTGACTGCTCATATGCTGCAACATAGCTCACCGGTTGCCCAGGTGGTCTGTGCCGCAACAGCGCAGGTAACGGACCGTTGTGCTTTCGAGTGCGAGCAAATGGGCGATAGCGATTGCGTCAATGCTTGTCGTAACGCATCCAGTTCAGTCGGGCAAATAGCAAAAATCATGATGTAGACCGGTACAATAGTTTGCGGTGTAGAATCGAGATGAGCGTATCGGTGAGAGTAAGCATTTCCTCAAACTGCCGGGTTTGCTCCTCGATTGGCACATCCTGCCAGTGCGGCAACAGGTGTTGTTCAAAGGCAGCAATCTCGCTGCGCACAAGTTGGCGCATTTGAAAGCGCATCAGCGCGGGCAGAGAGATTGGCAAACCAAGTTGGTCAAGACGATGATACAGTTGTATCAATAACACATCGTCACCAGTAAACGACGTTTCATCTGCGGACGCGACGGGGAAAAGCAATCCCTGTTGCGTCAACTCGTCAATCTGCTCTGCTGATGCCCCTGTCTGCTGTATTACATCTGCTTTTGAAAGCCGCACGTCCTGACCGCTCGTGGTGAGGGGGCGCAACAGACGTTGCTTGAGCGCGAGGTTCATGTAAATGTCGCCTTGTTGCGCACGAATATCCAGCAATTGTTTGATCACTTCCAGTGGCAAGTTCTGCTGCTCTTTCAACTCCTTGATGATGTTCAAGACTAGCAGATGTTCCCCGGTATAATAGGCGACGCGACCACGCATAATGGGTACAGGTAACAATCCTTGCGTGTTGTAAAAACGAATCGTCCTGCTCGGCACCTCCGACTGGTGGGCAAGATCATCAATACGGAGCAACTGCTGGCTGTCACGTACATCATTGTGTATCAACTACGTTGTACCTCACTGCAAATACCTATATACCCAAATACCCCAAAGTTTTAAGGTGTCGGGGTAGCTTTTGGCGGTTTCGTAGCTGGTGTCGGCGTTGACTGAGCCGCGTTGATTTTGGCCTGCTCCTGTTGTAATTTAAGTTGCAGGGCATGGAGGTAAGATTGAGCCCCATCCAGATCGGCATCGGTAATAGATTGTATCTGCTTAGGCATCGCGTTCACTTGCTTGACCCATGTCTCGAGGACAGTTTGTAACGCAGCGAGCGTGTCATTATCCTGCTTGATAGCGGCGAGCCAGCTGCGTCCGGTGATCAACGCACGCAGCGTGATATTGAGGAAGTCGCCAGCGACGGTCGCGGCAAGCGTAACAAGCGGTGAGACAAAGACATCATAGGCAACCCTCGTCAATTTGGCCGCCCCTATGGCTCCTTCCAGCGAGACGCCTTCCAGCGTATCGAGGGAGGTAACAAATTCTTTGCGCACGGCTTCGGCACCAGCCGCGATCCCTTTGTTGTAGGCATCTTCCAACTGGTGTTCGATATTCGTTGCGGCACCATTGAGTGCCTGGGGAATTCTGGGTATTAATTCATAGGCGGCAACGCCACCGATAGCGGCAACACCGAGGCCAACCAGCAATTTGCGGCGCGTAGTGCCACCCTTTTTGCGCTTGCGTTGTCCCCTCTGCTCCTCTTCCTCTTCGTCCTCATACCCATCGTCATATTCTTCATCAGCTTCATCATAGGCTACTGGCTCATTCCGGCGCGTGGGTGCCGGGAATTCAGTCTGCGCATGGCGGGCAAGCGGGCGTAGAGAGCGATGATCCAGCGGGTCATCGTAGCCGAGGTCTGGGTCCTCATAGCCACTGCCATCAACTTCGGCCCACTCCTCTTCCTCTGGGTCAATATATCTCTGCGGTTGGCGGGTGGGACGATTATTGCGTGTACCATAGGGCTGCTGTTCAATGAACGTACTGTCGGCATGTCCGTTAAAATCACCTGGCTCTTCCTCAACAAAGGCATTGCGTCGGCGTCTATGCTCAACACCCTCATTATACTGCTCTTCATACAATTCTGCTTCATCCAGCGGAGTCGAGTGGGTCTTACTGGCGAGGATACTCTGGCGCATCAGTTGGCGAGTCCGACGCGGGTCTGGTCGTTGCGCGAGCAGCGTACTAGAGCGATGACCATTTTGCGACGGGTTCTCACTACGACCTGCCCAACGTCCACCTGTCGTAGTGGTATCAAGACGACCAGTGCTACTATTGCTCTGTCCACGCAGAGGATCATAGTCCGGCTCGTATTGACGCCCCGGACTCCTGCGATACGTCCTTCTTTCCAAATGATCTTTCGCCATACTCTCCTCCTGAGATAAAACCCGGCGTACTTCAAAGACACAATATGCTATTCTACCCATTTTACCGCATCTTCACGGATTTAGCAAGTGAGTCCCAGGTGCGTCCATAAACCTGGGGATAGTGATCCAAATTTTCGAGGATAAGCACCCAAGTTAGAACTTTTTCCCTAAATTATACCTTATCTTTTGTCCTATTACCAGTGGATCTACGTTCTGGTTATCAGTAAATCTACGTCAGTTTTTCCTCACTATGATATAATGTCACATAAACCCTCAGAGTGAAAGTAAGGGAGAAAAAAAGGCTAGATGTCCGATATTGATACGAAAGATAGTAATGCTGCGTCTAAAGAGCATATGCCCATTGTGGCCTGTGTGACAGTTGGCGCGTTCCAGGAAAATTGTTATCTCTATGCCTGTCCTGTGACACACGAGGCTGTGATCATAGACCCCGGCGATGAAGCCGAAAGTATTCTGAAAACAATCTCGGAACTGAAGCTCATCCCGAAATATATCATCAATACGCATGGTCATATTGATCATATTTGCGCTATTGACGAGGTGAGCGAGGTCTATCCTGTTCCGTTGGCGATTCATCCTGCCGATGTCTATATGTATACGGATGAACGTATAGCGCAGATGTTCGGACGGTCCGCACCGCTTGTGCAGAGAATGCCGGACATCCTTTTAAAAGAAGGGGATACCCTTTCTTTTGGCACGCTCTCGCTGGCTGTATTGCATACGCCCGGTCATACGCCTGGCGGCATCTGTTTGGTGAGCGAACCCTACTGCGTGTTTAGTGGCGATACACTGTTCAACCGCAATATCGGGCGTACCGACCTGGAGGGTGGCAACTACGAGCAAATTATTGCCTCCATTCGGGAGAAGCTTTACACGCTCGACGACGAGCTGGTCGTCTTTCCGGGGCATGGTACCCCTACTACTATACTGGAAGAGAAGCATGAAAATCCATTTGTGACAATAGAGGAGTAGAAAATTGGCTATTATTTGCGTTATTGGTACAGGTTACGTTGGTCTCGTAACAGGTACCTGTCTTGCTGACCTGGGCAATCAAGTGACCTGCGTTGATATCGTTCAGGAAAAAATTGACCGCTTACATCAAGGCATAATTCCCATTTACGAACCCGGACTGGAAGAACTGGTTGAGCGTAACGTGCACGCCGGACGTTTGCACTTCACTACCAGTTACAGTGAGGGATTAGATAACAGCGAGTTTATCTTCATCGCCGTCAATACCCCCACTGGTACAAGCCAGGGCAGCGCGGATATGCGCTACGTTGAGAGCGCGGCCCGCAGTATTGCGCAGGGGCTTGACCATCACGCAATAATCATTAACAAGAGTACTGTACCTGTGGGCAGTGGCGACGTAGTAACGCGCATCCTGCGCAAAAACCTGACACACCCGGAAGTCACGTTCAGCGTCGTCTCCAATCCCGAATTTTTAGCTGAAGGAACAGCCGTACAGGATTTCCAGAATCCCGATCGTGTTGTTCTCGGCTCAACGGATAAAGAGGCCGCGAACAAAGTGGCTGCGCTCTACCTGCCCTTACGTGCGCCCATTGTGATTACTGACCTCTACACGGCGGAGATGATCAAATACGCTTCCAATGCATTCCTGGCAACCAAGATTTCCTTCATCAATGAGATCGCGCAAATCTGCGAACGCCTGGGAGCCGATGTCAAAGAAGTTGCCGTGGGCATGGGCCACGATAAGCGCATTGGCAAGGCTATGCTAGGTGCCGGCCTTGGATACGGAGGAAGTTGCTTCCCCAAAGACGTGCGTGCCCTGGCCCATATGGCTGATGAAGCGGGTTTGCACCCACAATTGTTGCACGCCGTGATGGATATCAATCATGACCAACGTCGCCACGTCGTAGACAAACTAACCTCCATTCTTGGCTCGCTGCGCGGCTGTACTGTGGGTATGCTTGGCCTTGCTTTCAAACCGAATACCGACGATATGCGTGAGGCCCCCGCCGTAGATATCATTCGCTGGATCACCAGTCAGGGCGCAGAGGTGCGCGTCTATGATCCTGTCGCCATGGAGAAAGGCCGTGAGGCGTTGGAACACGAGGGCATCCGTTTAGATAACATCGCGTTTTGCGAGAACGCCTACGAGGTCGCGCAAGAGGCCGATGCGCTGGTGATTACCACGGACTGGAACGAGTTCAAGGCTCTGAATATGCTCCAGGTGCGCGGCTCCATGCGCCGCCCGGTGCTGATTGATGGGCGCAACCTTTACGAACCGGCGGATATAAATCGCCTCGGTTTCATCTATCGTGGCATGGGTCGTGGCACCGGCCCCGATCCCTCGGTGTTGCCATCCGGTGACAGCACAAGCACGTTACTTCCAGGCATTGTTGAAGGCTTTACAGGAAAATAAACTGTAGTGTAAGCAACAAATCTCCATTGCCGCGGCAATGGAGATTTGTTGCTTACACATACTAACTGAACATGGACATTCTGCAAAAAGAGGCATCGAGCATACTGACGCCGCAGCGAAATGGCTTTCTCGCGTCAGACCCTTATCCATTTACCCATGCACTCTCGGCGTATCTGGGTTGCGGCTTCGGGCAGACCACCTGTGGCCTTTATTGCTATGCCCAATTTCTGCCGAACTGGCAATTTCGTGGCTTTCCCGCCGCCTGGGGCCATGCTGTGCAGGTGAAAACCAACGCTGCCCAACTGCTGGCAAAGGCACTTGGCACTATGAAGCCGGCTGTACGCCAGCGTTTGCGCATCTTCATGAGCAGCACCACCGATCCCTACCAACCCGTCGAGCGTCAATACGAAGTGACGCGCCAGTGCCTTGAAGTTTTTGCCCAATATGACGACCTGGATTTGCTCGTCGTCCAGACACGTTCTCCACTCGCCGCACGAGACTTCCCATTGCTGCAACGCATCCCTTACGCCTGGCTATCTGTCTCGATTGAGACCGACGACCAGTTATATCTCAAGCATCTCAAAGGCGGCCCATTGCTGGAGAAACGCTGGCAACTTGTACGCACCGCCCACGAACAGGGTATACCTGCACAAATCACCGTCAGCCCCTGTCTTCCATACACCACAGTCGAAACGTTCGGCCAACGCTTACTGAACAGTGGTGCCACAGCGCATCGTCGTTGATACCGTCAGCGACGGCGATGGTGCCAGTGGCAAACGCACCGCCCGCAGCCCGTTCGCACAGGCCGAACCGGACTGGCAACTATACCGACCACGCGCACCATCTCTATGATTACCTGTGCGAACAGGCCGCCGGAACCAATGTTTCCATAGGATGGAGCATTGCCGGTTTCTGTGGTATTTCGCCGCGATGCGCAAATACGACTGAATCCGCATGATATGCCCCTCGACAATTCACTGCCGTATGTTACACTTCAGCTATTCCGATTACAGATTTTGGGGGATTTTACTCAATGTGATAAAATTATGGGAGATACCGGCAGAGATCATCTTTCAGATGATATGGATGCTGCACGAGAACTGCTTTTACAAATTGACAGGACCGATAAGCAAAACTAAATCGTAACGGAGACCACTCATATGGAAGAAGACCTGCCCCTTTTATTCACGCCACTGGTACGCAAGGCAGGAGAAGCTCTGCCGGACTGGCTCTTTGGCCCGGCGGGTGTGGCAGGTCTGCCCGCGCCGCTTCAATCGCCGCAGGGCGTGAATATTGCCGTGGGAATTGACATTATCGAGGTGAGGCGTGTGCGCAAGGTCTTTGAGCGACATGGTGAACGCTTCCTCCAACGTGTCTTCACTCCCATTGAGGTTATGCAGTGCCGTGGCAAAGCCGAGCGGCTGGCGGGTCGTTTCGCGGCGAAAGAGGCTATCAGCAAAGCTCTTGGTACCGGCATTCATGGTGTCGCGTGGCGCGAGATGGAGGTAGTGCAGTTGCGCAGTGGACGTCCCTCCGTGCGTCTGCATGGCAACGCCAGACGCCGCGCCGAACAACTAGGCCTTACCGCCTTCGATGTGAGTATCGCCGACCTCGCGGAACTCTCCATCGCCATTGCGGTAGCCGCGCAGTCCTCACCGGCATCACCAACAACACAGGCAACTCCCCAACTTTACCTTCGCAAGAAATGGGAACTCCATAGCTCTATAAGGTTGGTAAGTACGTGAACTTATGCTTCCCATTCGGTGCTAAGTTCGCGTTCTCTTGCCGATCATAGACATCAAAACTTACGATAATCTGGCCTGATGGAGTTCCAAGCAGCCGGAGATTGACATCACAGGCAAAGATATCGTTGTGGATTGGTGTACGAACGTCACATGCGATTACCCATGTTCGTGGGTCTACCCCTTGCCAGTACATAGTAAAGTTCACATGATCAATTGCCGGGTCGCCTTTATTTGTAGGATAGGCATAGGCAGCAAAATGTATGATGTCGCCAACAGTTGAGCCTACCGGGCTGATCCACGCGCCCCCAGGCTTGACATGCGTTGGTTGGAGAGAATATACCACATAGACGATCAAGCTAACGATAACGGCAAGAGCGAGTACTGTCATAATAATAGAAGATGAGAGATGTCTCTGTCTCTGTTTAGTATGTGGTAAAGCAGTTGTTGTGCTGTCTGTTGCTGCATTGATGAAGGAAACGGAAGGATCGACACCCGAATTTTCATATGTTGGGAAAGCTGTTGTATTAGCCTGCTCTTTGTTAAACTCTAAAGGTACCGTCGTCAATCCTAACACTTCGGCATTTGTGCCAAAGAGGTCACATAGTCTCTGAATATGTTCAGGATACGGCATGTGTTTGCCTCGTTCCCACTGCCCAACCGTATAGTCAGTCACTCCAATTTTATCGGCGACATATTTTCGTGACCAGCCTCTTATTTCACGCTCGATCCTTAATTTGCTCTTCGCCTTTGCGGGGGGATTATTCATTGTATCTTTGCCTATCCCTTTCTCTACAAGCAGCAGAATTGTTCAGTCTAATAATAAAGACGTATCTCGATGGTTTTGTAAAAAAACTCAATACTTTACAGGCTTTGCGGTAATCAGAGGTAATCAATAGAGTGACAGGAGTGATTGCCATGAAGTTGCTATGGAGTCACCATAGAGTTGCCATAGAAGCTACTTCCCCAACAGATATGCGTGCCGGTAAACTTTCCTCAGTGAGGCAGATACTTCAACTTCATCTGGTTCAATCGGAGGTCGAAGCCTGGGCTAGATGAAGTTACTGTGGGATAACACCCTGTTGAAGCGGAAGAAGGTTTGTTATGGTTTTAGTTGGCCCCGAAGATGATGATGGCCCTGAAGATGATAATAAGAAGCAATAAATCGCTGTGCTACTGGGGAGATTTGACTTGACCTGTTAAACTGGAGAAGACAAAAAGCCAGAGGTGGGCTGGCAACAAATTTCTTTTCAAGTCACACGCTCATTGCAGCGTGTGCAGGACGGAGATATGAGAGCGTTATTGCAGCGAGTGAGCCAATCGAGTGTAACCGTTGATGGACAGGTAGTCGGAGCGATAGGACAAGGCTTTCTCGTATTGCTCGGCATTGGCCAGGACGATAGCGAGGCACAGGTGCGGACACTCGTAGAGAAGACTGTACACTTACGTGTTTTCGGAGACAATGAAGGCAAGATGAATCGTTCCTTACTCGATATCGGCGGTGAAGTCCTCGTCGTCTCCCAATTCACCCTTTACGCGGATGTCCGTAAAGGCCGTCGTCCCAGCTTTACAAACGCCGCGCCGCCAGCCCTTGCAGAACCACTGGTAGAGCGTTTCAAAGAAGCTCTCGCCGCTCATGGTTTGAAGGTCGAGGGTGGTGTTTTTGGTGCGCACATGGATGTCGAACTGATCAATGATGGGCCTGTGACGATGTGGTTGGACAGCGAACAATTACAGAGATAAGAAGAGTTAAGAAACAACAGCGAGCATCCACGGATGCTCGCTGTTGTTTCTTAACTCTTCTTACCTACACGCCACCCTATAAGCCTTCAGGCTCAAATGTTTCTTCAGCGAATTGAAATTGAGTGCGTTCGCTTTGGGACAGAATTGCGCAGGTGCGAGATTATACTCCACTTCCATGACGGCTTTACCGGCATTGATGAATGGTTGAAGTTTGCCGCACTCGGTGTATTGGAAACATTGCTCGTCCAATGCCCAATCGAAGTAAGGTAACAGGTCATTGACTTGACCGAGATCGTTCTTCAGGGCTACCGAGAGGCCGAGGGTATGGGCTGAATTCGCCAGCCACGTATTGTAAGTCAACTGGTCGTTGTAGGTGAGCGGAAAACCGGTGTTGTTGGAATACCCATCCACGTTATCGAACTCAACTCCGTCAAAGCCCTTCGCTTGGCACTGGTTTATGCGTGCCTGCATAATGGGTTCGAGAATTGAGAGTTGGCGGATATCGAGCCATTTTTCGCCGGGCCAGCCATTATTTTTGCCCTTGACCGAAGCGGGAAACTTACTGGCGTCGGGCCGCCAGTTCTCCCATGTACCGGCATCAATATAACAAATAACGATCCGTCCCGCGTTATGCAGTGATGCCACAATACTGGCGGCATTGTCAAACATATCAATATCATACATCGTTACGTTGTATGACTGGTCAACCTTCCCCTGCAATTGCCATTGCCAGCTTGTGTTCAATGCTGGATGCCAGCAATTTGGACAGGGTACAGGTGCAGGCAATGCTACACTGCCCACCGGTTCGGCATGTGCAGGAGAACCGAAAGACGCCAATAGGACAAAAACCAATGTAAGGGCGGTAAGCCAACCGATCATGTTTTTCATTGCGATATTGCTCCTATTCAGGAAGTGTAGGGGTTCGCACCCTGTCCAGGGGACAGGTAATAATCGCACCCAGGCACAGCGCAGCGATGTGCCAGTCTGCCAGGGTTGTGTCATATGTCCGCAGTATTTCGCCAATCTGCATAATTGGCCCACACAGGTAAGTCTACAAAACAGCAGAGGTGTTCGTCAAGGTTTGACAACGTGTTTCGCTATTGGCTATACTAAATGAAGTGATAGAAGGAAAGGCAATATCTGCCTTTTCCCTTTTTTGGCTCATTTTGAAGGGATACCTCGTTTGCTTGTTGATAGTCATGCTCATATTGATATGGCGCGGTTCTCTGCCGACCGCGAGGCCGTGATTCAGGCAGCCATAAACGGCGGCGTGACACGCATAGTGAATCCCGGTGTTGATCTGACTTCCAGTCGGGACGCGCTTGCGTTGGCGAAGGCACATCCAGGCGTGATTTTTGCCGGTGTAGGTACGCACCCACACGATGCGACTACCTACAATGACGAGGTGGGAGAACAGTATCGCCAGATGGCACGCGAGCCGGAGGTGGTCGCGATTGGCGAGTTTGGCCTGGACTATTTCCGAATGCTCTCGCCACGCGATGTGCAACGGGCCGTCTTTTGCGCCCACCTCCAGCTTGCCCGTGCATGTGACCTGCCCTGCATTATTCATGTGCGCGACTCACACGATGATGTGATTGAACTGTTGCGTGCGCATGGACAGGGACTGCGCGGCGTCTTTCACTGTTTTTCGGGCGATGTTGCTCAGGCCGAAGAATGCCTCTCCTTCAAAGGATTTGTTCTCTCTTTCGCCGGGCCGCTCACACGGCAGGGGAACTCATTACCAGAGGTAGCCCGTATGGCACCGCTGGAGCGTATCCTTGTCGAGACCGATAGCCCGTACCTCGTGCCGCAACCGCTTAAAGCGAAGCGCAACGAGCCGCTGTTCGTCAAACGTGTCGCGGAAAAGCTGGCGGAGATACGGGGTATGACTCTTGAAGAAATTGCTACCATTACCACGGCTAATGCCGTTCGTTTATTCGTTTCAGGAGAATCCGATGAAGCTCTTTAATACGCTTACGCAATCGCTCGAAGATTTTGTCCCCATACATGATAAAAAAGTTACGATGTACGTCTGTGGCGTCACGCCATACGACACGACACACCTGGGCCATGCCTTCACCTACGTCACCTTTGACACCCTTCGCCGTTATCTGGAGTTTCGTGGCTACTCGGTGAACTATGTGCAGAACGTGACTAATATTGACGATGATATTCTGCGCAAGGCGCGTGAGCTTGGCGTTGCCTGGGACGAACTGGGCGATCGCGAAACCGAGCGGTACTTGCGCGATATGGATACGCTGAACGTCCAGCGTCCCACTGTCTACGCCCGCGCCACTAACGAGGTACCTGGCATGGTTGAGATTATTCAATCGCTAATCGCCACAGGCTATGCGTACGAGAGCAGTGGCAATATCTATTTCAGCGTCAGAAAAGATCCTGAATTTGGTATCATGGCTCGCGCCATTGGCCTGAACGATTACTCGGCTATGCTGACTATCGCCAATGAGCGCGGCAACTTTCCCGACGATACGCGCAAAAAAGACCCGCTTGACTTTGTTCTCTGGCAGGCGCAGGCACCCGGCGAACCAGCATGGCCCAGCCCCTGGGGTCCCGGCCGCCCCGGCTGGCATATCGAGTGCAGTGCCATGTCCATGCGCTACCTCGGCCCGCAGATCGATATTCACGGCGGTGGCGCCGATCTCGCCTTTCCGCACCATACCTGTGAAATTGCACAGTCCGAGCATTTCACCGGCAAATCTCCTTTTGTTCGCTATTGGATGCACGCCGGCATGGTCTATCAGGAAGGCGAGAAAATGAGCAAATCGCTCGGCAACCTGACGCTGGTGCGCAATCTGATCAAAGACTACAGTGCTGATGCTATCCGCACCGTTCTGCTCAATCACCACTATCGCTACCCCTGGGAATGCTTCGCACAGGACCTCGAAGGTGCGACCGAAACAGTCGAACTCTTCCAGCAAGTGCGCACCATCGCCGGTAAGCAACCGCAAGGTGACGATGAACTCCTCCTCGACCGTTTCAAGGCCGCGATGGATAATGACCTGAACACCCCGCAAGCCTTGCTTTTGCTGCGGCAAGCAGCCGAGACGGTGATTGCTAAACACGACGAATATATGGGTACCGGGGCGGAAGTGCTGAAGCTCACGGGGGTGCTGGGGTTGTGTGTTTAGATTTTAGCCAGGATAAAGCAACAAGGTGAGTAATTTGGCCGCGGCCAAATTACTCACCTTGTTGCTTTATCCTGGCTAGAATTCTCTTCCGAAACTGGTTAGAAACGTTTTTCTTCCCTTATGAGTATTTATTAGTAGATGGTATGTCACTACTGTTGAGCCACGAACATTACTCAAAGGGTGAACATACCAGAAGACATTTAGATCGGTGTACACCGATCTTCCGTATACCTGTTAGTGCATACGGATGAGTATACAACATCATTACATTTTGTCGTTGAAACTATCAATCGTCATTTTAAGAGGAGGAAACTATGTTAAACGTTCGTCGTTCACGCCCGCTTGGTATCACGATTATCGCCATCATCATGGCAATTTTCGGCATTCTGGGCATCATTGGCGGCATCGCACTGCTCAGTGTCTCTGCATCGCTTGGTGTCATTACCATTATTATGGGTGTGTTGCAGCTTATCCTGGCATGGGGATTGTGGACATTGCGGCCCTGGGCGTACTGGGCGACCGTCATTCTTGAAATACTGGCACTGATCAATGGCATTTTTGCCTGGACTACCAATGGCCCTGGAACAGGTCTTACCGGTATTATCATCGCGCTGATCATTCTGATCTACATGTTCGTCGATCCGAACGTGCGTGCAGCGTTCCGCACGGGAATATAGACATATCAGCCACGGAAATACAATGCGGCGCGACAACCTGCAGGTTGTCGCGCCGCATTGTATTTCCGTGGCTGATATGTCTATAAATGTCCGCCAGTCATTAATATACCCAGCTGCTCCTCGGTGGCATCGTCTCCAACAATATCCACAATTTTTCCTTCGTACATGACGGCAATACGGTCGGAGAGCGAGCGGATTTCGTCAAGTTCGGCGGATATCAGCAAGACGGCTTTGCCAGCGTCGCGCTGCTCGATCAGGCGGCGGTGGATAAACTCGATGGCCCCGATATCCACGCCGCGAGTGGGTTGGGCGGCGATGAGTGCCATTGGATTGCTGGAGAATTCGCGGGCAATGATGATCTTTTGCTGGTTGCCGCCCGATAGCGAGCGGGCCGGTGCCTCGACGGACGGTGTGCGTACATCGAACTCCGCAATGAGCTTCTTTGCCCAGGCCGCTATATTGCGTAGCAGTAGTACAAAGCCGCCGCGTGAGAATTGGGGCCAGCGTTGCCGTCCCAGAATCATATTATCCTCAATCGAGTCGGTGAGCACCAGACCACTACCGCGCCGATCTTCTGGAATATGTGCGAGGCCGATGCGCCGCTCCTCACGCGCATTCATAGTGGTTATATCGCTTGTCTTGCCTGGCATCCCATCCGAGATTTGCGTTAGCGTGAATTTGCCACCGGTCGCATGACGCATCCCTGTCAGTACCTCGACCAGTTCGGTCTGCCCGTTGCCCTCGACACCCGCGATACCGAGGATTTCGCCCGCGTGGACATCGAAACTGACACCGTTCAGCACCTGTAGGTCACGGTCGGATTGTGCACGCAGGTCTTCGACCTGTAGCACGACCGGACCAGGGTGAGCAGGCGTTTTGTTGACGCGCAACAGCACCTCGCGCCCAACCATCATACGCGCAATCTCGGCCTGATTCGTCTCTTTCGTGACCAGCGTGCCAGCGTTTTTGCCGCGACGTAGCACGGTGATATTGTCGGATAATTCCAGCACCTCGCGCAATTTGTGCGTGATGAAGATGATCGTTTTGCCTTTTTCAACCAGTCCGCGCAAGACGGCGAAGAGTTCAAACGTCTCCTGCGGTGTCAGCACGCCTGTTGGCTCGTCCATAATCAGGATATCGGCGGCGCGATAGAGGACTTTGAGAATCTCGACGCGCTGCTGCAAACCGACCGAGAGCTTCTCAACGCGAATATCGGGATCTATAGGCAAGCCATATTGCCTGCTCAGTTCGAGAATGATTTGCCGCGCTTTTTTTGCCTCGTAGGCGGAGGTGGCGCTACCTGGCTCGTGGCCCAGCACGATATTTTCCGCCACCGTTAATGGCGGTATCAGCATAAAGTGTTGATGCACCATACCGATCCCCAGGTGGATGGCATCTCGCGGACCGCTTATATGAGCGCGTTGTCCATTAATGAGAATTTCCCCGCTATCGGGGCGAATCAGCCCGTAGAGGATATTCATCAGCGTAGACTTACCCGCTCCGTTTTCGCCCACCAGCGCGTGAATCTCACCTTTTCGCACAGTCAGATTGACATGGTCGTTGGCAACGACTCCGGGCCATGCCTTGCTGATATCGCGCATCTCCACGGCATATGGCGATTTGCTCTCAGCGATTTCAGCTACGGCTGTAGTTTCTTGCATGTGTTATCTCCAAAGCTCATGGCCGGACGGTTATTCGGTTCCGGGTTCGTAAGGGATGCCGTCGGCGGCTGGTGGGGTAGTACGACCTACGAGGCCGACAAGAGCAATCAAGGTCAGTATGTAAGGCAGTGTTAATAACAAGTTTGTTATGTTTGACGAGTTGCTTAAATCTTGCAGTGGAATGCTAAGCCCATCGCCAAGCCCGAAAATGAGACAGCCGACAGCCGCTCCCAGGGGTGTATACTTCCCGAAGATCATAGCGGCCAGGGCAATGTAGCCTCGGCCATCAGTCATACCTGGATTGAAGATACCCGCCACTCCCAGTGCCAGGTAGGCTCCGGAAAGGCCCGAAAGCAGCCCACTGGTCAGCACGCACATGTAGCGTAGCCGCTGCACGTTGATACCCGCCGTGTCTGCCGCCTGCGGATGCTCGCCGACGGCTCGGATGCGCAGGCCCAGATTGGTGCGAAACAGGAATAACTGTGCGCCAATCAAGACCAGTAGAGCGATGTAGAAGATGAGGTTTTGCTGGAACAGCACTGATCCAAGCCAGGGTATTGCCGCGAGCGGCCCAAAGTTAGGCGTGGGCAGGCGTAAGTTGCCTGGCAGCGAAGGCACACCCTGACCAGCGGGCGTAATGACGAATACCAGATAGCTTGTCAGGCCAAGCGCAATAATGTTAATGGCGATACCGCTTACAATCTGGTTTGCCTTAAAGTTGATCGAAACCAGCGCGTGGATGAGTGCCATCAGTCCCCCGGCCAGGATAGCGGCTATCGTACCGATTAAGACGCTTAAGAAGTCGTTCACGCCGAGATTATGCATCGCCAGGGTTATGATGACGCTGGCGAAGGCGCCTGCGAGCATCATACCTTCCATCGCAATATTGACAACGCCGCTGCGCTCCGAGATCACGCCGCCTATGGCAGGGAGAACGAGTAGCCCGGCAAATTCCAGGCCAGTATGCCATGTGTTACTGGAGATCAGGGAGCGGAAAATGATTTGCCAGAACATGATTATTACTCCTTTCCGGGGTTGGCGCTGCCATGCTCTTCCTGCGTTTCCCCACTATCCAGACTTTCTATAAGAACCTCATTATTCCCATTACTGTTTTCGGGTAAGACGGGGACAGGTTGCCCGCTTGTGCGGGAAGCCACCGCTATAGGCATAGGCATGGAGCGGTTTGTTCTCATCCACCTGGGCAGGTGCCGGCTGATCACCGGGATGAATTCGGCGGCAACGAAGAATAGTACCAGGGCTTCGATGATAAGCACCAGGTTCGGGTCTACGTGCGCGATTGCCTGCATATCCGTGCTGCCAGAACGTAATCCACCCAGGAAGAGCGAACTGATGACTACGCCGATGGCGGTGGTGTTGCCGAGCAGCGCGACGGCGATGGCGTCAAATCCGGTCGGAAGCTGGCTGTAGGCAGTGGCAGACAGGTTGTAGCCGGGCTGTCCCATCAGGTTGAGTGCTCCTGCCAGGCCGGAGAAGGCCCCGGAGATTATCATCACCTGGAGGATGGTGCGCTTGATAGGGATACCAGCATACTTCGCGGCCTGCTGGTTCTGCCCAACGACGCGTAGCTCGTACCCGAAAGTGGTACGCGAAATAATGAACCAGTAGATGACAACGGCCAGCACGACAAGGAAAATGCTGACATCCACTGTATAGAGAAAGGTATTGATCTGCGTGTGGAACCACTGGTTCGAGAGGACGGCAAGCGAAGGCAACTGGGCATTGATGGGCAGCACCTGGGTTTCGGGAGTACCGAAAGGAGTCACGAATGGGTGGCTATTGATAATATAATCGCTGCTCCAGAACACGATCCAGTTGAGCATGATAGTTGTGACGACCTCGTGCGCGCCGCGCCAGGCTTTGAGGAACCCGACGATCGCGCCCAGGGCAGCACCGGCCGCTATGCCCGCCAATATCATGGTTGGCACGAGCAACCAGCCTGGCCAGGATTGGTGCGTCAGGCCAATCATGTCCGCGACCGTCCCTCCGGCGGCCAGTTGACCGGCGGCTCCAATATTGAAGAGGCCGGCCCGAAATGCGATGGCAACCGAAAGACTGGCTAAGGTTAGCGGGATCACCTGCACCAATGTGTTTGAAAGATTGTACAGGGACCCGTATGAACCAGTAAAGAGCGTCGTGTAGGCATGAATGACGTTGGTGAAAGGATCGACCGTTTTATCCGGCCAGGTAATCAGGATAACGATCGCTCCCGCGATGAACGCGAAAATAATAGCAATGATGGGTCGCGCCAGCGATGCGCCAAGCGCGCGCAATCCTTGCCTGAGTCTGGATATAGCAGGAAGGTGCTGCTCAGACTTTTCAGGTTGCGTAATTGTTTCGGCCATACATCTTCCTCCTGGGCAGGAGGCGGCATCGCCGCCTGAATAGAATAAAATATGGGCAACAGGTATACCCGTAAAAACTGTTCTTAAATAATAACATCAGGAGAGATAATAAACAAGCAGGAGAAATAGCGTTTGCTTGCAAACGAGATGGGCGCAGGATCAGGCCCTGCGCCCATCTTTCATTCGCCACATGAACTATAGATCAGGATGGGATGGTCTCTGGTGGGGTGAGCGACCCGGACAATATCTCGCTCTTGAAAGTCGTCGCCTCCGCCACCGCATCCTGCGGGACAGCACTGCTTGGAGTGGCATAGCCGACGCCATCGTTGGTCAGGTCAAACTTATACGGGCTATTGACAAAGCTGGTGTACGGCCCGGTTGAAGCTGTTCCTTGCTGCTCCGCCATGTTGATAATGTCGTAGGCAGCCGTATCGACCCGTTTGATCGCACTGGTAATCACACTTGGGCGGACCGCACCGGTGGAGTCTTTGCTCTGATCAGCATCAACGCCGATGCTGTAGACATTGTGCTGGGTCGCGAAATCCAGCACACCGGTGCCGCAGCCACCGGCAACCTGGAAGAGGATGTCGGCCTGGTTGATGCTGATCTGCTTATCGGCGATGGCGCTGCATTTGGTAGGATCGGTGAAGTTGTTTGAGTAGCCAATGACCACGTTTACACTCGGATCAACCATCTTCGCGCAGTACTTGTACCCCGCGATATAGCGGATCACCGGCGGAATGGCCTGACCACCGACCGCACCGATAGTGTTATGACCGAGCAGCTTGGGTACCTTCGCTTTCCCGTCCTTTTCCATCTGACCGGCAATCGCACCAACCAGGCAGCCCGCCTGTTGCTCTTTGAAGAAGAGCGATGCGACGTTGGGGAGATTGATGCAGTTGAAGTTGGCATCAATGGCGCAACCGTCAATGATGGCAAAACGCTTATTTGGGAATTGCCGTGCAACCGCCGTGATGGCCGTTTCCATGTTGAAGCCAATACCAATCACCATATCGGCCTGATTTGCAGCCGCCGTCAACTTCGTCTTGTACTCGGCGTCACTGACAACTTGCGACTGGAGGACGACATCTGGAAAGTGATATTGCGCCCTGGCTTTCTCATACCCATTGTGAGAGAACTGGTTGAAGCCGCCATCGTTTAATCCACCAATGTCCGTGACAATACCTACTGTAACAGGTGCGGCGGTTGTTCCTGGAGTAGACGCTGTTCCAGCGCTACCGGAGGTGCCTCCGCATGCCGCAAATAACATGGCAATCACCATGAGGAATGACGCGAGGCGGACATGGCTGCTAATTCTTCGCATGTCTGCTTCCTTTCTTCTGTTCTGGTCTAAAATGACGATCCAGATTGATACAGGTTGACCAGGCAAGCTGTTCAAATGATACGAAAAACCCGGAGACAAACGGAACGTTCGCTCCTATAAAAATAACGGTAAGGGAGAGAAAATTAACTCCACTGGTTTCAGTATAACACGAAAAACGTTGCCTGTGGGACTATTTCAAGCAATGGAACAAAGCCAATGCTTATAATATCCCTACTACGTTACATACGTAGTGAAGAGGTTACAATCTCACAAAAAGCAAGATTTTGCCTCCGGCTACTCCGGAGGCAAAATCTTGCTTTTTGTGAGATTGTAATGTCAGGTTCAGGCGCGAATCTCGTCGAGCATAGAGAGGTTGATGAACAGGTCGCAACTCTGGCGCAGCGTCGCGGACATGGCCTCATCGAAGGCCGCTACCTCGACGCGCACACCGTGGTCGGAGCAATAGTCGAGCATGGGCATGAAGTCGCTATCGCCACTGACCAGCACAATGCAGTCAACGGCCTTGCCATCTACGAGACGCACAACATCCATGCAGAGGTCGAGGTCAAGGTCGGCCTTCTTCGCACCACTGGCGAACGTCTTGTAGTTCTTCGTGGTGATGCGATAGCCCAGACCTTTGACGGCCTGCAAGAACATCTGCTCGTCGCCGGGTTGCGGGCTGGTAGGACAGTAGGCTTGCGCCCGGATCAGGCGACGATTGCCACGCAAGAAATCGAGTAGCTTGCCAAAATCTACCGCCATGCGCAGAGTGCGAGCCGAGTAGAGCAAGTTGGCAACGTCAACGAAGACGCCGACACGCTCGTTTGATGGGAATGGCGGCATCGAGACCGAGATGTTGGTGGGAGACTGGTTCGCCCGCCGCAGTTCCGCCACCATACGGTCTGTCTGGGTCTGAATTGCCTGCGAGACTATATTGGCAAGCTGGTTGACCGAGGCTGATGTGGCCTCGGTTGAGCGTACCGGGTACACCTGTGTGCGCTGTGCATCAGTGCGAATGGAGCGCAAGTTCTGTGCTGCCATAGTGCCGCGGGCTGGCGAGGGATCGGGTCCCATAAATGGCCCAATGTTATCATTGCCCTGATTCATCTGGCTCACCGTATAGCCAGAGGTAATGGTATAGGGCGGCGTCACAGCCGGCTGTTGCGGCCCACCTGGGCGTTGCGGTGTCACAGGTTGCGGTGCAATTGAGCGTGGCTGCGCGATCTGTGGTGGCGCAACTGGTATTTCAGGTGTCACTATTACAGGCTTGGCCGGTGTTACCAGCGGTGCGTTGCCAGTTAAGGTTGCTACGCTCGCGCCATTCACATGGCGACGGCGGCGACGGCGTGTATTATTAGCCTTTTGCAGTTCCGCGTACTCCAACGGCGGCAGGTCTTCCGGCTCGATTTCATCCTTCTGCTCTGTCACCGGCTCAACTACCGCAGGGATTGCCTGTTGTGCGCTCAATGCGGTTGCGACATCCGTTACGGTCGCTGGTTGCGGTTGCGGCTGTTGTTGTGCTTGCTGCGTTGGCTGGGCTTGTTGTACGGGTGCAACTTGCTCTTTGTTGCGTTGGCGGTCTTGCCCATGTTTGCGACGGCGTTCCGGCTCGGTCGAAGGCTGTGGTTGTGACTGTGTCGCAGCCGTATTTTCGGCGACGAGAGGTTCGGGAGCGGGCATTTGTTTCGCAGCGTTCTGTTCTGGCAAGTGCCCAATCGCTGGCGTGAGTTTTGCCTGCTGTGGCGTCTCACGTTCAACAGTCTGTCCGGCGTATCCAGTGTGGCCAGTGTGGCCATTAGTAGTACCACCATTGTCGGCATGTACTGGTGCGGTGGCCTTTGCCTCTGTTGTTGTCGCCTTCGCGGGACGGTCGAAACGATAGCGGCGAGCGGGACGCGCTGGCTCTTCTGTGGGAACGATTTCGTCGGGCTTTACGGCTGGCTCGAATGCTGTTTCCCTTGCCTCCGTTGATACCTGTGGTGTTGTCTCTTGCTCATGTTGCCCTGCTACCTCAGTAGCGGGAGTGCTGGTCTCTTTGGCCTCGTTGCGATGTCGTGCATTGTGGCGCGGCATACGTATACGTGCGGGGCGCAACAATGGCGAGACCGGCCGTGCAGGTGGTGTGGTGGCTTCTGCTGTGGATGCATCAGCAGTTTCAGGTGTTACAACGGAAGCGGTTGGTTCAGTTGTCAAAGTTATCTCCTCAGCGGGCTCATTAGTTGGAGTCGCTACAATTTGGGGAGTTTCCCACGGCATGGTAAACTCCGGTACAAACATCTCTTCGAAGGAAGAGAAGGGGGTTGAAGAGGTAGAAGAGGCGGAAAAATCTGCTGGATCGGTTGTAGCCGGTGTGGCCGGTGCGTCCGGGCCGGTTTGCGTCTCCTGTGCTTCGCGTGCTTCTTGCACCGCCATGCTAAAGCGTGCTTCCGCCTGACGAAATTCCTCGATGAATGTTGTGAAGGGCTTTACTTCCGCCTCGTTCGTTGCATCCACATTGCTGGTTGTATCGTGTGACATTAGGTTTTCTGAATGTTCAAGGCGCCCAGGGTATTCCAGTATGGGAACGGACCCTTTTTGTTCCTCTATAGCCGAAGTTGTCCCAGATACCTGGTTGCCAGCAAATGGATTGTCCGGTGTTGTTGCTTCTCCAGGACTTTCTTCTCCAGCAGAAGCAGTTGAAGAGAGCGAAGATGTAGTCGTTTCGGGGGTGTGTGAATCCTCCACGACGGATGTATCATCGTCGCTATGCTCAGGATAGCTATACTGTGTTGTCACTAAGATCTCCAGTCTCAGTATATGTGGACCGGAGCGCAGGTGGTCGCCTTGGAGAATGTTCGACAAAATTGTTGGTTGGGCGAACCTCTCTGTTTGCGCCTGACGTTATGCGTTGTAAACAACGGGTGTTCGGGAAAAGCGACTGGCGGATGAACGGTATAACGAATCAGCTCGTCTCAGCCATATACTTTCATACGCTTTTCCACCGATCCGCGTTGTAAATGGGCGGAAGCATACCGGTGCGCCAGTACATCAGTAGATCAATACTTCAGTACGCCCGGTGTTTTGTTCCATTCCGCTCTTACTTTACCTTATGGACGCGATAAATCGGTCCCTACTGGCAATTTGCATCCACTACGCTCTACATGTTCTCTAAATGTAACCCGGTCCAGGCTCAATGGTCTATGCCGTTATGATTACTCTTGCTGTACACTGCTGTTGAACGGCGGCACACTTGTGTGTACAGGGAGAACGGAAGGTTCTATCATTTCCGTTCTCTCCGCGGTCGTTGGCTCATGATGATTATCTGCGTCTATATTGTGCGCGACTACGGTATTGACAGTATTGAGCATTTCGGAAGAGGAACGTTGTGCCTCGAGTTTTGCTGCCCGGCTGGTTGTCCGCCAAACATGCACAATCCGCTCAATGGCTGTTATCTGTGAGAATACAGCTAAAACAGCTAACGCCCAGATATAGGTGCCAGATAAGAGTCCTAAAGCCAGTATCACGACACGCTCCGGGCGAGCCAACAGTCCGGTTTTGCACTCTAGCCCCAACCCTTCGGCACGCGCTTTGGTATAACTTACCATCAACGAGCCGGCCATTGCTATATAAATGAAGCCGATTATCCAGGACTGCTCATACGGGAAAGGCCAGATGATGTTGTGTAGCACCGGCCTCTGTAACGCATAGTAGAGCAACCCTGCCAGGATAATACTTTCCGAATAGCGGTCGAGCGTTGAGTCGAAGAAGGCGCCAAAGGTTGTGGCGGTGTTCCGTACACGCGCCATCGCCCCATCGAGCATGTCAAACACTCCAGCAAACAGCACCAGCAGTCCACCTGCTACCAGGAGTCCTTGTGCGATTACTACAGCTGTCAAGATACTGAGCAGCAATCCTACCAGTGTCAACGTATTCGGATTAACACCAAGCCGGGCAAAAGGTTGAATCATCAGAGCGACCAGGTGTCTAGCTCTTTGCTGTATGCGTCTGCTAAACATATTCCTATTGTACCACACTTTATATCACCAGCACTAGCTCTTTTGGTCGCATATTCAGCGTTCGCAAATTATTCCCATGTCACATGATGCAATAGGGGCTGGTCAACCGGCTCTTACGTTGCGACTATCCTGGCCCCCTGCTATAATGTAGCTACTGAATGAGAGAAGGTCACAAGGAGATATTTATGCAAGGGCAATTAAAAACAACTCGCTCGCGCGCTTCGTGGTGCACTGCCGCTTTGCTGGCACTGGTACTATTGCTCACAGCGTGTAGTGGCGGTGGCCCATCTGGTAATGCGCCGAGCGCACAACAGTTGATCAAGAATGCACAGGCGGCAATTCAAAAGGTTAAATCCTATCATTTCAACCTCAAAGTTGATAATCCTGGCACAGGGGGCGTGCTAGTTATTAAAAGTGCGGATGGCGATATTTTGGTGCCAGATAAGCTTAAAGCGAACGCCAATGTGCTGGTGGTTGGCAACGTGGTACAGGTGCAATTGATTACCATTGATAGTAACCAGTATGTGACCGACCCGATAACGGGCAGCTGGACAAAAACATCAGGTCTTCTTGATCCGCGCACGCTCTCGAATTCAAATACCGGTGTGGCCTCTATTCTGGGTCATATTCAGAATCCCACCACTCCTACCGATGCCAATGTTGGTGGTACACCCTGTTGGAGCATTGATGGCACGCTGGACGCTCAGTACCTGGCGAGTATTACTGGCGGTGGTGCGCCAGCCGGTTCTACCGTCGCCATTACCACCTGCATCGGCAAAGCGGATAATCTACCGTACCAGATTAAGATGACTGGCGTGGCAGCCAGTGGCGATAATAAGAATACCGTGCGTACCTTTACACTCTCGAAATTTGGCGAGTCCCTCACCATTACCGCACCTATTAAATGATCAAGGGTAAAATGACAGTGTGCATCCCACTTCCCATCCCGGCGTACGCTGGGGTGAGGACACACAGGGAGGAAGTATGACGCAACGCTCTATTCGAGTTGACAACGGCGGTAACGACAGCGGACGCAACGCGGCGCGACTGGCGATACTCGCTGCGTGCGCGGCTGTCTTTCTCACCGCGCTTGATCAGACGGTTGTGGTCACTGCACTGCCACAAATGATTACTGACTTACAAATACCTGTCACGCAGCTTGATCGTGCCGCCTGGATTATCAGTGGCTACCTGTTGGGCTATGTGATAGCTATGCCGTTGATGGGCCGTGTCTCTGACATGTATGGGCGACGGCGCGTCTTCCTCATCTGTCTCGGCATTTTCGCCTTCGGTTCACTGTTCTGCGGACTCAGCCTCAACCTGGGCAACACGATTGATATCTCCTTTCTGCAACGTTTTGGCATCAATGTAGACTCGCCGGGACTCGTCTGGCTTGTCGCGGCCCGTTTTGTGCAGGCAGCAGGGGGTGGTGCTATGGTTCCGGTCGCGATGGCGGTTGCTGGAGATTTCTATGGTGAGCAGCGACGCGCAATGGCACTCGGGCTGATCGGGCTGGTCACTGAGGCGGGCGGCGTACTTGGCCCGCTTTACGGTTCGATTATCGTACAAACGTGGGGCTGGCCTGCCATTTTCTACCTGAACATCCCCATTGTCGCCGTATTAGTTCTCTGCATTTGGCGGCTCGTACCGTCGAGTACCCATCTGCAGGAGCGTATTGACATTCCCGGTGCGCTTTTGCTCGGTGCCTCGCTCGTCTGTCTCAGCCTGGGTTTAGCGCAGGAGGCGGCGCAAATCAGCCCCGTAACGACGACTACTGGTACAGCACCAATCCAGAACAACCCATTGCTCATCGCAGCCGCCGTGATCTTGCTGGCTGCCTTCATTGCTCTGGAAGTCTTCATTGAGCGACGCAAACGCTGGCCTGTAGTGGAACTCTCGCTTTTTCAACGCTCTGCTTTCTCTGCGACTTCACTGGTAAGCCTGCTGGTAGGAGCCGCGCTGATTATCGCGATGGCGGATATCCCCATTTTTATTGATACGGTGCTGGGACAATCCCCCATTTATAGTGGCCTTGCTCTGCTGCGTCTCACTGCCATGATACCAATTGGTGCCATCCTGGGCGGCTGGCTCTGTCCGCGTATCACTTGCCGTGGAACTGCGCTGCTCGGTCTGCTTTTGACGGCAATTGGCTTCTGGCTGATGCATCTCTGGCCGCTGAATGTCAATGAACTTCAGATTACCACCAGTACACTGACTGGCGGTCTCGGCTTCGGACTGGTCATTGCCCCCATTGGCACGACCGCCATCAATGCTGCGAGCCAACGTCAGATCGGTATGGCCTCGTCGGTGGTAACGATGTTGCGTATGGTAGGCATGATTCTTGGCCTCGCCGCCCTCACTTCATGGGGATTGGGCCGTTTTCGCACGCTTGTCAGTGCCTTCGTACCGCCCAAAGGCGTTCCCGCTTTCAGCCCAACGTACAATACTCTCTATGGCAATTACGTCGTTAGTGCGGCACACACCGTCTATACCGACATTTTCCTGGCGGCTGGCATCCTCTGCATTCTAGCCATTGTACCAGCATGTTTTCTCGAAGGGAAAAAACTCTCCCCATATCTCGTTCGTAATACAGGTAGCATTGCTAACATTGATACTACTGATACTCTATCTATGACCGAAAGTACCACTTTTTCACTTCCGAGCAGTGAATACCGCCAACCAGAAAGCGAAACGAGCATACCGCATGAGTAACGATAGCACGGGACAAAACAACGATTGGGACGATGAACTGGACGCGCAGCTAGATACCGACAATATTGACACCGAGGTGTCGCGTCCACGGAGACGGCGGCTGCCATCCGGGCAACCGCCGCCACGTCCTGGGCAGCCGCCATTGCAGCGTCCGCGTCCCACAACAGGGTCCCGGCAACCATCATCGCGCCAGCAGCAACGCTCCACGACCGATTTTGGGCAATCACAGGGTTCCTCGCGACCTCGCCCTTATACAGACCCGCCATACGTACAGCAGCCAGGACGCCCACGTTCAAGCGCGGATATCCCACAACGTCCGCAAAGTCCGCAAAGTCCGCAACGTCCCCGCCCTCTACCGGAAACCAATATGCCGCAGCCGCAGCGTCCACGCTCTAATACAGGCCCGCGCACACAACAGACGCAACAAACACGCCCCCGCTCGCGCTCTACCGTAACTGACCAGGGGGAACGACGACCACTGCGACAACGCCGCATCTGGCCCTGGCTACTCGTGGGCTGCTTCGGCGGTATCCTGCTGGTAGCTCTTGGCGTTGGTATCGCCGCGTACCTGGCAATTCGCAGCGCAACAGGGCAGGGTATTGGTATTGGAGGTATCGGCAACGCGGGTTCTTATACACAGCAAAAACAGCAGGTGGTGCCGCTTTCCACCATCACGCAATTGCAAATCCATAACCAGATCGGCAATGTCACTATTACCGTTGATCCTAACGCTACGGAACCACTGGTTAGCACAACCAAAATAGTGAAGGCGAGCAGCCAAAGCGATGCAAATACTCAGTTCAACAGTATTTCCGTGCAAGTCGAACCCGCCGGAACACCTACCACTACGTTGGCTGTAAACGCCAGTGTCTCTGACAATAGCAGTATCTTCGGCAGCCATAACAACTCCATTGATATCGTGATTACGTTGCCATCCAGCGTTAATACCGGTGGCGCACCGGTTATTCTCAACGGCGGCAGCCCGGCCAGTAACGTTACCTCTGTCGGCAATGTCTCTATTAACGGGCTGAACGGCACGCTGAATGTCAAGAACGATATTGGTAATATTACCGTGCAGAACGCTATGCTCAGCCCTGGTTCAACGCTGGGAACCGGTACCGGCAATGTCACCTTTAACGGCACTCTGGATACTGCTTCCGGTTCCAGTAGTAATCAGTCCATTTATACTATTCAGAGCGAGGCTGGAAACTTAGATGTGACACTACCGGCGAACATCAACGTGACACTTGACGCTTATACGAATGCAGGCAACATCAGCAGCGATTTCAATCTGAGCCAGATCAAGCAGCCCGACGGTTCCTACAATGGCCCCATCATCTATAACACTACTCCTAACGCTCTGCTCAAACTCCATGTGAGTTCGGGAAATGTTGCTTTGCATAAGGGGTGAAAATACAAAGCAGGGAAATGTGCGATTCATCGAAGAGGACGGACATCCATAAGGGTTATGTTGTTCGCATACGGCGACACATGGAGAGGAGGATGGACGCCCACAAGGACAGTTTTTGAAATAAGGAACAGCCGCTTCGTGAGGGAGGACGTCCTCGTTATCTATGAAAGAGCGTACCAATGGTCGAATTAGAATGTAATAACTATGCCCTCATTCCCCATCCCACGAATGCTTCGGTATTGCTCTTGCAAGAAAATGGTCACTGGACATTACCACGCCATTCCGCTACCTCGACTGGCGATATTCACCGGGCAATTCAAGAGCAGTTTGGCCTGGATATCACGGTTCTCAATGACAACATCCGCTTCAGAAATAGTTGGGAGCAGCAACAGCATTTTGTCTATGCCGTAGACAACCATAGTCCCCACTGGTCTCCTCCTGAGAACGCCCGCTGGATCGGGCGTGCGGACCTCACGAATATTGCACTTGCTATACCGGAACATCGTGCCGTACTTGAAAGTTGGTTCGATGAGATAGAGGATGGCACCATACCAGCGAAACGTGTACCCTGGGCGTGCATCGGCTGGTTTGACAGGGCAGCAGACTGGATTGAGCAGCAAGTCACGCGCCTGGGTTACACACTTGTTGCTCCCATTGAGCAAGTGCGAGTGCGCGTCTGGTCTGCCGTTCTCCGTGCCTCCACAACAGGTGGCGTACTTTACTTTAAAGCCTCTGGCCCATTGTATACTTATGAACCTGCCTTAACTCAATACTTATTCACGCACTGGTCGGAATATATGCCTCATGTTCTGGCAGTGGACGCGCAACAAGCATGGATGCTGATGAAAAACGCGGGAAGACCATTACGTGAATTGCTACTGGCGGGAGATAGCCGCTCAAACAGAGCCTACCTGGAACAGATATTTGCACATTATGCTCAATTTCAAATTGAAACCATCGCTCACATAGATACGTTACTCACGCTCGGTTGCCCCGACCGCCGCTTGCCCATGCTGGCGGTGCTTTTTGAACGGGTCATTGCTGATCACTCTATTTGGCGGGCAGGGCACGAGGGCAACGTATCCGAAGCAGAACTACAATCGTTGCAGGCATTTACGCCTCTGGTCCGGCAGATGTGTGACGAACTGGCAAATTACCACCTGCCGGAAACGCTGCACCACGACGATTTTCATACGAATAACATCCTCATCAACGACCAGGGATACGTGTTCTTTGACTGGGGAGATAGTGCTATTACCCATCCCTTTTGTTCGATGTATGTTGCGTTGCACTCCGCCAAATACCAGATCCACTACGACGAGAACACGCTACTGCGCCTGCGCGACGCTTACCTGGAGCCGTGGACAAGCTTTGCATCCAGAGAGCAACTTCTCGCAGCTTTTCATTTAGCGCAACGTTTGGCAATCCTGTTCAGGGCATTGACGTGGTATCAGGTTATCTCGCCACTGGAAGATAAGGTGAAATGGGAGTACGAAGGGGCCGTTCCCTATTGGCTCCTACAGTTTGCATACCCCACCTTGACCACTTGCAACCCCTATAGCACTACAGTATAATAGTGCCAGCAAAAATGTCTCTTACCTTTGCTTGCAATGCAAGCCAGAAAGGAAAGCCGTGCTTTCCCGGTATGTTACAGTTGTTGACACATGAGCAACGACAGGCAGAAGAGCAGGCCGGGTTTCAACGGTAGTGTATACGGTAGAATATATGGATAGAATGAATGGCCCACGCGATCTGGGTTCGCTTCGCTTTCTTACAGGTTCTCTTGCCGGAAAGACGTTTCCCATTAGCAAACCTGTCACGATGATTGGTCGGGAACACGATAACGATATTGTCGTGTCCGACCCCTCTGTCTCTCGCCACCATGTGCAAATCACATGGGACAATGGCATATGGACAATTAACAAGCTGAATGAGAAGAATACGCTGCACGTCAACCAGCGCGACGTACAGCGGGCAACCATTCATGATCGCGATACGATTGCCCTGGGTAGTACTTCATTCCAATTCCTGTCCTTAACGGAAGCAGCACACCATACTCCACCCGCTGATAGCTCGGGGCAAGCAGCAGTCAATGTTCCACAGCAACATACGCCATACCCACAATACCCACAATACCCACAATACTCACCATACCAACAATACCCTCCGTCACCGCAACCACAGCCGCAATCATTTCAGCCACCTGTAATGGTTCCGCTACCTCCGGCACTTGGTGGTGATCCTGGCGGTACGCAAATCGCTCCTGATGGTATATCGCCCTTGTTGACTCAGGCTGTACCAGGTCCAGGCAGCATCCAATCGCTGGAAATCAGTTCGAATATTCACCACGAACGTCGCCCATATGCACTCAACAAACCGCTCATCACTATCGGACGCAACCCCGCGAACGATATTGTTATTGATGAGCCGGTTGTATCATCGTTCCATGCACAAATTGTTCGCGAAGGTGACAGGTTCATCTTTGTTCATCCAGCGCAGCAACGAACGCTCAATGGCCTGATCTATCAAGGGAATCATATTGCGGGTGAACAACAATTCCGCAAGCCGCTGGAGCGCGGCGATGTCTTCCGTATTGGCGATGAACATGGGACACTTGTTACACTAACCTATAACGATGGGAGTGGAGCAGTTCAGGAAGCTGTGCCGGAGATTCGCCCCATTCCCCTGGGTGCGCCGGTTATTACTCTGGGACGCATGTCGGATAACATGGTCGTGTTGAACCATCCGCAGGTATCCAGCCATCATGCTCGCCTGGAACAAATAAAGGGCGGCGTCTATCGTATTGTTGACCTGCACAGCACTAACCATGTCTACGTCAACGGCAATCCCGTCGGCAGTGAAACACTCCGGCAGGGCGATGAGGTGCGCATTGGTCCCTTCAAACTCACCTACACCGGTACGCAACTGACCCAGCACTACGAAGGGAATAGCATCCGCATTGATGCGCTGCACCTGAAAAAGGAAGGCAATAAGCACGCTATTCTCATTAACGATATTTCAATTGTCATTCCACCGCGTAAATTCGTCGCGGTCGTCGGCGGCTCCGGTGCGGGCAAATCTACCTTGATGGATGCCCTCAATGGTCTGCGTCCGGCACAACAGGGAGCCGTTCTCTATAATGGACAGGACTATTACAAAAACCTCGCTGCCTTCAGCACTCAGCTTGGCTACGTTCCACAGGATGACATCATTCACCGCGACCTGACCGTCGAGCGAGCACTCTATTATGCCGCCAAATTACGTCTACCCAGCGACTTTACAGAAGCACAGATCACCGGGCGTATTAACGAGGTGCTGGACGATGTAGATATGAAACCACGCCGCAATCTGCTGGTCAGTAAGCTCTCCGGCGGGCAGCGTAAGCGCGTCTCCATTGCTCTGGAACTGCTCGCTAACCCCAGCGTTTTTTTCCTCGACGAGCCAACGTCCGGACTCGATCCCGGTCTGGATCGTAAAATGATGTTCCTCTTGCGCAAACTCGCCGACAAAGGACACACTATTGTGCTGGTCACGCACGCCACAAACAACATCAATACTTGCGATTATATCTGTTTCCTCTGTCAGGGTGGACGCCTGGCCTACTTCGGTCCGCCTGACGAGGCGAAGAAGTTTTTCGGCAAAACCGACTTCGCCGAAATTTATAGTGCTCTGGAGCCAACGGACGAACATCCCGACATTCCAGCGCAGGCGGAGGAGAAATTCAAGCAATCGGACGATTTCACACGCTATGTCGTTTCGCCGCTTGGGCAAGGACCTGCCAGTCGTGCTAACATCCAGCAGGCCACAACAGAGGTCCGTCTGCCCAAACGTGGCAATCCGTGGCAGCAATTCATGTTGCTTTCCATGCGCTACCTGGAATTGCTCAAGAACGATACCGTCAACTTGCTTATCCTACTTTTGCAAGCACCGATAATTGGTATCATACTCTTCTTTCTGGCAGGAAGTGGCACATTTGCGCCAACAAGTGTCGTCTCTTGCCCGCCACCACCTCCCGCAACTTCTGGTCCTGTCAACTGCCAGCGCGTTGTCAATTTCCTCAATACGCAACAAGGGCAGTTAGCGGCTCAACTTAATGAACCAAAGGTACCTCTGGCACAGGCCCAGAACGATTACCTGAATAATGCCATTGTCATCGGTTCCGGTGGCAATGCGCAGAAAATCATTTTCATCATGTCGTTTGCCGCCATTATGTTTGGCTGCATCAATAGCGCAAGAGAGATCGTCAAGGAAGGGCCGATCTACCGGCGTGAACGCACGGTGAATCTTGGCATCATTCCGTACATGTTCTCCAAGATTGTCGTGCTGGGTCTATTATGCCTCCTGCAAAGTGCCGTTCTTGTCCTCTTTGTGCAACTGAAAACACCGTTCCAATGGAGCGTCTTTCTACCGCCGGTGCTTGAAATATATATTACGATGGCACTCACCTCGCTCTCAGGCTTGATGCTCGGACTCACGGTCTCTGCCATTGCCCCCAACAACGACCGTGCCATGAGCTTTATCCCGCTTATCTTGATACCGCAAGTCATCTTCTCCGGTATCATTTTCGCGCTTGATAATCCTGGCCTGCAATTCCTCGGCTCGTTCTTCGCAGCACGCTGGTCTATGGCCGCACTGGGTTCGACTATAGGATTGCACGGCGATAAACTCGGTAGCGGCAGTGACTTTGCCTATCGCGGCACGCTCTTTACCACCGTCAATGGCTCTACGCAAGGGATCGCCATCGCACATCTCTTGCTCATGTGGTTTGCGCTCGCACTGATGATCGTCTTGTTCGGTCTGGCAACAGCCTACTTCCTGAAACGGAAGGATGTGCGAGCATAATTGGCACCATAAAAGTGTAGGAGCCGGTTTACCGCGCTCACCGCCGATTGATCGGCCCACGGGCCAATTGCCGATCAATCGGCGGTGAGCGCGGTAAACCGGCTCCTACGGTATACAGCCAATGGTACTTCCTGGCATATCTCTTGATAAAAAAGTACAGGGTATGCTATTGTAGCAGTGTTCTCATTGGGATAGTGCATGAGAAGGGAACGAGCAAGCAAAGGGTGTTACTTAATAGACGCATTATCGTCGGAATCTGTGGAGGCATCGCATCATACAAAGCTGTCGAGCTAGTCAGTCGGCTGCAACAGGCAGGTGCGTTGGTGGATGTGATTCTCACAGAACACGCGGAAGAATTCGTGCGACCGCTCACTTTTTCAACAATGAGCCATCGGCCTGTGTTCAGCGACCTGTGGGAACCATCGGGACGGGCGGCGGAGACGCATATTGCCTTGGCTGAGGAGGCCGAGTTGTTGGCAATTGTGCCAGCGACCGCCAACACCCTCGCGAAACTTGCGCATGGCATGGCGGATAACATGCTTACCGCCGTAGCTCTCGCAACGCACGCTCCTATCCTGCTTGCTCCTGCGATGTACCGGGACATGTATACGCATCCAGCGACGCAAGCAAACTTGCAGGTGTTGCGAGCGCGCGGAAACTGGATTGTCGAGCCGGAGGTAGGGCGACTGGCCTCCGGGGCGATAGGGCCTGGTCGGCTACCGGAGACGCCGGTCTTGCTGGGAGCCATCAGTATGATGCTGGGACGTAATGACGACCTTGCCGGACGTCGCGTCGTTATCACTGCTGGTGGAACGCAAGAGCCGATTGATCCAGTACGTTATGTCGGCAATCGCTCATCCGGGAAGATGGGTTTTGCTCTGGCAACTGAGGCACGCGATCGCGGGGCGCAGGTCATCTTGATTGCGGGTCCGGTAGCGCTGGAGACACCGTATGGCGTAGAGCGGCGGTCGGTCGAAACAGCGATGCAGATGCGCGATGCTGTCTTCGACGCGCTTCCTGGTGCGGATGCGCTCATTATGAGTGCGGCAGTCGCGGATTTTCGTCCCGAAGAGCCGCTGGCGTACAAGTTGAAGAAAGAGGGTGGGAGAGAGGGAGCGCAAACATTCGATGCGCAAGGGGGATTGTCCTTACACCTGGTTCGTAATCCAGATATTCTGGGAGAACTCGCTCATGCTCATACCGATGGGCGACAGGCAGGGAGCGAGAGTGCACGTCGCACCGTGCGCGTCGGCTTCGCTGCCGAAACGAATGACGTTGAGACCTATGCTCGCTCCAAGCTGGCCGCTAAACGCCTGGACTTGCTGGTCGCCAACGATGTCAGTCGCTCCGATAGCGGTTTCGGGACGGAGACAAATAAAGTATTGATCTTTCATGCGAATGGCGCAATGGAAGACTTGCCTGTAATGCCCAAAACAGGCGTTGCGGTAGCCATTTGGGATCGGATCGTACCCTTACTGAGTACGACATAAGTTGGGAGGTTGTGGCGCTGTGATGGGAAATTTTGTTTTAGAGTTATTAAGTACTATGAGTACGCAGGAGGCATCCACCATGGATCGTGCTGCTAGCGCTGGTTTTGAGGGCATCGCTCAGATGCTGCTTGAACAAAAAAAATTAATGGACGCTTTGGAATCTGAAAATCGCGAGTTGCGCCGCCAACTCTCCGATCTGAGACGCGGTGTCGGCATCGCTGTTGTCATTGAAGGCAAAACGGTACAGCTTACTACTGACTCCGGTAGCCCCGTTCCTATGAACCCGCAGACGCAAGCTGCCTTGCAAAGCTTGCAGAACCTGCAAAACTCACAGAACAACGGCTATAGCCAGAATAGCGGTCGCCCGACCGGTTCACAGCAGACTGTCAATCTGAACGGCGAGAAACGGGAAAACGGCACCGCCCGCAATCCCCTCGCCGACAGCTTCGTCCTGTAATTATTCATGAAAAAGGCATATGCCAACATCAGTGCCGCGAATTCGCGGCACTGATGTTGGCATATGCCTTTTTCATGAATAATTACAGGACCCCTTGTATCTTCGCATCAATACTGCTATTATCAGGTTAGCATATGCATCTGTTAAACAGAGTAATGTATACTATTGATTTTCGCGTTCTTTACGAGAGTAAGAGTGTGAAAAGGTGCAATGGGATGCCAACTCGAAGGAGGATTTCAGAATGATTTGTCCTAATTGTAAAAGCCAGGTAGCCGAGGGCGTCAAATTTTGCGGCACATGCGGCGCACCTATGCCGGTAGCAGCGCAGACGCCGCCTCAGCAGCCCCAGCAACCACAGGGTCAATATGGCGCGCCTCAAGGAGCCTATACGCCGCCTAACCAGTTTGAAGAGTATACCAATAGTATGTTCGGCAATGCAGTACCAAAGGCGGAACTACACAACCCCAAAGGGCCCCTCAAGATTTTCGATATGACCATCTCGATTGATGGCGAACTTGTGCCAGTTGTAGATATCATGCTTGGCAATCAGCTTCCCGTCTACTTCGAGCATCACATCTTACTCTGGAAGCACCCAGGAGTACAGATTGGCTTCAAACAATTGTCAGGATTGGGGAAACGCTTCTTTGCCGGTATGCAAATCTTTATGACCGAGGCGCACGGGCCAGGCAACATCTCCTTCTCACGTGACTCTGTGGGGCAGATCGTCGCCTTGCGCCTGCAACATGGTCAGACGGTAGAGGTACGCGAGCATCAATTCCTGGTTGCCACCGGCAACGTTGACTACAACTTCCGCTCGGTACAGGGTATCGCCAACCTGCTCTTCAGCCGCACTGGCCTGTTTATTGACCAGTTCACCGCCGTCAATGGTGAGGGCATGGTCTTGCTGCACGGCTATGGCAATGTCTTTGAAAAAATGCTGGCCCCCGGCGAGTCTCTGGATGTCGAGCCGGGTGCGTGGCTCTGGAAAGATCCATCGGTGCAAATGGAACCGACGACAGTCATGGGTTCACAACGTGGCGGCGGCATCTTTGGTGCTATCGGCGGCTTGATGGCCGGCGCGTCCATTATCATGAACCGTTTCACCGGCCCCGGTCGTGTTGGCATCCAGTCAATGAGCTACCATCCGCCCACACCTGAAGGAACACAGCAAGCCGGCGGACAGGCCAATATGAATCTCGGTCAATTCTTTAATCAGTAGGTCTTAGAAGGAAACAGCCATGAAAAGCTCCGCTTGAAACACTGTTTCAAGCGGAGCTTTTCATGGCTGTTTGTCTTTATGCTCTTTATCTTTTTTGATGCGCAGAATTTTGAGCATGTATTGTTCAGAATTCAAGTAGTAGGGGTTGCGCCGGATGAACTTGCCGACGACGGCGATAGGATGCAGCTTGAGCATTTCAACAACGAGGCTGGGTAACAGCTTAGAGTAGTCGTAATGCATCAGTGCAATAATCGGAGCGTTCTGGAAGGTAAAGACAGCATCAGAGGCGGCCTCGTATTTGAGCAACATTTCGGGGGTTGCGATATCTTTGCTGAGCCACGACATATCAATGGAGATACGCACTGCTGTCCAACTCTCGCGCAACGCCTGCGCGATAAAGGTTTGATGGGACGATAGCAGGAAATAGGGATCGAAGCGTTTGCCATTGGCAAGAAATTGTTCTCGCTCCTCTATCAAAATCAATTGACCCGACTCAATCAAGCTATCCACATCTATCTGAAGTTTGATCAGTTCATCGCGTAACTCTTTTATCTGAGCCGGAGCTGCGGCAAACATACATTTTTCGCGCGCCGCTAACCCTACACGCATCAGCCGTGCGGTTACGCCGGAAATTTCTGTAACCTTACTATATAACTGGCATATGTGTGAGCCAGGGGGAATTCGTTCAGATCTACCTTCAACGCTAAGATCCATAATCAACCTCCGCTAGTTATTATTGGCTCTGGGTACGTTTCGTCTCTGATGAAAGCGGGCAGCGCGATTGCCCATAAAGATAATTAGTAGTCCCAGGCCGCCAAAGATGAAGACACCGGAGAGAAAAGCAAACAGCATGAATGAGAGAATTTGTGCCAGGGAATAGGATAATCCAGCCGCAAAGATGGCGGTGCAGAGTGAAACCGTCACAGGTATTAGCAGGATCCAACCCAAAATGACGCGCAGAGCCTGCTTGAATGTCAACGGCTCAGCCCCACTATAGGGAAAGAGAATCCGCCGGAATAGCCTGTAACGCGGCACACCATAACGCCGTGTATCCGTATCCACATTTCGCATAGAGCTATTTTAATCCTTCCTTACGCTGATCTTCTAACCAGCGTTGCAACATGTCGTCCGCGTGGTACAGGATGTTTACCTCGTTCTGATAGGTTAAGCGGCGACATGCCTCCGCGAGGAGAAACCACTCCACCCGATCGTACTCTAAATCGTGGAGCGATGTATCTCCGCCGATGGCTTCCAATAAGAAATGCCGCACCTGCTTCTGATAGCGTATCTGATTGCGCACGAAGGAATACGAAATACTGCCAATATATGAGATTAAACGGACGATCAATCCTGTTTCTTCTTGCACTTCGCGTACCGCGACCTGTTCAACCGTCTCCCCCGCCTGGGGTGTTCCCTTTGGTAAGGTCCATATGCCAGAATGGCTTCGTCCTACCAGTGCGATCTCCACCGGCGGATGCTCCGGATGACCTGTGAATCCTGTAAGCGTCTGTTGTTTCCACTCTGGTATGGATGTCGCCGGTTGCTTCTGGTGCGGCAGACGCCCTTGATATCCCTGCTTATGTTCTTGTTGTGCGAGATGATGTTCAGTAGAGCGTGCTGGAACAAGGCGAAAAACCACGCCGCCAGCCGAATAAGCTCGCATTGTTCGATACCGCTCCATATTTCCCGTTTTACCCTCTCTATATACGCCACCACAGGTGTATTTATAATTTCCCAGGGGTCTTGAGTTTGCCATCTCATCATTTACGTCCGTATGTCCTGTCACAAGACATGTTTCATCCCTCCCACCCCAACCGTGCTTATATACTATACAACATCACGCTACAAAAGTGCGAACCACTGCGTTTACATGCACGAATATAGCATGATGCCGCTTTTCTCAGAAAAGAATAGAGCGCGACATTAGTCGCGCCGCATACAAATCAAAAGGCTAGTGCCGTCCCTAAAGGGCAGCACCGCTACTCTATCCATACATGATAGACGAGCTATTTTCTCACTCATAATATATGAAATAGAGACAAAAGTCAAATTTGTCTCTTTCAGAAAAGGTGTTCGGTTTTGGTGACGAATTACCGAACATCTGCTATACTGTTCAATAATGCGGAGCATTGTGCAGGTAGCATTCTGGAGGGCAGTCATGGCGAAAATGACCCCCATGGTACAAGGTAACACCCTGGTCTACCAGCAACAGGGACATGATCAGGTACTGGTGATGGGTACACCCGACTGGTATGCCTGGCTGGCGACAGCTTCGACATTTACGTTTACCAGCGACATTAGCACCTTCACGGTTCGCAAAGAGCGTGCTGGCAATAAGCGCGGCGGCTGGTACTGGAAAGCCTACCGCACGCAGCACGGCAAGCTCTCCTCCATCTATCTCGGCAAGTCAGAGGCATTGACGCTTGAACGCTTGAACGAAGCGGCCAGGACGCTGGCACATATATCTGATATTGCGGCGACGGGAGACGCACGAGTGGAGATGGCATCGCCTGCGAGAACCAGTATACTGGCCGATCCACTGCTCGCCACCAGGCTCCATGTCCCGCGACCGCCCTCGCAGCTCGTGCGCCGTTCTCACCTCACTGAACGGCTCCAGCAGGCAGTGGAACGCCAACTCACTCTCATTGCTGCCCCTGCTGGCTTTGGCAAGACTACTCTGCTCTCCGCCTGGCTGCAAGATGCTCCTGTGTCAGCCGCCTGGGTTTCATTGGACGGCGGTGATGATGACCCCACCCGCTTTTGGTCCTACACGTTCGCCGCGCTTGACAGTGTGTATCCCGGTCTCAGCGCAATTGGCCTCCCACTGCTTCAGTCCTCGCAGCCTCCACCCCTTGAAAACATTCTGACCGCCATCATCAATAGCCTGGAGGCTCACTCCGAGGAATTGGTGCTGGTCTTCGATGACTACCACGTGATCAATGCACAACCTATCCACGCATCTGTGACATTCCTGCTTGACCACCTGCCCACTTGCCTCCACCTCGTCATCGCCACGCGGGCTGACCCGCCTCTACCACTGGCACGGCTGCGCACACGGGGTCAATTGGTCGAGATCCGCTCAACCGACTTGCGCTTCACACGAGAGGAAGTTACCTCCTTCCTCTCTCAAACGAGCGGACTGGAGTTTTCGACTGGAGATATCACGGCTCTTGAAACACGCACCGAAGGCTGGATTGCTGGACTCCAGTTGGCTGCGCTCGCGCTGCAAGGTCGTCAGGATATCGCGCATTTTATGCAGGCTTTCACCGGCACTCACCGCTTCGTCGTTGACTACCTGACCCAGGAAGTGCTGGCACGTCAACCCGCAGGCGTACAAAGCTTTCTGCTCGAGACTGCCATTCTGGAGCGTCTTTGCGGATCGCTCTGTGAAGCTGTGACGGGCGAGCCCGCCGGGCAGGCGATGCTTGAGCGGCTGGAAGAGGCCAATCTCTTTCTGCTCCCCCTGGACGATGAGCGGCAGTGGTATCGCTATCACCAGTTGTTCGCCGAGATGTTGCGCCAGCGTTTGCAGCGTAAGCATCCAGATCGAGTTGCTCAACTCCATCAGAGGGCCAGCGCATGGTACGCGCAACATGAACTGATCGGCGAAGCCATTCAGCACGCTCTGGCTGCCAGCGGATCTCGAGCAAGCAGCACGCCTGGTAGAGCAAGCATTTAACACTCTTGTCAGGCGAGGTGAGATCGCAACACTCCAACGATGGGCAGCCGCGCTGCCAGATGAACTGGTTCGCTCCCGCATCGAACTCTCTGTTTTGCAGGGGTGGCTCCTGTTCGTAAGCGGGAAGCATGATGAGGCTCTCCTGCATCTTGAGGACATCGAGCGTAGATTTGGCATCAATGATGTATCGGATACATATTCAGGGCAACAGGCGATGCCGAATGGGGAGTTTAACCAGGCCGAAATTCGGGGCCGGATAGCCGCTATCCGTGCGTCTATCGCGGTCACCCGGGGAGATCTTCCGCGTACCATCGCGCTCTCACGCCTGGCTCTTGAGTATCTCCCGAAGGAGAACATATCACGAGCGTATGCAGCCTGGTATCTGGGCAGGGCCTACTGGTTGAGTGGAGATATGAGCGCAGCGAGCATTGCTCTTGCAGAGGCATCTCACGTCAGTTGGGAAGTGGATCATCTCTACACTGTCTTTATGGTGGCCCATGACCTGGCTCATGTGCAGAAACTGCAGGGACATCTGCATCAAGCAGATTCGACCTACCGCCAGGCACTTCAGCAGGCCCTGGAGCGGGGTGGACACCAACCAGCGGTAGGTCCGGCCTATGTTGGCAGGGGTAATCTTCAGTACGAGTGGAACCATCTAGATGCCGCAACCTCCTTGCTACAGGAAGGGATTCAGCTCTGCGAACAGACCGGGAATGGGCGGGCGATCCTGCAAGCGCACATTACCCTGGCCTTCATCAAACAGGCCCAGGGAGATGCAGATGGCGCGAGCGCGATCATGCGGCAGACAGTACAGATCACGGAGCGGCAGCGCCTCTCCCAGCATCGAAACGCACAGGTAGAAGCATCTCAAGCATGGTTATCCCTCATGCAAGGAGATGAGGCGACTGTCTTGCGTTGGCTCCAGCATTGCGGCCTCAGCCTTGAACAGAAACTCACCCATTTACGCGAGCGTGAGTATCTGACGTTGGTACGTGTCCTCATCATGCAGCGCAGGCTCGATGAGGCCATGAAGTGGCTGGAAAGCCTATTGCAACTGGCAGAGGCGCAGGGACGTATGGGAAGCGTAATCGAACTTCTCATGCTGCAAGCCGAAGCTTTGCAAGCTTCCGGTGAGGTGAAGCAAGCTTTGGAGCGGCTCACACAGGTAATATCACTTGCCGAGCCGGAGGGCTACATCCGTCTCTTTGTAGATGAAGGTGTACCGATGGCACATTTGCTCATACAGATGCGTAACCGCCAGCACGCCGGGCAACGGAGTACAAGAGACCGCTTTCCTCTAGACTATATAAAAAAACTTCTGGCCGCTTTTGGTACTACGTCTAGCCAGAGTGTGCCGCAACCGCCCGAACTCACACCTGTCAGCGTATCCCACACGCTTGTGGAACCGTTGAGCGAACGTGAGTTGGAGGTGCTGAGGCTGATTGTCGCGGGCTGCTCCAATCAAGAGATCGCCGACCGGCTCGTAATCGCGCTGAGTACGGTGAAATGGTATATCAACGCGATCTACGGCAAGCTTCAGGTAGAGAGCCGGACGAAGGCCATTGCGCGTGCAAGGGAACTGCACATCGTATAGCTGAGTCGGCAGATTTTTGTCAGGGCGACAATGTTTGGCCAGGGCGACCGCGAAGGTCGCCCCTACAATATACGCAACTTGTGTGAAACAAACAACAGTGTATTGTAGGGGCGACCTTCGCGGTCGCCCTGTCATTTTCCCACCCCTTTTCCCACCCTTTGATGGGTGCAAACCCAGCCCGGTGCCGGTTACACTTCTTTTCAGAACACCGTCGATGATCCTGCTACAGACACATATCGGTGGCTGAAAGAAGGATAACGTCAAGGAACGCCTCCTTGAAAAATGGAGGCGAATAGTTGGGCCGCCGGGTTGGCGGCGATACAAAAGGAGGGTTCTGATGAATAGCACTGTGATTATAACTGCGTTGTTGGCTATAGTAATCGTCGTCTTCATTTTTGTGCGCCAGATAATCCAGCGGCCTGTCACGCAGCGAAGTCTGCTGCTGCCGCTGATTGTGAGTGTGGCTCTTGGTGGCATCTTTCTGGTGGGCCACCCAGCTTCAGAGGGGATCGCTGCTGTGGTCATCGGCGCGGTGCTTGGAGTTGGCACGGGCCTGTTGAGCGGGCAGGTGGTACGTATCTGGCGCGATGAAGCGACAGGCATTGTTTTTCAACGTGGCGGCTGGCGTTATCTGCTCGTCCTCGTCGTCTTGCTGCTGGCGCGGGTGCTGATCCGGTTCGTCTTCATCTGGAGTGGCAGCGCAGTTGATGAGACAGCACTGAACGCTGCCTTGATCGCCGCGCTTGTGGGCAACTTACTGGGCCGGGACATCCTTACCGCTCTGCGTGCCTTGCCGCTGGCCGGAGGCAGTTTCACAAATCTGTCCAGCCGCTAAACAACGCGAGAACGCTGAGCAGATAAACTGCTCCAGAGGACTATCTATGAGCCTGTTGCATGTCTCTTTACACTTCACGTAGAGTTACCTGTCTGCTGCTGAGCGGCACACGATGTACTGAATTTAAGAGAGGAGTACCAACCATGTTCAAGCGCACCATCACTCCAACACGCATCTCGGATCGACTTTCCTACCTCTGGCTGGCTCTGGGAGCGGCCTTGTTACTATTCTCCTATGGTCAGTGGATTATCCCGTTGGCGGCCTGGCTCGCGCCGCTGTTTCTGCTGCGGTTCGTCCGCACGACAGCCGCTGCTCTCTGGACTGCTGCTGGTCTGGCTCGTGAAGTCGGCTACCGCTGCCAGTTTGCCCAGCAAGGCATTGTCATTTTCCGGACGTCTGGCTACTACGCGATTATTGTACTCATGAGCCTGGTGACGCTGCTGCCCTACCTGGCCGATCGCCTCCTGACACCCCGCCTGCAAGGCTTTGTCGCGACGCTGGTCTTTCCCGTAACCTTTACGATGTTTGAGTATCTTAGCTCTTTTAGCCCTTTCGGAACTCTGAATTCCATTGCGAACACGCAGTATGGCAACTTGCCCCTCCTGCAATTGGTGTCGGTGACCGGCATCTGGGGCATCACCTTTTTGATCACCTGGTTCGCGGCGGTAGGCAACTGGGCGTGGGAGCGCGGATTTGCCTGGCCTCGAGTGCGAGGGGGTACGTTGCTGTATGCTACGGTCCTCGCCAGTGGTACTATTGGGAGGAGGCGTACGGCTGGCGTTCTTCCCGCCGGACGCCACCCTGGTTCGCATCGCGGGGCTGAGTGCATCGCAGACGGCGGTCGCCACGTTCAACCAGCAACTGTCGTCTGCGACCCTGAACTTGCTGATCTCGGGCAAGGCCACGCAGGCGGACCGCGCCCTCGCCCGTTCCGCCTTCACTACGCTCGACAATGATCTCTTAACCCGCAGCCAACAGGAAGCGCGTGCCGGGGCCAAAATCGTCGTATGGCCAGAAGCGTCACCTGTGAGGTGCCCAGGTATTGCAAGAGGACGAGCCAGCCCTGATCCAGCAGGGCAGCGTCCTGGCTCAGCAGACAGGCATCTACCTGGACATGGGGCTGGCTGTGTTCCTGCCCGATGCCAACAAAGGGCCCTTTCTGAAGGACGAATCCGTGCTGCTGGATCCGACGGGGCATGTGGTCTGGACCTACGAAAAGACACATCTGGTTCCTTTCGGAGAACAAGGCGAAATCGTCCCGGGAGATGGCAAGGTGCCGGTAGTCGAGACCCCGTATGGGCGGCTGGCGGGTGTGATTTGCTTCGATGCCGACTATCCTGGCACTATGCGCCAAGCTGGGCAAGCCGGAGCCGACCTGATGCTCGTGCCGGGCGACGACTGGCAGGCGATAGACCCCGACCATACCCAGGACGACACCTTCCGGGCGATTGAGAACGGCTTCTCAGAAGTGCGGCAGGCGAGCAAGGGGCTCTCGATGACGGTCGATTACGAAGGGCGTGTGCTGGCAGCATCCGACTACTTCACTACCGACCAGCAGGTCATGGTCGCCTACGTGCCGATGCACGGAGTCCGCACCATCTATGCCACCATCGGGGACCTGTTTGCCTGGCTGTGCATCATCGGCCTGCTGGCCCTCACCGGGCTGGCCATCATACAGAGTCGCCAGCGTCGGTCTGCGACAGAGGCAGTCGTACCCTTGCCAGAACCACAACCGACTCGCTAAACCACACGATGGGGAAGGTGAGCCTCTCACCAACGGCGTCACCTTCCTCCATCACCAGGCGCGTCAGTTCGTTCGAGCTACAACTCACGATTGAGGAGTGTGCCGAATTGCTGACCAGGATGTTCCCTTGACGGTGAGAGAACAAGAAGGTGAGCAAGGAGAGCAAGAATGGAAAGCAAACAAGTTCGACAAGAGATCTACCGCATTACCATCAAAGGACATCTCGACAGTGAGTGGTCGGACTGGTTTGATGGATTGACCATCACTCTGGTGGACACTGGAGAAACCATCCTCTCTGGCCCAATAGTTGATCAAACCGCCCTGCATGGAGTGCTGATCAAAATACGTGATTTAGGTCTGCCTTTGCTCTCGCTGACTCGCATAGAGACGGCCAGAGAGAATGAATCCAACTCTCTATGATAATCTTTGAAGCTCACAAGATTTCAGGAAGGAGTTCATCTCGTGGTTCCTCCAGAATTTCTCAATTTCTTCAGCGCGAGTACCGGCGCCGCAGCCGCGCTCGTCGGCCTGCTCTTTGTGGCCGTTTCTCTGGCGCCGGAGCAAATTGTGACTCGCCAGGCGCCAGTGGAACGACGGGCTGTCGCAGGAAGTGCCTTTACCGCTCTGATCAATGCGTTCTTCGTCTCACTGGTCGCCCTGATCCCCCACTTCAACTCTGGCACACTCATCGGATCTTTTAGCTCCCTGTCCTTGTTGACCAGCCTGATCCAGGCATGGTCGCTCCTGAGACTGCGCAAGGGCTGGCAGAGTTTTCTGCGCCGAGCCTTTCTGGTCTGCTTGAGTCTGGGCCTCTACGGATTAGAACTGAGAAATGCGGTGGGCCTCATCACCGATCCCACCGATGTTGGTTTCGTCTATGGGTTGCTCTTTATGTTGCTGGGCATCCTTGGCCTTGGCCTGACCTGTGCCTGGGAATTGCTTGGCGCTCACCGCTATGGCTTAGGCGGCTGGCTCAATCCTTTACAGGATGTGCATGACGGCGAATCGTTTTCGCGTGCAGACACCTCTGACTCAGTATCCGGGACTCCCCCAACCAATGAAGCTGCACCCCGTTCACCATCTCAGTAGGATTTCTCACCCCTCCAGCATCTTCACCAGCCAATTCGCCATCTCCAACGAATAGTTCTGCCCCCGATCATGCGGGTAAACCTGGAACATGTTCGCTATCCACAATCCCTGAAGAGGCGTTTCATGGGGTGGGATATGCTGGCGATAGTCAGTAGTGACAATAGGCTGTGCGTAGGGGGCGTTGAACAGCCAGCTTTCCTGTACCCACGATGGGTCAAAGTCTGGTCGGATGCGTTGCAGGGCGGGCGTGAATTGGCGCAGAAGCTTCTCTTTACTTGTCTTGAAGAGCGGATCGTCCATCGGGCGATAATTACCCAGGTAAACGATGTGCCGCCCACCGTATTCAGAGGGTGGACGATAGTTGGTATGCTCGAAAAGTCCGGTAAAGGGATAGCCGGGGTCGCACAGGTTGATCCAGTAGCTGTCGGTAAGCTGGCGGTCAAGCGAGAGGATCAGGCATTGCGCACCGTAAGCCTGACCCCATTCGTATTTAGCACGGTAATCCTCTGGCAACGCGGGGATGAGGCGGCAGGTAAGGCGCGTCGGCAGCGTCGAAATCACACGGTCAAATGTCCACGTTCCCTGGCTTGTGCGCACTTGCCAGCGTCCATCCTCAAGTTGCTCGGCCTGCTCCACGCGAGTGCCAGGCAGGACTTTGCCGCCCATCTCAGTGATGCGTTCCACCAGCCGTTCGTAGATCAGCTGAAAACCGCCGCGCAGGTAGCCCAGGCTGGTGGTGCGGTCATGGAAACGCGCCCACATCCACGGCAGTGCGATCTGGTCATACAACGCGCCATATTTGCCGGTCAGCATCGGTTCCAACAATATCTGATAGGGGCGTTTGCCTGCCCACTTGCGCAACCATGCGGCCGCAGTCTTGCCCTCCAACGGATCCGAGCGCATCACCTTGAGGAAGGCGATCACCGCGCCCACGCGCAACCGTTCATGGAAACGCAATGGCGAGAATTTCAGTAGCGAGATAGCCGAGTCCAGCCGGTGTGTTTTGCCGCCGCTCAGACAAACGGTCGGCGGCTGCGACCATTCCAGTCGATCTCCTAACCCCAGCTCCTCTATCGTTTGAATGGCGGTCTTGTCGGTACGAAACAGGTGGTGATAGAACTTCTCTAGCCAAACTTCCTCTATGCGAAAGCCGGAGGCCAGCCCGCCAGCCGTCTGCTCCTGTTCAAACACCATCACCGATTGCCCCGCCTTCGCGAGCCGGTACGCGGTCATCAGCCCCAACGCGCCTCCACCAAGTACAGCATATTCCATAATCGTTTCCTGTATATTCTTATTTATAAAGAGAGCAATTTAGCAACTACCCTTCGTCGGGCCATAGAAAATTGTTAAGATATTGGCGTGGTCATGGTAGATGGCAATCATAGGGGTTTGCTATCCGCCATGACCACGCCAATATCCCACGTCCACTTGTTTAACGATTCAGAATCCGTCGCGCCTCTGCCTCTGTTTTCACTTTGAATAGTCTGAGTATGAGAGCTTGCAAAACCTCGGGCTTATCAATTGTATTGCTTCGCTCATTTGCCAGCTCAACTATGTGTGGGAAACGATCCTGTACAAGGCTGTCAAACAACTGTCGTTGCAGTTGCAATGATACTAGCCGTTCTTCCAGTTTCCCTTTCAGTTCCCCCTCTTGTAAAATTTCCTGATACGCCCAAGAATCTTTTAATGCGTCCTCGAACATGCTAAATCTCCTTTTTAACCAGTGCCGATCGGCTTCTTTCACCAACGCCAGTGCTGCAAAAATGTACGTCAGCGACAACAAGTAGTGTAACATAGCAGCCATCCTCTGTCGAGGGACATGAGGCTCCCAATGTTACCTGAGCTGGAAGTGGTGTTTGGACGAGACAACTTACTCTATAGATACCTGTGACAGCAGAAAAAGCGGAAACGATTCGCCTGAAAACACAAAAATTCATAACATGATTACTATGGGGAAGTCAAGCAAATTTGGCTATTCTTCAACAGCAGGATACGTAATCTTCCCATCCCGTACTTTCAAAAAAGGGGTGAGTTCATGCAGCTTCGCCGTCTTTTTGCTCTGGATATCGCGCACTTCCCACCCCTGAAGTGTCAATGCGTCGGCGATCAGAGAGCGGTGGCAACGCCACGGTACCGCTTCCGCGCACATAATCGCTGTGCTTTGCTTTTCAGCGATTGCTTCTAAATCTTCCAACCCTTGTTGAAATTCACTGGTGGCCATATAGTCGGCGTAGCCGCGAAACGAGGTATTTTGCCAGCCGGTATTGATCGAGTCTTTCGCGGGATGTCGCAGCCCGCCCAATTGTTTGAGGTGGGTGTAGCCAATACCGGCTGCGTTCAGCGCAGGTGCCAATAAATCCTGACCAAATTGCGGGTTATGCCGTGATTTTGGCACGGTACGCACATCCACCAGTTGCTGGACGCTGAAGGCTTCGAGCAAATCCAGGAATTGCTCGATGGGGCGCGTTGAGTGGCCGATAGTGTATATTGTTTTCACTGATTCCTGCACTTGCACCGAAACCGCGCCCTTGCCCAGCAATTCCTCCAGTTTCTCGTGTACATCCAGTGAATAGTGCATAGTGTTGTTGGAGGGCGTCAGCAGAACCTGCCATTCGCCATTGACAACGAAAATGTCGTAGTGGTCGCGGCCGTGCTGGTCACGGATGCAATTATAGACATCCTGCACCTTCATAATATCGTCGGAAACGGCCTTCTCGTCGGAACCGGTGACCTGGATGGTGAGCCAGACGTGGTACTGCTTGCGGTTCATCTCCTGTTCCATCGTCTCGGCATGAAGCAGTTCGACGCTATCGCAGAGGATGTTCGGCTCGTCGTTGCGCACCTGCACCTCACCACGAATAATTACCACGGAACCTTCATCCCATTGATTCGATGTTTGCTCATAGAGTCTGGGAAAGACGGTTACGTTAATAGAACCGTACATGTCTTCCAGCCTGACCACGCACATCATATCACCCTTTTTGGTGGTAATACGCCGCGCCTCGGTGATAGTGCCGCAGAGCGTGACCTTCTGTCTGGCAAGTTCTTCGGTGATGCGGCTGGTATCATGCGTGACACGATCCTTCATCATGTCGCTGAGATAGGCAAGGGGATGTTTGGAGATGTAGAGGCCGATCAGTTCTTTCTCCCAGTTGAGCAATTGCTTGCGCGAAATCTCATCGACATCCATCTTGAGCGTGAATTCAAAGGCACTTTCGGTCTCTTCCATCTCGCCGAAGAGGCTCAGCAGGCCGCGCTCCTGCGATGTGCGCAGGTTCTTGCCCCACTTCATCGCCGTCTCGACTGAGGCCAGCAGGTGGTGACGTTTGCCCAGCGAGTCCATGCCACCGGCCTTTATCAATGTTTCGATAGCGCCTTTACTGACCTGCCTGGGGTCAACTCGCGTGCAGAAGTCTGCCAGCGACTTGAACTGGCCGCCTTCGTTACGCGCACGCACGATTTCTCCAATTGGACCTTCGCCGATCCCTTTGATGGCAAGCAGGCCGAAGCGCACGCCGCCATTTTCAACGGTGAAGCCGCGACCGCTCTTATTCACATCGGGGCCAAAGACCTCGACGTTCATGCGCTTGCACTCAGCTATGGCGTTGGCAATTTTCTTCGCGTCCGCCGCCTCGGTGGTCATCGTCGCCGCCATGAATTCCGCCGTATAATTGGCTTTCAGATAGGCGGTGTAGAATGCCACAACGGCATAACTGGCGGCGTGTGCCTTGTTGAAGCCGTAGCCACCGAATGGTTCAATCTGAGTAAAGAGTTCTTCGGCTACTTCTTTCTTGACTCCATTTTTAATGCAGCCCTCTACGAAATTACCCCTGTAACCCTCAACCTCAGAAACGATCTTTTTACTGAGTACTTTACGGAATTTATTAGCCTTACCCCATGAGAAGCCTGCCAGTCCGACTGCGATGAAAAGTACCTGATCCTGATACACAATCACGCCATACAATTCCTTCAGCCATTCTTCCAGGCGCGGGTCGAGGTAGTGTACTTTTTTCCGTCCATGCTTGGCATCAATGAATAAGGGTATGCTATCCATTGGGCCGGGACGGTAAAGTGCGATCATTGCCATCACATCCTCGATACAGGTTGGCTTGAGTTGCTTGATGTACTCGGTCATCTTCGCACCCTCAAGCTGGAAGACGCCCGTCGTTTCACCGCTTGCCAGTAGCTCAAATGCCTTCTCGCGTTTCGCGTTCTGTACATCGTCGCCAGGAACCGGATCAAGCGGAACTTTTTCCAATACTACATCCTCGCCCCGTGAGGCTTTGACGAATTTGACCGCGTTATCCAGAATGGTCAGATTGGAAAGGCCGAGGAAATCGAACTTAATCAGGCCAAGTTCTTCAAGATGCGCCTGTTCGTACTGCGTGATGATGCCTTTGTTCTTGTCTTTCGTATCGCGCAATTGCAATGGCACAAAATGGTCCAGAGCTTCGTTGGCGACAATCACTCCGGCTGCATGGACGCCGGTGGTACGCACGGACCCTTCCAGTTTCAGAGCCTGGTCAATAATCTCCTGCGCCTCTTTGCTCTCTTTATACAGTTCGCCTAGTTCCCGCACGCTATCAAGCGAGCCTTGCAGCGTCACCTTTGGGCCAGTCGGAATGAGGCGCGTAATGCGGTCGCCGATATCCTGTCGCCCCATGACACGCGCCACATCCTTTACTGATGCCTTCGCCGCCATCGTATTGAACGTGACCATCTGGCCCACGCAGTCCTTGCCGTACTTGTTGGCAACATACTCAATCACTTCTTCACGCCGGTCATCGGGGAAGTCCATATCAATATCGGGCATATCCGCACGCTCGGTATTGAAGAAGCGTTCAAAGGGTAGCTGGTAGCGTATGGGATCAACGTTGGTGATGCCCAGCGTGTAGGCCATCAGACTACCGGCAGCCGAGCCACGCGCCGAACAACGAATGCCATGCGAGCGTGCGTAGTTGACGAAATCCCACTCGATGAGAAAATAAGGAACGAAACCCTTCTGCGCTATCATGTCAATTTCGTAGTCAAGTTGCCGATCAATCGTCTCGTTCATCTCGCCAAAACGCTCTTGAACTCCCTCTAAACAGAGAGCTTTCAGGTAGTCTTTCTGTGAACGATATTGCGCTGGAATCGTAAAGTTGGGCAATTGTGCCTTGTATGCCAGTGGGTCAACGCTGCACTGCTCGGCAATGCGCACGCTATTGAGTAGCGCGTCAGGCAGGTCAGGGAAGAGACGTGCCATCTCATCCGGGCTTTTGAGATAGTATTCATGGCTATCGAACTTCATGCGTTTGGGCGAATCAAGCTGCTTTCCCGTTTGTACGCAGAGCAGTACATCGTGCGAGCCCGCATCGTGCGCATCCACATAGTGCAGGTCATTGGTTACAACCATTGGTATCTGCAAGTCTGTGTGCATACGGTAAAGCAACTGGTTCAATTGTCCCTGTGGCGAGGGCTGCCCTTCGTCGAAGATACCGTGATGCTCTTGAATTTCGAGATAGAAGTTCTCCGGCCCAAAGACATCTTGATACCAACGCGCCGTTTTGTACGCCTCTTGTTCCTGCTCTTTGAGCAACATCTTGGGAATTTCGCCGGAGAGACAGGTCGAGGTGACGATCAGACCATCCGCATACTGTGCCAGCACTTTCTTATCAATACGCGGCCGCAGGTGATAGCCTTCGGTATTGGCAATAGTAGTCAACTTGAGCAGATTATAATAGCCGGTATTATTCTTAGCCAGCAATAGCAGGTGATGGTAGTCATCGCTGAAACGTTTGGAGTGGTCGTGCATATCTTCGGTCAGATAGGCCTCAATGCCGATGATGGGGTTAATGCCCCCTGCTTTACAGGCTTTATAAAATTCGATGGCTCCATACATCGCGCCGTGGTCGGTAATCGCCAGGTGGTTCATCCCCAGAGCCTTTGCCTGCTGTACCAGCTTTTTTGTGCGACTAAAGCCATCCAACAACGAATATTCGGTATGGACATGCAAGTGGGCAAAATCGGCGGTCATGATATGTTCCTCAATCTCAATATGTATTCATAGATAGAATAATCGTTCAATGTGTCAGAGTCAAGATTTTAGCAGTATTGGGTTGGACACAGGCAAAATCGGCGGAACTCGCGAGTTCCGCCGATTTTGCATGTGTCCAACCCAATACTGTCCCTTATTTCGCCATTGCGACAAGGTCGGCAGCGAGGTTGGTGGCGTTGAAACTACCCCAGCCGGTCGCCATGTCATAGTTGTTGGTGACGGGATAGGCACCGCCATTGATACCAATCTCATCGTTATTCGACGGTATACTGGAATTGTTGGGCGGTGTGATATCGTGGAAATCACCGTGGTAATGCGAACCACTGGCGATTTTGTAGATGGCGGGATTCAAGAAGCCAACTGGCCCCTTTCCGTGTTGCGCCGCCTCCTGGTTGGCGAGGGCAACTGCCGCGCCCCACATCGGAGCAGCAGCCGAGGTGCCGCCAACCGTGATCCAGCCGCTACCACCAAGACCACTGCAATTTGAACCGGCAGTACAGTAGATGGGATAGCCGGTCGCGGGGTCAGCATTTAGCGAGACATCCGGAGTCTCACGCATACCGTTGGAGTACGAGTTCTGTACTCCGGGGCCGCTCTGCCAGCTCGGCTCTTTCCAGAATTGGCTGAGGCCGCCGCCGCCAGCACCGCCGAAGATACCACTGTTCCAGACATGCTCGGACGAGTAGCTGTTATTGCTGTTCAGCGTAAGCGTGGTGCCGCCAACGCCCGTCACATATGGCTGTGCGGCGGGATCATCGGCGTTCAGCGCAAAGTTGAAGCCTCCGCCCTGCAACTGGAAACAGCTTTCGCTGCCGCTATCGCCTGCCGCCACGAGAATGCTCTGGCCCTGTGCGGCGGCTTCCTGGAAGTACTTATTTTCCTGCTGTACCTCCGCCTGGCCCATGTTGCTTTCGCAATCGCCCCAACTGACGCTGACTACGGGCGTGCGGTCGCTGACGATACGAGCAAATTCATCATTGTAGCCCTGTGTGGTGTTGGGTGCTTCGTAGACCACCAACTTTGACAGTTTGGGAGCCATGCTGAGAATGGTCTCCATATCGAGTTCAACTTCAACCGCTCCCGCTCCCGGCTGGCCGTTGAACCCATCAAGAATAACATTGCTAATTGGAACGCCTCCGCCGCCGAAGCACTGCGTGTACGTTTGCACGTCGCTGGCGGAGTAGCCGTCAAGCTCGAAGACGCCAACAGTCTGCCCTTGTCCTTGCAGTCCGGCGTTATGCAGGCCATCGTAGTTGTAAGCTGTAGATAACTGGCTCGGAATGTAGGCCGTGCTGCTTGCCGCGGGACAACTGCGTCCTACGTTGGGAATTATCGCGGGCGCGTGCTTCGCCGGAATCGGTGGATGCGAGAACTGGTTGGCGTTGTCCAATCCTCCGATGTAGGTAACATCGGATGCAAGATAGGCGGGCAAGGTCGGATCCGTGGTATTGGCGAAGAAGACGCGCCCATCGGGACTCCGGTAGGTGTCAATCTTGACGCCGAAGACCTGTTCCGCCAGCGACTCCGGGCCGCTGAAGTCTATCAGCAGATGACTTGCATATGTCCCGGTAATGGTGAAACCGCGCTGTGTCAGGTAGTTCTCAACCGCCTGCTGTTGCGATGCAGTCGGGCCGAACTGCTGCGCGAACTCGTTCACCGTGAGAAACTGATGATATGCTGCTGAAGAGGGATCGTACAAACCCTGCAACAGGGCATCTAACTGGCCCGAATTGCGCATAGCGAGACCAACACTCATCTGCAAAGTGCGATTCGCCGAGTCGCTGCCCAGCAACCGGCTTACGCGAATTAAGGGGGGCAAACTCCTGACAACGGTTGGAGTATTCACCCCCTCCGCTTGCGCGGAATGCCAGAAACGAGCGGGAACAACAAAACTGCCGAGGAGTAAGATAGCGATGAGACAGAGAACAAGAATGATTTTTTGGCGCACAATTTCCTCCTTATGCTGAAATAAAGGATTGCTCCGTCTGCTTGAAAAGAACGAAGGCGAGGATGTGTTTCGTGTAAGGATTTGGTATCAGTGCAGTGATTCTAAAATTCTTCTAATTATCAAAAAATTTTAATCTTTTTTGTGCTTGACATTGCTGTATTACTACTTGCAAATTTAGGAAATTAAGAGTATTATACGTGAGAGCGGGGCAGAATGTACTCATTTGGGCAGGTAAAGGGGGTATCGTCCAGGAAGAGAGTATCAGCCATGGCTGACCACGACCATGTAGGGGAACAACTAGGAAACTATCGCCTGATTCGTTTGTTAGGACGCGGCGGCTTCGCCGATGTCTATCTCGGCGAGCATATCTATCTCAAAACACAGGCCGCGATCAAGATGCTTCAGACGCGCCTTGCCAGTACGGACATGGATGACTTCCTCAAGGAGGCGCGTACTATCGCCAGTCTCACGCACCCGCATATCGTGCGTGTCATTGACTTTGGTGTGGAGAACGGCATACCTTTTCTCGTGATGGATTACGCACCCAATGGCACCTTGCGCGACCGCCATCCCAAAGGTTCGCGTCTGCCGCTATTAGGCGTTGCGCAGTATGTACAGGAAGTCGCCGGAGCGTTGCAGTATGCCCATGACCATAAGCTGATACATCGCGACGTGAAGCCGGAAAATATGCTGGTTGCGGCGGACTTTCATGTGGTGTTAAGTGACTTCGGCATCGCCCTTGCTACGCAAAGTTCGCGCTATGAGAGTACGCACGAAGTAGTGGGAACAGCAGCTTACATGGCTCCCGAACAATTACAGGGCAAGCCACAGCCTGCCAGCGATCAGTACTCCCTGGCTATCATCGTCTACGAATGGCTCAGCGGCGAACGCCCTTTTCGCGGTTCCTTCGTCGAGCTATACGGCCAACAGATCTTCATGCCGCCACAGCCACTACACGAACTCATCTCAGACATCCCGCCCGACGTTGAGGAGGTTGTTTTCAAAGCCCTCTCCAAAGAACCAGCTCGGCGGTTCGCAAAAGTGATCTCCTTTGCCAACGCTTTCTTGCAAGCTAGCGATCCCTCACACATATTGATGCCGTTCAAACAATATCAATCATCGCCCTCTCTCCCAACAGTAATTCCACCCACTTCTACTACTCCTATTCTACCATTGAGATTGTCCCAGTCGTCGCCCTCTCTTCCTATTGTGACGCCTAATAATCCAATGACTCCGATGCCGCCATTACATCAGTCTCAGTCGTCGCCATCTCTTCCCAGTGTGACGCCTAATAATCCAATGACTCCGATGCCGCCATTATATCAATCTCAGTCATCGCCATCCCTTCCTAAAGTAACGCCTATTAATCCGATGACTCCCATTCCACCATTGGCATATCCAGATGAGATAGGACCATCTTCTCTTGATGACGCAACCTATTTAACACCTGCAGCGTTTGATGCCGACGCGACCTATCTGACCCCTAAACCGTTTAACTCTGGAGCGACGGAACAGGCACCCTCTTCACATCAACCAACGCCCTCACCTTTTCCTGCAATTGTACCGCCATTATCACCACAGTTATCCCAGGTAACCCTGGTGAGTACACCGGCTCGCCGACGCGGCATTTCCCGCCGCACTTTTGTCATGTCTATGGCCGGACTGGTTGCCCTCGGATTGGTTGGCGGAAGCGTTGCATTGCTGGCGGAGAGAAATGGACAGGTAGGGGGAGGGGGTTCGCCAGTAGCTCCTACTAATACACCGGTTTCACATTCGACAACACAACCAGCCACAGCTCCAGCGGCACAACCAACATCTGCTTCAACACGACCAACCACATCTCCAGCAGCACAATCAACATCTGCTCTGACAACACAGCCGACTGCTACTCCGACTTCGTCGCCGACTGCCACGCCAACTGCCACTCCTACGGCCACGCCATCTCCTACTCCCACTGCCACGCCAACGCCGTCGCCAACGCCCACAGATACGCCAACGCCGTCACCAACGCCCACGGATACGCCAACGCCGTCGCCAACGCCCACAGATACGCCAACGCCGTCACCAACGCCCACGGATACGCCAACGCCGCCTTCGGGGACAGCACCTCCTGGATAGTTACCAGCTTCATAGGAAAGCGAGGTCTATAGCTTCGGATACAGGGCATGAGCCAGTAGGGACAGCTTTCGCCCGTCCGCGTCCTTATCCTTTCATTATGAGCATACCTTGTTAGGGAAAGGACGCGGACGGGCTGAAACTGTCCCTACTCTGGTGCAACGGGCCGTGTGTGATACAATCATCATAGATTTGTCAAATATATCGAGGGTAGAGGAGCAGCATGTCACAAGGTGATCAACCCGTAAGGACCGACTATTACCTGTCCCCCAGACAGGGTGCGCGTCCGCCCGATGTATCAAGTCCGTATCCTTCACCCAAACGCCCTATCAGCATGGGTGCGGGAGCCGTGGTTGTTCATGATGAGCGTGTTTTGCTGGTGCGCAACAAATATGGTGTCACGAAGGGGCGCTACCTGTTGCCCGCGGGGCGCGTCAACGTTGGGGAATTACCAGATCAGGCCGCCGCACGTGAGACACTTGAGGAGACAAACCTGCGCGTAGCAATCGAGGGTTTGTTAGGAATACGTATCTGGGTGATGGATAACGGCGAACACAACTACTTTTTCATGTTCCGCGCTACGCTGCTCTCATCCCCCGACGAATTGCAACCCAATCTGGACGAGGTTGACGATGCGCGTTTCTTCTCCAGAGAGGAAATGGATGCGTTGACGATGGATGAGACCTGGGCAGGGGCAATCGCCGTCGCCTACAAAGCCCTCGATCCTGACGCAATAGCATGGCCCAACGGCGCGGAGCTATCGAGCGATTCCGGCGTTGACACACCCGATCGGTGGCGCATCTGGCTTTAAAAAGAGGAATGAGAGTTCAATGCATGGGATATGCGTCACACCGCATATCCCATGCATTGAACTCTCATTCCTCTTTGATTAAGACACCTATTGTCATATTTTTCTGCTACAATAGTGATGAACTGGACAATGGTTGATGAAAGAAGACAGGTAATTCTATGCGTGCTGATCGTCTGCTATCCATTCTGCTGCTTTTGCAAATGCACCAGCGCATCACGGCCCGCGAACTGGCGAAGCGGTTAGAGGTGTCCGAGCGCACCATTCATCGCGATATGGAAGCCCTGGGTACCGCCGGTATCCCTGTCATCGCCGAACGCGGCATCAACGGCGGCTGGAGCTTGTTAGAAGCCTACCGCACCAACCTGACTGGGCTGAACGAGGCAGAGATACAGGCCCTGTTCCTCACACAACCCAATCGCCTGCTCACTGACCTGGGACTGCACAAGGCTGCCGATGCCGCCATTATCAAATTGCTTGCCGCCTTACCATCTATTTCTCGCCGCGACGCCGAATACGTTCACCAGCGCATCCATATCGATCCCGCCAGCTGGCATCCGACGGAAGAAAATATTTCATCGCTCTCCATCCTGCAACAGGCAGTTTTACAGGAGCGCAAACTCCTCTTCACCTACCAGCGTGACGGCAACAACGCCAGCAGCACCTTCGAGCGCAAGGTTGATCCTCTTGGCCTTGTCGCGAAAGGCAGTACATGGTATCTCATTGCCGCCATCGAGAATGATATCCGCAGTTATCGCGTCTCACGCATCCAAACAGCCCAGGTGCTGGACGAACCCTGTCAGCGACCGCAGGACTTCGATCTCGCGGACTACTGGGCGCAATCCTCTACGCGCTTCGTTGCCAATCTCCCCCGTTACCTTGTGACTGTATGCATCGCGCCGGACTTGCTCGAACACATCTACCACGCGGGCAGATACGCCAAAATCGAATCCGCCGATCCACCCGATGCGAATGGTTGGATGCGCCTCCGCCTCCAATTCGAGCAAGAAGAAGCTGCCTGTGGCTACCTGCTCAGCTTCGGCCCGCGAGTCGAGATTATAGAACCCCTTGAGTTGCGCGAAAAGGTGATTGCGCTTGCGAAAAGCGTGGTGGAGTTTTATAGCGAGCAAACACACTCATAAACCATTGACGAAACCCCATCTACGCGCTATTCTAAACATTCTACTATTGGGAAAGGGTGTTTATATGTATGGGAATACTTGCTCCAAAACGACATACCGATAAGACAGGGGATATTAGCGAGGCCGCAATTATTGCTCGTCTTCTGCAACTTGGCTATGGGGTGCTTACCCCTTACGGAAAAAATCATCGCTATGATTTGATTGTTGAGGACGCTGATGAAAAATTGTGGCGTATCCAATGCAAAACGGGGTGGATGGATGCTGAACAAACCATGATTAAATTTGCCACAGCAAGCAGCTATAACCACACGGCAAAACAAAAAGGATGGCGGCATTACAGAGGTCAGTGCGACTATTTCGCGGTTTATTGCGAGGAATTGAATAAGGTGTATTTTGTTCCTGTTGATGAAGTTGGCATAACACAAGCTCAACTCAGGCTTACACCAACAAAGAACAAGCAGGAGAAAAATGTGCGGTGGGCGGCTAACTACGAGTTATGAGTGCCTGAGCAGGGACTCGAACCCTGAACCTTGGCATTAAGAGTGCCCTGCTCTGCCAGTTGAGCTACTCAGGCTTGTTGACAGGGTGATTATAACATAGACCACCCTGTCATGCAATAGCTCTGGATGGGAAAATTTCATGGTCGGGAATGGCGGACGCGCACCCTGTCTGGGGGACAGGTAATAATCGATCCCTATACCCCATCAATTCAATGGCCGGTAGGAGCGTACCGCGTCAAGGGCTTCCAGCACTTGTATGATGTCCTGGCAAACGTCGTCCATGATGCGAGGGAGCCATTCCTCCGGGTGGGGATTGTCGGGGACAATTTCTGCATCCTCGTGTTCATCTGCGTCATCGTCGTGATGGCGATGTCGTAAAGATGCGCGCCCGTTTTGCGCAGGACGCTCTTCGAGCAGGCCGCGCATCCCATCGGGATGCCAGATGGGCAGTTCGACGCGCTGTTGCAACGTAATGGCCTCCGGTTGCAGGCGTTGTTCGTGTAGCACCATGGACACGCCGGGGCGCGTCTCAATGGCGCGGCTGCTATGTTCGCTGGCCCGCATTTTGAGCATCTGAGCCAACGAGAGAAGGGTCGCCTCCGAGATATTTGCCTCGGCCCCATTCAAGGGCAGATTGTATGAGAGATCGAGTACCAGAGGCGGAATATCACGGGTGTGCAGGTGTGGGCAATACTCGCCGGGTTCGTGAAAGAAATCACATACTCCGCTCGGCCCCTCAAGTGAAAGCGCGGTATCAAGGGTACTCCAGGAGAAAGAGATGGTGCAGGCACTTTGCTGCTCCGTCTCGTCGCATGTTCCAGTGTGACAAGTGCAGGCAAATTCACGTTCGAGTGAACGCCCATTCGTCCAATATTCTGGATGTGTCGCGAGTGTTACACCGGCTGCAGCTTTGAGAAAGCACTCGGTCACATCTTCATAGGTGAGCATATTCAACAACTCCTCGCCGCCCATCTTGCTATTTTACCTGGATAGTATTGGTGTCGCGGCGTGTCTCTATATAATACCGATGTTGGAGGGATTGTGTCAAGTTATTTTCCAGGCAGGTCTTGACAAAGCGAACTTTGTGTTTTATTATTCTTACACGATCAAAAAAATTTAATCATTAGGAAATACTTAATGCAAGAACATTATGAGATAGATTCAATAGAACAATTGCGCGCCATTGCTGATGCTTTGCGCATGCGTATCGTTGATGCCTTGCAGGGGCATTCCATGACGGTGACGCAGTTGGGTGAAATGCTGGGTGAGGCACCCGCGAAAATTCACTATCATGTGCGCGAGTTAGAGAAAGTGGGGCTTCTCAATCTGGTGGAGACCCGCGAGAAAGGCGGTATCCTCGAAAAATATTACCAGCCTATCGCAAGGGATATCACTGTGTCACACAACCTCTTCTTGCGTGCCACGCCCGATGAGTCGTTGGCCGCGACCTCTGCCTGGTTTGACCAGTTGAAAGATGGCTTTCAAAGAGTGTTTCGTGTGGCGATAGAGAAGAAGGAAGATGCACCGGTATTGCAATTAAGTTCCGCGATTCTTTATCTTACCATCGAAGAAGAGAAGCAGCTTTGCCAGCAAATCAACGAATTATTCAAACAGTACGAGCAGCAGCGCGGCAGAGAGGGTGAACAGGCTTTTGTCAGTTCATACATCAATTACCCGCGGGATGTTGCTATGAAAGCTTCTCAGCCGGCAAATGAATCAATACGGAACATTTGGACGGTTGGTTCTATGAAGTTTAGCCGTGAAGATTTGGAACGGGTGTTGGTGGAAGGCCAGCGTTTGCGTATACATGTGACGGGTATCTGTCAGTTTGCCAAAGATGTCAGTGCGGCATTGGCGGATAGTGCCATCGAACAATTGCAGGTGATTGGTAAAATCGAAGCTTCTCCGGCGGTACGTGAGGTGTTGGAACGAAAACGTCCTTAACCAATGTATATCATTGATATGATCGTTTACCTGTAGGAGAAACCATAGCAATGCCAGAAACGAAGGAAACCCAGGAAATAGATGAGATACTGGAAAATCAGGTAATACAGATGTCAGCTCAGCATATTGAGCCGACTCTGGCGAAAAAATATGGCTTGCTGATCAACCGTAATTATGCGTTGTTGGCCATTGGGCAAGCTATCTCCAATATGGGAGATTTCGTCTACAGTACGACGCTGCTCATCTGGGTATTCTTGCTGACACATTCAGCCGTGGCGGTGAGCGGTGTTTTGATTGCTGAATATACGCCGGTGTTCCTGCTTGGTCCCGTGGCGGGCGTCTTCGTTGATCGTTGGAACCGCCGCCGCACGATGGTTGTGGCGGATATAGCACGGGGAATTGCCGCCCTCCTGCCACTGGTTGTTCCTGAGGCGATGCGCCTGCCTGCGATATACGCCAGCGTGTTCATTATCGCCTCCTTTTCGCGTTTCTTTATGCCGGCCAAATCAGCCGTATTGCAGGTAATTGTGCCAGATGAGCGGCAACCGCAGGCGGCTTCTATTAGCCAGTCAACGATGGCACTCTCGTTTATCGTTGGTCCGGCACTGGCCTCGCCGCTCTACTTTCTAGTTGGCCCAGTGGTAGCAATCATCATCAATGCCGTGTCGTATGCTGTCTCTGCTCTGATGCTTTCCGCCATTCGTGCTTCACGAGAGGCTCTACAGCCCTCGTTGCTTGTTACGGCCAACGCGCAACAGACAGGGCGTGGCATCCGGCTGGTCATGCGTGAGCTAGGGGCGGGCTTTCGTTTCGTAGGTCGCACACGGGTTTTGTTGATGGTTACGCTGCTGGCTCTGATTGCGATGCTGGGAGGCGGTGCTTTAAACGCGCTTGATATCGTTTTCGTGAGCCGCAACTTGCATGTAGATAGCGCATTGTACGGGCCGTTGGCGGCGGTTGGCGGTCTGGGCGCCCTTGTAGGAGCAATCGGAGCGGGTTTGCTTGCTGGCAAAATGCCAGCGCGGCGTATGCTAACTATTAGCGTGTTTTTGACTGGATTAGCCATCCTCATCTACTCGTTCCAGACCATCTACGTAGCGGGATTGGTTTTCAACTTTATCGCCTGTTTGCCGCAAGGTGGCATAAATGTCGGCTTTGGGCCATTGCTTATCCGCACGACACCACGTACAATGATGGGCCGGGTACAATCGGTGATCGATACGGCGATGTTTGGTACAAGTCTGGTGTCCATTGCGCTGGCAGGTTTCTTCGGGCAATTTATCCCGGTCAATGTGATTTTCGCTATCGGAGGCATATCGATATTAGTCTCTGGTATCTTCGGCTGGTTCGCCATTCCAGAGCCGCCAGTTGCCGTAGATGCTGTAGATGCTGTAGAGGCCAATAAGGCCCCTACACATAACACAATAGTACAGTAAGGAGAAAGTTTCTATGTCGGATATTCGTATACAGCGTATGGCTCAGGTATTGGTACAGTACTCGTTGGGCCTCAAGAAGGGTGATCGGCTGGCGATTCAGAGTGGCCCTATCGCGGCTCCGCTAGTGCGTGAAGTGGTGCGCGAGGCCATTCGTGCTGGTGCCTACCCGGAAACCTTTGTCAATCTGCCGGGAGTGCGTGAGATTTTGCTCAAGGAAGGTTCCGATGAGCAATTATCATACATTGCGCCCGCGTTTCGCATCATGATCGAAGAGTACGAGGCCATGCTGCAACTCATCTCGGATGAGAATACGAAAAGTCTCAGCGGCGTTAATCCAGCACGGATGGCAGTCACCCAGCAAGCAGCCGGGCCGCTCATGGATACCTACATGAAGCGTAGTGCGGAAGGCTCGCTGAACTGGTCAATTGCTATGTTTCCAACCAATGCTCTTGCTCAAGATGCCGATATGTCGCTGAGTGACTTCGAGGATTTCATCTATCATGCCTGCTTGCTGGATGATGAGAACCCAGTGGCTCGCTGGCAGGAATTGGGCAGGCAGCAAGAGAAATATGTGCAGTATCTCAAAGGGAAAAAGATGGTTCATCTTGTTGGACAGGATACCGACCTGACGCTCTCGATTGAAGGTCGTACTTTTATCAACGATGATGGCCATAAGAACTTCCCCGGCGGCGAATTCTTTACGGGGCCGGTGGAAAACTCGGCCAATGGCACTATCCGTTATAGTTTCCCCGCTTCGTTTAATGGGCGTTCCGTTCAAGATGTCCGCTTGCGCTTTGAAAATGGCGTGGTTGTTGAGGCACGAGCGGCCGATGGGCAGGATTACCTGGACGCCATGTTGAGCCTGGATGAGGGCGCGCGACGCCTGGGTGAGTTTGCGTTTGGCAACAACCGCAACGTAGATCGCTGCACGAAGAACACGCTCTTTGACGAGAAGATGGGCGGCACCGTTCACCTTGCGCTCGGACACAGTATACCGGAGACGGGCGGCATCAACGAATCGGTCCTGCACTGGGATATGGTCTGCGATTTGCGCAAAGGCAGCGAAATTCGCGTAGATGGCGAATTATTCAGCAAAGATGGCGAGTTTGTGTTTTAAAGGAAAGCAAACGCAGGAAAGCAGGGGCGGTGTGCTGCCCCTGCTTTCCTGCGTTTGCTTTCTTTTAAAACACAAACAGATACCCTTATAGCATGGGTTTAATGGAGAGAATAGTGTACGTAGTGACACCGCCGGGCGTAGAAACACTCACCTCATCGCCCTCTTTGTGCCCCATCAACGCCTTACCAACAGGAGACTGGTCGGAAATTAGTCCTGCTTTTGGGTCTGCTTCGAAGGTTTCAACAATATTAAAGTTGCGTTTTGCCCCGCTATCGGTCTCAGCCTCAACCTTCATGCCAATACGCACAGTGGCCGGTCCATCGTTGGCGTGCATATCCGGCGTCATGATCACCGCAACCGAGAGCAGGCGCTCCAATTCGAGAATTTCACCTTCTACTTTGGCCTGTTCGTTCTTGGCATCCTCATAGGCGCTACTCTCGCTGATATCACCGGCCTCTTTTGCGTCGTGAACGTAGTCCGCCGCCTCTTTTCGTTTCACGTTCAGCAGGTAATCCAACCGCTCTTTCTTTTTTGCAAATCCTTCAGGCGTTAAATGATAAATTCTTCGCTCTGATTTGGCGTCACTCTGTCCACCAATAGTCATATAAAAACTCCTCTCTGGGTTTGAGGCTCGCGACCTGTTTTTGGCCTCTTTCGACCTCTTCCAGACATCCGTCAAACAGCCTTTTTCTTTCCCATTCTATATGTGAAAGAGATTATACGTTGCAAAAGCACGAACGTCAAGTGATTTTTCTCACATTTTCCATTTCGTTTCTATTCGCTCCAATCGAGAACATCGGCAATCACCACATCCGGGTATTGTTCGTGGACGTAGATACCGGCGTCTCGCATGATTGCCAGTTGTGTTTTCTGGGGAAGGTGATGCTCGCTATTAGTAAAGCGAGCATTTTGCAGTGCTTGTGTCCCCCAGATCAGCAACGTTGGTTGTTGCACCATTGCAAATTGCTGTGTTGCATTCTGGCTAAGTTTTCCTGCCCATAAAGCTAACGGAGCATGTTCGGCACCGAAGCGGTGGCTTGCCGCGTAGAGGTACTCCACATCTTCTACCTTTGCCTTTGCTTGCTTTTTTTGTATACCTTCTCGATGCGAGGCAATGCGCCGCGTCAGCAGCCAGCGCAACACGCTGCGTGTACTACATAGAGCATAGAGGCTCAATCCAAATAACGGTAAGCGTAGCAACGCCACTAAGGCAGGTTGTCCTCGCCTTGTCCATAAGGTGCTGGAGAGGGTGATCGGTGAAATAAGGATCAATCGTTCGCAGGTGTCAGGAAACTGTTGCGCTACCTCTACTGCGTAGGTACAACTTATTCCGCTTGCTAGCAACGTTGCTGGACGTAGTACTACTTCTGTGAGAAAATCATGGCACACTGTCGTATATGTTTCGACTGTGTAGTCGAGGGGTGGGCGATCTGAGAGGCCAAAGCCAAGCAGGTCGGGAGCATAGACGTGGTAGCGCTCCGCGAGTTTTCCCATAATATAGCGCATTTCATACGCGGATGCGCCGATACCAGGGTTATGCAGCAGCACGAGCGGAGGATTTTCGGGCGTACCCAATTCCTTATAAAACAGATGATAGGACTGCCAGTGATAGAGTCGCGCCTCCCCAGGCAAGGCACTTGCGAGCGGCTGCGGAGTGTCAATCAGATGCTTGAGGGTGATAATAGTTGCGAAACCAGCCATGCCGAATATGGTGTAGCCGACAAAGGGTCCGGTAAACGCTAAAGCTTTTCGTAGACGACGTACAATGTTGGGCATAAACTTTCTCCTCATCGGCTATAGTATAACATGGTTACGCACGCCGACGCCACACGTTATGCAAACTAGAAGTAAGGTGTAGGTTGGTCCCTACCAGGTAGAGAAACGTAGCAGGAGCTGGAATGCGCATTATACATACATTGGATGAAATGACGGAGACGGCACGAGGATGGCTTGCAGCCGGGTCGGTGGGATTTGTGCCAACAATGGGGTATCTGCACAAGGGGCATTTATCGCTCGTGGAGGCGGCACGCAAAGAATGCGAAATTAGCGTCATTAGCATTTTTGTGAATCCCTTCCAGTTTGCTACGCGGGAAGAGTTTGAACGCTATCCGCGTGACCTGACGCGGGATATTCAGCTTCTGCGTACAGCTCAAGTGGATGTCGTCTTTGTCCCTGGCGATGAAGATTTCTATCCACCGGATTTTTCTACCCATGTCACGCCATCCGGCCCTTTGTTTGAACGCCTTGAGGGCATAAGCAGTGCGGGTTATATCCGTGGTATAGCGACAGCTATCACGAAATTGCTACAACTCGTGCGGCCTGATGTTGTCTATTTTGGGCAGAAGGATAGCGGACAATTTGCTGTTGTGCGTCGCCTGATCCGCGACCTCAATATAGATGTCAGTCTACGTAACATGCCAATCGTGCGAGCGAGCGATGGTCTCGCCCTGAGTAGTAGAAATCACCAGCTCTCCCCTGCTGAACGCCGGGCAGCCCGTGTACTGTATCGCGCTTTATTACTTGGCAAGAAACTGGTTGAGCGAGGAGAATTGGATGCGGAAGTCGTTGAGAAAGCGATATCCGCCTTTGTCGCTGTCGAACCACTGGTTACGCTGGAGTATATAGCAGTTTATAATCCAGAGACCTTCGATAAAGTTGAGCAAATTACGCCGCGAACCATGCTGGCAATCGCTGCTTCGATTGGCGGCGTCCGCTTGATTGACAATATCATCTGGTCTGGTGATAATCATTGGCTGTTGTGATGCTGTGATGCTGTGATGCTGTGAGGAATGTCTAGCTTTTTCAGCGCAACATATCTATAATAAGGGTGAGATACGGAAGCCTCATAGATTTCATATTGATTAAGAAGGAGGCTGTTATGCCTATCATTCTTCTTCAGGTTGTACTCATAGCACTCATTGGCTATCTGTGGGGATCAATCCCTGCTGGTTATTGGATGGGCAAACTGCTACGAGGCAAAGACTTTGATATTCGCGACTATGGCAGCCATAAAATAGGCGCAACCAATGTCTTGCGCACGATGGGCAAAGGGCCCGCCGCGATTGTCTTTGTCTTTGATCTGACGAAAGGAATACTACCGACGCTCCTCGCGTTGCTCGTTCCCTTCTTTTACATTGCTCAATGGGGACCGGCAATTGCGGGTCTCTGCGCGCTCCTGGGGCATTGCTTCCCCATCTTTATCGGTTTCAAAGGTGGGCGCGGCGTGCTGACGGGTGCCGGGGTGATCCTTTTACTCTCTCCCTTAACATTCATTATTGCGGCAATTACCACGCTCAGCACTATCGCGATTTCGCGCTATGTGTCGTTGGGTTCAGTTGTAGGTGCTTTGACCTCAATGACTTGTGGTCTTGTCTTTTACTTCGTCGGTCTGGCGAATGCGCGTTTCTTTGCTGCTGTCGGTCTGCCCACCATGCTCTATCTTGTAATTGGCCCCGGCCTGGTCATTCTTTTCCACCATGATAATATCGGTCGCCTGCTCTCCGGTACCGAGCGCAAAATCGGGCAAAAAGTCAAAATCGAAGAGAATCCATCACCGAGTACATCCAAAGCGTAAGCAAACAAGCAGTGATGTGGCGGCGCCACATCACTGCTTGTTTGCTTACGCTTTGGATGTACTCGGTTCTTCTTTTTGGAGGATGGGGAGTCCGCTAATCAGGTATTCGGCACCGGAGAAGACGGTCCAAATAGCGGCGAGAATGATGCCGAAATCTGCTATGAGTAGTATGATTTCGGGGGCGTTGACTGTACTGCTATTGAATGTCAGCATTGGTGGGAAGAGCGAGAGGAGATGCGCTCCTAATCCCTTTGCCAGCAACAATAAGCCCATCGCACACATCGTAATCAGCGTTTTCTGCTTGCCCCACATGCCAGCAGGGATAACCTTGCCCTTCGCCGCTGCCATCGAGCGCAGCCCTGTCACGGCAAATTCGCGGGTGACGATGATTACCACAATCCAGGCGGGTACGAGGCTGATTTGTACCAGTGCGACGAGAATAGCGACGACAAAGACTTTATCGGCGGTCAGATCCAGAAAGACACCGAGCGGCGAGACGACGTGGAAGCGTCGCGCCAGGTAGCCATCGAAGAAATCGGTCGCTGAGGCAAGCACGAAGAACAGCGTTGCCAGCAAAAACGCCCACGGCTGATTGATGATGACGAATATAAATACGAGCGCAGTTGCCACTAACCGGGCCAGGCTGAGCAGATTTGGAACGTTTTGCATAAACGATTCTCCTCAAACTTCTATATGGGTACGTTGCCACAGCGCATACGTACTGCTACTGCTTAATATACCACCGGCGGCCTGGATTCTCGCAACATCTTTGGCGGTGCGAATAAAGCCACCGGCAATAAAGGGGCCGGGGAGGAGTTGTTGCAGCGTCGCCGCAACTTCTGGAAATATAATGCCGGGGAGAACTTCCACAATATCGGGGGTGGCCCGCGCAATCGTGCGTACACCACTTTCAAGGGCGGAATCATCCATGAGCAAAAGACGTTGAATAGTCGTCAATCCCTCGGCTCGTCCGGAAGAGATGAGCTGCGAACGACTGGTAATAATCGCATCCACACCAATTTGCCGTAAGTGCTGAATACCGGCGCGGTCTTTTCCAATGCCGCTCACCAGGTCCACATGCACCACAACCCCCTTGCCGCGTTGGTGCGCCTGTGTGATCAACGGCGCAAGCTGAAATGCATCGCCCTTTAGCACGAAGAGCAGCAAGGCATTAAAATCCAATGCAACTTCCATATCTTCCTCTGATTTGATGGCTGCCGCAACAGGATATTTACGCGCTAAACGTAGAAATTCTTGTTTGATCATGGTAATCTACTTTGCCGGTTGTAAGTTGTAATATGCTGTTTTCAGCGCTGCTTTGTGATAGTGCGGAGCAGTTTTTAGAAATCTGCTGCTAGCACTTGACAAACAGGATTATGCCGAGTAATATCATTATATGCTAACTCTACTTCGTTGTATAGTGAGCAACGCATATTGCGGGAGCTGTAAAAGCTCTCTAGCCATTTCACTGTTGGGCCAGCGTAAAGGAGTACAACTCACCAATTCATCAATTGTGTAACACCGTTTGAAAGCAGAATATTTTCAAAATTTGCATCTGGCCGTTGGGCTGGATGAGGATTGAGACGCAAAGGACAGTGAAATGAAAAGTCCTGAGCCAACTTACTAAAATAAGAGGCTTGGGACTTTGTTGTTTTTTAGACGAGAGCGAGAGGTGTGACATGCTTACCCAATCCTCTAGCAGGTCATTGCTCAATCTACCGGCACAGAACAGAGTGGTACCGGTGGTAGAGACTCGCGTGCAGTTTGTACAGGCGTTGGAAATATCGCAAATACGAGCGATGCTTTTGCGACACTGCAATCTGTTTGAGTTCGCGGCCCTGTTGGAGAGCGCACGTCGTTCTGGTTGTTCGGTCTATGTGAATATTGATCACATTGACGGTATTCACGCGGATGCTGCCGGTTTGCGTTATATTGCTGAACGGTTGCATGTAACGGGCATCGTGTCAAATCATCCCAAAGTCTTATCTATTGGCAAGCAATTTGGACTTGAGACCATTCAGCGTATTTTTGCCGTGGACTCGACTGGCCTGGAAATGGCCTTAGAGTCTGTTGACACCTCGTATGTTGACATGCTGGATTTCTCACCGGCCCTCGTTGTTCCGTACATGATTCCACAGTTGAAATCGTCGTTCCCATTGCCATTTATGGCGTCTGGTTTGTTGTATACTGCTGAACAACTCCAGGCGGTCCTGCAGACCGGAATTTGCGCCATTGCAGTCAACCGACCTGAGTTATGGGTCTACAGCGGCCGATAGTATAATACACGTTCTGTACAACACTTTTCTGTGCAACCTTTCCACACAGGCTACTATAGCTGTGTCTACTTTATCTCTTTTTCCTGTGCAGGCAGCGGTGCCTGTACCAACGCGATACGTTGTAGTTGTAGGGGTCCGCTTAAGCGCACCCATGTAGGGGTACCATTTATGGCACCCAACAGAAAGAGGGCTAATCATGGCAAAGTACGTGCTTGCTCTGGACCAGGGCACAACCAGTTCCCGCGCAATTGTCTTCAATCATGATGGAGCGATTGTCAGTGTAGCGCAGCAAGAGTTCCCCCAGATTTATCCTGCACCCGGCCTCGTTGAGCATGACCCGGAGGCCATCTGGTCAAGCCAACTCGCTGTGGCTAAGGAGGTGATGCAAAAGGCGGGGGCGTCCGCCGCCGATATCGCCGCCATCGGTATCACCAACCAGCGTGAGACGGCCATTGTCTGGGAGAAATCCACCGGCAAACCTGTTTTCAACGCCATTGTCTGGCAGAGTCGCTTGACCGTTCCTATTTGCGATGAATTGAAGGCCAAACATTTTGACACTGAGATTCGCAATCGCACCGGTCTTGTGACCGACGCCTATTTCTCTGGCACAAAGGTCAAGTGGATTCTCGACAATGTCGCCGGTGCACGCGAGAAAGCCGAACGTGGCGAACTGCTCTTCGGTAACGTAGATACCTTCCTGATGTGGCGTCTCTCCAAAGGACGTGTACACGCGACCGACTACACCAACGCCTCGCGTACACTCATGTTCAACATCTACGAGGGTAAGTGGGATGATACCATCCTCAACGAACTGGGCGTTCCCCATTCCATGCTGCCTACTGTCATGCCATCCAGTGGCGTTTTTGGCGAGACCGACGCTGAGTTCTTCGGTGCGCCCATTAAAATGGCGGGCGACGCGGGCGATCAGCAAGCAGCTACCTTCGGCCAGGCTTGCTATGAAGTTGGTATGGCGAAGAACACCTATGGCACCGGTTGTTTCATGCTTATCAACACGGGCAATAAAGCAGTTCCCTCCCAGAACGGCCTACTGACGACCATTGCCTGGGGCGAGGGTGAGGCTAATAGCCCGAAGCTGACCTATGCACTCGAAGGAAGTATCTTTATCACCGGCGCTGCTGTCCAGTGGTTGCGTGATGGTTTGCAAGCCATTAAGAACAGCGTTGATGTCGAGGCACTGGCGAATACCGTACCCGACAACGGTGGCGTTTACATGGTTCCCGCCTTCGTCGGCCTCGGCGCACCCTACTGGGACCCCAATGCACGCGGCACCATTATTGGTCTGACGCGCGGCTCGACCGTTGGTCATATCGCTCGCGCAACACTGGAGTCCATGTGCTACCAGACCCGCGATGTACTTGAGGCAATGGAGGCCGACAGCGGTGTCAGCTTGAAGACCCTGCGTGTTGACGGTGGCGCAGTTGTCAACAACCTGCTCATGCAGTTCCAGGCCGATATCCTCGGCGTCGCTGTGCAGCGTCCAAAGGTTGCTGAGACAACGGCTCTCGGTGCTGCCTATCTCGCTGGTCTCGCCGTCGGTTTCTGGAGCAGCGAGCAAGAAGTCGCCGAACAGTGGGCCATAGACCGCACCTTTGAGCCGCAGATGAGTAAGGACCAGCGCGACAGCCTCTACAAAGGTTGGAAGCGAGCCGTGGAACGCTCAAGGAACTGGGAACAATAACATCGTAGGGGCCGATTTATCGCGCCCATCGCCGATTTATCGGCAAACCGGACACATGCCGATAAATCGGCGATGGGCGCGATAAATCGGCCCCTACAGAGGCGAGTGTTCATCATTGCTTATCAATAACAACAGTCATTCGTAGTGCGTCTTTGTAGTTTTTATTATTGTAGTTCTTATCTTTTAGTAACAGCAGTTCGAAAGTACATACTGTTGTCTCTTCATCTACAGAAATGGAGTGAACATCAATGGCGAGTCAAGCTGTAGGCAGACCAACTGCCCTTTCTGGCACCTTCGGCGAATGTATCGGCGAATTTTTTGGAACGATGGTGCTGATTCTCTTCGGTGATGGTTGTGTCGCCGTCTTCGGATTGTTTACGAACTTAAACAACAATCCAGCGAGCCCAACGCCATTCGCGAACGAGTGGATTGTGATCATTCTGGGATGGGGCTTAGCCGTAATGCTGGGTATCTACGTATGCGGTGCTATTAGTGGCGCTCATCTCAATCCTGCTGTGACGCTAGGCCTGGCGGTTCGCGGTAAGCTCGCCTGGAGCAAAGTACTCCCATACTGGGTAGCCCAGGTACTGGGGGCGTTTATCGCCGCTATGATTCTGTACTTTGTCTATCAAGGTGCGATCAACCATGCTCTGAACGGTGCCCCCATAGCCGATCAAGTAAAAGGTGTAGGATATGTATTTTACACCTATCCCAAGTCGTTCGTTGGGGCATTCGGAGCGTTCGGCGATGAATTTATTGGCACAGCCTTACTGGTTGGCCTGATTTTCGCGATTGTGGATGGACGCAACCAGCCCGTACAGGCAAACCTCAACCCGTTAATCATTGGTTTCCTGATTGTAGCAATTGGTGCATCCTTCGGGACTAACACTGGATACGCCATCAACCCTGCTCGTGATTTCGGCCCTCGCCTGTGGGTTGCTCTCGTCAGCGGTGGTGCCAGTTTCTCAGTGAACAACTACTACTTCTGGATTCCAATCGTCGCGCCGCTTGCCGGTGGTGCCGTGGGTGCCTTCATCTACGACTTTACGATTGGTAAGGTGCTTGAGGCGCGGGGTCTGATAAAGTCAGGCGACACTGAAACAAAGGGCGAAGCGGTACGGGAGCCTGCTGTAGACTAGTCCAGGCGAATAGATACATACACGAAAGGATGAATAGACGCGGCGGGGATTGGGTCAGGGTACCCGCAAGAGGTACCCCTACCATATACGAATTGCATGTATGGTAGGGGCGACCCTTGCGGCCGCCCTGATGATCCAACAATTGCCCGATCTCCGATCGTTTCCCCCGCTCGTCTGTTCGCAGGCACAGGCACTATGCAACCACTATCACCAACTGTGCGCATGCACAATCTTTCCGAACTGGGTAGCAGCCGTTTCGATGTGCTTGTCATTGGCGGCGGTGTGACCGGTGCTGGAGTCGCGCTTGATGCTGTCGCTCGCGGTTACAAGGTGGCGCTCGTTGAGAAGATAGATTTTGCCAGTGGTACAAGCAGCAAGTCAACGAAGCTTGTACATGGCGGCATACGCTACTTGCCGAATTTTGACTTTGCCCTGGTGCATGAAGGCCTGGTTGAGCGTGGTATTATGCTGCAAAATGCACCCTTCCTGGTGCATCCACTGGGATTTGTAATGCCCATTTACGAGGGTGATCGTCACCCGGTCGGTATGCCCTTTACCACGCCAAAGGGTATTGGCCTCGGCTTCATTCTCGACATTGGCCTCTGGATGTACGATTTCATGGCCGGAAGGCGCAGTATCAGGCGGCACCGCCGTCTCAATAAGCAGGCTGTGCTGAAATATGCGCCCGATCTGGTCACTGAGAACTTGAAAGAGGCCTATATGTACTACGATGGGCAGACAAATGATGCCCGTCTTACCATGGCACTCATTCGCACGGCGGCGCAGTACGGGGCCAACATTACCAACTATAGCGAGGTTACCTCCTTCATCAAAGAAAACGGCAAAATTAGTGGTGTGCATGTACGTGATACTCTCAGTGGTGAGGAAATTGATGTACATGCCCGTTACGTCGTGAATGCAGCAGGCGTATTTGCCGAGCAGATTGAGGAATTGACCGGTAGTAGACCACAGGCTTCGATAGAGCCCAGCAAAGGCGTTCACCTTGTTTTCTCATCTGACGATGTCAAAATTGGCGATGCTGCCATTGTTTTGCCGGAGACCGAAGATAAGCGCATCCTCTTCGTCGTTCCCTGGGAGTCTCGCGTCGTCTTTGGCACCACGGATACTGGTTCCGGCGACCTTGATCATCCCACGGCGAGCCCGGAGGATATCGCCTACCTGCTGAAATATATCAATCTTTACTTTAAGATTCATTTGACCGAGGAGAATATTATCAGTGTCTACGCGGGATATCGTCCGCTCGTCAAGCCGCATAGTAAATCTGGCGGCTCAACCGCGAAGATTTCACGCTCGCACGAGGTTCTCCAGAGTCCATCCGGCCTTGTCTCCATTGTTGGAGGTAAGCTGACCTCCTACCGGCGTATGGCACAGGATACCGTTGATGTGCTGAGCCGCCGCGACGGCGCGAAACCGTTGCATCCAACTATGTCGCTGCCTTTGCAGGGAAGTGCGGGTTGGCCTAAAGCACAACGCGAGCTGGAAACTCGAGGTGTGACACTGGGGTTGACGCCGCAGGTAATCAAGCACCTCACCAGCAGTTATGGTTCCGAGGCCAGTACGCTGATGGATATGATTGCCCGTGATGCATCGCTGGCCCGGTTATTGATTGAAGACCTGCCCTATATCTATGCCGAAGTGCTGTATGCCTGTCACAACGAAATGGCCATGACGCCTTATGACTTTCTGGCACGCCGCACTTCGATCACGCTTGTAGACCGCCAGCGCGGGTTGGGTATCGTGGATGAGGTAGCCGCGCTGATGGCAAAAGAGCATGGCTGGTCTTTTGAGCAACAACAGGCTATGGCGGGTGCCTATCGCTCAGCTATCCAGAGACAGATAGATGCCGAAAAGGTTCAGCTAGCAACGATGTAATAAAATCGCCATAGGGCCATTCGCAAGAAAGGAAGCTGCATGAAAAAGCTGATCAATCAACCAGAGGATGTTGTTAAAGAGGCACTGGCGGGTATGTTGGCTGCTCATTCTGACCTGATACGTGTAGATATCGAGCAGCAAATTGTTGTGCGCAAGGACGCGCCGCTGCAAGGAAAAGTGGGTGTTATTTCTGGTGGTGGCAGTGGTCACGAGCCGATGCATGGCGGGTTTGTCGGCTACGGTATGCTTGATGCCGCCTGTCCGGGCGCGGTCTTTACCTCGCCTGTTCCCGACCAGATGCTTGCCGCTACTCGCGCAGTCAACGGTGGCGCGGGTGTGTTACACATCGTGAAGAACTACACCGGTGATGTTCTCAATTTCGAGATGGCAGCCGAACTTGCTGCCGCCGAAGGCATTGAAGTGGAGAGCGTTGTCACCAACGACGATGTTGCGGTGCAGGATAGCCTGTATACGGCAGGTCGCCGTGGTGTTGGCGTGACCGTCCTGCTGGAAAAGATCGTTGGAGCTTTCGCCGAGACGGGCGCGCCCCTGGCGCAGGTAGCCGCGTTGGCTCGCAAAGTCAACGATCAGGGACGCAGCATGGGTATGGCCCTCACATCCTGCACTGTACCGTCGGCTGGCAAACCCACTTTTGATCTGGGCGAAGACGAAATGGAAATCGGCATCGGCATTCACGGTGAGCCGGGGCGTCGCCGCGTCAAACTCGCACCCGCCGCCGAAATCACCGAAATGCTCACCAGTCCCATCGTCGAAGACCTGGGCCTGAAATCCGGCGATCAGGTTCTGGCAATGGTCAATGGTATGGGCGGTACGCCGTTAATCGAACTCTACATCATCTTTGATGCATTAAATCGTATTCTCGGCGGCAAAAACATCACCATCGCTCGTTCCCTCGTCGGTAACTACATCACCTCCCTTGAGATGGCTGGCTGTTCCATCACCCTCGTTCGCCTCGACGACGAATTGACCAAATATTGGGACGCGCCCGTCCATACCCCCGCGCTACGCTGGGGCCGCTGATATCGTTGTCACCAGGCAATTGCAGGCGTCTGTAGACGCCTGCAATTGCCTGGTGACAACCGTTAGTTAAGAGATAGAGGATGATGCATATGACCAACGAGGATACCTTGCGCTGGTTAGAGCGTATCGCCGATGTGTTGCACGAAAATGCCGCCTATTTGACAAAACTCGACTCGGCTATTGGCGACGCTGACCACGGTACCAATATGGACCGCGGCTTTAAATCTGTGCGTGATAAGTTTCCAACAATGGCCACAATGGATAGCTCAACCCAGCTAAAAACAGTGGGTATGACGCTCGTGTCAACGGTCGGCGGAGCGAGTGGGCCGCTGTATGGCACCGCCTTTTTGCGTGCGAGTGCTGCCATCGCTAATAAGTCGGAGCTAACATCAGCCGATATAGTCGCGCTGCTGGAGGCATTTTTAGGAGGCATTTTAGCGCGTGGCAAAGCCACCACCGGCGAAAAAACGATGGTGGACGCCCTCTCTCCAGCCCTGCTTGCGGCGAAACAGGCCGCGAACGAAGGCGCATCGCTCGCCCAACTCACGACTCGCGTAGCCGCCGCCGCTGAAGAGGGCATGAAAGCAACCATTCCCATGCTTGCCACCAAGGGACGCGCAAGCTATCTTGGCGAGCGTAGTATCGGGCATCAAGACCCCGGTGCCACCTCAAGCTGGCTCATTTTGCGTTCCCTCGCTGAAGTGGCCCGGTAACGTAGTACCGTTCATCCCGCGCCGGTGGAGTCCGATTGATCGCGTCCGCAGGCGCGTAGAGGCTCGATTGATCGCGTCCAGGCACCAGCGAAGCGATGTGCCAGCCAACCCGTTTATTGTCGGATGAATTTGTCAACCTGCGTAATTGGCCCATACAGGGGATTTGCGAAGAAGCGGAGCTATATGGTAGTAGGATTGGTCATCGTTTCACATAGTGCGCAACTGGCGGCAGGTGTCGCGGAGCTTGCCGGACAGATGACTCAGGGAAAAACGCCAATTGCCACGGCTGGCGGTGCCGGTAATGGCATCCTGGGAACATCTGTGGAAAACATCCTTGCCGCTATCCAATCCGTTGATGGGCCGGATGGCGTGCTGGTTTTACTTGACCTCGGCAGCGCCATTCTCTCCACTGAGATGGCACTTGAAATGCTGGATGATGATCAGCGTAACCGCGTCTTATTGAGTAGTGCGCCCCTCGTGGAAGGCGCGGTGGCGGCAGCAGTCGAATCCGCGCTTGGCCGCTCCCTGTTGGAAGTCAAAAGAGCTGCCGAAAGGACCGCCAGCGTCGAACAACTGCGCCAACTCAAACCGCTCACACAGAGCGAAGAACCTGCTGATACAGGTAGTGCTCTTGCTTCTGGTATGCAAGCACTGGAGGCGAATACACTTGAGGCGCAACTGACATTGACCAATCCCGCTGGTCTTCATGCGCGTCCCGCCAGCCTCTTCGTACAAACTGCCGCACGTTTCTCATCGAGAATACAGGTGCTGATACGCGGTAAACAGGCCAATGCGACAAGCATTATGGCTGTCCTCTCGCTGGGTGTTCGCCAGGGCGAGACTATTACGGTACGCGCAAGCGGAGACGCTGCACAGGCTGCTCTCGATGCCCTCAGCGAACTCGTATCCGCTAATTTTTATGAAACGTCACCCTCGACCGAATCCGGTGAAGCGGTCCCTACCATACCGGAAACATCTCAAAATATTCCACAGGGACATGAACCCTGGCGAGGCATTCCAACCTCCAAGGGGGTCGCGGTCGGCCCTGCCTTCCTTTATATATCGCAGCGTCCTTCATTAAGCACCGTGGAGCGACGAGCCATTGCCCCTGAACAGGTGACGACTGAACAGGAGGTGTTGCGGAGGACGTTGGAGCAAACGGCGCAGGAGATGATCACGCTGGCAACAACAGTGCAGAGCAGCGTTGGCCAGGCAGAAGCCGCTATTTTTGAGGCACAGGCCCTGATGTTGCGCGATCCTGAGTTACAGGAAGCGGCGCAACACAGTATTGCGGAACAACATATTGACGCTGCCAGCGCCCTTGCCATTGTAGGAGAGCAACAGGCCAGCGCATTAGAAGGGCTCGACAATGCTCTTTTGGCGGCGCGTGCGGTTGATGTGCGGGACGCTGTGAGCCGAGCAGTGCAGCATCTGCGCGGTCAGGATGAAAAAAGTGGCGTGCCACAGGATTTGAGCGCGTTGCAACAACCTGTTTTGCTTGTTGCTCGCGAACTGACACCTTCGGATACAGCATTATTGCGCCCAGATGTCGTGTTGGGCATTTGCACCATCCTCGGTGGCCCGACTGCCCATGCCGCAATTCTGGCACGCTCGCTCGGTATTCCTGCAATCGCGGGTCTGAACGAAGCCGCGCTAGCCATCATCCATACCGGCGATACGCTGGGACTCGATGCCGATAACGGCCTGCTCTATCATCAACCTTCACAAGAGCTGTATACTCGTTTGCATCAACGTGCCAGCGAACTGCAACAACAGCAAGCGGCATTGAAACAGGCTGCCCAACAGGCTCAAGGGCAGGGGCCGCTCGTTATTCAAGGCCGTGCCATCTCCTTGCTGGCAAATATTGCCAGCGAGGCCGAGGCGGAAGCGGCCCGGCAATGGGGCGCGGAGGGTGTTGGCTTGTTGCGCACAGAATTTCTTTTTGCTACAGCGCAAAGCTTGCCGGATGAAAACGAGCAACGCAACCGCTATGTGCGCGTTTTCTCGGCATTCAAAGGCGATTCGTCCCGCCGCGCTGGCCCCATCGTTGTGCGTACTCTGGATGCAGGCGCGGACAAACCTATGCCCGCCCTAAACGATATGCTGGGCGCGGCTCCTGAAGCGAATCCCGCGCTCGGTCTGCGTGGTATTCGCATTCACCTGGCTCACCAGCTATTGCTCGAACAACAACTGCGTGCGCTTCTGCTGGCCGCGGCCGATACCGGCATAGAACTGCATATCATGTTCCCTATGATCACGACCGTTGAGGAACTCATCACGGCACGAGCCATCTTCGAGCGCGTTTACAACGAATTGCGCAATCAACACGTTGCCGTACCCGCTTCTGTGCCGCTTGGCATCATGGTCGAGGTACCATCGGCAGCGATCATGGCACCAGAATTGGCACGCATCGCCGACTTTTTCAGCATCGGTGCCAACGATCTGCTCCAGTACACGCTTGCCAGCGACCGCACTAATACGGCTGTATCATACCTGTACAACCCCATGCAACCGGCGGTCTTGCGCCTCATTCATCAGATAGCCAGGGCGGCACACAGCGCAGGTAAGCCCGTGGCAGTCTGCGGCGAAATCGCCGGCGATACCCGTCTCGCTCCCACCCTCATAGCTCTCGGCATAGACGAATTAAGCATGGCTCCTACCGCTCTACCCACTGTGCGTTCTACTCTTTCCACCCTCTCTCAGTGGCCGGTCCACTCACTCGCCACTCTTGCCCAACAGGTACTCAATGCCAGTACAGTGGCAGAAGTAGAGAAAAGTATAGAGACGAAGCAATAATCATCAATCTCGTCGACGAGATTGATGATTATTGCTTCGTCTCTATACCACTTATGCTGATACGCTGCTATTGCCTTGACAATAATATGTGCTATTATGGTCTACACAACAATAAAAAAGAAGGAAGCAGCAAGCATGAGTGAAACGAATAACGAGGCATTTACAGGTGTAGAGGAGGCGACCATTGCCGACTTGCAGGCGGCGATGGCTGCGGGTCGCGTGACGGCACGGCGGTTGGTCGAACTGTATCTTGAGCGTATTGGGGCACTTGACCGGCATGGCCCGGCATTGCACAGTATTTTGGAAATCAATCCCGATGCGCTGGCGATAGCACAATCGCTGGACGAGGAACGAGCGACAACGGGTCCGCGTGGGCCGTTGCATGGTATCCCTATTTTGATCAAAGATAACATCACGACGGCGGATGCCATGCAAAGTACGGCAGGCTCGCTCGCTCTTGTCGGTGCGCGAGTGCCGCGAGATGCTTTTGTAGCGAGCAAGTTGCGCGAGGCCGGTGCGGTAATTCTTGGCAAGGCAAACCTCAGCGAATGGGCCAATTTCCGCTCAGACCACTCGTCCAGTGGATGGAGCGGACGCGGCGGCCAGGTGCATAACCCATATATACTGGATCGCTCTCCCTGTGGCTCAAGCTCCGGCTCAGCCGTGGCCGTGGCTGCGAGCCTTGTGGCTGCCAGTCTTGGCTCAGAGACAGATGGCTCGATTCTCTGCCCATCCGCCATCAACGGTGTAGTGGGCATCAAGCCGACCGTTGGTCTCACCAGCCGCGCTGGCGTGATTCCCATTTCGCATAGCCAGGATACCGTTGGCCCACATGCCCGCACAGTTGCTGATGCCGCCATATTGCTGGGTGCCATTGTGGGTGTGGATGAGCGCGATCCCGCGACGGCGGAGAGCGCAGGCAAGTTTTTTCGCGATTACACCCAATTTCTGGATGCCGATGGTCTGCGCGGCGTTCGTATCGGCGTTGCTCGCAAAGTGTATTTTGGCTACAGCGCGAAAACAGATGAGATAATTAACGCCGCCATCGAGCGTATGCGCGAATTGGGAGCGATCATCGTTGATCCGGCGGATATCCCGACTGCGGAACAAATGTCAAAGTCTGAGGCAGAGCTGACTCTCATGCTACACGAATTCAAGGCCGATCTCAACGCCTACCTTGCCGCATTGACCGAAGCGCCGGTACGCACTCTTGCCGATATTATCGCCTTTAATACCGCGCACGCCGGGGAAGAACTGCCCTACTTCGGTCAAGAGCTATTGCAGAAGGCTCAGGAGACCACATCGCTGGAGGCACCTGAATATCTTGCGGCACTGGAAGAGACGCGTCGGCTCTCGCGACAGGAAGGTATAGACGCGGTAATGGATACCTACCAACTGGACGCTCTGGTGATGCCAACCGGCGGCCCTTCGTGGTGCATTGATCTGGTGAACGGCGATCACTTCAGTGGTGGTGCGAGTTCGCAACCCGCCGCACAGGCCGGCTATCCGGCAATCAGTGTCCCCGCCGGTCATGTCTTCGGCTTGCCCATTGGCGTTACCTTCATGGGGCGAGCCTATAGCGAACCAACACTCATCAAGCTTGCCTACGCCTACGAGCAGGCCACGAAGGTTCGCCGTGTGCCTTATTATGCGCCGACACTTGTCTATGAGCTGTCAATGTGAAACCTCGTATGCCTCTGTATCGTGCATAATGTGTAACTCATAAGCAAAACTTTGCATGGTACCAGTAATCAGGAATTTGGATAATTTGAAAGAAATGTGAGGAACAGTAATGGCAGGTAATGTCAACCAACTGAATGGGTATTCAGCACAGGATGTCAAAGATAAAGTGGCGGATGTCGCTCAGACGACGGCTGCTACTGTCCAGGCGGGTCTAAGTAAGACGCAGGACGCTGTATCTGGAGGACTGGATAAGGCGCAAGACATACTCAAGCGCAACCAGAAGAGTGTTGCGAAAAATATGAAGAAAGCGCAGAAGAAGGCACAGCATATTCAGGGCAAGGTACAGGATAACGCGCAGTCCGGGTTGAGTCAAACGCAGGACCTGTTGCTAACGGGCGTGAGCGTTGCGCAGCAATTATTGCAGGAGAACACGAAAAAGGCCAACAAGAACTTGAAAAAGGCCCAGAAAAACCTGAAGAATGTGCAAGGCTCCGTCCAGGATAGCGTACAAAGTGGCCTGTCAAAAACGCAGGATGCAGTACAAACTGGACTTGGCGCAACGCAGGTGGCGCTGACAAAAAGCGCGACGAAAGCAGCGAAAAACGTCCAGAAGGTCAAAGACAATGTGAAGGACATGCAGGAGACGGCGCAACAGCAGAAGGAAGCAAAACAACGCAGGAAGGCAAGGGCGCGTTTCATGTTCCGCCTGGGCCTCGTAGTTGGCTTAGTTGTCATCTTGCTCTACACACCGTGGCCCGGCGACGAGACACGCCAACGTCTGGGCAACTACTGGCAGCAAGCTCGCGAGCAAATTCAAAGCAGACTTCAATAACGTTTTTTCCAGCACAAATAACAGCCAGTTCGCACGCGAACTGGCTGTTATTTGTGCTGGAAAAAACGTTATTGTGCCTCACGATTGATACACCACTCATAAAGAATGTGCTGTAGCTTTTCGAGGCCGGTGAAAAAATTGCTCACAGGAATGCTCTCGTTGGGCTGATGTGCCTCCTCGAGCAAGCCAGGGCCGCAGATGTAGGAGTTGATACCCATTCTCTGGAACTGGCCGCCATCGGTGGCATAGGGTGCGCCACGCTCCGCCCGTGTGTTCATAACGCGGCAAAGAAGATCGCAGAAGGCATCTTCGCTTGGCGAGCGCAAGGGAGGGACAATTGTCACATGCTCAATCAAGACACCGCATTGCGGGTCAACCTGCCGCATAGGCCCCGCGATAGTCTTTTCAATTCTTTCCTCTACATCTGCCAGAATGACCTCCAGATTATCCCCCGGCGCGATGCGAATACTCGTGGTGAGAGAACAGGTTTCGGCAATCATATTGGGTGCCAGTCCACCACTGATGGCGCCAAAGTTGAAGACCGAGGCGGGCGACTCAGGAAATAGCCGCGTATTCTCTGGCGACGGTTGTTGCTCAAGGCGATTGTTTGCCTCCTTGAACAATGCGATCACATCCGCCATCTTCTCGATTGCGTTCACACCCTTGTGTGGTGCGCTGCTATGTCCCCCTTTGCCACGCACACGAATATCGAACGTGGCATAGCCTTTGTGCGCTAGAAAGACCTCAAAATCGGTTGGTTCCCCGATCAGTGCCACCGTAGGCAACGGATAGCCGTCAAAAACCTGTGGTAAAACGTTTAGTAGCCGTGCGGAACCTTGACCGGCGATCTCCTCGTCACAGGTAAAGATATAGACCAACGGTCGTCGAAGCGAGTTGAGCGAAAGTTGTTTTGCCGCCAGCAGCATCTGCGCCAGGAAAACTTTCATATCGGTAACGCCACGCCCAAAGATGCGCTCGCCATCCGTCCGCATGACAAGTGGGTCTGTCGTCCAGCCCGGTTGTCCCTCAAATGGCACAATATCGGTATGCCCGGAGACGATAAGTCCGCCCGCTACCTCCGGCCCTGCCCACGCCAGCACCGTCGCCTTCTCAACACCCTCCACAGTCTCCCGCACAAGCCGCACCGTAAACCCGCTATCCTCCAGATAATTAGCGATATATACAGCTGCCTCAACATTACTCAACGCGCTCACGGTATTAAAGCCGATCAACCGGCGAGAGATATCCCACAGTTCGCTCTGTTCTAGGGAGTCGTTAGTCATAGATAATTTGCCTTTCGTTCTTACTGGACAATACCTGCGAATTATTGTTGCAGGGCAGTCGAAGTCCTACTCCTAACTATACGATTTGGCGCACAGTGTGGGTACTTGATGTGTATATTGAGATTGACGTTTAAACTAACACGAACTTAACTGAGCCATAAAGAAATGGCTCAGAACCAAGAAAGACGAGTGAAGATGAAAAAGATCAGCCGAACACCTCAAGCAGAAGTGTCTTTTTGCTCTTTTTCGGCTTTTTACTCGTTTTACGAATCACCGCCTGACGGGTTCTGGGCTTGGGATGGAAGCCTTTGGCCCGTCCCGGTGCCTTTCCCCGCTGTTGCGGAGGTCGGCTGGTGTTCCCAACTCGTGCAAAAGGGTGGGCATGGCTCGTCGCACCTGCGCCAAGGTCAGGAGCGAGCGGCGCGTCTCCCACGGTCGATAGCAGCCCTCCACCAGAGGACGAGCCAGGACCAACAGATTGTGTGCACAGGCCACCACCCATGTCCAGCGTTCGGTGCGCTCTGGGGTACTGAGCCGTGGGATGTCCCAGAGCAGTTCCTGCTTGTCGAAGCGATAGCCATGCTCGTGCGAGTAGCGCAAGCGATACGTCGGGCTGACCTCGGCCAGAGGAGCAGGTTGGTCACCTTTCCAGACAAACCAACTGACCTTGGGGTCACGAGCGTTGCCGCTTGCTCCATGACGGATGATCTGGATCAGCGAAACCTCAACGAAGCGGGCGGTGCGCAAATGCAGGTGGCTCCAACGCCGCACCTCAATCTTGGCCCCTTTGGCATCGACGCCTTCCCAACTGGCATCCGGTTCTCCGTGGCTGCTCTCGTCTTTGCATTGAAAGCGCTCCCCATCCTTGCGGCTGGCCCCGATCTGGCCGGGAACCCGTGTCGGGGCCGGACGATAAAAGACGCGATTGCTTTTGACCCGCAGCAACTAGACGCCTCGACGTCAGCCATACGGGCCAGGAACGGGGCGCAGACATACCACCGATCTCCCAGAATGATGGGATGCAACCCGCGTGCGACCAACAGCGCCACCACCGCTTGCAGTTGGCGAGCAGCCACTTCTGTGGCCAGTTCACTCGATTTCACCCGCGCTGTATCCAACACATAGGTGCCTTGACCAGTTTGGGCGGGCAAGAGGACCACGTGGCTCATCACCCAAGCGGGACTCGCGGCATGCGCGTTCTTGGGCAAATTGGCCATCGGGAACCAACGTCCGATCAGCGGCAGTCTCAGCTTCCGGGCGATACAGATTGCTGGTATCCACGCCCAAAAACACGATCTCACCCGGTTGGGGCAGTGGCGCAAGTCCACAAAGACCTTGCGCAGGCGCTCGGCGTCGATCTGACCATCTTCCAGGGCTTCGTACAAACTGGCCCAGGTCCGCTCAAAAAAGGGCGAGAACGACAACTCTGGAAAGCTACGCGCTCCGGCTTCGCTGGCGAGCGCGTCCACCAGGTTGAACAGGGCGTCTTTGCCGTTGCCAAAGCAGCCGTACATCCCGTGACGAAAGTCGTTCAGTGTGTTACTGCTCATGGGAGTAATGCTCCTGATTTTGGTTCTTTTGGTCGTACATTGGTGCGCATCAGCACAACTTTTGAGGCGAAACTGACCCGCATCAGCGCGAAGAGTTGAAATCGACCATCCAAGACCTGAAGAAATAGCTCCAAAGGCGGATTGAAGCACTCATCAGGTGTCAATTCACAGCGGGATGATCGGGAAATTCCCAACCTCGAAAGCGAGAAGAGCATGAGGCCCTTGATGAACGGACCGGAAGACAACGCGAAGCGCTTCGCGTTGTCTTCCGGTCCGTTCATACTCAAGACCTGTTGTCGTGAGGAGTGACCCTGAGCCTCACATCAGTTGTTGAAGTAGTGCTCTTCGAGGTCCGGGAGAAGTCGCGGGTGCACAGGCCGCCATCCCAGGAGTTCCTGGGTCTGTGCACTCGACCTCGGGCGGTCGACCGCCGCCACGGTGCCGAGAAAAGAGCCGAAGTGGGCGTCTGCCTCTTCGCGGGAAATGCTGACCACCGGCAGGTTCAGGTGGCGACCGATGACGCTGGCGATGTCGCGGAATGGCACACCCTCGTCGCCGACCCCGTCAAGCCGTGACCCCGCCGGGGCGCTTTCCAGTGCCAGGCGGTACAGGCGCGCCGCATCGAGGCGATGGACGGCAGGCCAGCGGTTGGACCCGTCGCCGATATAGGCAGAGACGCCCTTCGCGCGAGCGATGGTGATCAGTCTCGGCATGAAGCCGTGCTTGTCGCCCTCGTCGTGCACGGACAGAGAGAGAGAGACGACCGATGATCGCACTCCAGCCAGTGCGAGCACCGCGTTATCCGATGCCTCCCCGTTGAGGTGAGCGGTGGTCACGAACGGCTTGCCTGTGCCTTCGAGCGCCGCCCCCATCGTCTCGACGGCGCGCAGATCGGTGGTGAGCGCGGCTGCGAAGTCCGAGATGCCGTGCTGAAACGCCAGGTGAATGACGCCATCCACTGCCGCCGCAGCGGCGCGAAGGCTGTCGAGGTCGTCAAGGGTACCGCGATGCACCTCGGCCCCAGCTTCCTTCAGTGCCTCAGCACCCTTGTCTGAGCGGGTAAGGCCGACGACCGTATGACCGGCACCGATGAGTTCGCGGACGACGGCGGAACCGATGAAGCCTGTTGCTCCTGTGACGAAAACACGCATAAGAAAGTTCTCCTTCTCCTGGTAAGATCAAGCGTGAGTGTGATAAAATGAGGCTACCTCCCTCTATTAAACGGAGGGACCCTCATGTTTACCTCTCATATATTAACGGAGGGACCCTCACTTTGTCAAGGGCCAATATCTCTAGGAGAAAGGAGGAGCATGAAATGCACGAGCCAACACCAGCCAACCGCCCAATGCGAGCTGATGCCCAGCGCAACTACGCCAGCCTGCTGAAGACGGCGCGAGTCGCGGTCTCGGAGCGCGGCGCTGACATCGTCCTGGAGGACATTGCCAGGTCGGCTGGGGTCGCGATCGGAACGCTGTACCGCCACTTCCCCACGCGTCAGGATCTCCTTGAAGCCGTGTTCCTGGATGAGACCAATGAATTGAGGGCGCACGCTGAAGAACTCGCAAGCGCTCCGGTTCCTTTCGACGCCTTGATCAGCTGGCTTCGTCTCCAGATGGACTTCGCGGCTCGAGGGCGGAGCATGGGAGCAGCCATCATGGCTGCCAAGCACGTTCCGGGAACGAGAATCTCTGATGCGAACAAAGCGATGCACGAGGCGGGAGAAGTCCTCTTGCTCCGCGCCCAGGCCGCAGAACAAATCCGAACGGATGTCCATATTCTCGACGTGATACGACTCGTCTACGGAATCGCCCTGGTGAATGAACATGCGTCCGACCCTGATGGGGCCAACCGCATGCTCGATCTCGTCATCGCCGGAATCAGAACAAAGCCGAGTCGGGACTGAAAGATGGTGTGTCACCTCTCGGCGAGGAGTCGATCCTGCTTTCCGACGGCGTGCGCCAGGTCGCGCATGCGCACCGGCTTCGCTGGGAAGTCGAAAGGCAATCTTGGGGGAGGGCCAACATTGGTCACGTTCTCGGGGGCGGGCATGGAGGCCCAGTACCAGCGAAGCTGACACAGACCGCAAAGGAGATGGGAATAGTTGGGAAACGTCCAACACCTGTTGGAACCACAAGATGTACCTGCGCTGCCCTCACCCATTTCCCAAAATGGTGCGAAACAATTCGTCTCTGGGGCTACTTCTCTCGATTCTCCAGAGTCAATTTCCCTGTTTCGCGCTGATGCGGGTCAGTTTCGCCTCAAAAGTTGTGCTGATTTCCACCCAATTTACTATTTGGATACATTACTCCACCTCAGCAATCCTCTCTCAAGGATTGCTGAGGTTATTTTAGTTTAAACGTCAATTGAGATAATGTCAGAACTGGTATTTCACCATACGAGCCTAAATCGAAGTTCGGACTTGTACTAAGTTCTTTGAACTAAAAGCAACGTATTTACCATCAGGCGACCATACTAAAGTCGATAATCGGCCAGAATATACTCGATGAGCAATGGCTTGTTTCCCTGTGGCAGAGCTCCAAATTTGTATTATGCCATCATAATCTCCCGAGGCAAGGTACTTCCCATCAGGCGACCATACTAAAGTCGATAATCGGCCAGAATGACCTTCATAAGTCAGCAGGAGTTTATCCGTAGTAGTATCCCATATTTGCACTTGCTTGCCAAAGCTAAAGGCAAGATACTTCCCATCAGGTGACCATGCTAAAGATGATATCGGATCAGAATATCCACGATAGGCGACAACCCGTTTTCCTGTAGCAAAGCCCCACATTTGAACTGTGCGATCGCGACCTCCCGAGGCAAGGTACTTCCCATCAGGTGACCATGCTAAAGATGATAATCTGGCAGAATGACCTTCATAGGTCAGCAGGAGTTTATCCGTAGTGGTATTCCATATTTGCACTTGTGTGCCAGAGCTAAAGGCAAGGTAGTTACTGTCAGGCGACCATGCTAAAAATGATATCGGATCAGAATACCCACGATAAGTCAACAGGAGTTTATCCGTAGTAGTATCCCATATTTGCACTTGTGTGCCAGGGCTAAAGGCAAGATACTTCCCTTCAGGTGACCATGCTAAAGCCGATATCGGATCAGAATATCCACGATAAGTGACAACCCGTTTTCCTGTAGCAAAGTTCCAAATCTGTACCGTGCCATCGCGACCTCCTGAGGCAAGGTGTTCCCCATTGGATGACCATGCTACCGCATACACCTCACCCTGATGACCGCGAAACGTACTCAGAATTTCTAAAGGCGATACCGCACTCACATGCTGAGTAGGTGGAAGAGGATCAGGTGGTGTAGCCTTCACATATTGAGTAGGTGGAAGAGGATCAGGCGGTGCAGCTTTCACATATTGAGTAGGTGGAAGAAGATCAGACGTTATAGCTATAGAAATTGGTTGTGCTAACTGGCTAGCCTGCTCTAGTGCAGTGGCAAATGCTTGCACGCTCGTAAAGCGTTGATGCGGGTCTTTGGCAAGAGCCGTCATCACAACATCCTCGATATCAGATGAAATATGAGAAACCTTTTCACGAAGTGGAGGAGGTGGTGCAAACATATGCTGCGTGCACATCTCAGTAAACGAACCGTGAAATGGACGAGTTCCACTTAACCATTCATACACAACAACGGCTAATGAGTACTGATCACTTGCTGGGCGTGGCTTCCCCTGAATTTGTTCGGGTGACATATACGCAACGGTTCCCACAACATCCTGAGTACTTTGATACCGTGAGCTTTGCGCAACGAGGGCAATCCCGAAATCACTGAGCAAAATTTCATTTTCAGATTCTAATAACATGTTTTCAGGTTTGATATCACGATGGATGAGTTTCTGCTCGTGCGCGAATTGTAAGGCAGCAGCAGTCTGTTTAACATAGGAAACAATATTTAAGACAGGTAAAATAGTCCCTTTGGGATAACGCTGGCGTAAAGTGCCATTAGGGGCATAGTCCATCACGAGAAAAGGAGTTTTACCTTCTATGCCGAAGTCGAAAACGCGCACAATATGACGGTGCTTCAGGCGAGCGATGGTACGTGCCTCTTGACGAAACTGTTCGACATCTTCATTCATAAGTTGCGTATGAAGCACTTTTAAGGCTGCCTCTGTACCGAGGTGAATATGTTCACCCAGGTACACTTCGGCAAACCCTCCTTCTCCCAATAAGCGAAGCAGTTTATAATTACCAAGCTGCTGGCCTACACGGTTGGCCATCCTTGCACCCCCTAACAAGAACTCTTGAGTTTTTCGATGAAACAATATAGAAGAGATAAACACTGAAGGCAATGTGACCTGGAACAGATAAATGGCTTATCTACCCATGAGCTAACATCCTGATTATAAGCTACTCCAGATAGAAATTCAACCCTCATCGTTCGGTAACATTTTCATTTGACCTGACATGCCCTCTTCATCCGCAATCCCCTTGACAAACCCCTCTTCCATCAGTATACTTCATGTAAGCGTTTCCGTAAGCGTTTCCGGTATCGCTAACGGATAGTATTTATTTGATTGTGCAGAGGGGGCGATATGCCTAAGAAGGTCACTATTGATGATATTGCTCGCATAGCGGGGGTATCGCGGACAACTATTTCGCGCGTGTTGAACCACAAGCCGGATGTTGATCCGGCGACGCGCGAACGCATTCTTCGTATTATAGAGGAGCAAGGCTTTGTTCCCAGTACCACCGCCTCTGGCCTCGCGGGTGGCCGCAGTCGGCTGATTGGCATCCTCATTCCGGCGTGGGCTTGGCCACTTATTCCCGATCTGACGCCTGGCATTGTGGAAGCGGTCAAACAGACACCTTACGAACTGGTGCTGTACAGTATCAACGATGAAGACATCGAAAGAGACCGTAGCGATGTCATTAATCGCCTGCTGGCCTCACAACTCACCGCCGGGCTGTTGGCAATCTATCCCGACCGTGCCTCGCAGCATCTCACGCGCCTGTACAAGCAGGGATTTCCCATCGTCATTATTGATGACCAGGAAGTGCAGGTTACACCCTGGGTCGGGGCCGATCATACCACTGGAGCATACACGGCTGTGCGTCACCTGATTCAGCTTGGACACAGGCGTATCGCGCATATTCAAGGGCCACCCGAATATCTCGTCTCGCATGACCGCTATGAAGGCTATCGTAAGGCATTGCTCGAAGCGGGTATTACGCCCGACCCGCCCTCGTCTTAGAAGGCGATTTTCTGCCGCCGTCGGGGCGTGCCTGTGCCAGCAAGCTCTTCTCCTTGCCGCCGGAAGAACGCCCAACCGCCATTTTCGCGGCCAGCGATCAGATGGCCTATGGCGTCCTGAATGCCGCCGAGGACTTTGGCTTATCTGTCCCGCGTGATGTTGCCCTCGTCGGTTTTGACGACGATGCTCCTTCCGCCCACGCCCATCCGCCGCTCACAACTATCCGGCAGCCCTACTTCGAGATGGGGCAGCGCGGCATCGAGCTGCTGCTATCCATGCTCGATACGCCAGATGTCCCGCTTACTCCATCTGCGCCGGGCGGAGAAGGAGAAGAAACGCTCTCGGCCGCTACGCAGCCGGTCCGTATCCAGCTTCCTACAAGTCTCATTGTGCGTGAGTCCTGTGGAGCTACCTATCAAAGCTCAGTTGCACCATCGTCCGATCCGTCTACCTTGTAACGTAATGTTGAATCCGTTTTATCCAGGTCAGGAGGTTTTCGATGTTACCCAGTGGATTATGCGCACGCAAGACAAGTAGCGGGATGCTACTGCTGTCATTGCTCTTACTCGGCGTTACCGTTCTCGCGGCTTGTGGAGGCAGTACATCGCATTCATCTACAGTGCAGCGGCCCCTTGCGATTGTGGCGAACACCGGTGGTGACTATACGCGGATTTTTAATCCGTATTCTCCCACTACAAACTACGGGTCGCAAGGCATCATCTATGAAACCCTGTATTTCTTCAATCGTCTTGATGGAAGCGCGAAGCCCTGGTTGGCGACGAGCTATGCATTTTCAAGCGACGCTACCAGCATTACCTTTCACTTGCGTACAGATGTCAAATGGTCGGATGGTACGCCATTCACCAGTGATGACGTGGTGTTTACGTTGGAACTGCTCAAGAAGTATCCCGCCATGGATGTGAATAGTATGTGGCAGGTAATCAAGAGCGTCAGCGCACCCGATGCAAGTACCGTGCTGGTGACGCTGAACAAACCCTTCACGCCCATTTTGTGGTACCTGGCCGGTCAAACCTGGATCGTGTCGCGACATCATTATGCTGGTGTTGGCGACGCGAGCCAGTATGCTGACCCCAATCCCGTTGGCACCGGCCCCTACCTCCTCAAATCCTTCACGCCACAAATTTACAGCCTCGTCAAAAATCCCAACTACTGGCAACCGGGCAAGCCGGTCGTCAACGAAATCACGTTTCCCGCGTTTGACTCGAACACAAGCTCGGAGTTGGCTCTTGACAGCGGTCAGATTGAATGGGGTGGTGACTACATTCCCAACATTCAGCAGACCTATATCAACCGCGACCCGGTGCACAATCATTACTGGTTCCCACCCAGCGATGTTGTCATGCTCTATGTAAACACCGCGAAATACCCGTTTAACCTGTTGCCTGTGCGGCAGGCTATCAGCGACGCCCTTGATCGCAACCAGCTCGATAAGGTTGCGGAGAACGGCTACGAACCAATTGCCAGTCCGACGGGCCTGGTTTTGCCCATCGCTAAGAGCTATCTTGATCCGGCGTATGCGAACACCGTCTTTACGCAAAACACCAGTATGTCGGAGCAGTTGCTGCAGAGTGCGGGTTTCACGAAGGGCTCTGATGGGTACTATGCCGACAAGAACGGCAAGGAAATCTCATTCGGCATTGATGTTGTCACCGGTTATACCGACTGGATTACGCAGTGCCAGATTATGGCGAGTGAGCTCAAGGCCGTTGGTATCAATGCGACTGTGAACAGTATCAACTATAATGCCTACTACAACGCTTTGCAGATGGGCCAATTTAGCGTCGGCATCTCCTGGACAAATCCAGGGCCAACGCCATACTACATCTACGATAGCTTGCTGCTCAGTGCGAATACCGCTCCTATCGGTCAGTCCGCCAACTCGAACTGGGAGCGTTGGAGCGATCCGAACACGGATAAGTTGCTGAATCAGTTCGCCACTACAAACGATCCCGCTGTTCAACAACAAGCCATTGCCGGTCTCCAGAAGATCATGGTGGAGCAGTTGCCCAGCATTCCACTCACGAACGAGCCATATTGGGCCGAGTATAGCACCGCCCAATTTACAGGATGGCCTGATCCTGGCCATCCCTATGCCGTGCCTTCGCCCTTCATGGCCCCGGATAGTGAAATCGTTCTTTTGAACCTGCAACTAGCCAGCTAGTTGTAGGGGCCGGTTTACCGCGCCCATCGCCGATTTATCGGCCTGCATGCACTGCCGATAAATCGGCGATGGGCGCGGTAAACCGGCCCCTACAGTGGGAAAGGGATGCAACATGCGTCATCTGCTCCGTCGTATCAGTTTTTATGTTGTCGCGCTCTGGGCGGCGGCGACCCTGAATTTCCTTATTCCGCGCCTGGCTCCGGGCAACCCTGCTGAGTCGGTGTTGGCGCGGTTGAGAGGAAAAATCGCGCCGCAGTCCCTGCATGCATTGGAGATTGCCTTCGGCGTAAATCACGACCCGTTGTGGTCGCAATACCTGCAATATATGAACAACCTGCTGCATGGTCAACTTGGCATTTCGGTCACGTACTATCCCACGCCCGTTGCCGAGGTCATTGGCCAGGAAATTCCCTGGACGCTCATGCTTGTGGGCATTGCGCTCGTCATTAGTTTCGTCGTGGGAACACTCTTTGGTGTCGTTGTCGCCTGGAGGCGTAACACTGGCCTCGACTCGATATTTTCTCCGCTCTTTACGTTTCTGTCCGCTATCCCATATTTCTGGTTAGCTCTCGTGCTGCTCTATTTGCTTGCCTACAAGATAAATTGGTTTCCCCTCAACGGTGGTTACGATGTCTATTCAACCACGCCGGGGTGGACTCCCGATTTCTTCTTCAGTGCCATCTGGTATGGTACGCTACCGGCGTTTACTATCGTCATTAGCTCTATTGCCGGTTGGCTGCTTGGTATGCGCAATACCATGATTACCACGCTGTCAGAAGATTATGTGCTGATGGCCGAGGCAAAGGGACTTTCTCAACGGCGCGTTATGCTCATGTATGCCGCACGCAACGCCATCCTGCCGAACATTACGAGCTTCGCGCTCTCCCTGGGCTTTGTCGTGAGTGGTGCCTTGCTGACGGAAATAGTCTTTTCGTACCCTGGCGTTGGCTATGCGCTGTATCAAGCCGCCGAAAATCTTGATTACCCCTTGTTGCAAGGTCTCTTCCTGATTATTGCGATCGCCGTGCTGGCGGCGAACTTTCTGGCGGACCTGTTATACGTTGCACTCGATCCTCGCGTGCGCCTGGAAAGGAATTAACCGCTATGAGCCTGCCTTTGAATGAGGTGAGTATTCCTTCGCCTGAAGTGCATATCTCTTCTCCTCGCATGCACCACCTGAGCGATCTCTGGCGTATGGTCACAGTGAACCGCAAGGTAACTTTTGGCCTCGGCATTTTACTTTTTTTCATGCTGGTCGCTATCTTTGGGCCAATTTTCCTCACGAAGGACCCCAACGCTTTCAGTACAGATATCCTTGTACCGCCGTCAGCCGCGCACTGGTTGGGTACTACGCAGACGGGACAGGATGTCTTCACGCAGGTCGTGGTAGGGACGCGGGTCTCGCTGATCCTGGGCATTGTGACTGGTCTCGTGGCAACGCTCATCTCCGTCATTGTTGGTCTGACCGGCGGCTATTTTGGCGGCTGGATTGATGATGTGCTCTCCCTCTTCTCAAACGTCTTTCTGGTATTGCCCGGCCTACCCCTGGCGATCGTGCTGGCGGCATTTTTACCGTATAGAGGGCCGCTCACGGTCGGCTTTGTGACGGTTATTACCGGCTGGTCATGGGGAGCGCGTGTCCTGCGTTCGCAGACGCTTTCTATGCGCAGCCGCGAATTTGTGGAGGCGGCGCGGGCAAGCGGAGAAACCTCGTTACGCATCATCTTCTTTGAAATCTTTCCGAACGAGATCGCGCTGGTGGCAGCTGAGTTGCTGGGTACCATCGTCTACGCCGTGCTTGCGGAGACAGGGTTGGAGTACCTGGGTCTGGGCGATGTGACGACCGTCAGTTGGGGTACAATGTTTTACTGGGCGGGCAATAATGACGCCCTGTTACTGGGCGCGTGGTGGTGGATACTGGCGCCCGGTTTGTGCGTCGCCGTACTGGGTGGCGGCCTTGCCTTCATCAATTTTGGCATTGATGAGATCGCCAATCCACGTCTGCGCAAGGAGCGGCAGCCGAAATTCGCGAAGCTCAAAAAAGCCGGAAAGGGAGTAGCCGAATGACCACGTATGAACTAAACAGCACGGATGACACAGATGACACAGATGACACGGATGACGGATGGCGGCCCAATTCACAAAACCAATGTCCTGTTGGAGATTAAGCATATCAGCGTGGACTACTATGCCGCCAGTGGCAATGTCCACGCCTTGAACGATGTTAGTATTACGCTGGAACGCGGGCAAATCCTCGGCCTTGTTGGCGAAAGTGGTAGTGGCAAATCTACACTGGCCTATGCCATTACTCGTTTGCTGCACCCACCCGCGGTTATCACCGGAGGAGAAATACTCTATCATCCGCGCTCCGAACGGCAGGACAATCCTGTGCACACAACGCGCAAAAAAACCTGGCGTGGGTCGCAACCATCTTCTTCCGCAACGGATTCGTCGTCCGTAGATATTCTCGAACTTACGCCCGCGCAGTTGCGTGCGTTTCGTTGGAATGAGCTCTCGATAGTTTTCCAGAGTGCCATGAATGCGCTCAACCCCGTCATGACGATTGGTACGCAAATCAACAACGTCTTGCGCACGCACCGGCCAAAGATGGGGCCGGACTCGCGCAAACAACGAGCCATCGAACTGCTGCGCCTCGTGGGTATCGCGCCCGACCGTATTCGCAGCTATCCCCACGAACTGAGCGGCGGCATGCGCCAACGCGCCATCATTGCTATCGCCCTCGCGCTCTCGCCAGAACTGATCATCCTGGACGAGCCGACGACGGCCCTTGATGTGGTGGTGCAACGTGAGATTCTCAGCGAAATTATGCACTTGCGCGAGCAATTGGGTTTCTCCGTCATCTTTATCACGCATGATCTCTCGCTCCTGCTCGAAATGGCCGATACTATCGCCGTCATGTATGCCGGGCGCGTGGTGGAGAAGGCGACCTGCCGGGAATTGCATACTCAGCCGTGCCATCCCTACAGCTATGGTCTGTTGAACTCGTTCCCCACGCTGCGTGGGCCGCGCCGCCGCATGACCGGCATACCTGGCTCGCCCCCCGATTTGCGAGCAATACCAGCAGGCTGTGCCTTTCACCCACGCTGCCCTTGCGCCTTTGATGCTTGCCCTTCTGCTTACCGGTGCTATTGCCGCCCGCGGCGAATATGCCCTCGCGACGTGTTGCCTGTCACCTGTACGATCCTCGTTTCCATGCAGGAGAGTTGGCAACCGGTGCGGAGTTCGCCGCGAAATACGAAGAGAAGTACGAGGCTATACAGAAAGAAAGGTCGCTCAATGGACAGTAACAATCAGGTGCTGCCAGGCAATGCTGCAACCAGACAGGCCATTCTGGAGGCGGTGCATTTGCGCAAGTATTTCCCCTTGCGCCAGTTGACGCTCTTTGGCAAACAACTCGCGGTCCATGCCGTCGAAGATAATTCTCTGGCCCTTTACCCTGGTCGCGCCCTGGCTCTGGTAGGAGAGAGCGGTAGCGGCAAAACCACGATGGCCCGTATGCTGGCCCGGCTCTACGAACCTACTGACGGAACCATCAAATTTCGCGGCGAGTCGGTCAATCTTCGCGGGAGAGCCGATTTACGCTCTTACCGCCGTCACGTCCAGATCGTGTTCCAGGACCCGTTCTCGTCGCTCAACCCTGTTCATGATGTCCGCTATCACTTGAGCCGTCCCTTGCGGGTACACGGCCATGTGCGCAACAATGCCGACGAGCGAGCGCAGATACTGGCCTTGCTCAATCGAGTTAGCTTGAGTCCAGCCGAGCAGTTCATTTCAAAATATCCGCACCAACTAAGTGGAGGGCAACGCCAGCGCGTCGCCATTGCCCGTGCGCTAGCCGCGAAACCGGAAGTTTTGCTGGCGGATGAACCCGTGTCCATGCTGGATGTCTCCATCCGTCTCGACATGCTGAATTTGTTGTTGCGTCTCAAAGACGAGGAACAATTGGCCCTGCTTTTTATTACGCATGATATTGCCAGTGCCCGCTATTTTGCCGAGGATACGCTGGTCATGTATGCCGGGCAAACGGTCGAGGGTGGTCCAAGTGAAGAGGTGATCCAACGGCCCAAACATCCCTACACCCAACTGCTTATCTCCGCCGCACCCGACCCCGATCGCCCGGTAGCCAGTGAGAAGGAGAAAGCTACTCAGGCGCGTGGCGAAATTCCCAGCCTGATCAACCCACCGAGCGGCTGTCGTTTCCACCCACGCTGCCCATTCGCCATGCCCGTCTGCAGCGAGCGTTTCCCCAAACGCACCGAGCTGGGTGGAGGCCACTGGACCCATTGTTTCCTCTACGGCGATGGCGAAACGCAACCTACAATAGCGAACAGTGCAAAACACAATGATGAACACTGAAAGAGAAGAGCATATAACATGGCACGTATAAAATTGGCATATATTGGTGGTGGCAGCACCCGCGCAGCCGGCACAATGGCTTCATTTATTCAGCAGGGTCAGAATTTCGCTGGCTCCGAGGTGGTACTGATCGATCTCGATGAGGAACGCCTGGGTATCGTTCAAACCATTGCCCGCAAGATGGCACGGGCAAGAGGTCTCGATTTGACCTTCACGATTACAACGAACCGGCAAGCAGGATTACGCGATTGCGATGCTGTCCTGACAAGTTTTCGTCCCGGCGGCTTCGAGGCTCGCTACCTGGATGAAAGCATCCCGCTCAAGCATGGCGTGATCGGGCAGGAGACGCAGGGCCCCGGCGGTTTCTTCATGGCATTGCGCTCGATTGCCGTCACCAAAGGTATTATCGCAGACATGGAAGCTATCTGCCCGAAAGCTCGCCTTTTCAACTACACCAATCCGGTGAACATCATCTCGGAAGCTGTGACCCATCACACGTATATTCCCACCGTTTCATTCTGTGAGGGGCCGATTGTGACCAATCGGGAGTACGCGGAGATCATTGGCCTCGACCCGGATAAACTGGACGCCGTCTCAATTGGTCTGAATCACGGCTCCTGGTCTGTGCGTCACCTGTATGACGGGCAGGATTTCATGCCCATACTGCAAGATGCCTATGAGCGTATCCGCTACAGTAATGAGATACCGCAGGAAGAATTGCGTCTACTACAACTTGCCTGTACGATGGGTTCCCTGCCAAGTTCCTATTTCCAGTACTACTACTTTAAAGATGAGATTTTAGGCGAACTACGGGCGAAGCCCACCACACGTTCGCAAGATATCATGGCCAATGTGCCAGACTACTGGGCACATTATCGCGAGCAAGCCGCCAGTGATAATCCTGAACTTGATCCCTCCCACTCCCGCGGCGGTATCCACGAACTGGAACTGGCCATTGACGTGATGGACGCGATTTATAATGATCGCAAAGAGATATGGTATGTCAACGTACCCAACCGTGGTTCCCTCGCGGACTTTCCAGACGATCTGGTGGTCGAAACGACTGCTTACGTTGACCGCAACGGCGTTGTGCCGCTCGCGCACGGACACTTGCCGCGCCACGTCCTCGGTCTCGTGCAGATGCTCGGTGAGTACCAGGCCCTGACCGCCGAAGCGGCATGGAGTGGCAACCGGGGAGACGCCATTCGCGCCCTCGCCAGCCATCCACTGGTATTATCACCCTCAAAGGCAGAGGTCTTATACGATGAAATGGCAGCCGCTCATAAACAATATTTGCCGGAACGATTGTGGTAATACATGCGTGAACACGATCAAACCCGTAGGAGCCGATTTATCGCGCTCACCGCCGAATCGGCTGTTGCGATTGCCGGTAAATTGGCTCCGTGGGAAAACCAGATTGAGCCAGGATCTATGCAGTGCGTTTTGGCTGTTGACGGTGGCAATACGAAAACGATAGCGATTGTTGCCGCCCTTGATGGGACGATCCTGGGAGCAGGACGCGGCGGCTGTGGTGATATCTACAATGCCCCTACTGGCACGCAATGGCCCGATACAGCTTCAGCCGCTATCGCCAATATCGAAAGCGCGGTGAGAAGTGCCTTGCTAGCTGCACAGGTGCAGGCTTCCGATCTGGTCACGTCGGTATTTAATATGGCGGGTCTGGATTGGCCTGAAGATTTCGTGTTGTTACAGACTGCCATGGAAGAGCGGGGTTTTGGGCAGACTATTCATATTCAGAATGACGCGCTAGGAGTTCTTCATGCCGGTTCGTCCGATAATACCGGCGTCTCGGTTGTCTGCGGAACCGGCGGGGCTACCGGCGCACGCGGCCCTGATGGTCGCACATGGCATTCCAGTTGCTGGCAAAACCAGGTGCAGGGCAGTAATCAGATTGCGCAACAAGCACTCGATGCGGTCTATCGCTCGGAACTTGGCATTGATCCGCCGACAACGCTCAAGTCGCGTGTCCTCGACTTTCTTCACCTGAACACGGTCGAAGAGGTGCTCCACCTGTTGACTGGTCGCCAGACAGAACCCTCTCCGCATATTGGCTACCTGGCTCCTGCCATCCTGGATGAGGCTCAAGCAGGCGATGCCGCCGCCCGCCAGATTGTCGAGGAACACGGCAACGCGCTCGGCAACTACGCGCTTGTGGCGGCTCGTTTCGTTGGTATAGAGGGAACGGCCTTTCGCTTAGTGTTGGCCGGGGGAGTGTTGCGCCATCCTTCGCCGCTTTTAGCCGAGGCCATCATTGCCAGAGTCCGCACAACATCGCCAGATGTACAGCCCACCCGCTACCGTTTTGAGCCAATCATCGGCGTGCTTTTCACAGCACTGGAGGCCGCGGAAGTTGCGATCAATGATGTTCTGCTCAATAACCTCATTCCAACCATCCCGGCCCCAACACTCTTTGCGACTGCCCTGTACCCTTTGTAGTGGTAAGGACCGCCACCCTCTCCGGGGGAGAGGTAAGGTCGAGTTGACGAGCACAATTTGACTGTATCCCAACCTTATGTACCTTGACAAAGAGATAGCCATGTGTTTGTTATATCAAATATAGCAATTAACAATAAGATGGCCACCTTTGAGATGAAGAGATATAGTATGATTAATTCATGGCTAAAGATTGGAGCTATGGCTTAATGACTGATAAATCTGTTTCTCTGTCTGTACGCAAAGTACAATCGCTAGCTGAGACAATACGGAACAATGTGGAACGAGTGATCATCGGGAAGCGCGACATCATTGACCTGCTGCTCGTCGCACTGCTCAGTGATGGACATGTCTTGATAGAGGACGTGCCAGGAATTGGAAAGACCATGATGGCCAAATCACTTGCTCGGTCACTGGGTGCAACGTTCCAGCGCGTACAAGGAACACCCGATCTTCTCCCCACGGACATTACTGGCGTAAGTTACTTTGATCAACGACGCAATGAATTTGTCTTCCGGCAGGGCCCGCTCTTTACGCAAATCCTTCTGGTAGACGAAGTCAATCGGGCGACTCCGCGAACTCAATCTGCATTGCTTGAGTCGATGGCTGAGCGGCAGGTGACGGCGGAACGTACCACTATGCCTCTCCCAAAGCCCTTTCTGGTCATCGCTACGCAAAACCCAGTCGAACTGGAGGGTACATTTCCTCTTCCCGAAGCGCAACTTGACCGTTTTTTGCTGCGTGTGCAGATTGGCTATCCCTCTGAAGAGGAAGAGCAAGCTATACTGCATCGCTTTAAGCAAGAGGAGGTCCTTGAGACGCTACAGCCCGTGATTACTGCCGAGCAGGTACTTGAACTACAAAGTGTTATTCGCCAGGTGCATTGGCAGCCGGAGGTGGAACGTTACCTGCTTGCCATTGTACGTGCGACACGCGGGCATCCCTCTGTCCAACTCGGCGTCAGCCCACGTGGAACCCTTGCCCTCTATCGCGCATGTGAGGCGTTTGCCGCACTACAGGGACGAGACTATGTTCAGCCCGATGACGTCAAACACCTCTCCCCAAGTGTCCTCTCTCATCGATTGATCACAACGTCACGTTCGCGTATGCGCGGGCAGCAGAGTGTGGAGATTATCACCACTCTTGTAGAGAACACGCCCGTACCTGTTGAGCAGATTGCACCTCCATCCAGGAGCAGGTAACGTATGAGAGTGAATACAGACCTCTTTCCCATCGACTATGATAAGGAGCTGCTCAGAAGACGGCGTCCCTGGTATTGGCTGGTCCTGCTTCTGCTCGTGCTGAGCTTCCTGTTGCAGCAGCCCTTGCTTTTTCTCGCGGCCCTGCTCACGTTCGTGGTCGCCATCTCCCCTGATCTGTGGTATCGCTACGCGCTGCGCCATCTCGTCGTTGGCCAGCAGGTCAACCATCACAATGTTTTCTTCGGTGAAGAGATAACGCTTTCTGTGAGTATTGAGAATCATAAATTCTTACCTTTACCCTGGCTCAAGGTCGAGAATAGAATTGCGCCTCCACTTGCCATCCTCTCAAAGAGAACTTCGCGATTACAGAACGTCCAGAGAGATACACTTGTTGGTACGTGGCTGCTCTGGGCATTTCAACGGGTCACTCACCAGTATCGTATGCGCTGCCAGAAACGTGGCTTTCATGCGTTCGGACCAGTAAGACTCACCAGTAGCGATCCCTTTGGCTGGCTTGAATGCGAGGTAACGGTACCCGCCCAGGAGATCACTTGTGGTGTATCCGCTGATAGCGCCACTAGAAGCATTCGGGTTCTCGTCCGTTCATCCACTGGGCGAATACGTGACGTCTCGACGCCTTCTGGAAGACCCGCTGCGAGTAGCAGGAGTACGCGACTATGTGTTGGGCGACGACCCGCGCCGTATTCACTGGAAAGCGACAGCGCACGTCGGTGCGTTGCGGAGCAAGGTCTACGACCCTCCGGCTCTCCGTCGTCTCCTCCTGCTCCTGGATGTCTGGAATAATGCTGAAAGTGCAAAGGGGACCGATCTTGCAATTCAGGAATTGACGATTGCAGCGGCCGCCTCGCTTGGCGTGTGGGCACTTGATGAAGGGTACCTGGTGGGGCTGCTTGCAAACTGCTCAATGGTGACGCCTTCGGCCGGGCAAGCACTTTTCATGAGCCAGACTGAAGAAGAAGCGGAGACCATCAAAGTGGATAGAGAGCTCTTTTCTGCCAGGGACCTCTCTCCTACTATCGTCAGCGTTCCATTTGCCTCCGATCATGGACAATATGAGCGTCTCCTCTCGACACTAGCCCGACTGGTTCCTCAGTATAGCGTATCACTGGGAACAACGATTGATACGCGAGAGAGCATGTTTCCTCTCGGTACAACGGTCCTCTTGATAAGCGCCGCGACCTCTCTGAACGATGAGACCATTGAACGCTTACTGAACTTGCGCATGCGTGGTGCTGCTATCCATCTTGTGCTGACAGGGGATTCCGAGGCCAGCGTGAATGTCGAGACGTATGATCTACCTGTTCATGCTGTGGGAGGAAAGGAGAAATGGTATGAACTCACCAGAACCGTCGGTGACGAAAAGAGCGGGGCTGTTGGGACAAGCACGAGTATCCTTCGATTGGATTGACCTGCTCGCTGTTCCCATTGCTATCTGCATCATGGAGACGCAACCTCTTGCGCTCCTGCTTACGTTTGGAGCAATGACTTACGTCAGCGAAAGCACTGCTGCACCTCTGGAGGAGGGAAGTATCACGTTGTTATTGCTCGGCCTGCACTGGTGGGAAAGAGTTGTTTCCGCCATTCCACAACGTAGATTGAGCTTAATGGGAGCAAGACTTCTTGGCTTATTCCTTGCCATTGCTATCACTGTGAGCACGCACATGGCGCTGTTGAATGACACTCCAACACTGGTCTTCACCATCGCTCTTATCACCGGATTCTGGTATGTCGGCATGTACCGCGTGCAAACTGGTCCAAGCGATGAATACGTACTCACCTCTTTTAAGATCGGCCTGGGTGTACTTCTTGGAGTGCTGATATTCACTCTGCTCAATTATCGACCTGTTGTACCCCAGATGCTGCACGATGAACTCACACGTGCGCTACCAACTTTCTTCCTGAGCGGCTTGCTTAGCCTTTCGTTTACTCGCATTATGCTAATCCGTAAGGAGAATGCAAGCTCCGCTCAAAGAAGTACTCAAGGGGATCCGACACGAGTGTGGCTCGTGATCTTAACACTGGCATGGATACTCGTCATGAGTTCGACCTTCGCCTTTGAAGCTTTCGGATTTCAGCCTCTCGTGGCGGCAGCAACTTTCCTCTGGAACGGCCTGGGCATAGTTATAAACTGGCTTCTTCTCCTCCTGACACACCTCTTTAATTTTACTACCGGGCTTTTCCCTTCGACACCGCAGATCCCATCGCCGCCCCCTCCCCCCAGTTTCAACGATCGGGGCCCGTCTCCTCAACCTATTCTAGCAGAGATCCTTATTCTTCTTGTTCGCCTGTTCCTCCTGGGCGTGCTGCTCTATATTCTGTTCTTCGTATTACGAGCAATTCTCCGCAGGTTGCATATGACACCTGAAGATGAGAGCGAGGAGGAGATACGCGAAAGTTTGTCGCTGCAGGCGATACTGAAGGCACGTCGAGAGGGGCAGAGAAAACGCGCACAGAAAACCGGAGCTCTGCCCGCACTTGAGCCCCTCGATCCAAACTCTGCCCGTGCCCACTATCGCGAGCTACTTCAAGCACTGGCCTGGAATAAGGAAGAGCTTTCTCGCCGAGCCAACGAAACGCCAGCCGAGTACGAAACACGTCTGCTGACCTTGCTGAAGAAGGCTCCTCCTCTCGAAGCTCAGGGAGATGGGATACCACCTGATCCGGTTCTTCTGGATGAGCTGACTTGCGCCTACGTGCAGGAACGGTATGGAGGAAAGCATCCGCGCATCTTGAACATGATGCGTACATGCCTGCCTGGATACCCCGTTTTGTGAGGCGGTTCGTGTGAAGATACAAAATTGTCACTCAAGGATTTTATGCCGTGAGTCACAACCAGCCTGGTTTTACGCCATATATTACTCTTTTTTAACGGTATGCCTCATGTGACGGATTGACGTATCATATGGAACAGGTTCCAGCATTGATCGCGAAGTATGGCTTGCGGCCTCCCGGACAATAGTTTGACAGACGTGCTATTTTTTACTCATGTAGCCAAACGGCTTTTGGAGATTCTCTGCCGACGTATCTCCATCCAGAGATAGAACAGGGGACTGGCTAGCAGAAGGAAAAGCATCCCTGCGACAAAGACCCAGGTGAGCGGATTCGCCTGCTGAAAGTTGCCCCATGAGAAGAAGATAGCAAGTACCAACAGGACCAGCGCGATCATTTGGCTTTGGAAGGCAATGCGCACGGCACTCCAGCGAGCATCGAGCGCTATACAGATCGCACCAACTCCAGCGAGTGCAAACATAGTCCCCATGACCCGTGCCGTCAGCGGCGTAAGCTTCCATGGCCAGGCGCCGATCATAAAGTCGGGTTGCAGGAAGAAGAGGAGGCCGATGAGAACCGCCCCCACGCCCAGGATGCCGATGATCCGGCGCACCAATGCTGGCACCAGCAAGTCCCTGGTATCTGGCGTGCCTGGGTCCGTCTTCCTATTGCGCCACCATACTGCTGGGACAAGGAACGGCGTGGTGAAGTAGAGGACCACCCAGGTCCAGAAGGCGATGCTGCCGTGATTGAAGCGATCCCAGTGCAGGATGGTTGAGATGCCCATCAGCGTAGCAAAGGTGGTAACAGGGAGGAAGCCAACTGCGACCCAGTGCCAGCGGGCTGAGAAAACGGCCCGAACGAAGAAATAGGCTCCTGCCAGATAGGCTTCTCCTAGCATCATGGCTGTCATGCGGGGCTGGATATTCCAGGCGAACAATTCCCCGGTATGCTCAGGTAGCAGGTAGAGGACGCCGAACGCGGCCAGCAAAAAGGGGATGATGATGGCAGAAAGCCACCGGGTTGCTAAGAGTACCCGGTCATCGCGTACCAGGTTCTCTCGTCGCATTTGCTTGTTTCCAGCACCGCCGAGCGGAACCGATCCTTCTAATTGTTCCATACTGATGCCTCGTGTTCAGAATGAACAGAGTGCTACATGTGCGATGGAACACTCTGTTCTTGTTTCCGGGCGCACTCCCCTGCAAAAACTCAACAGTCAATGTAGTCCAATTCTCTCACCATAAAATCCTAACAAGCGTTTCCTGATGATCCACTGCTGAAACTGGTTGATCCTTTCTTATCAGGTGCCTGTGCTGCCTGGGCAGCTTGCGAATCACCCTGGGCCCGACGCCTGGACCAATGCTGCTCATCAACCTCGGTCTCAGCCAGTTCAAATGTCGTTCGATACGGACCAAAGTTCACATGTGTATTTACTGCGTAAAGTGCCTGCGGAGCGCATAAGAACAAGGCCAGTGCCTCATCGAAGACATAGCGATCGATCTGCTCGGCCACCTTGACGAGTTTCTGCCCATCAATTTGGGCAGCCATCTCTGCATAAAGCCTGTTGAAGTCCGGTAGCTCTGGCCCGGCTCTGAAAGCACCATCAGAGCCAAAGAACTCCCGGTGGATCGCAGCCGGGGGAGCCTCTGAACTGAGATCGAACCAACCGGAGATGAGCATATCCCAGGGTGGTACCAGCTTCTTTTCCACCAGCATACGTGTGCCGGCCAGCAACTGTTCTGGTGGAGCAACCATCACATCAACCCCGATACCCAGTGCTGCTTGCACGTCAGCTGCCACCAGTCGTGCGATGCCCTCAAATGGTCCAGGAGTGGCAATGCGTAGATTGCGCCCTGCCGGCCAGCCTCCCTCATCCAAAAGTCGTCTGGCCTGCTCAGGATCATAAGCATAGGGTTCCAGATCCGAAGGGAAGCCACCGCACCAGGAGGATGTGAGTGCGCAGAGCGGATTAGCGTAGCCTCCAAGTCCTAAGGTGATCACTTTCTGGCGATCAACCGCGAGGTTCAATGCCTTACGCACACGTTTATCGTGGAGTGGCACGTCTGAGGGATAGCGGTTGATAATACCTACCAGCACACGATTGGCATCGCAGACGACCAGCTTCGCATGTTCAGAAGCAATGACGCGATCCGCGTCTGCTGGTGATACTTCGGTGACGATATCCATCTCCCCTTCAGTGGAGATGCAGAGTTCCAGTGCTTCGGCAGGGGAGAGGTCGTTGCGGAAGATAGCCCGTTCCAGCCGTGGCCCGCGTTCGATGTTCCAGTGGCCGCGGTTCGCCTCGAGGACGAGACGGGGAGCCCGCTCTTCGCTCTCGATGATGCCAGCACTTGCAAAGGGGGTCGTCCGCATGACGACGACGCGCTGGTGAATGGTAGAGTACCCTTCGGTGAGGGTGAATGGGCCGGTGCCCCACGGGCCCGGTGCGTCGATCGCTCACCAATGGCCTTCGCCACTGCCCAGCTTGGCATACCCAAACCCTTGCTCACGCCAGAAGGCCGAACTGGCGATGTGGAAACCGCGCATCTTGCCAAGTGCCAGACCTTCTGGCCCGGGAAAGCGGAAGCGCACGGTGGAGTCACTCACCACTTCGCAAACCGACTCCGGTGGCAAATTGAGCCAGCTTCCAGGTGGGTGTGGAGCTATCCAGCGTTGCATCTCATCGAAATTCTGCTTGACGTTGTGCGCCGTGAAAGGCTCACCGTCTTGAAAGCGCACCCCTGTGCGCAGGTCAAGTTCAAGCGTATGGTCGTCGGGCCAGCGTGCATCGGTGGCGAGGGCATTGACGACACGCCCATCCTGGTCCACACGGATAGGCTCTTCCATCGTATTCCAGGTGATAAATAGCCAGTTCAACGGGGAGGGATCGAAGACGTAGACAGTACCGACTGGAGGACGCCATGGCGTTTTGGCAGGGGTAATCTGAGGGCTAACCATCGATTGACACTCCTTTCGTGATCTACCAATTCACGTTATTGTGTACGAGACAGGTAGGCACATGTCGCTTGACATAACTTTTTACGAAGTCTTTCTACCTTTCGGTTGAATTACGCCATCCGTGACGGTCCGTGCATTAAGAAGAGCTATACTACAGTATAACACAGAGCAGAGGGAAAAGTAATCTAACAGATCCGACCTTCAGGGCTGTTGCAAGATCATAAGACCTGGCGACCACAAGGGTGCGCCAGGTCTTATGATCTTGCAACAGCCCTGATCCAACTTCCGATCCCTTGCGCAACCTGCACACTTTCGGGAGATGGGAAAGTTATACCAGGATCAGTAATGCTGGAGTATTCAGTCGAGGCAGTGTTCCGTCCAGTAGTGATGTGTCTTGGCAACTACTGGTAATAACGTTCTTGATCTCTTTTTCCAGTTGGAATGCTGGACCGGCGGGTAGGAACAATACCGATCCCTCACGGCGCACGCAGACATTTTCTACGACGATGGCGCGTAATATCCAGAGGGCCATCTCTTCGTCTGTGCAACACAATCCGACCCAGCCCAGTTTTTCGCTGCGCACCGTGGGTAGCCCGGTGACGAGGCGCAAACCGCGCTCGATCTCGGCGACGACACGCTCGTAATCTTCCGGTGCTGCCATCACCTCAGCAGGTGGAACGGGTTCCAGCAACGAATCGCGATGCGGCGGTCCTCCTGCCAGTGCCAGGTCGCAGAAGCTGGTCCATATCTCATTCCACGCAACTTGCCCGTCCTCGGTGTAGCGCAATGAGGCTGAACCCATCGGGGCAGCACTGACCGCTTGCCCATTTTGATAGCGCGGTGGCAGCAGGTCTCGTGCCGCACCACGAGGTGCTTGCCCGCTTGTCCCATAAGCCCCATACGGGTGGCGATGGTTTTTGGAGGGAACAAAGACTTCACGGTCACGCCAGTTCACCTCGGCAACGCGACCACCGGCGATCGTGACCTCACTGGAAGGATGCACCCAGATGATATAGTCCCCTGCGGGCAGTGCCAGAAAGAGTCCGGCATAGATCGAGCGTCCGTTGACTTTGCGTTCGTGGATAGCCGTGTGTATCCTCTTCTCGTCGTTCCCCTTGATGCTGACCTCGATTTCCTCACCAAGCAGTTCCGCTCCGGTATAAATGACCAGTGCCCCGATATCTTGCCCGATGTCCAGCACCGCAGGTTCGCTGTGAACCCGCTCAACATACTGCTCAATCATCTCTTTGTTCCTCAGCTGGGCTACCGCAAGCACCCTCTCCGGGGAGAGGTAATAGCCACCATATCCATTGTCATAGCCATTGGCCAAGGCTGTCTGTCATGACAGACAGCCTTGACCAATGGCTATGGCAAATGGATATGAGGTACTATTGACTTGGATGCGTAAAGCCGTCGTATGGATCTCCGAGGTACGGGAACTGCTTCTCGTACTTGATACCTGCCGGTATCTGCGGAGGCGAGAAATCGCTGACCTCACTTGCAGCAGCGTCAGGCGTGTAGCTCGGATCGACCAACGGGATGGTGACACCCGCTATCGCACGCAATTCGACGGTGACGGTGTCGTCGAAGACGCGACGTCCGTTCGGGAAGCCTGCCAGGTCGCCAGCTATGACACCCAGAATGTTCGGATTTGATGACGGAGGAATACCCAGATTTAGCCGCATCATATCCGCCAGCGTTGGTCCCGTGTAATTCTGGAAGCCCTTAATGATCCCTTTGGGGAGGCCCGTAAGCAAGATGGCCTCCAGGTCTGCCCGCGGTTTGGTGTAGGCGGCCAGATTTGGAAACACGCCGGGATAGAGTACAGGTAGTAAGCCCTGCACCTCCGGGTGCAGGTAATACTGCGCGAACTGCTTGTCGCCATCGGGCTTCACTGAGTTCCAGTAATCCTTCTCGCCCAGTGGAATGATGACTTCATTGATCAAAGGCTCTGCGAGTCGTGAGACCTGCATCCATGGGCCACTTTCTGAGCTGCCACCTTTCCCATTCAGCATCGACCCCTTCTGACGGCTGGCCGTGGCCCATACACCGATCACTGAACGCGGATCATTGGCATCGGTGGGATTGTATCTATTCTGTGTCAAGTCTTCTTTGGGTACCTGGACCGCGATGCTATGTACGTTGACATCCTCGGTACCGTTGACCCCTGGTTTGGCGGGCCGCGGATCGACATGCAAATTTTGGAAAGGACGCAGATCGAGCAGATCGAAGACCGCTCCCAGGTCTACATAGAACCCTTCGGCACGTTGTCCGGCAAAGAAAGTCTCGTCACCTATTGTGGTAATGGCCGCCTTTGCCAGCGCGGAATAGTTAGGTGTGGACAACGGACCGATGTTACATGGTGGACAGGGTAGATCGGTACCCAGCACGCTAGACTGACCATTCACCACTTTGGTCACGGTATAAAACTGCGGCCTGTTCCAGTTCGGGTCGCTGAGCGAGGAAATGGTACCGGTATTGTAGAGAAATGTGTTGGGATTGCGGGTTTTGGTCTTGAACGTGAACTGGTAGGTGATGTCGGCCTTTGCGTCGGCATCGTTGTCAATGTGGATCTCATAGAGGACGTCGTCGCCGAACTCATAGAAGTTAGGGCCACCATCTGGTGCCTCTAAGGGAATGTAGTTCGCGATTATGGTCACTGTGTCTGGCTTATCCGGGCTGACAAAAGCATACGCATCAGTATTATCAGCTACCGGGTCTTTCGAAATTTCGGGCGCTTCGCGATGGGATGACATGTTTTCACCTCGTATTACATACCGCTTGCATTCTAAATTTGCCGCTTAACGCGCAGCTTGCAAGAGGCGCATGACAAGTTCGGGATCGCGGTAAATGACTTCCCGCGTTCCCACTAACAGACTGATCTCGCCCGACGCGAGATCGCTTACATGGGCCATCAGAGGTTCAGTAAAGTTGGCGGCGGATACCTCTAATGCTGGAGCTTCGGGTGCTTCGGTTGCGGCTGCCATTCCAGGGAGGGCAACCAGCACGCCAAAGGTAGCCGCGCTGGCGGAGGTTTGTTTGAAAAACCCACGCCGTGTTAGTTTTGCCATCTTACTCTGCCTTTCAAAATGTGTTCGCACAGAGATTTGCTTAAAGACGGACTCCAAAGGACGCTAGGACGCTAGGACAACAGGATACTAAGGCTGCTCCGGTGCCATTGCAATCTGAACACAACGAATCTCCCAGGTTCGCCCGTCAGTAAGTCGCAACAGGGAGTACCGGTATGCAGTTCAACCGCTAAAAGGGGTATAGCCAGGTAAGATAGTCAGGTAGACGATTTGAATTTTCCTCCCCCGAAGAAAATCTCTGGCAAGCGAAATCCGAATGCCGCGTGCCTATCTGATGCTGGAACATCCGATGTGTTCCTATTTTGTACAACGTTCGATTGCTATATTTGTAACCCCCTATATGTAAATCTACGCTTATTCATAGCACCTGGATCAGTGATTTACTGCCGTGTTTATTGGGGCTATGATTGTGAAATAATAGTCGTCTCTTGCATATTTAAGCAAATCAAATGACTGCTTCAAACGGTTTCAAGAGGCTTAATTTCACAAAAGAGCTTGAAAATAATTCCCCACAATTAACCTTACGCTGCCGCAAATCATCTGGATTACCTGAACTTGCGCCGTAACAGGCTCAGTCCTCCCGTCAAGAGGCAGCACATGAAAAAGTCGGCAAACCTTCGCATCGAAGGTTTGCCGACCTACAAATCATTGCTACGAACTCCTTGAGAGGAAGTATAGAGTACATCCAGACATCAATGCGCAGGCATATTACTCCCGCTGAACTGGAATTCCTGGAATGTCATGATGGCTGGCCCGGAGACAGGCGCACCGGAAGCCAATCCTGTCCACAGTATTTGTTGCGTGGCGGCGGAATCCTTCAGCGTTTGCCGGACATTGATCGTGTACGGTACCTGCTGCCCTTCGAGGAGGCAGGCGGCAAGGGCGCTGATCACCGGTGTGGCGAATGATGTCCCGGCCCAGCATGTCCAGGCGCTGGCATCGGGTGCCGGGTACTCCGGGTACGCGGGCGGTTGCGGTGACAGCGGTGGATACTTGTCGTCCTTTGAAAGCGCCGGATACGTTGGCGAGCAATAGACGCCGCGCACCGCATCAAGCGGCACCGTTGGATCAAGTTGTGTGATCACGGTGGGATCGGCTTTTGCAGGATACGGTGTCGGGATTTCACCACCATAGGCCGCGATTCCGTCAGGGCCAGGGTAATTGCTGTATGATGCCGCAGCTCCCTGTCCATTGATTGCCCCGACCGGGATAATGGCCGCGGCGTATTCGGAATCGAGATCATAAGCGAAAGCGGCAGGGTAACGCGCCCCGAGGCGTGTTCCAACCGGGTGCATTTGATCGCGAGGGTCGGTATCATTGCCCGCAGACGCAACCAGAATAGCGCCATGGCTCGTGAGATTTTGCAATATGGGATGTAGCCCGGCCAGTACTTGTTTGAGTGTGGTGTCGTCCAGCCCCACACGAGACAAATCACCTTCCGGTGGGCCGATGACCAGGCTCAAGTTGATCACAACGGGTTTGTTGTACAAATCTCCTCCCTTTGCCATGCGAGTGAGGATATATTTCAGCGCCTTGATCAGCGTCTTGAGATCGCCCACGCCGTTATTGTTCAGTACGCGGATGCACTCGATATTTGCGTTGGGCGCAAGGTCGCGTACAATACCGGCGATGGTCATGCCGTGGTCTATGAGGGGAAAACCGACGAGATTCCCATAGAGGTCCTTACCGGTGGTGACATCCTGTGGGAGTTTCGAGCCATCGAAGTAGTTGAGGTTAATGGCAGGAGGTATTGCGGGTGTTTTTGGCGGTTCGTTGATTGGTTCAACGGAAACCATGCCGTGCGCCATTCCCTGCAAAAGCGGGTTGTCGCAAGCAGGATTTTTGACAGCGTCTGTAATTTGTTTCACCGTAGGAAAGGCATCGAGAATAAAGACCGTCACTCCTGCTCCCGTTTTGTTTTGCGACGTGGCGTTGGCTACCTGCGGAGGCATAAATTTCCACTGGCCGGCTTTGCTGTACCCAGCCGCGGGAAAAGGCGGGGTGATAGGGCAACCATGTGTGGGATCGTCCGTTCCAGCGTAGAACCAGTACGGCATAGCATCGAAGGGAATATCAATGGTGTTCTTTTTCGCGTACAATTGTTTGATTACCTCTATTGGGGTAACATCACCGGTACTGTCGCCGCCCATTCCCCCCATCCCATCCATTGCACTCATCCCACTCATCCCACTCATCCCACCAGTACCGGTAGTTCCTCCTTGCGTCGGCGTAGTAGGAGTAGTGGGAGTAGTGGGAGTAGTGGGCTTAGACGTTGGTTCGATGCTGTAAAAGGCAATCAGATCATTCATTGGTGTGGATTGACCTCCGGGAGGTGGCTGGCGATAGGGAGAAGGATACACATAAATCCCATCGAGATCGCCGGAATCAGCAGGAGTGCTGTCTGTATGCATATTCATGGGTGACGGCTGTTGAGGTGGCATATTGTTAGCGGGCGCTTTCAGGGTGAAATTCGTGCCTTTCAGCAGAGAATTGAGTTTATCCTGATGGTCAGCCACCTTCGCCAGAATATCGCTTGTTGGTGGGGGTGGATCTTGAAGGGCATCATAAAAGGTAACGGCAATCTGATTCTTGTACCAGTACACCGCCGGGGGCATATTCATGCTCATGGTTTTTCCTCCTTGAATCTCTCAATGAATGTCGGGTCTGATGATGCTGATGAACCCATTGCTGTACCCCTGTAGGGGCCGATTTATCGTGCCCATCGCCGATTTATCGGCTTTTGTCCCAATGGCCGATAAATCGGCGATGGGCACGATAAATCGGCCCCTACGGATTTCATGATTGGCGGCGTATGTTGTTCAATCCGCATTATCACTACTCCTGTACTTGAGACGCACGCAAACCACTTTTTCAGGAATGGATTTTGACGTACTGCAAAGGGCTGGTATCGCCAACAAGACGAAAAGCTCCCCAGTAATAGGGATGAACGTGAATAGAGCCGGTGCGAGCAATGAACGCGCATTGAGCTGCGCGTAACGCCTGCACTTTACTCTCACCGCTTAGAAGATGCCGGTAAAAAAGCTGCATGAACTCGCTCGTGGCGGCATCCTCAACGGACCAGAGGCTCATGACGAGAGAGTCTGCGCCGGCTGCCAGGAAAGCTCGCCCCAGCCCCAACTGTTCATCGCCGCCGCCGCTCATCGCCAGTCCAGTTTCACAGCCGCTCAGCGTGACCAGTTCGCATGACTTCAAATCGAGGTTGAAGGCATCAATGGCGGTAAAGCGGCCATCAGCCAGCAGGACAGAAGAAAAATTGGGCGCGTCCAGCCTGCTTTGTCCATGTGTTGCCAGGTGAATGATCGGACTTCCCGGCGCTTGTTCGCTGAGCCGGGCGATTGTTGCCTCCTCTTCAAGGAAGCAGCGTGCGTCCAGCATGGCCGCCAGTGTTCGTGCTTCCTCAAGTGCGCGTTGCAGGTGGCCGTTGCCGGAAAAACCAAAAATCAACGGAGACTGCTGTTCCTTTGAGGTGGCATCCTCCAACGTACCTCTGTCGAAGTCCGTGAGCATACTTGCCGCGGGCAGATAGCTCACCTGATACTGCTCTACCAGGAAATGAGAACCGTCGTAGAGGGCATGGAATGGCAACGTATGCAGTGGGCCATACGGAACAATTGTTACAGTGCCGGATGGCGGAGGCAGCAGGGCGGCAACAGGTGCTATCAGCAGGTCATACAATTTCTTCAGCATCTCGCGCACGGCCTGTTGTTGCGAGTGTCGTGGTTGCTGCGGATTTGCCCATCCTCCTGGCTGTAAATGGGCATGGAGAAATGGCAACAGACGCCGCAATTGTTTCATCCCGTCAGGGTGTTCATACGCGACGAATTGCCCGGCTGCCACAGCAAAAATGACAATGCGTTCCTTATCCAGAAAATACGCCAGAACGAGCTGTTCCGGCGAGAGTCGCTGGCGGAACTGTGCGACGTTTAGATAGCCTGCATAGCTCTGATTGCTCGCCTGGCTCTTTTGCCTGTTTTTTGCACGTTTTGTAGTCAGTGCAGTCGGTGCAGTCGGTATAGACGGTCTAACAGGGGCGGTAAACTGCTGGACATAGAGGCGCTCAAACAGTTCGTTTACCTTTGCCTCGCACCGCTTCAGTTCCGTTTCGATAACCTCTCGCTCGACCATCGAGGATACCGAAGACAAAGACCCGGCTGTGTCTATTGTATCCATCGTGTCCATCTGCGTGAGGAGTACGCTGTAGTTGCGGTAATTTTTCTGCCACGACTTGAGTTCGTCCTGTGTGCGCAGAATCATGGCGCTATCGCTATATGAAGCAGAAGAGGTGTCAGATGCTCCCTTTTCTTCCTTCCTCTCAGGAGACGCCGCGGCGTTGAGATACTGGCGCAGCGCCATTGAACGTGCCCGCTCAAGATAATTGAAGGCGCGTTCAGCTTTCCCCTGTTGCAGGCAGATAGCAATCATGGCCGCGTATACTGCCCAGGCTGTTTGCAAGAAGGAGGGTGAGAGGTCATACACCAGATTGTCCAGAATGCGCTCCACCATGGCAATGGCAGCGGTGTAGTAGCGTGCAGCCATGGCGGTATTTCCCTGCAAAGCCAGGAGCTGTCCCAGCAGATACTGTCCTTTATATACTTCTTCTAGCATAGATATCTGCCGTGCCTGGGCTATGGCCAGCTCGCAGGACGAGACTGCCTCTTGCAAAAGTAGTGTGTATTGCTCCTTCTCTCGCCGCTCCTCTGCTTGCCGGGCCTGCGCTAAAAGGGAATCGGCAATTACAAGGCTTGCCTGGACCGATTGTGCCGCCAGTTCCTGCTCGTCGAATAAGAATTTAATGCTTCGTGCTTCCTCATATGCTTTCGCGGCATCACCCATAGCGAGCAGTAGTTCCGCCCGTTGAAGGCGAGTCGCCAGAATGTAGTGGTGGAAGCCGTCTCGTTCAAACAGCGTTTGCGCTTCATTCAGCACTGCCAGCGCCTCTTGCAAACGTCCGGCGGCGACCAGCGTTGTGGCATATTCGCGCAGGGTATTTGTTGCGTAGAGTGAGGCATCAAGTTCCCGGTGTATTGCAACTGCCTCCGCCGCCAGCTGGCAGGCCTCGTTCGGCCTGTTCAATTTCACCAGTGTTCTGGCGATTTGCCGCTTTATTTCGGCCATTATTCTGGGATTATCATTCTTTTGTTGGAGCAAAATATCCTGCGCTGCGTAATAGCTGCGCAGCGCGGAGCCATAATATCCTCGAATATAATCGAGGTCTGCCATGTTGATTTCGGAGTTAGCCGCCATGTCCATGTCTTGAATGGTGACTAAACTGGCATAGGACTCCTGTAGCAGACGATATGCCTCTTCAAACATGCCGAGCCAGGAGAGGCTGATGGCCTTGGCGATCTTTGCCATCGCGATAGCGCGTGTGATAAATCTCTCACTCTGACCGGTCAGCGTGGGGTAGATAGCCAGTATATGTTCATACAGTTCGACTGCGTCGCGGTACCGTCCAACCTGTTTGTAAATCCAGGCAGTATTGTGGTCAATGATGCAGGCCCAGTAAGGCTCATTCTGGCGCAGGAAGACAGCGCGTGCCTGTTCTGCTTGCTGCAATGCCTCCTCGATACGTCCCAGCGACGTGGCCGACACAATCCAGCTGATACGCGAACGGGCCCAATTTGCCTCGTCGTCTAGCTGTAAGAACTCTTTCCCGCTCTCATCCAGGCAATCCATCGCGGCCTGATAATGCCCGATTTGCGCCAGCACATCCCCTTTAGCTTTGAGGCCGAGCGCATGGGAATACAGGTGCTGCGTATGGGTGCCAAAAAAGATGAGCAGTTCCGCCAGTTTAAGCGAGTTAAACGGTGAATAGAGTTGAGCCAGTGCCTCGTTGGCCAGCAAGTTGCCTATCTCCGCGAGGTCCACTATCTCCGTTGCGTGCGCCTGGATATAGTCTCGTCCCTCATCCAGGCTAAGTTCCCGTAAGGATTGCAGAAACTGGGCGTTTTCCATACTTCCAACATGTTCTCAATGTATATCCAAATCCTCAATAACAACGTCGCGGCCCTGTAAATGCAGGATCATCATATAAGTTCCCGCGGGGACAGGTTCCAACAGGATATTGCCAACATCGTCTATAAGTGTTGTGAGAAATGGTGTTGTGTCCTCCGTTTTCCCGTCGGCAGAGCGGAAAAGTTCTACTGTCATTCCTTCAAAGGCGTTTACCATTTCTGTATCATTGCTACTGGTGATAATGCCCAGCAGCATGATATCGCCGTTCCCGGTGCGCGAGAGATGGAGCGACAGGTCAATGGATTCGGCCCGGTATTGCCGGGGCCAACTGCCTGTGGAGGGCTGTTCGCGTAGCACAGGTTGTGCCTGCTGCACCACAAGTGTGGCGACGAGACGGCGTATGGCAGAGCGCAACGAGAAGGTAGCGGGGGCAAAGGGGTCAAAGGCGGCCTGCTGGCGGCGTATCAGCGCGATATCGTCCGCACATGCTGGGCAGTCCAGCGCGTGCGCGGCGATAGCCGTTCGTTGCTCCGCCGGAACCACACCGAGGCAGTAATAGTTCAAATCAACGGCACTCGGACACACGCTGCGATAGAGCTGTGTGCGCAACCGCGTATTTGTGTACGTGTAGGTGGCAAGTTGCTGCTGGCAAATGGGGCATTGCGCCAGGTGTTCTCGCTCTTCTAGCGAAAGCGTGTCCTCATTATACGCGACGCTCATGAGTTCTTCATTGCTCAGCGCCATTGCATGCGACTGGTTCGTCATAGTAAGCTCAAACCTCCTATTCCTCATCTCCGAGGAGCCAGCGCAGCCGATCCCGGTTCCGGCGCAACCGCTCAACAATATTACAATTCAGGCGATACACCTCTTTCACACTGGCAAATTCGTTCGGGCAGCGTATCACGACTTCCCGAGGTTTGAGGCCACAATAGTATAGAAGATAGGCCAGCCGTTGCTCTTTTGGATCGGGAAGCAGGCTCTGGATGCTGTTCCAGGTGGTATGCCACGTGTCCGGTTCGCTCGCAACAGGTTCTTCATGCGAATCGGCCTCTGGCCATGGCACCTCTTTTGAGCGTAAGTGAGACCGCGTCGTATCCATAATCACACCATTCAGCGTCGCGTGTAAATAACTGAGGGCCGCGACCAGCGATTGAAACTCTACTTTCTGGTCGTGGACGGCATGCCAGAAACGGCTAAAGGTCAGGGCAACATAATTCTCTTCCGAATCATGCCGCAAAGCAATATCATTGCTGGGATGGCTGCGCAACCACATGCGCACAGAATCGCCGAAGCGTTCTTGCAGGACCGTCCACGCCGAGTCAAGTCCCTGCACAATGGCACGCCGGAAAATTTCCAGGCAATACCGATCGTCGGACGGTTCTTTGCGACGGCGTTTGCCCATTTCCTGTGAACAATGATGCGCGAGCGACGATAGATTCGCCTGGCTCAACGTTTCCATTGCAACATCCATCGTTCCTACCTGCTTTCTCTTAAATAAAGCGGGATGTGTTCACCTACGTCCAGGCTATACCCTATAAGACGCTTGAAGAGAGCATTTTTTCCTCTTGAGAGCATAGTCTATTATGAATGTATTGTCAAGGATTGCAAAATGATATATTCTACACTTCTGTGGATGAAACGGATTCGCCCCGTCCTCGTGGACACCATCCGATAATGAGAATAGCCCTATCGCTTGCTATCCCGTAGGGGCCGATTTATCGTGCCCATCGCCGATTTATCGGCCCGTACGATTGCTGAACCAGTGCGGGATCAAACGTATATGGGCCGTGGATAACAGGCATTACCGGGTACGTGATGGGACAAATCACTTGATGATACGCATATCCTCTGCTATTATCTTTGTACCGCTCACTTGATTCATATGAGTGGGTGGCATCTCACATAAAGGGGTGGGTTCTATGTCTAAACGTTTAGCTGGGTATGATTATAGCCAGCCGGGGTTCTATTTTGTTACGATTTGTACGCACCAACATCGTCTCGTCTTTGGCTCAATTGTGAATGACCAGATGGTTTTGCGGAGTCCAGGGCAGATTGCTGAGTCAGTGTTGGTCACGCTACCCCGACGTTTTGCGCACGTCAAACTGGACGCCTATGTTGTTATGCCCAACCATTTTCACGCCATCATTGAATTGACCGACCGGGAGCCAGTCCCTGGCGGTAGCAGAGTGGCTCTGTGGGAGGTTGTCCGTGTATTTAAGGCGTCAACGACGTATCAGATACGACATTCTGAAGAGAAGCCGTGGTTTGCATGGCAAGATGAGTATTATGATTTCATCATTCGCACAGAAGCAGCGTTACAACACATTCGCCAGTATATTCTTAACAACCCGTTCCATTGGAGCCAGGATAAATTGTATAAACGCTATTAAATCGGCCCTGATGTGCTATTGCTGATGAACACCATCCTCTGCCACTGATGAAATCGGTGCTGGGCTCGGTAATGCTGATGAACACCATCTTCTGCCACTGATGAAATCTGTAGGGGCCGATTTATCGTGCCCACCGCCGATTTATCGGGTACGGGCCGATAAATCGGCGGTGGGCACGATAAATCGGCCCCTACCTTGTTGATATTCCTCTTGCAGTAAACCCCACAATGCGTTACAATTGCCCTGCTGTATTTCGCAAGGTTTCTCTATCTATAGATAGATTGCCGGAATTACTGATGAGAAGCAGAATGAGGGGCGAGGGAACGATACTACATGCTGGAAATGAGGTTGGAGAGGATGGCAGCGAATGGCTCTCCTGGATGAATTAGTACCCGGTGTCGCCGTGAAGGGCCTGTTGCCCGGCGGATCGGTGACGATTATCAGTGTCAAACGGCATGGCTCAAGCAGCGTGGAACTGGTCTATCAGGATGCCAGCGGGCGTCTTGGGAGCGAGTTGCTCTATAGCGAAGGTGTGGGAAATCTGGAGATTGCCCCTGCCGGTTTACCGTGGCAATTTGACGCCGACGGGGCGCTGTTTCGTCTCACCTCGGAAGCGTATCGTATTCGCCTGGCCTACCTCTTTGACCCGTTGATTGCCGTGCATACTTCGCTGATCGAGCCGTTGCCGCACCAGATTACCGCCGTCTACGAGACCATGCTGGGCAAACAACCTCTGCGCTACCTGCTCGCCGATGATCCCGGCGCGGGCAAAACCATTATGACCGGCCTGCTGATTAAAGAACTGATGATTCGTGGAGACCTGCATCGTTGCCTCATCGTCTCACCCGGCAATCTCGTGGAGCAGTGGCAGGATGAATTGAATAGCCGCTTTCACATCGTTTTTGACATTCTCACCAATGACCGCTTAGAAGCCTCGGCCTCTGGCAACGTCTTTACCGAGATGCCGCTCTGCATCGCCCGCCTGGATAAACTGTCGCGGGATGAACAGACGCAGGAGAAGTTGCGTCAGACCGAGTGGGATTTGATCGTGGTGGACGAGGCTCATAAGATGTCGGCGACCTTCTTTGGCGGCGAGGTCAAGTACACCAAACGCTACCAGCTTGGCGAGATGCTGGGCAAGATTACACGCCACCTTGTGCTGCTAACGGCGACGCCGCATAACGGCAAAGAAGAGGATTTTCAACTCTTCCTGCGCCTGCTCGATGCCGACCGTTTCGAGGGCAGATTTCGCGAAGGCGTGCATAAGGTGGATGTCTCCGACCTGATGCGCCACTTCGTCAAAGAGCAACTCTACACCTTTGAGGGCAGGCCGCTCTTTCCTGAACGGCTGGCTTACACGGTCAACTATTCCCTGTCCGGTCGAGAAGACGCGCTTTATCAGGCCGTCACCGACTATGTGCGGCAGGAGTTCAACCGCGCCGACGCGCTGGAGAACAATGGGCGCAAAGGAACGGTCGGCTTTGCCCTGATTACGCTGCAACGTCGCCTCGCCTCGTCGCCGGAGGCCATCTATCAATCGCTCAAACGCCGGCGCGAACGCCTTGAGCGCCGTTTGCAGGAGGCGCGACAGGCGAAAAATGCTCCCGATGAGGCGCTGGAACTGTTTCAGGGTTTGCCGCTCTTCTCGGATGATGACCTCGACGATCTGGATGATGCGCCCGGCGCGGAACTGGAAGAGGCCGAGCAGCGCGTCGTTGATCAGGCATCCGCCGCCCGCACGATTGCCGAACTGGAAGTCGAGATTGCGCTGCTGGCACGTTTGGAGGAACTGGCCTATGCCGTGCGGCGCAGTGGCACCGACCGCAAATGGGAGGGACTGGCAACCCTCCTGCAAGACAACGCCGAGATGTTTGATGCCGAAGGCCACCGCCTCAAACTGGTCATCTTTACCGAACACCGCGACACGCTCAACTACCTCACCGAGCGCATCCGTACCATGCTTGGACGCCCCGAAGCCGTCGTCACCATTCACGGCGGCATGAGTCGGGAAGAGCGAGCAAGGGCGCAGGAATCGTTTACGCAGGAGAAACAGACGCAGGTGCTGGTGGCGACCGACGCCGCCGGCGAGGGTATCAACCTGCAACGCGCTCACCTGATGGTCAACTACGACCTGCCGTGGAATCCCAATCGCCTGGAACAACGCTTCGGGCGCATTCACCGCATCGGGCAGACGGAGGTCTGTCACCTCTGGAACCTCGTGGCGGAGCAGACCCGCGAGGGTGAGGTCTTCCATACCCTGCTCAAAAAATTGGAGGAGGAGCGCGATTCTCTAGGTGGGCAGGTCTTCGATGTGCTGGGCAAGGTCTTATTCGACCATCGTCCTTTGCGCGATCTGATGGTCGAGGCCATTCGCTATGGCGACCGCCCCGATGTGCGGGCGCGACTGACGCACGTCGTGGACGAGGCGCTCGACCACCAGCACCTGCAATCGCTGCTCGATGAACGCGCCCTTGCTCGCGAGGTGATGGATGTCGTGCGTGTGCGCCAGATACGCGAAGAGATGGAGCGGGCCGCCGCCCATCGTCTGCAACCGCACTTCATCGCCGCCTTTTTCCTGGAGGCGCTCAAACGGCTCGGCGGCAAATATTATGAGCGCGAGCCGCACCGCTACGAGATTACGCATGTGCCAGCCGCTATCCGTGCCGCCATTCGCAACCGCACCATACATGGCAATGCCAGGGCCACCATCCTGCGCCAGTACGAGCGCGTCGTCTTCGAGAAAGAGCGTATCACCGTGCCAGGCAAGCCACTGGCAACCTTCGTCTGTCCCGGTCAGCCATTGCTCGATGCGACGCTCGACCTGCTACTGGAACAGTATCGCGGCTTGCTCACGCAGGGCAGCATTCTTGTTGACCCGACCGACAACAGCGAAGCTCTGCGTGTTCTCTTCTACCTTGAGCATACCATTCAGGATGCCAGCCTCGATACGACGGGCAAGCGCCGTGAAGTCTCGCGCCAACTGCAATTCATCGAACGCGACGAGCAGGGCAATATCTCCACGGCGGGTTACGCGCCCTTCCTCGACTATCGCCCATTGACCGAGGAGGAATCCGCGTTTGTACTAATGGAAATTAACAAATCCAGTAGGGGCCGATTTATCGCGCCCACCGCCGATTTATCGGCAAATGTGTCACATACTGATACGTCAACAGTTACCGACGGGGCCGATAAATCGGCGGTGGGCGCGATAAATCGGCCCCTACATACCAATGGCGACCTGGAAGAGCAGGCACGCAGCTACGCTATCACGCAACTGGTTCCGCGCCACCTCAGCGAGGTTCGCCAGCGCCGCGAGGAGCAGATAGACAAAACCTTCGCCGCCGTCAATGACCGCCTGACCAAAGAGATTAGCTACTGGGACAACCGCGCCGCCACGCTCAAGGCGCAGGAGGCTGCCGGTAAAATCAACGCCCGCCTCAATTCGCAGATTGCTCGCCAGCGTGCCGAAGACCTGCTGGCCCGTCGCGAACGCCGCCTGACCGAGCTGGAGCAGGAGCGCAAACTCTCGCCCTTGCCGCCCGTCATCGTCGGCGGCGTCCTCGTCGTCCCACAGGGTCTGCTCAACAAACTTACAGGGCCGGGGGAACAGGACGATCCTCCTGCCATCGCCCAATTTGCCCACGAAACCGCCCGTGTCGAACACCTGGCAATGGAGGCCGTCATGCAAGCCGAGCGCAACCTGGGCTACCTGCCCCGCGATGTCAGCGCCGACAAATGCGGCTACGATATCGAATCGCGCATCCCCGGCACCGGCAAACTGCGCTTTCTCGAAGTCAAAGGCCGTGTTCAAGGAGCCACAACGGTCATCGTCACCAAAAACGAGATCCTGACCGCGCTCAACAAGCCCGACGACTTCATCCTGGCAATCGTCGAAGTGGATGGTGAGACAACCCGTACCCATTACATATCCCGCCCGTTCCAGCGCGAACCCGATTTCGAGGCGACAAGCGTCATGTACGACCTGACGAAACTGCTGCACAAAGGAGTGATCCCCGTATGACCTATCGCAAAAAACTCATCGAGGTTGCCTTGCCCCTCGATGCCATCAATAAAGCCTCCGCCCGTGAAAAATCCATTCGTCACGGACACCCCTCGACACTCCATTTGTGGTGGGCGCGCCGCCCACTGGCAGCATGTCGCGCCGTCCTCTTTGCCTCGCTGATAGATGACCCCTCCGAACATCCAGAAGAGTTTCCTACCAACGCAGGAGCAGGAACGTGAACGCGAGCGGCTTTTCAAATTGATCGAAGCGATGGTTCTCTGGGAAAACTCCCATAATGAGGCAGTGTTAGCGCAAGTACAGGCAGAGATTCGCAAAGCAACCGGTGGCAATCCCCCACCCGTTCTCGACCCGTTCGCTGGTGGTGGCTCTATCCCATTAGAGGCACAACGCCTCGGTTTAGAGGCTCATGCCAGCGACCTCAATCCCGTCGCCGTCCTCATCAATAAAGCCCTGATCGAGATACCACCAAAGTTTGCCAATCGCCCACCCGTCAATCCCGAAGCCAGAAAAACCCTGCTGGGTCGCGATTGGCAAGGCGCACATGGCTTAGCTGATGATATCCGCTATTACGGCAAATGGATGCGCGACGAGGCCGAAAAGCGCATAGGCCATCTCTACCCGAAAGTAACCCTCCCCAAAGAATACGGCGGTGGAGAGGCAACAGTAATTGCATGGTTATGGACACGAACCGTCACATGTCCTAATCCAGCTTGTGGGACACAAATGCCACTTGTACGCTCATTTTGTCTCTCGAAAAAGAAAGGGCAAAGAAGACATGGGTTGATCCACAGATTGATTATAGCAGTTGCACCCCCTACTATTCACTTCTGCTGTGAAGGCAGGCAAAGGCACACCCGCAAGATAGTACGGTCAATGGCAGGGAGCTACAATGTATCTGCCTGTGGTACAACAGTGCCATTTAGATTATATACGCAACGAAGGCAAAGCTGGACGAATGGGTGCACAACTCATGGCAATAGTTGCAGAAGGGAAAACATGGACGTGTTTATCTTCGCCAATGCTCCGATCAAGAGAACATGCTGCTATAGCGCGAAGCTCACGCAATGGAAACCTGAAGCCGTACTTCCACATAATCCACGTAGATTTCTGCGTACCAAATTTATGGTATGCTACTTTTGGCGATCTCTTCTACCCCACGCCAACTTGTGGCACTTACAACTTTCAGTGACCTTGTGCAAGAAGCAAGGGACAAGGTGCTGCATGATGCAAAGATTGCAGGTTTGTCAGTAGATGGTATTTCGCTCAATGATGGTGGTACAGGAGCGAATGCGTATGCTGATGCGGTGGTAACATATCTAGCAATTAGCTGTTGACCAAGTAGCAGATAATGCTCATCAATTTGTTCATGGAATGATCTAGAGATACATTAAAGTTCGTAATACTTTTGCACGTCAAGCTATTCCAATGGTTTGGGATTTTGCAGAAGCTAATCCTATTAGCGAGTCTAGCAGGAAATTTTCAAGGTGCAGTGAGATTGGGTTGCAGAGGTCATTGCACTATCTTCTTGTAATGCTTCTGGTAATGTTCAGCAGCGTGACGCGACAACAGCCAGTGAATGATGTTGTTCACCCTCTTATTTCAACCGACCCACCGTACTATGACAATATCGGTTATGCTGACCTCGTCGGATTTTTTCTATGTCTGGTTGCGTCGTTCGCTCAACACTGTTTATCCTGACTTATTCAGGACAATGCTGGTACCAAAAGCACAGGAGTTGGTGGCAACTCCCTATCGTTTTGGCGGTAGCAAAATTGAGGCGCAAAAGTTTTTTGAAACGGGATTGGGTCAAGCCTTTGAGCGCATGAGAGCTGTTGCACATCCCGATTATCCTCTGACCGTCTATTATGCCTTTAAGCAAGCTGAATCAGAAACAGAATAGCAATGATGGTGATGAAGACAAGTAGCAATGGCAAGAGTGCGCATAGCACACAGTTTACGTCCTCTACCGGCTGGGAGACGATGCTAGAAGGGCTAATTCGAACTGGATTTCACTATCACCGGTACGTGGCCTATGCGTACAGAGATGGCTAACCGTAGTATTGGACAGGGGACAAATGCTCTTGCTTCATCCATCGTTCTTGTCTGTCGTCCGCGTCCAGTTGGTGCGTCAGTAGCGTCACGTCGGCAGTTTCTCAACGAACTCAGAGCAGAGTTGCCGTTGGCGCTCAAAAACTTGCAACATGGCAGTATCGCGCCGGTTGACCTTGCACAGGCGAGTATCGGCCCCGGTATGGCGATCTATTCGCGCTACAGCAAAGTCGTCGAGTCGGATGGCACAACCTTGAGTGTGCGCACGGCCCTGCAACTGATTAACCGCGCCCTCGACGAGGTGCTGGCGGAACAGGAGGGCGAGTACGACGCCGAGACCCGCTGGGCCGTCGCGTGGTTCGAGGAATACGCCATGAACGCGGGCGAGTACGGGCGTGCCGAGACGCTCTCGAAGGCCAAAAATACCTCTCTCCAGGGCCTTGTTGACGCCGGTTTCCTCGAAGCCAGAAGCGGCAAGGTGCGCCTCCTCAAACGCGACGAACTCTCCGCGGTCTGGCACCCGAAGGAGCAGCGTCACCTCTCGGTCTGGGAAGTGATGCAGCGCATGATTGACGCGCAAGACAAACACGGCGATACTGCCGCCGGAGATATCCTGCGTCGTGTCGGCGAAAAAGCCGAGATCGCCCGCGACCTCGCCTACCGTCTCTACACCGTCTGTGAACGCAAAGGCTGGACGCAAGAAGCGTTGGCGTATAACAGCCTTGTGACATCATGGTCGGAGATTAGCCGGTTGGCGAATAGGGAGGCCAGCGATGGGAGGTTGTGGGAGGCGACGTATTTGGGGTAAGGAGATGTGTTGTTAGCTTATAGAGAAGGAGTTGTGCGTAGTGTCACTCACATCGCATCTTGATAACAAGAGCAGTTCCATTGGTCAGTTTATCAAGCAGCGTTTTGCTCATACAAACATGCTTACGAAGGAACCCAATCGCCAACTCAAGAATGTTCATACATTTCGTCCCATCCTTCAAGCTGGCGAACAATACCCCTATGGATTGCTAGGTATGGTTATTGATTATCGCATTCGCTATGCTTTGGGATTACACCCTACCAGAGATTAGTAGCCTGGCATGGTGCTATGAAATTGATCGTTAAAGCCTGGGAAAGTGATAACGACATTCCCTTTAATTGGGAAAATCTACCAGTAAGATTGCCCTTACCTGCTGATGCATCTGGCAATTTTCTCAAATTAGCAGAAGGCCCATACCCATTCAAGTTGGTGCAAGCTTTCTTTGCAAGTCTAGATACTGACTTACAAACTGTTCAACCTGTTGGGAGACAATTAGAGCCGGAAGCCGAACACACACTTGACCGTTACTGCGTGGTACTGAGTTACTTCGAGCAAGTATTCCGTAGCAGCGCCTATCTACAAGGCCCTCTTATGCAGCCAACGGTAAAACAGAGCATTGCTGAATTGCTGGCTATTCCCCAGGACGCATGGCTCAATGATATGAGCGAAATGGTCTCATTGTTCTTTGATAGATATCAGCATCTCTTATCACGTCCTCATATACTCAATCCTACATTTGCAGGGAGTCTCGACATTGGCGGAGCAGATGCTGATATGGTTGTAGATGGATGCTTGATTGATATCAAAACGACCATTTCTCCGCAAATCAAAGCAGATTACCTGTACCAGTTGGCAGGGTATCTGTTGCTCGACTATAATGATGCTCTGCATATCAGCTCGGTAGGTATCTATTTGTCACGTCAAGGGATATTATTTGAATGGCCTGTTACTGATTTTTTGCAGAAGCTCACAAAGATAGATGTGTCTCTGGCAAAACTGAGGCAGGAGTTTCAGGTGCTGCTTCAGAGGCGTTAAAAGATGAGTACCGAAAATGGTAATATCGTTGAGTATCAGTTTACTGACGCTAGTAAACCGATCAGCGTGACAATATGAGGGTAGAGAAATTGCAAGGCCAATACTTGTCAATTAAGGAGAAGTATAATAGCAAAAGAACAACGCTTGGAAGCGGTATCGTTGTATCGTAGGGACGGGGCGGTGTGGATGTGGGGGTGGCCCCTTGTAGGCGTCTCGTCCTCCTAGTTTTGTCATCCACATGGGGAAGGAGGACGGACGCCCACAAGGGGCCCCACCCCACCTCGCCCATCCCCCGTCCCTACGATGCAACAGTCGCGTTCCGGCAAGTATTAGAGTGCGGGGGAAGGCAGAGACGTCGGACAGGTGAATGTTGTGGAATTTCATTCGCAAGCATCATGTAATTTATCATTTTTGGGGGAGTAAGGAATGGAAAAAGTTATGGATCAGTGGAAGCTACCACAAAGACGTTCGATGCGTCTGCCAGGCCATAATTATGCCGGGACAGCCAGCTATTTTCTGACGTTGCGCAGCGAGCATCATGAACCCGTCTTTGATATGCCTGAACTACGGACTATCGTCGAAGAAGGTTGGGAAGCTCTCCCGGCACGTTTCCCACACGTCCGACTCGATAGCTCTATTGTCATGCCGGATCATATGCATGGCATTCTCCATTTTACGGGTAGCGGTAGCAAAACACCTGCTCTGGGACAGGTCATCGGGGCATACAAATCGCTGACAACGGTCGCATGGATCAACTATGTGAAAACGCACACGATCTCCTGGTCTGGTCTCCTCTGGCAATACAATTTCCATGATCATATCATTCGAGACCATAATGATCTGGAGCAGAAACGTGAATATATCCAAAAGATCCCATTCGTTGGCAACAACAACCCAACCGCTATTCATAAAAACGCGAACGCGGTTGAATCACGAAACATTCTCGCTCAACCTTGCATCACCCATAAAAAACGGGTGGAACGGCTACCATCCCTACGATGTCCGATCCGTCGGGAACGAGAACGTACATCGTAGGGACGGGGGAAGGGCGAGGCGGAGTGGGGCCCCTTGTGGGCGTCCGTCCTCTCTAATTTGACTGGTATTATTGTATTCGGCTATCACGTTTTTATTTGATTACTATTGATAGCAAGGATAGCGGCATCGTACTAGAAAGAGACACAACATCATGGCACAGAGCAATCACGAGCGCGTTGGCAAAGCGTTGGACCTGTTACGCACAGGACTGCAACCGTTTATTGAGCGCGAGATGGAGGCGGTCTACGGGGAAAGGTGGTTACAGGAGGCGGCGTCAAGTTTGCGCGACTATCACCTTGCATCTGCCCGTAGCGGTGAGCTATCAGGTGATACGCAGGTGTTGCTGATGGTCATGTGGGACCAGTGGCATGCCGTCTTTAAGAATGTGCTGGGCCACGCTGAACGGTCGCTAGTGAGCGAGTTGCGTGAGACACGCAATAAGTGGGCGCATCAGGCAGCCTTCAGCACCGATGATGCCTATCGCGCTCTGGATAGCATCCAGCGCTTGCTCTGGCTGTTTCGGCGGCACCACAGGCAAGCGAGATTGATCGGCAAAAACAAGAATTGTTGCATGTGCGTTTTGATGAACAGACGCGCAACGAGACGCGCAAGGTTGCGGTTGCCCCTATCGAGGGGAGACCGGCGGGTGGTTTGCGACCCTGGCGTGAAGTGGTCATGCCGCATCCCGACGTTGCCTCCGGGAACTACCAGCAGGCCGAATTCGCGGCTGACCTGTGGCGCGTGCATAGTGGCGAAGGTTCCGCGGAATACCGTATCCCGCACGATTTCTTCCAGCGTACCTATCTCACCAATGGCTTGAAACAATTGCTTGTGAATGCCCTGCAACGCCTGAACGGGAGTGGCGGCGATCCCGTCATTGACCTGCAAACCAACTTTGGCGGTGGCAAGACGCACTCGCTGCTGGCACTCTATCACCTCTTTTCCGGCGTTCCCGTCGCTGAACTGGTGGGCATCGAACCAGTCTTAGAGGCGGCGAGAGTCGCACATCCGCCACAGGCTCAGCGTGCTGTACTGGTTGGCTACGCGCTTTCCCCTGGTCAGCCGCGCACAAAGCCTGATGGTTGTGTCGTCAATACCTTATGGGGCGAACTGGCATGGCAACTGCTCGGCAAAGATGGCTTCGCGATGGTGGCGGAGGCCGACCGTCAAGGGGTCAGTCCCGGCTCCGAAATCTTGCGCGAACTGTTCGCCGCCGCCTCACCCTGTCTCATTCTGATTGACGAATGGGTCGTCTATGCTCGCCAACTCTATGGCGTCTCCAATCTGCCCGGTGGTTCCTTTGATGCCAACCTGAGCTTTGCCCAATCGCTGACCGAGGCGGCGAAAGCGGCGCCGCAAACCCTCGTTGTCGCGACCATTCCCGCCTCCGATACCGAAACGGGCGGCGAAGGTGGGCGTGAAGCCGCCATCCGTCTGAAAAATATCTTCGGGCGCATCGAGTCTCCCTGGCGTCCGGCGGACCGCGAAGAGGGCTACGAGATTGTGCGGCGGCGACTTTTCCAACCCATCGCCGACCCATCGCTCTTTACCGCACGCGATGCCGTGGCAAAGACCTTTGTAGACCTCTATCGCAGCCAGCAACAGGAATTTCCTGCCAATTGCCGCGAAGCCGACTACGAACGCCGTATCAAGATTGCCTACCCCATTCATCCCGAACTGTTTGACCGCCTCTATACCGATTGGTCGAGCATTGAAAAGTTCCAGCGCACCCGTGGCGTCCTGCGCCTGATGGCTGCCGTCGTCCATACGCTGTGGGAGCGGCAAGATGCCAGTCTGCTCATTATGCCCGCCACAGTGCCGATAGACGAGTCCACCGTCCAGTTTGAACTCACGCGCTACATGGAAGATAACTGGGTTCCCGTCATTGAGAAAGATGTTGATGGCTCACATTCACTGCCGCTGCGACTCGATGGCGACAATCCCAACCTGGGGCGCTACTCAGCCTGTCGCCGTGTGTCGCGCACCATCTATCTCGGCTCGGCCCCCGTGCTGAGCAATCCCAATAAAGGTTTGACCGAGGTGCAAATCAAACTTGGCTGCGTGCAACCGGGCGAGAGTGTCGCCACCTTCGGCGATGCCCTGCGCCGTCTCTCAGATAATGCCACCCATCTCTACGTAGACAATCAACGCTACTGGTTCTCGACGCAGCAGAGCGTCAACCGTCTCGCGCAAGACCGCGCCGCTCAATTAGACGAAGAGACAGTGCTGGACGAGATCGAGAAACGTCTGCGCAGCGGAACAAAACACTCGTGGCGATTTTTCGCGAGTGCATGTATGTCCCGCCTCCGGTGCCGATATTGCCGATGACGATACCTCCGCACGTTTAGTCATCCTCAAACCGCAGCTCACCCATGCTGTACGCGACGCACAAAGCCAGGCGCGGGCAACCGCGAAAGATATGCTCGACCATCGTGGCAACGCGAACCGCCAGTATCGCAATACCCTTATCTTCCTCGCCGCCGACCGCAATCGCCTGGAAGACCTCAAACAAAGTATGCGCCGCTTCCTCGCCTGGGAGTCCATTTGCCGCGATAACGAGATACTCAACATCAATCTGGATAACTTCCAGAAGAATCAGGCGCAAACCAAACGCGATGATGCGAAAAAGAGCGTGGAGTCGCTCATCCCCGAAACCTACATCTGGCTCCTCGTCCCCGACCAGCCCGATCCCCGCCGCCCCGACGAGTTGCAAGAAATCAAGATGCAGCCCCAACCTCAGAGTTCGCTGGCAACGAACGCGAGTCGTCGGCTCAGAAGCGAGGATATGCTGATTACGCAGTACGCCGGAACCCTCTTGCGCCGTGAGATGGATCGTATCCCCCTCTGGCGTGGCAACCATGTCACGGTCAAAGAACTGTCTGAAAATTTTGCCCGCTACGTCTACCTCCCACGCCTGAAAAACACCGACGTGCTGCTGAGAGCCATCGCGGAAGGGGTGCAAACGGTCTACTGGCAAACCGAAGCCTTCGCCTACGCCGATAGCTACGACGAGACCCGCGCCCGCTATCTCGGTCTCAAAGCCGGTCAGCAAATACAGGTCACGCTCAACGCCACCAGCCTTGTAGTCAAACCAGACGTTGCCGCCGCCCAATTCGCCGCCGATGCTGCTCAGGCTGCCCAAACCGCTCAAACTCCCCAATCTGCCGGGCAAGCCACAATGGCCTATACCGGTGGACAAACTTCCTTACGCGCAGTGAGCGAACAACAGAGTACGCATCCAGCACACCATACACCCACTACACCCACTACACCCACTACACTTGCACCCATGATACCCGCCCAGTTCCTGGCAGGGCAACCGGCAACCATCGAGTCGAAGCCGCAACGCTTCTACGGTTCCGTCACAATTCGACCCTGAAATGATGGCAGGCGACGCCGGAAAAATCATGGACGAAGTTGTTCAACATCTGAACGCACTCCAGAAAAATGGCGTCAAGGTCACGCTCGAAATTCAGGCCACCATTCCCAACGGCATACCTGCTGATGTCGTACAAATCATCAAAGAGAATTGCCAGACATTGCACTTCGAGGGCTTCGGGTTTGAGGAGGAGTGAGAAGTCAAATCGGAAGCGGCTCCCCAGGCAACGCAGTGCGCAGATCGCTTCAACATCGTGAAAAATTTGACAGAGGCAACACAGAGTGCTTCTGGCACGCTGTCAGGCGGAAATCCTGTGACACCTTTGCCCCTTTTGTGCTCAAACGCTGGAAAGAGGGAGAACACAAGGGGATTACGCTCTATCGAGAGATCAAATGGCATGGTTGAGTGGCCATGTGGCCAAACTGAAACTCATCAAAAGACAGGGGTATGGCTGAGCAGGATTCCCCTTGCTCCGCAAGCGGGTACTTCATGCTCTCTAAGCTCTTGACGCAAGATGCGCAAGAACGACCCTACAAAGCGGCGCTCTGCTTAGCCATCCACTCGTGATCGATGATCGCATGGAGCAAGCTATCGCGCCATGTCCCATCTCCGTTTGGAAAGTTTTCACGCAGGCGTCCCTCGTAGCGCATTCCCACCTTTTCCATTACCCTCCATGAGCCAATGTTGTCGGGATGGCACATGGCTGCGATGCGGTGAAGGTGCAAATCGGTGAAGCCAAAGGAAAGCATGGCACAGACAGCCTCGGTCGTATATCCCTGCTTCCAATGCTTGCGACTAAGACGATACCAGAGTTCGGCCTCGCCCAAGTCCTGCTCAGTGATGGTGAGTCCGACGACGCCGACCATCTCGGCCTGCTCTTCGAGGATGATTGCAAGCGCATAGATAGGGCGTGGCTCGCTCCGCAGCCAGTGCTGGGTTCTTTGAATGAAAGCATGGGTATCTTCCTTGGTGACCCGGCCTCCACCGCGATAGCGAACAAGCTCTGGGTCAGAGTCAAAAGCGTGAGCGGCTCTCACATCATCCGGTGTGAAATCGCGGAGCAAGAGGCGTGGTGTGATGACCTGCATGGGTTCCTTCCTGCTTGTTTTTGCTTGAAAAGAGCATACAGGATTTTAGCTCCCCAAGCAAGAGGCATCTCTCAAGGCAAGCGAGCACTAAGCCCCCCGAAGTGGTCAAGAGCCCGTTCTCCTTCTAAAACAATGAAATACTACGAAAAGTTATGGGCCGATTGCGGAAAAGTATTTCGACAAACAATGCATTCGGCGAATTTCCTCCTGAACAAAAAAAGGGGGTGGCATACGCCATCCCCTTCGGTTTTCTTTTCGCTCAGAATAGCATAGAAAACTTGACATGTCAAGACATGCCATATATACTTTACAGAAGAACTCTTTATGAGGAGAACAATGTGGCAACGATGAAGCAGTTACGGGAACGAGCCCATATGACCATCTTTGAACTGGCTGTCGCCTCGGGCGTCTCTATCCGCACGATTAATCGCATAGAGAACAACCCTGAACATGAAGTTACCAGCCTCACAGCAACGAAATTGACTGATACTCTCAGTGAAAGGCTGGGGCAAGAGATTACCTCTCGCACCGTTGAGGACTGAGAATCAAGCAGAAAACCTCTTAGGATGGTGAACATGAATAGACACCCCATTCCACTATCGAAAAGGCCAGGCGATATCGCTATCCTCGCTTTTTTCATCGTCAACATCCTGTTTATCACGTATATTGTAGACCTTGAACAACTGGTCATTGCCAATCCCGCTCATTTTACCTATCCCATCTGGCCGCCACCTTTCGCTGTAGATGCCATTCACTGGTGGGGGCGTACCTTCGATCCGGTTCTGATAGCGCGACCGGCATGGTGGAAGATGACCATCTGGATCGACGCCGTTTTCTTTGGCCCGTTTTACATCGTTGCTATTTACGCTTACATTCGAGGAAAAGACTGGATCTGCATTCCCAGCATCATCTATGCCTCAACATTGTTGACCGTTGTCGTAATCATACTTGGCGAAGAAATTGGCGGTACCTATGCAACGCCGCACCTGCCCGTTGTCTTTCTCGCGAATTTTCCCTGGCTGCTGTTCCCCATCTATATCATCTACCGTATGTGGCGTTACCCGACGCCATTTACAATGATAAGCTCAGCAGGGCAAGCACTCCAAACAGCAGAATAATGCTGCCTGATATCCTGTTGACCCAGAGGAGCCAGCGCGGCGTAAATTTGCCTCGTAACAGGCTCAATCCGCCCGTCAAGAGACACCACCAGAGTGTTGAGCCGAGGAAGACTCCGCAGACAACGAGCAGTGCAGCCAACAGGCTACTTTTTCCGCTTGCGCCACCTACGCCGATGCCCGCGAAGATAGCCGCGAACGAAAGGATGGTGAGCGGGTTGGTGAGCGTCAGCAGAAGCGTGGAGAGATAAGCTCCAAAGAATGTGTGCGCTGGCGCGTTGGCCGCTTGCTTTGCAGGTTTGGTAAGTATCGTCCGAATGCCCAGGTAAATGAGAAACAATCCTCCGATCAGGCGAATCCATTCTAATTGCGCTATAAGAAACGTTGCAAGGGCGGTGAGTCCAAATCCAGCCACGCTGCCATAGAGCCCATCGGCTGTTGCCGCCCCCAGACCGGTCACGAGGCCATACAGGAACCCGTGATGCAGCGTGCGTTGAATACACAACATGCCGATGGGGCCTACCACCGCGGCAATGGAAAAGCCAATCAGCAGACCGCGCACAAACAAACCGATATTCATCTTTTTCTCCTTCAAACAGTAACGTAATTGCGGGTAATAAAAAATCGCCAAACCTTCGACTGAGAAGGTTTGGCGACCGGTAGAACGGGAAGACCGGTGGTCTCTCGCGATATCTCGCTGAAGCGTCAGGGAGTTGCGGATATGCGAAGCGAACCAAACCTCCAATGAGCCTGGTTTGCCTGCTGCTGAACCAATGTACGATAATAGTGATGGTTGCGAATCATAAATTGCATACTCCTTGAGGTTAATTATAACATGCAAATCTCCTTTCAGAAAAGAGGTGACTCGTGAACGAGCAATGGCTGCAAGCATATATCCTGCTGGCGTTTCGCATTGATAAAGCTATTCGGGCCTTCTCTGCCAGTAGTCCCTTCGTAGATTGCTACTATGGCCCACCCGAATGGAAAGATAAAGTTGCTACAGAAGACGTGACACCTGCGGGTGATTTACTGCGAGCAGCGGGACAACTTATAGAAACACTGCCTTTACAACAGTTCGAGCCACACCGGCAGACTTATCTGGCGAAACAGATGCTGGCAATAGAGACTGTTTGCCGCAAGCTCTATGGAGAGACCTTTACGCTGGAAGACGAGGTGCAACGCTGCTTCGATATTCACCCGACCTGGACACCTGAAACCGTATTTGAGCAAGCCTTCGCCCTTGCCGAACCATCTTGCCGGGCGAAGGCAATCTTTTCGAGCGTATGGACGCACTTGAGCAACATTATGTATTAGCGCGAGAACAGATCGGATTGCTCGAAGGTTTCATGTACCAGGCACTCGCTGAAACTCGTCGCCGCACACAGGCATTTGTGGCTCTGCCGTTTGACGAGGAGGTGGAAGTGCAGATTGTAACAGAGAAAGCCTGGCTTGCCAACAACACGTATCTTGGCAAGTATCGTTCTCACATTGACGTGAATACGGACTTGCCCACCGTTCTCTCCTATTTGCTGGATCTGGCAAGTCATGAAGGCTATCCGGGCCACCATGTGGAGGCGGTGCTAAAAGAACAGGCGTTGTATTCGGCAAAGGGGTATATCGAGCAAACGATTGGTCTACTCATTTCCCCACAGATGGTTATCAGCGAAGGTATCGCGACGCTGGCACCGAATATGATATTTACGCCCGAAGAGCAGCAACAATGGTTAGCTGAGCATGTCTATTCGGCAGTTGACATTGAGCCTCTAGCAGTAGATTGGGCAAAGCTGCGCGACGTTTTTGACCTGTTACACGGTGTACAGGGCAATGCTGTATTTCTTTTACGCGAAGGGCGTTCAGACAGCGAAGTGAAACAGTATCTGATGCGCTATTTCATGACAAATGATGAAGTGGCCGCGAAGATACTGACCTACCTGAAGCGGCCATTCCGAGAAGCCTACGCTTTCACCTACTTCTATGGAAAACGCTTAATGCAGCCCTGGCTCCAGGATAACGACCGCCTCGCAGTGTTCCGCCGTTTCCTGACGGAGCAACTGTATCCGTCAGAATTGGTGAAGGAAGCAACATAGCTCCTATGGAGTAGAAAGGTTGTCCACATATGTCTGTAAATACAAATGCAGTTGAAAAAACGGAACCGCCGTATCATATTACTTCGCGCTCCCTCTGGATGACGCGCCTGATCATCTCGTTGACGGTACTTGTGTGCCTGTGCATTGCCGGAGTCGTACTCTATGCGCTTTCGCTGATATCGGGGGCGGTCATCATCTTGATTGTGTCCGCTTTACTTGCCTACATCATCTATCCGTTTGTGCATCTCTTAGAACGCTTTCTTCCCCGCCCGCTTGCTATCGCCATCGCTTATCTTGTGATTGTCAGCCTGTTGGCTGCGGTTTTATATGTTGTGATAACTTCGCTCATCCAGCAGACTGCTTCGCTGGTGAAATATATCCAGTTTTTGTTCACGCCGGAAGGACAAAAGCAAATTCAGCCGGTCATAGCGTTCCTGCAAAATCTGGGTATTACTCAGAGCCAGATTGATCAGTTCAGAGGACAGGCGGTAGCTCAACTACAAGGAATTATCACCGGGCTGTTGCCTTTGCTCACCCGCACATTCAGTAATATCATCTCATTCATCGTCATTGTCACGCTCAGTGTCTACTTTATTGTTGATGGCACACGAGTTGTGCATTGGCTTCGCAATAAAACTCCTGTATCTTACCGGGGTAGAATCACGTTGTTCTTGCATATCCTGGATCAAAGTACCGGTGGCTATTTTCGTGGCCTCCTGGTGCTGGGTGCAATTGGTGGCTTATGCACAGGAATTTTTCTCACCCTCCTGCACGTTCCATTTGCCGCGTTACTCGCTGTCCTCTTCTTTCTCTTTTTCTTTATTCCCATGATTGGCGGGCTATATCAGTGGGATATTAACTGTCCTGGCGGCTTTCCGCAAGGGTGGGTGACAATGGTGATCGTCGCGGCCTTTACCATCTTGCTGCAACAGATCGTGCTGGGGCAAATAGTGGCTCCCCGCGTGTTCAGCAGGGCAATTGGTCTGCACCCGATCGTTGCACTCTTTGCGTTATTCGCCGGTGGCGAACTCTTCGGCGTCCTCGGTGGTTTTCTCGCCGTCCCGGTGGCAGGTGTGATTCAGGAAATTATCGCGGCTAGCTGGAAACACTGGAAAATAATGCATCCCGAACAGTTCCCGGTAGAAGAGATTGCAAATGAGCAGCCCATTTTGGTGACGGAAACTAAAAGCAGTCTGCCAGACAATAGTCTGCAAATTTCTGATTGAAGCTTTCTACTATTGTTTGCCCTGCCCTTTTTTGCTGGCTTTCAATGAAGAATGCCGTTCCCAAATCTTGTCTGGGAACGGCATTCTTCACTGAGAGGAGCAGATACTCTTTCAGGAAAGGCTAGGCTCTCGCTGTAGCGGTGACCCGATCGGCCACAAAGAAGCCGACGATAGCCAGTACAGCACCTACGACCAGGTGGAGTAGATTGTCAGACAAATTGATGCTGACGAGTCCGAGCAAATTTCCGTTTATTACGAGTGCAGGGATGAAACCCAGGATAGCAAGTACCAGGTACACTACCCCTATGACGCGGTTGTACATGCGTGCCCAACCGGTGGAAGCCGCTGCGATCCCCAGGACACCGAAGAGTATGTGAACGATACTGTGTAAAGCGTTCACATTAAAAATGCCCAGGAGGGCACCTGCCAGGAACAAGGGCGGGAATAAAACCAAGAATACCTATGAGGACGAAAACAATGCCGACGAGCATTGCGACTGTTCGTTGAATATTAGTCATGTGAAATCTACCTTTCGAATCAAAACGAATTAGGGCATGTGAATTGCGCTAAAGACTCTGCATACCGCATGGAGACCGCTCTGTATGTGACCTGGCCAGATAAAAGACTGGTGGTTACTCTCTTCGTTTCAACAAACCAGAGGTAAACACTGTGGGCGCCGCTTTTCTTCTGACCTTCTCCGTGTTCTGCGACTTAAGAAATCACGGTTTCACGGCAAACCGACTATACAGGTACGCTACACCCGATGTATTCACTTTGAACACATAAGGTTCCTTTTATTCCGAATTTCGAGTATTGTTCATTACTCCTCTCTATATTAGAATACGCCGACTATAAAATTTGGATCACATGGTAAGATTTGAACAGAAAAGCGGTCCCTACTCGCGACGTAGAAGCTTGATTTTTCGACGATTGATGATAAGCACAATGGCGGTAGCGAGTACAATTACTATTGCCGCTGCATAGTGCGAGAGATTGTCTATAATGCTTAGCACTGTGGCCTGTTGCGGCGTCAAACTCAGTAGCGAAGGGTAGAGGCCAGTGATGATGAACCTGGGATTGCCGCCTACCTGGAACGTTTTCACTACCTGCCGACCGGGCAGATCGAGCATAACCACAGTCCCGTTTTGTACTGCGGCAAAGCCAAATTGGCCGTCGCTGGTAATCGCGATGGAGGCCGGGGCCGCCTGAAAGGAAAAGACATGTACTGGCTCCTGAGGCGATGTACCGTTCCCCGCACTGACCGGAGCAAGCACATCGATACGAGAGTGCTGACCATCAGGTACATAGACTTCACCGTTGATGGCATCGTAATCCATTGGCCCAAAGTTTCCGCCACTCAACACCTGGGCAAATACGCGCTTTGATTGAAGGTCAATGGCGTCAACCGTTCCCTGCTTCGTTGTCACATACACGGTTGACCCCGCCGGGATGCAGAGATAGCGTGGCCCTTCGGGCAGTGAAACATTCGCGAGCTGTTTGCCCGCGGAATCAAAGACTGTCAGCGCAAGCCCGTTGGCAACCCACAGTTGATTGCCATTGCCACCCAGAACGCCGCCCCCGACCACAGCAACCGCCAATCCTTCTACAGCGTCACTGGTAGTGAGGGTCTGTCGGATTGCGCAGGTCATTGGGTCGAACGCAAGCACGACATGCGCATCAGACCCCGCCACATACATCATATCTGTTCCTGGGTCGAGCGTCAGAAGTGTGGGCTGTCCAGGATAAGGAACGGTGCAGAGGATGGCTTTTGTATAGGTTTCGATAACAGCCACACGCTTGAGTGCCGGTTCGGTCACAAAGAGGAGCCGTCCATCAACGCTCAAGAAAATGGTTTGCGGATCACCTGTCACTGGAAGCGTATTCGTTACCTGTTGTTGCCCAATATCTATGATGCTGATCCCTTTTGCGGATCCGGCAACATATGCCAGGTTTGGTGCGCCACCATCCGCATGAGTGGGCGTAGGGAGCAGAAAGAGACAGATAATGAGGAAGCAAATGGGCAGTAATTTGAGCGCGAAAAACAGCTTGTTCATTCTACTTTCCTTGAGAGGCGTTCTTTCACCTCGCCGAGGAGTTCGTCGCTTTTACAAAAGGCGAAACGGACATAGCCGTGACCGATATGCGCGTGATGTCGGCTGTAAAATGACTCAGGGGGAATGCAGGCGACGCCAAGCTCTTTGATCAAGTAACGGGTGCATTCCATCGGCGTGCCGTCAAATATGCCGGTGTAGTTCGCCATCAAGAAGTATGTACCCTCCGGTGCAACATAGGTCAGCCCTCCACCGTCAAGGGCGGACATCATCAAGTCGCGCTTCGTCGAGTACATTGCTTGAAATGACGTAAAGTAACTATCTGGCAAATTGAGCGCGTAGGCAATGGCCTCTTGCGAGGGGTGATGCACAGCAAAGGTGATGAACTGGTGAGCGCGTGCCACGCCCTCTATCAGGTCTGGATGTCCGTAGACCCAGCCTATTTTCCAGCCGGTCGCGCTAAACAGCTTGCCAGCACTGCTCACTGTGACCGTGCGTTCAAACATGTTTGGCAGTGTTGCGATAGGGATATGCTGTGCATTGCCAAAGAGCAGATGCTCATACACCTCGTCGGCAATGACGATCACGTCGTGTTCAATACACAAATCGGCTATCAAGGTGAGTTCTTGCCGTGTGAAGACGCGTCCGCTCGGATTATGCGGTGTATTCAGGAGTATTGCCCGTGTTTTGCTGCTAAACGCCGCCCGCAATTCGTCAGTATCAAACGTCCAGGTAGGTGGGTGCAGTGGAACATAGACGGGAACGGCATTCGCCATGAGGATATTCGGCACATACGAATCGTAGTACGGTTCGATGACAATCACTTCATCCCCTGGATCAACCAGTCCCAGTATGGCAGCAAAGATGCCCTCCGTCGCGCCCGATGTGACGATGATGCCCCGATTCTGATCAATTTCCATACCGTAGAAGCGTGCCGCGTGATCGGCGATAGCTTTGTGCAGCGATGCCGTACCAGAGCCGGGCGCGTACTGATTTTGCTGGCCCGATTGCGCCGCCCGCACAAGCTGCTCGACGATATCCGGCGGCGTATCAAAGTCAGGCTTCCCCTGACCCAGATTTAAGGCGTGATACTGCTGAGCCAGGACATTGATTTCTGTAAAAATGGTGGTGCCAAAAGTGGCGACACGCTGAGCATAAGCGGACATGTAGCATACTCCATGGTGTGAAATATTTGGTCAAGCACGATGATAATATCCATATTATATCGGCTTTTGCAATGGTCAGGGCTCTACCGCAATACTGTTCAAATAGTCCATGCTCCACCAGGAGCATGGACTATTTGAACAGTATTGCGGTAGAGCCCCACTGATCTCTAGCTCATGCCAGGATTTCTCCCCACCCAACACACCCGGAAATGTCTATCTGCTACGCCAAAGCCCAGGACCGGCGTCCATAAGCGACTGCCGCACAGAGGAGCCCGACCACCAGCGGGAGCAGAGCAGCCGCGCCCTCACCACTCAGCAGCGTGACCACTGTCGCACCGATCATGATGATCACCAGGCAGGCAGCAGCCAGCGGAGTTAGGCCCGGTCGAATGCGCAGGAGCCCCGGCAGGATCAGGCCAATTGCGCCTGTCACCTCAGCGGTGCCGATGAACTTCAAGAACAAGCCCGGCAGCGGTAGCGGCATCATCGCCGTTAGCATCTCGATGGACATGATCAGTTTCATGCTCCCGGCGAACAGAAAGAGCAGTGCGAGCAACACCTGAATACTCCAGAGTGATACGGTCATGACCAGCCCTCGACGCTTCGACTCGCTCCCGCGGGCAACAGTTATTGGTTGAATGCTAGAGACTTGACTCATGTTGCTTCTCCTCCATCAATTTTGTGCGACTTGCAAATTGCAAGTGATTACACTGTATTATTCCATAACCAGGAAGCAAAACCGGAAATGGAAACCGTGTGGAAATGGCCAACTGGAGTTGTCGTTTGTTCTAATTCATGGTGTATTTCTACCAGATAACTTGTCCGTATAGGCTTGAGAGGGGCTTTTAGCCGATTGGCCTCTCGCATAAACTGGTTCTTACGCAACCTCGCTGATGCCAATTATGATATGTTGAGGTAGGACTAAGATTCCGGCGAAACAGACTATGGTTCCGGGATGAGTGGTTCGAAGCTGTCGCGCATCGCCTGGTTTCCTCGCTCTCGGAAAGCGGGATTGCGTTGAGAAGGCGGCACCCGCAAGCAAGATCTTCTGGAGCCGAGGACGATCGATGGCAATGCAGGAGCCTGCTTTGCCCCATAGTTCCTCCAGATTGGTCTGGCAAAGAACCTCGCCATCCTTATCACAATACATCCAGTGGCGCACGACCGCTCCAGCCTGCTCTACTGCTTCACCTAAACCGAGCGCATGCAATATCCGCATGCCGTTGGCATGGAGCTGGATGGCAGCCCCGGTGGCATGCCAGCTAGGACTCCGTTCAACCAACTCTGCTCTAAAGCCCTGGTGATGGAAAGCCCTGGCCAAAGTCAGCCCGGCGATTCCTCCACCGACAATCAAAATTCGTTCAATGTTGGCCATTTTTCCCTCCTAACTCCGCTCACAGAAGAGAGCGGTTCTCTCGGAAGCCTTGTTCCTTGATATGTACGTTTCTTTCGATGCTAGTTGGAGTATAGTTGGAGAGGCGGTCGGCTGCTTTCAACGTCTGCAGATAGCGATAGATCCCGTGTGGCGACCCTTTGTACCCTTTAGCGCGCAGTTCTCTTTCCAGCTGTGCTCCCGAGTGACAACCCTGGTGCCAACGCTTCAAGAGGTAGCTCTTGTAAGGATCAATGAGACTGGCTCGTGGTCGTTTCCGGCGCGAGTAGGGGATGGTTCCCCTCGTGATCCACCGTTGGATCGTGCGCTGGCTCATCCCCGGCGTCCTGGCAATCTCACCGCTCTTCACGCCTTGTGTGTGCAGGTCCAGGATGTGTTCATACCGAGCCGTTCGCTCGGCCTGACGGGCCTGTTGCACTTGTTGAATGGCCTGCGTTTGGGCCGGACGCCGTTCTTCGGCACGACGCAGTTGGGCCAGCGCCCTGGCAAGCTGCGCTGAGACACAGGCGGCCAGATTCTTGACCAGATGCCAGTGGTCGCTCACTTGCCGCGCTTGTAGAGCGCCTTTGCGAATAGCCGCAGCATATTCCGATGAGCCGTCGCGGCTGACCACCTCAAGCGAGGGATGCTGCTTCAACCAGGCTGCGACGCTCTCCACCGAGCGGTCAGGCAGCAGATCAATGGGCCGACTCTGCTCTAGGTCACAGATCAGCGTCCCGTAACGCAGTCGGCGTTTGTAGGCCCAATCATCCAAACCGATCACGCGCGGGGAAGAGTGCGCCGACTGTTTCCAGAGGCGAACCAAACGCAAGATGGTATCGCGACTGCCGCTGAGGCCGAGTTCGCTTCCGGCGTCGGCTCCGGCCTGACCTCCGACTCTGAGTCCCAACTGATAGAGGGCTTCTTGCAGCCGATTGGTGCGCTGGGCATAAGGACGACAGAGCTCTGGGAGTCGTTCAGCGAAAATCTTTTGCGCACACGTGTTCTTTTTACAGAAAAAACGACGGACATGCAGGATGAGACGGATGGGACGCCCACTGGAGGGAAGTGGTAAATGACTTACGAAGTGAGCAGGTTTTGCCCTCAAAGGTTGACATTTGCCCTGAAGGTTGAGCAGTTCAGCCATTGATAGCGGATCAAGCTGCGCCACAAGCCACCATGTGTGGAGCGTTTTTGTAAATTCGAGCAGCAGGAGCGTCGCATTTCACGCTTTTACCTGCACCAGCACTGTAAATTTGGGAATTGTTCGGGTCTGTCCCACTTTAGGTGAAGGATGAGCTTGCTTTGAGAAAAGCCCAGACTCTTTGAGCGCAAAGAAACGGGCTTTTCTTTCTTTACACAAGAGCTTTCATCGAGAGTATGCCAGACTCATTAAACGGGAGGAATTTGCATTATTGTTGAACCGCAAAAAACTACTAGCAATAGTTTTCCTAAACCGGATGAGGCAGTAAATGGATGGTCGCTTAACTGTGCAAAATTGCGTGACTTTGCGTGCGTCGTTTTTGGCCTTTCCGGTTTTCCTTCGCGCAAAGAGAATGGACTGATATCTTCTCGCGCGCCTCGCGAGAGAAACGAAACAATTGAAAGGAGTTCTGAGGATGAACGAACCCATCACAACACTCGACACCCGACACGGCGTACCACGCGGAGGGGTCACGCCATGGGAGGAGACGCGTCGGGTATTGGAAACAGCCGAACTGTTCTGGCTCTCAACAGTGCGGGCCGACGGTCGCCCTCACGTCACGCCGCTCGTGGCCGTGTGGCACGACGGGGCCATCCACTTTACCGCTACCGACACCGCACAGAAGACTGTCAACCTGCGTGGAAACCCGCACGTCATTCTGACGACCGGCTGCAACCAGACAGAAGGACTCACCGTGGTGGTTGAGGGCGACGCCGTGCGGATCACCGACCAGGACGCGCTCGAACGCTTAGCCTCGGTGTGGGCGACCAGGTGGGATGGAAGCTGGCCATACCAGGTACGCAACGGGTATTTTTACCTCTACGATGAAGACGAACAAAGAGTTCTCACAGATTCGAACCTCGTGTTCTCCGTCAAACCCACCAAGGTCTTCGCATTCGCCATAGGCCTCAGCCAAACCCGCCACCAGTTCTAACTGCTCGCGTCGCGTCGCCACGCACGCGGGGAGCTGGCGGGGTGGGGTGGAACCTTTGAGGGCAAAACCTGCTCACTTCGTAAGTCATTTACCAGTTCGCCAACGGTATCAGGTTGCGTAGGAACCATAAACTGGCGTGACCTCTTATCTCATCTATTCAAGGCTACTCAGATTCCTGTTTCAATTGCATCACCTGCTGTTGTCGAGATGATGACAGTTCTTCTGAGGAGGCAAGGGCTTGCTCTGGCGACATTGTGCGTCCCTCTTGCCACGCAATGGCAAAGGCTTCCTCTCCCAGTTGCACTCGAACAGTGGCCACCGCCTGCTCATAGCCGCGACGATCAACAGGCAGCCGGGGAACATCTATTGCCTGGCGCAGGGCCTCTGCCGCTCCCCACAACTGTGCTGCCCATCGAAGCGCTCCTTGGGTAGCGACCACACCGGCCAGTCCCTCCAGATTGAAAGGGGTCATCCACTTCTCTCCTACTTGCTGGTTGAGCGCCAGACTCTGCTGATAATACGTACGAGCTGCGGGCATCTCACCCCGCTGTGTCTCAATCCTTCCTAAAAGGTGCAGCGACCAGGCACTATACCAGGGATCTCCCATCTCCCGATAGATGCTCAGGCTCTCTTGAGCCAGACTGGATGCTCTGACCGGCTCTCCCTCAGAGAGGGCCAACAGTGCGGCAATCCATAAGCATTCAGCAGCACTCCAGCCTCGGTCGCCCACCCTGGTGATGAGTGCCTGTCCCTCCTGGAACCGCTGGAGCATGGTCGCCAGATCGCCCAGAGTAAACCAGAGCCAGGAGGCCGAGTGGACGAGGGTAACACCGACCCAGAGCTCGTTGCCTGCTTGCCGAAAGAGCTGGAGCGCCTCCTCGAAGAGCGCCTGTCCCCGGGCGTACTCCCCAAGCGAGCTGACCTGCTCTGCCCAAGCGAAGAGGGCATCGGCAACTTCCCCTGGCTCGCCCACTTGTCGCAGGAGTCTCACCTGCTCTTCGTGAAGCGAGACGGCCTCGGCGATCTTTCCTCTCAACCAGGCGGCAGCTGCTAGTAAGCCGAGGGAGTCAGCAATGCCGCAGGTGTCCTCCAGTTCTCGGGAGAGGGCCAGGCTTTGCTGGGCCACCACCTCTATCCGATCAATGTCGCCCTGAAAATCCGCAACAGATGCAATAGCCCGTAAGACCCTGGCACGCACGGAAGTGCTGGAACCCTGTCTGGGGGACAGGTAACCTTCGCTCAAAGCGAGGGCGCGCTCTAGAAACGTACGAGCCTCACGATAGTGTCCATGCATCATCCAGAATTCCTTGAGTGCGGCGCTCAAGCGCAAGCCGATCTCCCTGCGCTCTGCCGCCTTTTCGTCTGTCACCTTCTCCAGCGCCCACTCCAGGGCTTCGCGCAGATTGTCGTGCTCTTGTTCCAATCGCTCCAACAAGACCGCTTGCTGTGGGCCTACCATTCCCTGCTTTGCTTCCTCTGCAAGCCGCAGGAAGTATGCAGCATGAGCTCTTCGCGCTGCCTCCGTTTCCCCGAGTAGCCTCCAGGCGCTCCAGCGCATACTCACGAATCGTCTCCAGCATGGAAAAACGTGGCTCCTGGCCTGCCTGCTGCTCCATGCGTTGGAGCAGACTTTTGTCGGCGAGGGAAGCTACTGTGTCCAGGACAGATTCTACTGCGCCGCCAGGTGAAGTGCCAAGTGCTTCTATGGCCTCCAGGGTGCAGCCACCAACAAAAACGGAGAGCCGCCGGAAGAGCTGTTGCTCCTGGGCATCCAGCAACTGGTAGCTCCACTCGATAGTGTTACGCAGGGTCTGCTGTCGCGCTACCACATCGCGCGGCCCACTTGTCAACACGTGTAGGGGTTGACCCAGTCGTGCAAGCAGTGCTTCGGGCGAGAGCAGTTTCATGCGTGCCGCCGCCAGTTCGATAGCCAGTGGCAGTCCATCCAGGCGCACACAGATCTCCGCCACAGCAGGTGCGTTGGCATTGGTCACTTGAAAGTCAGGCCTGACACTTTGCGCTCGCCGAATGAACAGCGCTACAGATTCGTACTGGGAGAGCGCCACCAGGTCAGGCAAATGGTTGGGATCAGGGAGTGAGAGTGATGGCACGAAGAACTCTTGCTCGGCTTGTACGTGCAATACTACCCTGCTGGTCACGATCACTTTGAGTTGTGGGCAGCTGGTAAGGAGGTCTGCCACTTGCACTGCTGCGCTGACCACTTGCTCGAAATTGTCCAGGAGCAGCAACGTCTGCTTGCTCTGCAATGCGTCCTTCAGGTGCTCCACGAGAGGTTGACCACTCACCTCGCGGATGCTGAGGCTCTGTGCGATAGCTGCAATGATCAGTGCGGGATCGCTTACTGGAGCCAAATCAACGAAATAGATGCCATCTGCGAAGAGGTCGGAGAGTTCTGCCGCCACTTGCAAGGCCAGGCGCGTCTTTCCTGTGCCGCCGGGGCCTGTCAGCGTTACCAGATGCACATCCTCACGGCACAAGAGCTGTGCGACGGCAGCCACTTCCTTCTCCCGTCCAATGAAAGACGTGGGCTGAGTGGGCAAATTGTTGGGATGGGTACCGAGCGTGTTGAGCGGCGGGAAATCGCTGGGCAGGCCCGCGATGACGAGTTGGTAGAGGTGGCTGGGGCGCTGTAAGTCCTTGAGGCGATGTTCATCTATATCCCGTAAGGTCACACCGTCCGGCAAAGTGTACTCCACCAGTTCCCGCGTTGCCTGGGAGAGCAGCACCTGTCCACCGTGCCCGGCGCTCATAATGCGTGCGGCTCGGTGGACATCCAGGCCGACGTAGCCGTCAGCAGTCCGCTGCGGCTCGCCTGTGTGCAGACCCACGCGCACCTGCACCACCACATCTCCCGGAAAGGTATGGGAGGCGAGGGCGCGTTGCGCGGCCACTGCCGCAGATATGGCATCGGTGGCGCGGGCAAAGACCACGAAGAAGGCGTCGCCCTGGGTATCCACGACGTTCCCATTCCACTGTCCGAACGCTGTGCGCAGGATCTGGCGGCACTCCGCCAGCATACTGGCGTAGCGCTCACCCAGTTGGTGCAGCAGGCGCGTGGACCCCGCGATATCGGTGAACAGCAACGTGACTGTACCCGTTGGCAAGTTCTGCATGATCCTTTCCCTCCTTTGGAAAGAGTATACCCGAAACTTTCTCTCTTCCACAAATTCGGGGCAGGATCAGTTTCGGAACTCAACCGAAGGCGCTGGCTCCACGTATGGAATGCTTCGGGTGTCATTCTCATAACCATCTTCCCTTGAGTCGTGCTGAAATCGCCTGCCTGCCTTTTTCTCCCTCAAGAGCAAGTATACCTGAGATGTGCCAGAAATGCGACCATTTTCAGGCATTGTCTACTATGCGCATCACATGGGGATACCACTTATTCACTTATTCGATAAAAGTGCCGTGCATTCTCTGACCATAGCTTTCGCCTGGCTGAAACTGGCAAGCGTGCAGTGAGTACTTGCAGCGTCTCGTACCAGCGATGGTATGAAGATGCGAGCAAGACAACGGGCCAGTCACTGCCGAACAGGACGCGCTCTTCCCCAAAGGTGTCTAACACGGTATTGATGAATGGTTCCAGGTCGGCAGGCTGCCAGCTTTCGAGGTCGGCCTCTGTCACCATGCCACTGATTTTACAGACGACGTTCGGCAACCCGGCGAGTGTGCGCAGGTCTGCCTGCCAGGGGTCGAGCAACTGCTGTTTGATGCTTGGTTTCCCCAGGTGATCAAGGATAAAGGCTGTATGCGGGCAGCGACGCACCAGTTCGGTGACATACGGTAGTTGCCAGTGCTTGATGCAAAGGTCAAACGACAGGTTAAACTCTGCCAGCAGGCGCACTCCCGCGACAAAATCGGGCTGCAGGCAGAAGTCCGGTTCAGCTTCGTCCTGGAGGTTGCGCCGGACTCCTTTAATGAGAGGTGAGATGGCTACCAGCGATACCAGGTATTCGCGAACGGATTCGCCGCGTTCGACCGGTGCGGCAGCGACGATCGCTTGCAAACGCGGCTCCTCGCGGGCAAGTTCCACGACATAGCGTGCCTCACGCAACGCCTCCTGCGGCTCAACGCCCACCTCGATATAGACTATTGCTTCGATGGGGAGACCCAGCGATTGCTCGCGGTAGTCTTGCAAGCCATAGGGCCGATTTAACCGAGGAATGTCCGCCAACCAGGGCATACTGAACTGATCGGGATTCCATAGATGCACATGCGCATCAACAATGGGAAGTGTCTCGACCATAGACGGCTCCTCTCTTTATCAAATGGAATCCAGTTCAGCCCAGAGTTCATCGGGGATCGGCTGTTGCGCCAGCTTCAGCGTTTCTGCAAGCCGCTCAGGGCGTGTCATGCCAACAATGGTGGAGGCAATGCGCACATCCCGCAACGAGAACTGCAATGCTGCTGCTGCCAGTGGCAGACCGCGATGCTTACATACCTCTTCCATCTGCCTGGCGCGTCGCAGCAGATCGGGCGACGCCTGGTTATACATGTAGCGTGGGTAGGCACCTGGCCCCTTCGCCAGGAGACCGCTCCCATATGGCGCGGCATTCAGGGCTGCGACTCCCCGGCGTGTACATACCTCCCAGAGCGGTTCAGCTTCCCTGTTGAGGAGCGTGAAGCGGTTATGCGAAATAGCAGCCTCGAAGAGGCCGGTTTCGACAAAGCGGATCATCATGTCAATTGGGCCGCCAGCAACGCCCAGGTGCGCGATCAAACCCTCTTCTTTACACTGCTGAAGCACCTCGACGGGACCGCCCGTCTGCATGGCCTCTTCAAAAGAGATGTGTTCAGGGTCGTGGAGATAGACGAGTTGTAGTTGTTCCAGGCCCAGCAGGCGTAAGCTGCGCTCAACGCTGCGCCGCATCTGCGTGCCGGTAAAGATGCCGGTCTGTAGATCGCGGTCGGCCTTCGTTGCCAGTACAAAGCCAGCTGGCAGTCCACCAAGCTCGCGGAGTACGCTACCGATGCGGCGCTCGCTCTCACCATCACCGTAGGAGGCGGCAGTATCGAGGGAGTTGAAAGGGCCTGCAAAAAAAGCACGAATTGTCGCCTGAGCTCGCTCTTCAGGAACTTCATAGGTGAAGGTCTCTGGCATGTTCCCCAACGGGGCTGCCCCAATACAGATCGGCGTCACCTGCAGACCAGTCGAGCCAAGCGGGCGCAGAGCGAGTGGCTCTGGTGCTTCTGTTTGAGAAGGCATATGCTACTCCTTTCCTTTGTTTATGAAGGCTCAAAATGGCACTTCTTAATTATCTCATTTAGCCGTCCAGCCGCCATCGATAACCAGTGCCGAGCCTGTTACAAAGGACGCCTCGTCCGAGGCCAGGTAGAGCGCGGCAGAGGCGATCTCATCCGGTCGCCCCATACGTCCGATAGGTTGGCGAGCGTGAAGTTGCTGGCGCACCTCCTTCGTGGCCGGCGAAGTTGCGTGCCGGTAGTTTTCCACAAACGGCGTTATGCACCGTGCCGGGGCAGATAGCGTTGCAGCGAATCCCCTGTGTGACGAAATCTATGCAATTGGGCGCGTCAGTCGCCAGGACGGCCCCTTTGCTCGCGCTATAGGGCAGACGCCGATCGATACCGATAGTGGCCGCAACCGAGGCCATTGTTTCGGCTTCATAATCGTCGCCAACATATTCAAAATAGGCAAAGAGTAGCTCCCGTGGCGAAAAAATGCTGTAGTTGCGCATGTTGCAGGTGGAAATCATTGCCAGCACTTCAGGCCAAACGGCGGCATGTAGACGTTCATATGCTTCGATCTGGTCTGGCTTCAGCCCTATAATCTGTCCAACCCTACGCATAGCTACCTATCGCCTTTCTGACGCGCAGCGAGTATCTTGTTCCGACCAGCAACGCACTGCGTGCTAGCTGCGCTGAGCCGGTCGGAAAAGCTTGCGCCGCGACCGAGCGGCGTTGAAAGGCGTCTTTCAAGAATTGCCATTACTAACTCCTTTCGTCTGCCCACACCGACCCAGTGGGATAGGAATAGGCGGCAATGGACGCGGGATACATCGTTACGCTATAGCCTGGAGCGTCCGGGGGCATATAGCGGCCACCCTTGATGATGACCGGATGCACAAAATGCTCGTGCAGGTGGGGGGTATACTCGATCATACGGTTCTCCAGCGAACCACTGACGGCGATGTAGTCAAAGAGCGAGAGATGCTGCACATATTCACACAGGCCAACGCCTCCAGCGTGCGGGCAGACCGGGATGCCAAATTTGGCGGCCATAAGGAGAATCGCCAGCACCTCGTTTACGCCGCCGACGCGACAGGCATCGATCTGGCAGATGCCGATGGCGTTGGCTTGAAAGAGTTGCTTGAAGATGATGCGATTCTGCACATGCTCACCGGTGGCGACGCGGATCGGCGCGATCTTGCGTGCAATCGTGGCGTGTCCAAGAATATCATCGGGGCTGGTGGGTTCTTCAATCCAGAAGGGGTCAAAGGCTGCCAGGTGCTGCATTGCAGAGATCGCCTCGTTCACCTCCCATACCTGATTTGCGTCGAACATTAAGGTACCGCCTGCTCCAATCTCTTCGCGCATAATACGCGCACGGCGCAAGTCGTCCTCCAGGTTCAGGCCAACCTTCAGTTTGAAGTGCCGCCAACCATTAGCCAGTGCTTCTCGGCAAAGCAGGCGTACCTGCTCATCGCTATAGCCTAACCAACCCGCCCCGGTTGTATAGGAAGGAAAGCCATGTCGAAGCATCTCCGCCTCGCGCTCGACTTTGCTCGAAGCCTGACGGCGTAGCAAGTTTAGCGACTCATCAGGAGTCAGGACATCGGTGATGTAGCGGAAATCAATGCAGGAGATAAGTTGCTCCGGCGTCATATCGGTGAGCAACTTCCAGAGCGGCTTGCCTTCAACCTTAGCCCAGAGATCCCAGACCGCGTTGACTATTGCTGCGGTGGCCAGGTGAATGACCCCTTTCTCTGGCCCGATCCAGCGCAACTGACTGTCGCCGGTGATATACCGCCAGAAGGCACGCATATCCGAGGTGAACGACTCCAGGCTTCGCCCGATAACGAGTGGGGCCAGTGCCCGGATGGCAGCAACGCACACCTCGTTCCCACGTCCGATGGTAAAGGTCATGCCATGTCCTTCCAGGCCCGCGGGATGGTCGGTCTGTAAAACCACGTAAGCCGCAGAATAATCCGGGTCGTTATTCATGGCATCGGAACCATCCAACGTCCGCGACGTTGGAAAACGAATATCGTATGCCTGGACACCAACAATAATGAACGCCACAACACTTCTCCTTCTGCTTGATGACCACCTGATGAAGTCTAACTTCCATTGGCGCACAGTCACCCCTTGTCCCTATTATACTCTGGCTTTATGGAAATTGTGAGCGGGCGCACCATCTACCACCTGCCTGATGCCTACATCATTTACACCTCTTCTTTCTTTGTCGAGTCATGCCCCTCTCCACTCGTTCATGTCGAGTCGAAGCTTACCTGTGTTCGACAAGGAAAAGTATAGCACAGAAGGAGGAACAAAACTTCTCTCATCTTGCTCTTTCTGGTCTGCCAAGTTGGCCCTCGAAGAGCAAAAGCGAACCCGACTGAGAGAAGCAGAAGACAACTGCTCACTCCAGTAAAAAGTAAGGCAGTCAGTGGCCTTCCCCTTCATCACTGCCGACGGTTCGCT
>CAVQVL010000008.1:0-257268 GCA_963717105.1 uncultured Chloroflexia bacterium
TGACCTTTGGAGGTGATCTTTATTTTAGACCTTTTTGCTTGAGACTGGTTTTATAAGCACAATACACTATCTTTGCACTTTTTGGAAAGGGGTAGCAGGAAAGGACACCATGTGGTATCAAACAGGTGAATACAAAAACCTGAAACCACGGAGGTGTCCGATGCCACAGCCTATTATATGTCTGGATGAAGAAGTGCGCCACTTTGGCGAGCGTTTCCGTTCGGTCTTTCCAAGCCGCAATATCAGTACTTCGTGACCGTACTGCTGGGGCTGCTGGAGTGCGAAGGAAAGCGCACGCTGCGCGGAGTCTTGAGCAAGGTGGGTGACCCTCCCAGTTTGAGCGGGTTGAGCCGGTTTTTCTCGGAAGCGCCGTGGATGCAGGAGACGTTGGTGACCATCTGGTTGGAGCATTTCCGTCAGGAGATGCAGCCGCAGGTGGCAGCCGAACGTGAGCAGCAACGCCACCTCCAGCCGAAGCGTCGAGGCCGTCCCCGACAACCCCTCCGTGACCGGGTATGTGATTGGGGATGACTCGACGATGAGCAAACCGAAAGGGCGCAAGATGGAAGGCCTGGGCAAACACCATTCGACCACCTATGACCAACGCATCGTGGGCCACAGCTTGGTGCAAGGTCTCTACGTCTTGCTGGATCGGACGTGTCCCCTGGCTCCGCAGCTGTATCGCCAAGCGAAGGTCTGCGAAGCCGAAAAGGTGCCATTCCAGAGCAAAATCGAGCTGATGGAAACACTCATCCGGGAGTTTGAGCCGGTGGGCGGCACACAAACGCACGTGTTGCTGGACAGTTGGTACTGCGCCAAATGCCTGTGGCATGCGGCTGGTGAACGGGATTTCCTCATCACGACCGGCCTCAAGAGCAACCGGTGGCTGCGTGTTGCTGACGAAACGACTGCGCAAGGCTGGCGCTGGCAAAAGCTCAGTGAGTATCTGGCGAGTTTGACTGCGCAGGATTTTGTGCTGACGTACCTGGCCGCACGGCGGCAAGCAGGTGTACGTCCATGTCGTGACCAGCAGTGTGCGCAAGCTCTATCGCTGCCAGATCGTGATTGTGCGGCACTCCCTTCCCGCCCCGCTCTCGCAGGCCCGCTACTGGGCTTCCAGTGATGTGGAGGCGAATACCGAAACGCTTGCTCGTGCATATCGCGGCACGGTGGGACATCGAGGTTCTCTTCGGGGATAGCAAAGAGGAACTGGGCCTGGATCACTATCAGTTGATGAGTGCTTCGGCTATCCTGCGGTTTTGGACCCTGGCACTGCTTGTCTACGTCTTCCTTGAGGAAGAACAGCAGCGATTGCGCGTCTTGTGGCAGCGCCCGGTCACCATTGGTGAAGCTCGACGCGAGATCCAGCGTCGTCATCGTCGCAGTTTGCTTGCGTGGCTGCATCACCAATTCCTTTCCGGGACTCCACCAGAGGCCCTGTTTGATTTGTTCGCCGCCTAAAGCGGCTCAGCTAAAAAAGTGCAAAGATAGTTCACAATAGCTAAAAGGGCTATTACAATTGAAAAGGCTTTATTAATCGTAGATTATATTGTAGACTATAGCATAGCTTAAAAAACTCAAATTGACCAATCAAGGGAGTACTATATGGCAAATAACTCCTCAGAAATCACATTGACGATGCTCACTCCGGTTTGGACAGGTGGCGCTGATGGTAAGTCAGATCATCTCCACCTTACAGGTATTATAGGAAGTTTGCGCTGGTGGTACGAAGTGCTGATAAGAAGTGTTGGTGGTAGTATGTGTGATCCGGGAAAACATAGCTGTATTTATGATCATTCAAAGCCGGATAATGGTATATGTGACGTGTGTCGCGTTTTTGGGACTACTGGTTGGGCGCGGCGCTTTAAACTGGTTGTAGTACAAGATACCTTGCAACCGAGAAAGCCGACTGCTGCGAAGCCGGGGGAGACGCAAAAATCTAGTATTCAATTTGTCATCACCGCTCTCGGTCATAGGTGGTATCTTCCTGGTAATCCTCTGAATGGTCAAGTAACGCTAAAGATTGTCGCGACAGGCTTTCTGGATGAAGCAGGTCAGCAAAAGTTTGATCCCAATATTATAAGTGGGCTGTTTCAACTCATCGCGCACCGTGCTAGTCTTGGCGCGAAGCCACAAATGGGTCTGGGTGTTGTGAGATTGACGAAACAGCAGAGTATGCAGCCTTTGATGGATCATCTGGAACAGGTGGTTGCGAAACACGAGCAGAAGAACAATTTGATAACTCAAGTAGATGAGACATTTCCTTGCTTACAAAACATGTTCTTTGCCGGGGTGAACAGTAATCCACCAGAGAGTCAAGCACCTTTGATTTGAAGTATGATTTGCGTGCCATGTTCCGCGAAACAGCTAGATATGGCGATATGAATAGCGATTTACGAGATGATGAAAAAGGCACGTTACGTCATACAATCATGGGATATGTGAGAGGTAGTGAACGTATAGGCGCAAAAATTATGATGTCGTATCCATACGACAATGGAACGATAAGACTATGGGGCTGGATACCAAAGTTGTCAAAACCGCAGGTGCCATTAAATGACATCTTGACAGAGATATATTATTTCTTAGAGGTATGGAGAGGTAGATGAGTATGGAGAAAACTTGCCTTTCTGGCTTGATTATGACCCACAAAGAAATGGTAGCGTTCTACGTTATATAGATGAGTTTCTTATAAAGGGGATAAAGTAATGCGAGATTATGTGAGCCACAGAGTACAGGAGAGCATACGTTTATTAGACGAATTAGACCAGCAAGAGAGAATTATACGGGAGTCAAGAGGTGACGAGAAAAGGACAAGAAGAGAAGAGGCTGAAAGAAAAGCTCAGGATGCCAGAGATAAATTACTCTCATCATTGCCTTCAGCAGCGTCATTTGAATATCTTGATGTTACCGGTAGAGGTAATGCTATAAATTTTCGTACCAGATGGCAAGAAAGAAACCGTAGAGTCAATTGTTTGCAGGAGTTATCAGGAATATGGCCTGAAGGTGTACAACTTTATAAAGAGATTTTTGCGGCACCTTCTATTAAGCTGGCTCTCTTACCTTCATATTCATTTCTGCTTCAGTTCACGTTCTCTCTGGCCCAACCCTATATTTCGCGAGATGAGCAGAGCTTCTACATTATTGATAATCCGGTGCGAAAAGATAGAGTATTTGGACTACCATATATCGCGGCTTCTTCATGGAAAGGAAGTTTGCGTTCCGCTCTCTGGCAATTAGGATACAGAGATAATAATGCAGATGTCTCACACCTTTTTGGCAATGAGAAGGGTGTTGAGAGCCAGGAAGATTTTCAATCTGGTTGTTTGCAATTCTTTCCCACCTTTTTCACTATGAAGAGTTTAGAAATTATTAATCCCCAGGACCGCAAATTACGATCTGGAAGCAATCCTATCCCTTTTGAAAGCGTTCCCGAAGGCAGCAATGGTGTATTTACCTTGCTCCACGTACCATTTGATTGTATTGGCAAAGATGAAAAAGATACTCGTTCGCAAGTTTTGAAAGAATTAAAACTGATTGCAGAAGGACTTCAAGCTATGTTTCTAACATATGGCTTTGGGGCAAAAACGAGAAGTGGTTTTGGGTTAGCGAAAGAGGGAGCGACAGGCGAGTTAAGGATAAATGCTAAATACGATATTGTTACTTTCACTGACTTTGATAAATTGGGTACAAGCGTTGATGTATTAAAAAAGAAGCTAGAAGAGGCATAGAATGGGTAATTTAGACGATCTGGCTAAGAATCGAAAAAGAATTGTTGAAGGCGGAGGTAGTAGGGTGGTTACATGATATGGAAAAATGCACTGAAGAACATATTTTTAAACAGGTTGACTCATCGTTGCTTGTCGCATTCAGTTCAAATCTTATAGATGCGTCACAAGCATTAACAAAACTAAAACAGTTTGAGATTAACCTTTTAAATGAAAAGATACCTTTCGACGAGTTAATTGAGCAAGGGCGACCTGGAAATCAAGAAGTCTCAGGTATACAATGGCTGGCAAAAGTTCTCGGACGTTGTCATGGCGTAGCTCATACTGAGAAGTATGAGGCTTACTATCTTTTCAAACAATTTAAACAAGCAAGGCGGAGTAGTCCATTTGGATTGGAGTCGCTACCATTAACTAATTTAACACCTTTACTTAATGACTTGCCGTTTAATAAGATGTCCAAACAATCTTACTTCGGTAAGGCGGTAAAAAAAGCATTTAGTATTGCAGTGGCCGATACTCGCCAGCCTTTGAATGACGTGACATTGTGGGACTGGTCTAATATTGTAGCTGCATTATACAAAGCAGCTTTAGCACAGGCTTTGTTGTTGGATGAAAAGAAAGATCCTTCACTAATAAAATGGCGGCTGTTTAGCATACGTTTTGATGGGATAAATTTTCTTGCAAAAGCGAACCGTATTCCTGATCTGTTAGCTCGACGAAATTTGCTAGTCAATGGATTAGATGAAGTACGTGAACTTCTCGAAATTAAATATCCTCTAGGGTTAGAAATTTATCGTGATGAAAATGGAAGTGTTTTTATTGTACCTGATATAGATAAGTTGACTGAATTGAAGAACAGTGATGGTAAGGAACTTTCTACTCTTATTTTAGAAAAATTTGGACATGCAACTATCAGAGGACGAGAGTCCTTAGAGTTGGAAGGGGAAATACTTCCTTCCCTTGTATTAGATGAGAATGGTTGGGAATGGCAGAAGAATGTAGTAGGACATGATGCTCCTATGCCAATCGCTGATCATCTAAATATTCATCTAGCCGCGCATGGAGACGTATCGAGAATTAGGAGTTGGTGGCAAATTTCTGGTAGAGATGTGTGTCCGGTTTGCCAATTACGACCAGAGGGATGGGAAGCGCCAAATAGTCAGCATCATCGAACTAGAAAAACTGATAATCAGAAGCTGTGCTATGTTTGTGAACAACGTCGCAGGGGGCGTGCTAAACAATGGGCGCTGAGAGAACGTGAAACTACTGTTTGGATAGATGAGGTATCAGATATTCATGGAAGGCTTGCCCTAATTGTAGGAAATTTTTCATTACAAAAGTGGTTTAACGGACAAATGCTATTTTATCCAAAACATCGTGAGGATAAAAATGGGCCTTTGTATGCAATCGTGAAAGTTGAGCAGTTGAAAGACTTTCTTAAAAACGAACAAGAAGTAAAAATCAAGGATAAGAAATATAAATGGGATGAGAGTATAGATGCTTTAATAAGCCAGGAACCTGTAGGAAGACAACAACTTCCTTCAACATTTAAGAAAAAAACCCTTCAGATTAAAGATATTAAGGGCGAAGTGAGCGTAAAAAAAATAAACTTGCTAGCGAGTGGTCATTTTATCATCAAACTAGAGCAAATTCCTTCTGAATTTGTTGCTGGTAAGATATATCATATCCAAGATCGAGAATTTCGCGTTTCAGAAGATGGTTTAAGAATTGAGACCGCAAACGAAGAAGCTAAAAAATTCATTGAGGAAAATGTTCTTCACGAACAATCCATTATTGTGAAACGCTGCTTTATGGTGCCGGAATTGGACGCATCGGGAATGCTGGTTAAAGCATTAACACCTGCACGTTTATATCGCGTATGGGAAACAACTCACAGATTTTGGGAAGATTGTAAAAATCATTTGTCCAATGAGAATAAGGTTAGTAATGTTGAAACACGACTTCCATAAAGGAACGATTTGAGCCTAATAAGGAAACAACTGATAAAATAGTATTGTACCACGCTTACGAACTCAAACTTGGCAACTCTGTTAGTCTTAGTATAGCTTGCGTAGGTGATAATAGCATTTCTCATCGACAGATAATTTACAGCGCACGGCCATCTTACTAAACGCATCAACGGAGATAGCCAGGGATTACGCATACTTCTGCCAGTTATGTACAACAGTTTATTTTTAGAGAAAAGAGAACTTGGTGATAGAGGAGCCAACAGGATATGGTAATCCCAATAAAGTGTTAGGTACACTTCATATTGATGATGTTTCAGTAGAGAATACGGCATATGTTCCTGTTGTTCCAATTCTCACAGAACCAAGTAGCTTCATGGCAATTGTGCCGGCGGATAAAGCGTTGTCGGTTGCTAATGCCATCAAGAACAAGTATGAGAAAGAGATGGGCAAGGTTCGTAACCGACTGCCATTATCGGTTGGGATTGTGTATGCAGGTAGCCGCACGCCTCTACCTGCTATTCTCGATGCTGGGCGAAGAATGCTCAAGCAACCAGTGGAAGCTGAGCATTGGGAGGTAGTGACAAGTACTGGAAAATTGCATCCTGAAATGGTAACGCTGGAGTTAAAGCAAAATGAGACGACGCTAATCATAGAGGTTCCAACTATTATGGGTGATGGTATAACGGAAGATGTCTGGTATCCTTACTGGTGTCTTGAAAAAGGCGCTGATAATGCTGGATCACGAGAAAGGGAGTTCAAAGGTGTGGATGGCAAGACCTGGGTACATGTTAAGGACCTTCTCTCCAGGTGATATAGTTGCGTTTACTCCTTCCCGCTTCGATTTTGAGTTTCTTGATACATCCGCACGTCGTTTTGAAGTGAGTTATGAGAAGGGCAAGAGACGAGGAAAACAACATCCGAGTAGACCATATTATCTGGAACAACTGAACGATTTTACTCATCTACGGGAAATACTTCCTGTTGATTCTGGTGGTATATCTACTACGCAAATTCATAACGTGGTGGGGCTTATTGAAGAGAAACGCAAGGAATGGCAGGAGGATCAGGATACCTCTACCTTTGAACAGCTAGTATGCGATACAATAGCCAGTGCTGGTTGGAAGGTTTCCTCCAAAAAAGACATGGAAATACTGCTTTTAGCGGCCAAAAGTGGGCAGTTAGCAGATTTTGTGGAACTGTACATGCAAATAGAGAGTAAGTGAGGGAAATACGAATGACTACGGATACTTCGATTTCAGCACCAAAGAAGGCACTCTATACCCAGCAACGATTTCTTTTTATGACCGTTGATCCTGTGCATATTGGTACAGGAGGATATCGGTTAGGCAGAGTTGATATGAGTATTGCTCGTGAACCTGGCACTAACCTCCCAAAAATTCCTGGCACCAGTTTAGCTGGCGCAACACGTAGCTATGCAGCCATGTTTTATAACAAGCCTGAAGCAGCGGGTCAACAAAAGAAACTGAAAGGGAATAGAGCAAGCTGTCCAATTATCTATACTTTCGGAACTGCTACCGACGCAAACAGTAATGGACAAACAGCACCTGGGGGAATATCGCAAGCAGGGACAGTAAGTATTAGTGATGCACAAATTCTATTTTTTCCTGTAAACTCTATGGCTGGCCCTGTCTGGATAAGTACTGTGAGTCAGATAAGAGAAGCATGGGGTACAGGAAGTGTTACCTTGCCTGAAGATACTGAGCCAACTGATGATATGGTTGTGACAAATTTACCTGGAATAAGGAACTTAATCTAAGTTGGCTATTATTTCAGACAAAATCAGGTCTGACGGTAACACCTTCAAAGTCATAGATTCAAGCCTGGCGTGGAAGGCTATAGGAGGGCGAATAATACTGACTAATCCAAAAATTTTCTCTCAGGTTGTCAATAACAATCTGGAGGTTCGTACCTCTGTGAGTATTGATCCGATGACAGGTGCTGCTGAGTCCGGCGCGTTATTTACTTACGAGGCTATTCCGCGTACTACTTGGTTATGGTGTGATGTGGTAGAGGATGATTACAGGCGTGATGGTGGCAATGTGTTTCCTGTAACCAAACAATATAATGCAAGTGAAAAGAAGGATAATGCTGGCGATGCTCTTGGTGGAGGTGAAGTATGGAAGCAACCGCTTGATGTTGTCAGGTCAGGAATGAGATTAATTGAGTATCTTGGTGTAGGTGGTATGGGTACTCGTGGCTTCGGGCGTATGAGTCATATTGCCGATTGGGATGTTAATGGTGGAGGTGCAGAATGAAAAATCTTGATCTGATTGCTGCACGAACCGCTCAGGATATTATAAGGTATACAGAGGGACAGAAAGCAACCGATGTAGATAATTTGCTGACTAAATCGCTCGGTGTTTTACAAGAAAATGGTGTATACGCTGTTTTCCTGTACCTTTATTCACGGTCGAATAGTACCGAAAAACCAATTGCTGAGGGTACTCGCTTAAAATTATTCAGTCTGTTATCAGAATTAGGTCTACGTGTGCCAGAGCAACCAGCAGCTAAGTATTGCTCTGAAATTCCTCACTGATAATGTGTGCAATGATTTAGACAGATTGCTACTGGTGAAACAACTATGGGAGCAAACCCTTATTTATGCTCGCTATGGAGCTAAAGCACGCAATGCTGCAGCAGGAAGTGAGTAAACGCATGACTTGGAAAGCCTATCGCGTATCTTTTCGTCTTCTTGCTCCCATGCATATAGGCTGGCGGAAATTAGGGAATTTGCAGCAAACTCGTCCATATCTAACAGGGCGAAGCCTCTGGGGAGCTTTTACCGCTCGATTGACCCGTGAAAGAGAAAGCCAGGATTACGAAGGGGTCGGTCGAGAGGTTGATAATCGGCTTGCTTTTACCTATTTTTATCCATCAACTGATTTCAAGGATGAGGTATCTACTTCTGTGGCCCTGGACCGATAGATGGGATAAGTTTGCCTGGACTTTTTTAGGTAGCTATGCCAGTACTGCTCTTGAGAATGGGCGTAGTGCGGAGGCTGGGAGTTTACACGAAACGGAATATATCGCGCCATACACACGTAATTGGGAGAGCAAGTATTTCTCGTAGGCTACATCTTCGATCAGGATGATTATACAGATTGGAAAAGTGTCCTCGATAAACTACAATTTGGTGGTGAACGTAGCTACGGTTGGGGACGTGTTGAAGGGAAGTCACTCTGAAATTCCCAATCAGAAATGCTTTGGTTACACATTTGTGGATAACGAAGCTTCTTCCGCGACTGGTGGCTTCTGATAAAGAAACACATTTGTTAGCTCATACGTTAGCTGATAGTAAAGAACGAGGAGTTGCTATTGAACCGTTAGTGGGCCGAGAAACAACGCAAGGTAACACAAACTTTGGCAGAAGCGTTTCAAGTGCTGAGATATGTTGGGTACCTGGCGGTAAAGTTAAGATAAGGATGAGTCATTTCAAATTCAAAAGAGGGGACATATGGAAACCCACACAAAAGTAGAATAGCACGAACTGAATCCAGCCGAATATGCCAATCTTATTGATATCCCCGCCATCGAACAATACATTCAGGACGAAGGTATTATCATTGTTGATTATGACCTCAAGCCCCATCAACTGAAATTCACCACGCACGCCCAGCCGGGCTTCATTGGCACCTGTAAATATGCCCTCCGTGGCCCCGATAATCCCGCAACGGAAAAATCGCCATTAACAGTACGCCAGCAATTGTTATTGTTAGCGCAATTGGCGTTTTATTGTGGCGTCGGGTATAAGACAGCGATGGGAATGGGGAGAACGAGGCCCATTTAATCCTGAAGATACCTCCCCGTTGGCTGGATTAGAAAGTCCATCTTCTCTTCAGCAGAACCTCTTGCCCTATCACTTTGATTTCTGATACTATAAGCTTGAGAAAATCGTGGGTGCAATGCAATCGAGTAGAGCTTCTTTTTCATGTGCTTCATGTGCGACTCTTTTCTGTAATTGTGAGGGTCTCACGAGAAATACACGCCGAGAGACGGCGAAGGGCCAGGAGTAGTGCAACAGGAGAACGTTGCGTTTCCTACAGAGGAAGCATTGGCAGAGGATGCCGAACGTACAGAGACAAACAAGACATACAATTTGCCGGGGCAGCTTACTCCCCTTTTTGGGGCGCGATGATGAGCTGGTAGAACTCTGTACTCTGTTGCGACAGCCTGATGTGCGCTTGCTAACACTTATGGGAACGGGCGGCGTGGGCAAGACGCGGCTGGGACTGGCAGTGGCGAACGCGCTGTTGAACGATTTTTCCGATGGCGTTTGTTTTGTTCCACTGGCTCCTGTTAGCGACCCTGAACTGGTCATGCCTACCATTGCTCGCACTCTTGGGTTGCACGAAGAATCGGGTAGTTCCCCGCAAGAACAACTGCAAAGTTATTTGCGTGACCGGCAGCTTCTGCTCTTGCTGGATAATTTTGAGCAGGTTGTATCCGCAGCTTCCCAGATTGCCGAACTGCTCAGGGCGTGTCCTTCCTTCCGAGTGCTTGTGACCAGCCGATTTGCTTTGCACCTGACGGGCGAGTACGAATATAGCGTTACTCCTCTTGCTGTACCAGACCTCGCATCGCTGCCCGCATATGAAGACCTCGCAGAGACCCCAGGCGGTGGCACTTTTTTTGCAGCGCACACAGGCTATTCAGCAGAGCTTCCAGTTGACGCAACAGAATGCTCGCAGCATCGCCGAGATATGTCAGCGGCTGGAAGGACTGCCGCTGGCAATTGAACTGGCCGCCGCACGCATCAAATTGCTGCCCCCACAGGCACTGCTCAAACGGCTGGAACGACGGTTGCAGGTCTTGACGGGTGGAGCAAGCGATCTGCCAGTCAGGCACCAGACGCTGCGTAATACCCTACAGTGGAGTTACGACTTGCTCAACTCCGATGAGCAGAGACTTTTCCGGCGTCTCTCTGTCTTCGTTGGTGGTTTCACATTGCAGGCAGTCGAAACGCTCTATACTTTTCTCGACGGTGAAGGCGCGGGTGATGCCGTGCTGGATGGCCTTGCCTCGTTGATTGAGAAAAATTTGCTGCAACCACCGGGACAGGATGAAGAGGATCCGCGCCTGGGTATGCTGGAAACGATCCGTGAATTTGGATTAGAATGTCTAACCACAAATGGAGAACTGGAAACGGCACATAATGCCCACGCTCAATGCTTTCTGGCGTTGGCGGAAGAGGCGGCAACTCATATTTTTAGGCCGCAGGAAACGGCGTGGGTACCGCGATTGGAGCGCGAAATGGGCAATCTTCAGTCTGTCATGGCCTGGTCACTTGCATACGGCAGACGAACACAAAGCATGGAAATTGCATTGCGCCTGGCAATAGCTCTGGAGGATTTCTGGCAGTACATTGGCTATTTTCGCGATGGCTGGACCTTTCTGGAACAGGCATTGATTGGAAATGAGAACATCGAGACTCGCATACGGGCCAACGCCTTTAGACTGGCCTGTATCCTGACCGGCTATCTGAATGATGAACGTTCTGAAAGCATGGCGGAGCAGAGTCTGGCCCTGTTTAGAGAGCTTGACGATACTCCAAACATTGCTTTCATGTTGCGCCGACTAGGCTGGCTGGCTCATATGAGATATGATTTTGAGCGGGCCAACATGCTTTATCAGGAAAGCGTCACACTCTATAGAGCCTTGAACGATAGAGAAGGAATCCATCAGCTCCTTTTTAATATAGCATACCTGGCAGAAAATGAGGGTGGCTATACGCGAGCACGTGCTTTATTTGCGAAAATACTGGCGTATCACAGGGAAACTGGCTTCAAGACGATGATTGCTTCCACCCTCAGCCATATGGCTCAGCTACTTTACCTGTCTCTGGCTCCTCCGCCTCTGGAAGAGATACAGGCTCTGCTCGATGAAGCCCTTGTTCTCTCCAGGGAAGCAGGTGATAGAACGAATGCTGCCGGTATCTATTTGAGAATGGCATGGGTTGCCTTTCTTCGGGACGATCTGGAAAAAGCTTTCCAACTCGCGAATGACTCCATTCAGTTCTGCAGGCAGGCTGGTAGACAGCAAATAATTGATTTTGCGATGGAACTCCTTGCCAAAGATCAATATGGCTCAGGGACATTATGCAGAAGCGCGTGCTAACCTGGAGGAGAGCTTCACATCCGCAAGCAAACGCAATGATGTAGAATGCGTATCCGATCTGCTGCGAGACCTGGCGCACCTTGCACTCGCCCAACAACAGTATGCACGGGCCGCCCGGCTGCTGGGAGCGGAAGAAAAGTTGCGTGAAGATAGCAGAACGCTGCTCTATCCAAGAGATCGATCCGATTATGGTGGCGATGTCGCTACAGCGCGTGCTTTCCTGGGGCAAAAGCCCTTTGCCACGCTGTGGGCCGAAGGACGTGCCATGTCACCGGCAGAAGCTGCTGCGGCACAGAATGATGCTATAAAAGACACACGGCAAGCAGAGCCTGTTGCTCTTCCCAAAGCACCTGCCTATCCCGCTGGACTGACGGTACGCGAAGTAGAGGTATTACGCCTGGTGGCCCATGGTCTGACCGATACCCAGATTGCCGATCAACTTGTCTTGAGCCGCCGTACCGTTACTACCCATCTAACCTCTATCTACAATAAACTGGATGTTTCTTCACGGGCGGCGGCCACTCGCTATGCCGTCGAACACCACCTTCTCTAATTAATAAGGGGCGGCCCACTTTTTTGCAGAGCTAGGGCGCACCCTTGCGGTCGCCCTGGCTCATCAGCATAGATATTCTCTATACGTAGTGTCGTACCCTGTTTCCTTTCCTTGAAATACGTACATCAATACGTAGCTTGTACGATGAATAAAGATGCCTCTCAGGGTAAACTCAAAGTAATGAAACGACATATCAAACAGTCTAAACAATCTTATGGGAGGTATCACATTATGTACTATCGTCTGGCATTACAAGAGCGGCAGGCTGCTACATTGGCCTGGAAATCAACTCCTTCGACCTCTTTAGGCGCAGTGTTGCAGTTGCTGAAAATCTACAGCTTTATTCCTCAAAACCGTATACGCGTGTTCACTTCTGCATCCAGAGACGGTCTGGATGATATGCTCAACCGTGAGAATAATGGTTCAGCATCAGGCTCGGTCACCGCCGCAGAATTTTTGCACACCAGAAACTTACGTGCATCTGAGGTATCACCGAGCGGGTCTGAACAAGGAATAGCGGAGAATACTTCTCGGCAATCCCAGTCCGTAGCAACTACCGTATCCATGTATGAAGGCAAAATAGACACCAACATTCCTAACGAACGCGCTATGAGCGTACTGGATATCAGGCGTCTGGAGATAGAACGAGGTACGGGTGGTGATCATGATATCCCCTACACGTTCGCTCTTCCCCTCTCCATGCCACAATTGTTGGCCTGGACAGATTTGCTGAGCAAAGTGCAGGCGGGAAAAATACAATCGTAGCGCGTTTATGTAGCGAATAAAACATGTCTTCTTTTTTATCATGTAACACTGTCCTATCACTACCCACGAGGTACAAACAATGGATTATACGGACTACACAACAAATGGTGAGATCATCTCTATCCAGCAGGCTGACCAGTTTCAGCCGGGGCATAGTGCGTATGAATGCGGATTCTTCGCGGTTATGATGGCCCGGTCAATGGCTCCGGTCGGTCAAAGCCCAACCCTTTCGCCACAACAGATCGTGGATCAGGCGGAAGCCGCGTATGCCCGTTACGATGGCAATAACCTGCCTGCAAATAAAGCAGGCATGTCGTTGCAACAACTCTATGATTTACTGCAAGAAGTTGGCTTGCACTGGCATGCTATTGCGATGGATGCCGGGACTATCCGTGCCTCAGTTCATGCCGGATTTCCAGTCCTTGTGGCCGTGCCGGAGACAAGCGTGCATGACCTCGCACTGGGTGGTTGCGTCCCCTATCCCTGGAATCCGGTCGGCAACCACATTTTTGTGATTACCGGTGTTGATGCAAATCAGAATTTTCTGGTACGCGACTGCGCTAATATCACACCTGCGAGCATGCTACGTCCCGGCCCACGTACCTACGACGCGAATAAACTGCAATATGTCTCAGCCACGGCGGTAGTGCCGTCCTGGCAAGCTCATCCCAATGCAAACATTGACCCAGGAAAGGAAACGATAATGATTGATCTTACCAACGCCATCGTGGCATCTTACTTTGAAAACGATGGCGGGAACTGGAAATGCAAACAGACCGGCTTCTCCATTCACGGGGGCATTCTGCAATTCTATCAAGGTTTCGGCAGTAACGCGCTGTGTGGTCTGACCTATCTTGGTCTGCCACTCTCGAATGAAATTGCCTTTGTGCAAGGCAAGCCCATGGTCAAACAGTACTTTGAGCGTGCCATCGTGGCCTATGACCCCCAGCATCAGGAAGATAATCCTCCCTTGGCAAATGATGTCTACCTGATGCATATTCATGAGCAAGACTACAATTCGCAACAGGCACTGATCGCGCAGCTCCGGCAACAATTGACCAACTTGCAGCAATTGGTAGCACATCCGCATACAGTCGGGGTGTCCTAAATGAAAGTGTAGTAGTCTGTCAATCTTCATTTGACTGGCATACAATGGCTCAGAGAGCCATTGTATGCCAGTCAAATGAAGATTGACAGAGTAGTAGGGCGGCCATATTAGCTACCGCTGGTATCGGTCTGCGATGATGGTGGGTACCACGTATCCATCAATACTTTGAAGGCGGCGATCTGGTCGCTGTTCATCTGGTCAAGGAAGGGTGGCCGTTGCCGCATTTCGGCTTGCCAGGTGGGATCAGCGTCTATCTGGTCGTCTCCCAGCTTGCCGAGAGGACTGGCGACATCGGCTTTGACGTTGGGATTGTACGATTGGAAGTCACCCAGATGGCCGAGGAGCAGGTGGTGATTGTTGATGGTTTCGTCGCACAGGGTCATCAGATTGCGCTCGTCGAGTTCGAGTTCGGGCCTGCCGAGTTTGACGCAGAAGTGGAAAGGGAGCATGTGGTGGACTTGCAAGCCCTGTTCTGGTTGTCCTAGACCACAGGCGGCACAGGTAGGTTGCGCATGGAGATGTGCCTTTTCTACTGCCGGCCATTGGCCACTGCGGGGAATCTCTCCTGCCGCGATTGCTCCGGTGTCTATGACTCCTGTTGTTGAATCCACTCCCGTCACTGTTGCGGCCTGTCCCCCGCTATCAGACTGAGATAAAGGTGTTGGTGCCTGCACATTACCATTTTGAGACTGAGGTGCTACTACGGAGGTCTGCACAGCGGCCTCCGCGTTCTGATCAGCCAGGGTTGGATCCTGTTCCTGTTGCATGATGGTTCTCCTGGAAGTAGCTTTCGTTTACAATGTTAACGAACCTGGAGATAGTATATGTTACAGTACAGGTTATTGTCAACAAAAGGATTGCTATGTAGTACCCCTTGCCAGTTTTCCGCATCCCATGTATATTTAAGATAAAAAGAAGGTGGAAAGATAGTGAGCGAAGCACATTATTATTCTACACGCATATGGCAGCTGAAACGGGGTTGTACGGGTGCCGAGTTAGAGGAACTGGCAGCTTCGGGCTATGTAGAGATGCAACGTTGGATACCTGGGGTAAAACACCTGTCTCTGGTACGTTTGAACGGAGAGCAGGAAGGTCGCTATTTGCTGAGAACAACTTTCGCGAATTACGAAACGTATCTATACTGGCGTCAGGTGGAAGAAGAAGCTCCCGATTATTGGGAACGGTACGCGGCTATCTTACTGCAATGGGAGCAAACATGCTCGCTTGTTGAGGAATATGCCGGACAGGGCGTATTAGATAAACGGCTCGACGAGAGAGCGACATGAGTTGACATGAAGCAAAACTATGGCGTATTGCGGGTTGTGAGGGTGCGCCTGCCCGCGAATGCAACGGCAAACCTTCAGGAACGCTATCCCTCTGGTTGGCTACCGGAAGAACGGCTAGTGCATCTATTGACAAAACACGAAACGACGATTGGACGTGCATTAAATAACGATATTATTTTAATGGACCCCACCGTTTCGCGTGAACATGCACGCCTGCTGTTGGATGACTCTGGCTGGCATATCGTCAACCTGACCGCTCAGAATATTGTGCGGGTCAATGGTGCGCCCGTTGCATATGGTGCCAGTTACCCGTTACAGACGCAGGATATTCTGATTTTGGGCAGTACGATGCTGCAATTGATTGCTCCCCAACGATTTTCAGAAGAAGAAGAATCCCTTGAGACAGAGCCGGAGTTGCAAAAGGTCACTGAGCCAGCGCATACCGTGAAGCGGACGGGCCTGTCGCAGCCGCTCGCGGCCGATAAGGGAGTTGCCCGGCAGAAAGCGGTGCCATCTACAACACCACCTCGTCGTTTAGTGCCAGAGCAGTATACGAAGCCAGATGAGAAAGGGCATGTATCTGCGCCGTTGGATGCCGACTCTGTTGCCGAGCCTGCCGCTCAAGATTGGGACGATGATGAAGAGGGTATGCTGGGTGGAGGCATTACTATGCAGTTTGCTTTGCCGCAGCGCATGGGCGGACGGACGCGCTGGCTTATCGCGGGAGGGGGTGTGGCTATTCTTGTGGTGAGTGCAGCCATCACGATTGTCTTGAATGGCCTTGTGGGTCTTTCCGCACTGGCACAATACGGACCAACGGACTTGCTGGCGGCGATTATTATTCCTGTCATTCCGGCGGTAGGGATTAACTTTCTGGTCAATTTCATGGATCGTTTTGAGCGCGAACCGTGGTTTTTACGCCTGGCAGCCTTCTTATGGGGCGCGATTATTGCTATCCCCATCGCTTTTTTTGCTGAACGCAAGATTGATACTGCCCTGCTTAATCTGCTGGGGCCGAGTGCAAGCGATGTCTTACGTTCAGTCTTTCAGGGATTAAATGCTGGCGTTACCGAGGAGACCATCAAAGGGGCCGGGCTGCTCTTGCTCTTCTTTATATTACGCGACGAGTTTGACAATGTGACCGATGGCATTGTTTACGGCGCGTTAATTGGCGCCGGCTTCGCGATGGTGGAGAACTTCCGCTATTTCGCCAGCGATTTCCAGCAATTCCCTGTTTTTCTCATCGTCTATCGTATTGTGCTGGGTTGGTTGGGGCATTCGACCTTTACCGTCTGTTTTGGTGCCGCGCTCGGCTATATTCGTCATACTAGAGTACGCTGGCGACAAATAGTGATTCCCTTACTGGGCTTTCTATTGGCGGTAGGTTTGCACAGCTTCTTCGATTTTGTCGATTTCCAGGCCAGTGCCGCCTTAAATTCCTCTCCTGGCGATAATAACGTGACGTTTTTATCGCTAATCGCACTAATCGGGGATTATATTCCCCCGTTCCTTGCGCAGATATTCCTCTTGTATATCCTCATCAAGTCACTGGCCCATGAAGCGGCGGTGATACGCGAATTCCTGGCAGTCGAGGTAAGTAACGGTGTCGTCAAGGTGGATGAGTATGCACTGTTGCAAAACTCGTTCCAGCGTACAAAAGCGGAGAGGCGTGTATGGCAAGCGCAAGGTTGGAGGCAGTGGTTGCGCGTCAAGGCACTCTACCAGACAGAGATAGGGTTGGCGTTCCGCAAATGGCATGTGAGCATGGGCGATAAACCCAAACTTGGCTATCTTCAACCCGAGGATGCCTACCGCCAACGCATCAAACGATTGCGCCATGAAATCATGGCGAATGAACGTTGAGGCGGCAAGGTGCTATAATCTAAGATTTGCACCGCGTAGCACAATACACAATATCACAGCAACTATTTGCTTGTTGCTGTGATATTGTGCATAAACTGCTTGAAATTATCAGCAAATGTCGATAGTCATAAGCAAGAGTAGCATCACAAAAAGACCAGCTTTGACAAGCTTCTTTGCAATGGCGTATACATCGTTTTTGTCACCATGTTTTCGAATGCCGACAGAGGCAATGTACACGATATTTTGGTCATAGTACATTTTGAAGATCACACGATATCGCTGACCTGCTGTTCTTATGGACCGATATCCCGCAAGGTCGCCGATTAAAGGCTTGCCCTTTCTGGTTGGTTCGGTATCTAAGCTATCAATCGTGTTTTCAATACTCCGGTTTATACGCCTATCGGAAATGTTCGCTAACTGCTTTTGGGCAGTGGGAGAAATGACAATATTCCAATCCATGTATAAACATTTCAACCGTCACTTTCTACATATTGCGAACCGCGAAGGATGTGACATCATAGTTAACTTTCCCACCCAAGTTCTTTTTTAACAGTTTTCCACGGCTTGCCTTTGCCTTCTCTCTCCTCCTGAATGCTTTGTGATAATGCAGCCATTTGCTCTTCGTCATCCAGAATTTCCAGGGTCTCCATGATTGACTCATAGAGTTCCCACGGCAAAATTGCTAACACCGGCTTATTGTGCCTCGTAACTTTGATGGCGGTTATCCCAGCGTGTTCTTGAGCCATTTTTTCCGGTAACTGGGTCAACTGTTCTCTCGCTTCGACCATCGAGAGTGTGTCCTTTCCTATTGACATATGGTTCTCCTTTGCACTGTCTTCCTCTCTTTGTTAAAATGTACACCAATATGTACGTTTTGTCAAGAGGCACTATCAATAACCCTCCCTCATGTGACAACGTGTGATATCATGTCAGTAACAGTTTGACACAGAAAGGGAAAGAGTTGAGCGCAGAAACGCTTTTAAAGATTTACTATTTTATGCGCCTCACCCGCGCAGTGGAGGACCGGACACGCACGCTCTTTTTACAGGGGCGCGTCGTGGGCGGCGTCTACACGGCACAGGGACACGAGGCGACGACCGTCGGGGCAGCAATGATGCTACGCGATGGCGACTGCATTGTACCGCAGCATCGAGACCTGGGTATGCATCTTGTACGTGGGGGTTCACCGCGTGCTGTGATGTGCCAGTGGTTAGCACGCGGCAACTCTCCAACATTAGGACGGGACGGGCAGATGCATATTGGCGATATGCATCACGGCATCGTCCCTATGATAAGTATGCTGGGCGAGTCCTTGCCGGTGGCATGTGGCGTCGCTCTGACGATGAAGATGCGCAAGCGTTCGACCATCGTCATGGCATCATGCGGCGATGGCGCGACGAACACCGGGCCATTTCACGAGGCCCTGAACTTCGCCTCCGTGCAAAAATTGCCAGTTGTGTTTATCATCGAAAACAACGGCTATGCTTATTCGACACCTGGGCAAAAGCAATATGCCATTCAGAACCTCTCCGAGCGTGCGCTTGCCTATGGGATACCGGGTGAAAGCGTGGATGGCAATGATGTTCTGGCGGTGATGGAGGCAGTTGGGCGGGCTACAGAACATGCGCGTAGCGGCAAGGGGCCAGCTCTTGTCGAGTGCAAAACGTTCCGTGTGCGTGGACACTCTGAAGCCGACAAAGCGGATTACGTGCCGCAAGCGTTGCGCGAAGAATGGCTGGCGAAAGACCCCATCAAACAATTTGAAGAATATCTGACCAGAGAAAATATCTTGACCACGACGGAAAAAGCCGATATCGCGGCACGGGTCAAAGCGACGGTGGATGACGCGGTACGCTTTGCCGAGCAGAGTCCCGCGCCCGACCCGTCAACCGTGGGGAATTATGTGTTTGCCCCTGAGGGTCCTATCGCGATAGTTGGCGAGCCGGATGCAGACAACCCACGTTATATCAATGCTCTTGATACACGCACCGGGCAGCCGTTTACAACCATGATCGATGCTCAATATAGCCAGGAGACCCGCTTCGTCGTCCCAGAGGAGGTAGGACGGAAATGAGTACTGTTACCTATTTGGAGGCCATTGGACAGGCTATCCGTGAAGAGATGCTTCGAGACGAAGCAGTGTTCCTCCTCGGCGAAGATGTTGGCACCTACGGCGGCGCGTTCAAAGTTAGCGCGGGTCTGCTGCAAGAATTCGGGCCAGAGCGCGTCATAGATACGCCGATGGCGGAAGCTGCCATTATCGGTTCAGCCGTGGGCGCGGCGTTGATGGGCATGCGTCCCATCGCGGAGATGCAGTTTATTGACTTCATCACCTGTGGCTTTGACCAGATTATCAACATGGCGAGCAAAATGTACTGGCGCGCCGGGATGCCGGTGCCGATGGTCATTCGTGGCCCATCCGGCGGCGGCACAAAGGGTGGCCCATTCCACTCGTCCAGCCCGGAGGCGTGGTTCTTCCATACGCCGGGCATCAAGGTCGTAGTACCCTCGACCACCTATGACGCAAAAGGCATGCTGAAGGCCGCCATTCGCGATAACAATCCCGTTCTCTACCTGGAACATAAGCTGCTTTATCGCTTGCCAGAACTGCGCGAGGAGTTGCCCACGGAAGATTACATTGTGCCGTTGGGCAAGGCCATTATCCGCCGCGATGGTGAAGATATGACCATGCTCACTTATGGCGCAATGGTCTATCAATGTTTAAAAGCAGCGCAGACACTGGAGAAAGAGGACGATCTGGAGGTCGAGGTGATTGACCTGCGCTGCCTGTCGCCACTCGACCGCGAGGCAATTTTAGCCTCGGTCAAACGTACCAACAAAGTGCTGATCGTGCATGAAGATACGCTGACGGGCGGTATCGGCGCGGAACTGTCGGCTATTCTGGCGGAAGATCTGTTCGAGTATCTGGATGGGCCAATTACCCGCGTCGCCGCGCCCGACGTAGCGTTTCCCTACGCACCGCCGTTAGAGGCCGCGTATCTGCCCAATGCTGAAACGATTTTGACCGCCGCACGCAAACTGGCGGCGTATTAAGGGACGTGGAACGTTCCTATGCAATGCATTCATGTACAACAAAGGAGTTTAACATATGCCAACGCCAGTAAAGATGCCCCGTTTGGGAGAGTCAGTTGCCGAGGGAACCGTCGGATCATGGCTGAAAAACGAGGGCGATTGGGTTGAAAGAGACGAGTCACTCGCCGAAATCATCACCGATAAGATCAATGCGGAATTGCCGTCGCCCGTCGCCGGTCGGCTGTCAAAGATTCTGGTCAAAGCAGATGAGACGGTCGCCGTCGGCGTAGATATTGCCCTCATTGAAGAGGACGCCGATGTCGCATCTGCGCCACCTGCCGAGGCCGCACCGGGGCCGGATGCCGCCCCAGTGCGCAATACGGAGCAGGCGGCAACGCCTGTATTAGAACAAGCAAGCGCAAGTACCAATACCAGTGCCAGAGCGGGCAATGGTGCCGTAGCAGTTCGCCAGGGGTCGCGTGCCGAAGAGGAAGAACGCCAGCGCATTTCGCCGTTGGCACGTCGCCTTGCGCGTGAGCATGATATTGACCTGAACCAGATTGCGGGTACAGGCAATGGCGGGCGCGTGCGCAAAGAGGACATCCTGGCCTATGTAGAACAGCGACAGGTTGCTCCTGCTATGCCATCGCGCCAGGCACAGTCATTGCCGCTCCCCACGTATACACCAAACGCTACACCTACGGCACCCGCTACTCCTGCGGCTCCAAAGGCGGAGCCGGCACCGAGCATGGCACCTACAATGCCCACGGTGCCCGCGGTGCCCGCAGTGCCTCCAGAAGCGGGGGCGGACGAAGAGTTGGTTACGCCGAGCCGTATGCGCCTGGCAATTGCCGAGCATATGGTACGTAGTAAACGGACATCTCCCCATGCGACAACAGTGGTCGAGGTGGATATGACCAACATTGCCAAATGGCTCGAGAAGAACAAACAGGATTTCAGGCAGCATGAGGGCTATGGTATCAGCTTTGTACCGTTTGTGATGAAGGCCGTGTGTGAGGGTATACGCAAATTTCCGCTGGTCAATTCGAGTTGGACACCAGACAATAAGATTATTATCAAGAAGCGTATCAATCTCGGTATGGCGGTTGCAACCGATGCAGGACTGGTGGTGCCGACCATCTACGATGCCGACCAGTTTACGCTGGCTGGCCTGGCAAAGCAGATTAGCGCGATTGCGCAACGCGCCCGCTCTAACAAGCTCACCATTCAGGATATGCAAAACAGCACGTTTGTGGTGAATAATCCCGGTACATTTGGTACAATTATCTCAGTACCGATTATTAACCAGCCGCACGCGGGTATCCTCAGTATGGATTCCGTGGTCAAGCGACCGGTGGTGATTGAAGATGATGCAATCGCGGTTCGTTCTATGATGTACTTGTGTCTCTCCTTCGATCATCGCATTCTGGATGGTGCTGGTGCCGGTGGCTTCTTGCAGGCAGTTCGTACCAAATTGCAGAGTTACGGACGCGAAATAGACGTATACTAAAAGGAAAACAATTATGGCGACTATCATTCCAGAGCGGCGTCCTGAATGGTTGAGAATACGCGCCCCGAAAGGCGAAAACTACGAGAGCCTGAAACAACTGATGCGCAGCAAAGAGCTGCATACCGTCTGTGAAGAGGCGCGTTGCCCAAATATCGGTGAGTGCTGGGGTCATAAAACGGCGACGTTTATGATCCTTGGGCGCGTTTGTACACGCAGTTGTGGGTTTTGCGCGGTCGAGACGGGACGTCCAATGGGGCTTGATTGGGAGGAGCCGAAACGGGTCGCGGAAGCAGTGCAAAAAATGGCATTGCGTCATGCAGTCGTTACGTCAGTCAACCGCGACGAGTTGAAAGACGGAGGAGCGGCAGTTTTCGCGGCGACGATTCGCTGGATACGGCGCATGAATCCTGAATGCAGAGTAGAAGTGTTGACTCCTGATTTTAAGGGTGACTACGATGCCCTTAAAGTAGTGATTGACGCGAAGCCCGATGTCTTCAACCACAATGTGGAGACCGTGCCACGCCTGTACAAGCGCGTTCGCCCGCAAGCGGTCTATGCGCGTTCGCTGCAAGTGCTGAAATGGGCAAAGGAGATGAATCCCACCGCGCCCACAAAGTCGGGCTTCATGTTGGGGTTGGGCGAGACGTGGGACGAGATTATCGAAGTCATGCAGGATATGCATGAGCATGGCATAGATATTCTCACTATCGGTCAATATTTGCGTCCATCGTTCCAGCACCTGCCAATTCAACGTTATGTACCCCTGGAGGAGTTCGCGGCTTTGAAGGCCGAAGGCAAGAAGATGGGCTTCCGGCATGTCGAGTCAGGCCCGTTTGTGCGCAGTTCATATCATGCGCACGAACAGGCTGCTGGTGCGACTGCGGCAATGGAATAGGACGGCATGAGAACTGCGTGAGAACAACATGAGGACCGCATGAAGACGATAGTGAATGGTGTGGGGCTTGCCTATGACGATCACGGTGTCGGCTTGCCCGTCATTTTTCTCAATGCATTTCCCCTGAATAGAAGTATGTGGAATGGGGAATTGAAAACGCTGCTGGGCGAGGAGCAGTATCGCCTCGTCGCGTTGGATTGGCGCGGTTTTGGTGAGAGTGATATCGTGGGCGAAGTCTCGCCGATGGAGATGTTTGCCGACGATGTGGCAGGCTTGATGGATACGCTGGGAATGCAGGATGCTGTACTCTGCGGGCTTTCGATGGGTGGCTATGCTGCGTTCGCTTTTGTACGCAAGTATCCGCAGCGGGTGAAAGCATTGATATTGGCCGATACACGTCCGGGAGACGATAGTGCCGAGGCAAAGGCGAATCGCGAAAATGTCGCACGCATTGCGGAAACTCAGGGGACAGATGTTATCGCGGATATGCAGGTGCCGCGTCTGCTCTCGAATTATACCCGTCAGCATCATCCTGAAGTGGAGGCGCGAGTACGGCAGATGATTTACGCGGCGACTCCGCAGGGTATCGCCGCCGCCTCTCGCGGTATGGCCCAGCGTGCCGATTTAACCGATATACTGGCAACAATCACCTGTCCAACACTGGTGATTGTGGGCGAACAAGATGAGCTGACTCCACCATCGATAGCGCAGGATTACGTAGCACAGATACCTGATGCTCAATTCGTGCGCATTGAGCTTGCAGGGCATCTCGCGAATTTGGAGCAGCCGGAGGCATTTTTACAGGCTGTGAGCGGCTTTCTGCACACAATAGGGTAATGGTTTTACATGCTACGCGGCATCCGGTGAAAAATTTTTAGGGAGGATTTGAGTCACATGCTGGATCAGTCCACCAATCGCCATCCGATTGTGCTTGTAGTGGATGACAACCCCGCCATTCGGGATATGGTATCCTGGGCACTGGAACTCGATGGCTTTGAACCAGCCGAGGCCGCCGAAGGGGCAGAAGCCCTGGCCTGGATGGATAATGCTGCCCGCGAAGGCAGACTCCCTACTGTCATTTTACTGGATATTGCTATGCCCGGCATGGATGGAAAAGCCTTTTTAGGACAACTACGCTCCCAATGGGAGCCGACTCATCGCTCGCCCTCAATCGTGGTGATCACTGCCACTATGAATGAACCGGATGCCGCCAGTCTTGGTGTCGCATATGTTATTGTCAAGCCATTTCATGTCCGCGACCTGCTTGATGTCGTGCGCAAACTTGCTGTTGAATAAGAAGAGCAAACAAGGGAAAGCTCATGCCCCGTCGGGGCATGAGCTTTCCCTTGTTTGCTCTTCTTATCTATTTCGTGAAACAACCATTTGCTGATAGAGCGTTTGCATGGCTATGCCTTGCGCGGAGAGCGTGTTGTTGCTATTGACGAGGGCGTAAACGGAATTAGTGCAGGTATACTGCATGGAGGCGTAGACGTGGTTTGCTGCTAATGTCGCCAACGCCTTTGTCGTCCAGGTAGTCATGAAACTGCTATTGTTGATTTTGCCATCGCCGTCTCTGGCGTTGGGAGCATAGTTCCACTCGGTGATCATGATTGGTAGCGTTGCGTGGATGGTCGTCATCATAGTTTGCCGGGCGTCCGCAATGTGGTTTGTCCAATTGTCAATATGTGCAATGCAGAGGGCGTTGGACCAGGAGTCATCGCAGGTGTATTCATGCCAGCTAATCGCGTCCGGTCGCGGATTCGCCTGTTGTAAAAAAGTGAACAGGTAGTCGCGATCATATTGAGAGGTGACAGGGCCGATGAATTGCCCATGCAGAGCAACGCGTTTGAGCTGTGGCACAATGGTATTCCATGATGTCACATAGTCAGGAGCCTTAATGCCGAGCAGGTCTTCCTCGTTGCCATACTCATAATAGACAAGGCCATGGCCAAATACTGCATTCATGTCATTCACAATGAGGGTATCATCCTTAAGAACCTGTGTATCCACTGCTCCGCGCAAGACAACGAGCGGAATGGCCTGTACATTACGTATCGCTTCGGCGGCTTGCATCTCCGTTGCATTCGAGAGCGATGAGCGCACAGGCATACGAATGATGCGCATATGAAGATGCTGGATTTGGGCTTGCGTTTGTGGAGAATTTAGCAGCTGGTCGCTACTATCGTACAGGCTCATATTTGTGCCGAAGAGGAGTGGTGAAACCGCACCACCGGGTATTTGTATGCCACTTGTCCAGTTCGGTGTGGGGCTATTCAAAGATACGCTGCTGGAACTATTTGATTTACTCAGAAGTACCCATATGCCAGCACTTATCAGTAAGAGTACAGAGACGATCAAATGAGCGAAAAAAGCAACCGCCTCTTGTGGTTCTTATTTCTTCGTGTTTGTTGTGACATAGACTCCCGGCACTTTCTCGGCATATCCTTTCCCAGGTATTGTACCCATGATTTTGTAACTGACTATAGCATCTTTATCTCTATTCGAGAGGATTTGTGCTTTGCGCATGGTACCTTTGCGCTAATTTCCGGTTGAGATAGGGGGAAAAAGCCAGTAGAGGGATGACCCATGCCCAGAGACCACGCAAAAAGGACCAACTGAAACCGGGAAGGCCGGGAATGAAGCTGGAATGAACACTCAACACATAGAAGCAATTGATACTGAGCATACTGAACACCATCAGGCGTATTGCAAACGGCATGTCTGGAAGGCCGAAGAGTGGTTTCTCCTGAGAGGGTGTTGACTCAACCAGCGCGTATAGTCCGAAGAACGTGACGAGGTACCAGGGCCAGAACCAGGGTGAGCCGATGGCGCAATAAAGCAACCAGATAATTGCCATCCAGCGAACGAGATCAGGAAGCGTTAGCAATTTCTTCGCCGGTTGGTGGATGGCACGCCAGCAGAGCAATACATAAATAATGACGAAGAAGCCTGTACTGAGTAGATGTGTCGGCGTTTCCACAATAGAGCCATTCAACCCAAAAAGTCTTGCAATGCTGTTACTGAGTTCGCTGACAAATTCAGGCAGCGAGTTAACGTTGCGATAGCCTGTAGGGTTGTCGCGGACGACCGCTAAGATGGCCCCATTTTGCCAGAATGGGGCATAGAGCAAGAGAATAATGCCTCCGTAGAGCAATATGGCGTAAATGATTGGACGTAGTCGGCGCGGTTGCTGATTCCAGACCAGTAGCAACAGGCCAGGTACTAACAATACGATATTGATTTTCAAGCTGGTAGCGAGTGCTAGCATAATAACAGCTGGCACGAGACCGCGCAACATGTCTCCGTTTTGCGCTGTGCGAGCAAGAAACCAGAGCGCGAGCAGCACGAACACAAGCAAAGTGGCGTCGTTATGCGCGTTGATACATGCCTCTAAGAGCAACAAAGGGTTCCAGGCAAATGCGAGGGTGGCAAACTTTCGCCTCTGTAAAGAGATACGTCCATCAATACGCTGTAAATAGCCAATGATTGACCAGACGAGCATGGTGGAGCAGAGATGCATTGCCAATCCCCAGAGACGTAGGGCTATGACCATCGGTAAAAGAGATTGAGTACCGAAAGGTAGGGTGACAAACTGGAAAAAACTACTGATCAATGCCCATACGGGACCGTAAGCCGAGGGCTGGCTCGTCCAGTAGATGTGAATGAATGATGGGTCGCTTCCGATAGCGGTTGGCAATGTAGTCAGTGGGTTAAGGTGGTAGATAATGAACATACGTGTATAGCTGATATAGGAAAATAGGTCAGGTGAAGTTGCTACGGGAATCAGCAAGTACGCTACGCCAAATATGACGGTTGAGAAAAGGATGTAGCGATAGGTAACTTGATGAGGGAGACGCCGAATCGCCAGGAGGTAGACGAGAAAGACCGCCAGCATGGCTGCCAGCAGGAAAGGAACCTCCTGCCAGCCAGACGCGATGGGTGGAGTGTAATTGGGATTGGCATAAGGAAGCGGTGCCGAAATGTCCCATCCAGGAAATAAAAGAGTGGTAGGCCACTGAAACCACGGACTAAGCTGGGTTAACAGGACATTCTGGAACCAGAGTCCTCGCAAAGGTAATACGGCGTCCAGCAGAAAAATGGCGCTTATCATCGCGAAAAAAAGTGCGAGCGGGAGGAAATGAGAGCGCCGGGTATATTTTACGAATGGTACAGCTTTCTCGGTTTTGTTGGCTTTATCAGCGTGAATGTCAATAGCTTCAGTTTCACTTTTCGTTTGCATGCATCCAGTGTACATCAAGCGCCATGAATGGGCAAGAGGGAAAATATTGCGATTCAAGGTATTCTGAAAATGGAACAAACATTGAACCGCTCTTGAGAGTTTCTTGAGCTTTGGATGCTAGAATACAAAGTAGGACGCAGGGTACTGTGTACCAGGGACTTTATGAATTAAACTGAATGAGATAACAAGACAACAGGACGACAAGCAGCAAAAACACATTGGAAATAGGTGACCATTATGGATGTGGACATGCATAACCAGCCGACGCAACCGCAAAATATACGTAATACATTGACACAGCCATTGAGTGGACAGATAATTCCTCCGACGCCTGCAGCGGCACCAGTGGTACCAGCAAAGAGGCATGTTTCGCGTCGTACCCTTATCGGGGCATCAGTTGCTGGACTGGCAGGTCTGAGTCTGGCGGGTGGCATTGGCCTCGAGGAGTGGATACAACATGGGGGTTTGAGCGATCTCTTTCATGCTCCACCAGCTCGGCGATGCACAGACAGGGCATCTTTTGCGCCGGGCCGGTTTTGGAGCTAATCCCACTGAGCTGGCAATGTATCGCAATCTTGGCTTTAGCGGAGCAGTAGACCGCTTGCTCAATTATTCGCAGGTGTCGGAAGATGATACCGAAAATCGTCTCAAGGCACTTAACCTTGACTTGACGAAGCCTATCAACCAGCAACAATGGTGGCTGATGCGCATGGTATGGACGCAACGCCCTCTGTTGGAAAAAATGACGCTTTTCTGGCATGGCGTGCTGACCAGTAGTTTCCGTAAAGTGGGCGGTCGTAATAGTTATATGCGCATGATGATTTAGAATCAGTTCTTGCGCGTTCATGCCTTTGATACCTTTGATAATATTCTGCTGGGCATTACTGCCGACCCGGCAATGCTGTTTTACCTGGATCTGACAAAAAGCACAAAAACGGTACCAAATGAAAATTATGCGCGTGAGCTTATGGAATTGTTTACGATAGGGTTGGGCAACTATACGCAACAGGATGTCTCCGAGGGTGCGGCTGCCCTTACCGGCTGGCATGTGCGCGGGCTCCAATCCCATTATATTCCGCAGACGCATAATGACCTGACCAAGCGGTACCTCGGTCAAACCGGCAATTTCGACTATAAAGATGTCATGCGTATTCTGGCAAGCCATCCAGCGGCACCGTGGTTTATTACCCGCAAGCTGTTTACCTTCTTTGTCTATGAGAATCCCAGTGCCGACGATTTGAAGCCGTTGGTGGATACCTACGTACAGAGCGGCCATAATATGGGTGCGGTCATGCGCACGCTACTGACATTGCCGCAATTTTCATCGGCGAAGGCGTATCGCAGCCGCGTCAAGTCACCAACTGAATTCACTGTCGGGGCGATTCGTGCATTGAGCGTGCAGGATAATGGTGCTGGCTTGCCCACCTTCACAACCCTGATGGGGCAGACGCTGTTCGATCCGCCCAATGTCGCTGGGTGGCCCGCCGACAAAGTGAGTGCCCTCTGGCTCAATAGCGGCACCTGGATGACGCGCCTGAACTTTCTTGATGCCTTGCTGGTACGCGGCACCTTCGCCCGTGGGAAATCCGCTTCGCCACTCAATTTGCAAGCTATAGTAGATGCCAATTCAATAGACTCGCCGGAGCATTTTGTAGATTACTTCACCTCGTTCCTGCTGGATAGTGAGGTAACCAGTGACCGGCGTACACAATTTATAGACTACCTGACAACACCGGATAGCAGTCGTGGAGCGCAAGTTACCTTGAAGAACGGCCAGCATTATCCTCTTGGGCGTCTGCGTGGCACCCTGTACCTTATGATGGCATCGCCGGAGTACCAGCTAAACTAAAGGGAGAACAACAATGAAACTTTCTCGCAGAGCAATGATAAAAGATGGCATGTTGGTGGTTTCGGCAGGTATGATCATGCCTGCCATCTTCAGTCGCGGCATCGCTTCCGCACACGCACAATCTATCGAAGGTGCGCATCTCGCGCAGGCGGCGTCCGACCGCACGTTGATCGTGGTGCAGATGGCCGGTGGCAACGATGGCTTGAATACCGTGGTGCCGTTCAGCGACTCGCTCTATCACAAGATGCGCCCGACGATAGGCATACCGGATGCAAAAGTCTTGCCGCTGGATACCCGCCTGGGCCTGCACCCCAATCTTGCGTCGTTAAAGAAAGTCTGGGACGAGGGGCACATGGCGGTTGTCGAAGGTGTCGGCTATCCCAACCAGAGCCTATCGCACTTCCAGGCGATGGACATCTGGCAGACGCTGGATTTGACGGGCAATGGCAGCGAGGGTTGGCTGGGCAAGCTCGTCTCCGGTTGGGTAGACTCAGATGGTCATCCATTCAAAGCAATGGATATTGGCGTACAGACGGCGCAGGCCCTTTCGTCAATTAGCGCACAGGTGCCGACGCTTTCCAGCGTGCAGACCTATCGTGTCTATCCTGATCCCGCCGATGGCGACGCAGGGAATGCCCGTATGCAGGCACTAATGAATCTCTATAACTCGTATCCCAAAACGTCGCCATACGCAGCCCTGCTTGACGCTACCGCGCTAAGTGCGCAGGATGGGTCACGCCAATTAATCGCGGCGGATGCTCAGTATCACGAGGCTGTTACGTATCCCAAAGGCCCATTCGCGGCTGGCTTGAAAGTGCTGGCGGAGGCGATTGTACAAGGATTGGGTCTGCGCGTCGGCTATGTAACACTGGGCGGCTTTGATACGCACGCGAACCAATCCGCTACACACGATGTGCTGATGCAGACGCTAGCGGATGGCCTGTCTGCCTTCTACACCGACCTCGTGCAGCACGGCAAAGCTGATAACGTAGTGATTATGACGTGGTCGGAGTTCGGGCGGCGTGTCGAAGAGAACGGCAGCCTGGGAACCGATCACGGTACAGCAGCCCCAATGTTCGTTCTGGGTAATCCCATTAATAAAGGCGTATTCGGTGAGCCGCCAAGTCTGAGCAATCTTGATAACGCGGGCAACCTCAAGTACACCACCGATTTCCGCTCCGTCTACGCCACCGTGCTTGATCGCTGGCTCGGCGCGTCCTCAAAAGATGTGCTGGGCGGTTCATTCGGTTCGCAAAACTTCTTACCGCAGCCGTAGTAGATAATCCCGACAATAGCAAAGAGAACCGTTGCTGCTTTGCTATTGTCGGGATTATAAGCCAGGCCAGCACTACTCGCTCTCCCAAATTACACGGTTTGCCAGAAGCCTCGAACAGGTCTATAATATGTTCTGGTAACTTCGCAATCAGGAGCATACATAGACATGGACATGTCATTTATAAAGAAACCGTTTCAGTCGCACCGGGGACGGGTGACGATAGCGTTAATCGTAATTGGGATAGCGGTTGTACTGGCCTTTTTCGTGCCCAAAGAGCAAGACCCCAATGTTTTCGGTAATGAACCGGTAACACCCACAGTGGATGTAACTAATTCCGTCGGCACATTGACAGTGAATAAAAGCATTACCTATAGCAATGTACAAATGACGGTGACGCAGGTACAAGAGGCGAGCGCGTTTTCCGATGATGAAAAGCGAGCGGGAGCGTACACCGTGCGCGTCAACATACATCTCAATCCCGACAATAATGTACAATCGCCCGTAGGCATTGCGTTTGCGTCTCTAGTACGCCTGATGCTGAGCAATGGGCAAGAAATAGCACCCAAACTCGTCAGTGCTTCCACTGTTATTTTTCCGCAGCAACCGGCAGACGGCTATTTCGATTTTCCCGTGAACAATCAGGTTTCCTTAACTTCATTGACGCTGAAAGTAGGGAATGATTCGTTGGTGGCGTTCAATCCGTAGGGCTGTCTCCTAATCCTCTTCATTCGGCGCACCAACATGCTCGACACGGTGTTGGACGGAGGCGAGAGCCTGAATACGAGGCGAGTGATCGTCTTCGTTGCCCTGCATGAGTTCTTCGAGGGCAAGATAATATTCGACGAGGGCGCGTTCGCCGCTAGAATGGGCAAGACTTTCTTCGAGCAGTGCCTGGGCCTCTTCGTAGGCATTCAGGCGTAGTTGATTCTCGGCTAACGCATCTTGCAAGGCGTATTTTCGCTCTTCGATGATCTGGCGTTCGCGACGACGCAATTTTGCCTCGTGCAACTCCTCTTGCATGGACTCTTGCAGTGCAAGTGCCGTTTCTCCCATTTCGAAACGTGTCTCTTGCTGACGGCGCGTAAGCCATGCTCGCACAGCGTGTATGCGTACCAGAATATTGGCAGTGTCGGGGAGGCGCAAATTATCGTCTGAGAGCAGCTCATCGCTGCCGATCTCATCTGGTGAGTCGGAAGTTTCGTCGTCAAAATCCATGTATAAGTCCCTACCTGCTGCATGATATTTTTCTCAATGGTATCATGCCTGCGCAAGTCATCTGTAGGACCCGATTTAGCGCGCCCTTGTAGGAGCCGATCAGTCGGCAGTGAACACGATCAATCGACTCCTACAGAAGATCTTTTCTAACCATTAACCGAGAGCGGTTTTTGCCGACTCTTTTGGTTCGATGGGTGCACGTGACAGGTCATAGTCTGATGGGTCGGTAGCGTCTATACCAGCACCACCGGGTATCAACTGGAAGAGAGGCGTCAACACAGCAGACAGGACGATGTTGAGAAGGAAGGCAGCAAGTCCCGCGTAGATGACGATCGGTACTCCGCCAATCGAAAGTGGGAGTTGGTAGGCTGAGACCAACACTTTCGACGAGCCGCTGATAAGGCCGGAGAAAGCCATCAGTGTTCCCGTAATCATCCCTGCGGCCCAGCCGATGAGCATGGCCCAACGATTGAACCAGTTGGTGTAGAGGCCGATGAAGACGGGAATAAGGGTTTGCAGTATCCAGACACCGCCCAGTAATTGGAACTGGATGATATTGGTGGTCGGCACGAACACGATGAAGAGTACCGCTCCGAACTTGAGCAGGAACGAGGCAATTTTTGCGACCTCGGACTCCTCACGACGCGAACAGTTGGGACGGAAGTACTCTTTATAGATGTTGCGCGTGAACAGGTTCGCGGATGCAATAGACATCACCGCGGCGGGTACCAACGCTCCAATGGAGATGGCGGCAAAGGCGAAACCAATGAACCAATCTGGGAAAAGCTGCGTGATCAGCTGTGGAATAGACGCGTTGCTACTGCCGGGTAATTTTGGTAGGGCAAGTGCCACAAAACCAAGCAGGGCCAGCAGACCAAGCACGAGCGAGTAGATAGGCAACAGGGCGGTATTGCGCTTCACAACGTCCTTGCTATTGCTACTCAGTGTGCTGGTGAGCGAATGCGGATAGAGGAACAGGGCCAGGGCCGAGCCAAATGCCAGCGTGCTATAAGCGAGCAAATTTGGCGCAGTCAAAAGCGTGTGAAATGTTTTGATCTTGCTTGTGCGAACGGCGACTGTTTTGAAGATGGCATCCCAACCGCCGAGGTGGATGGGGGCATAGATGATGACTACAACAATAACGAGGATGATCATGACATCTTTGACCATCGCAATCATCGCCGGTGCGCGTAGACCACTGGTATAGGTGTACGCGGCCAGGATGATAAAGGCGATGAACAAGGGGATATCGAGGCTCACTCCCATAAAAGTGTAGTTGGGAATACCCAGCGCGGTAAGTGATATCTGGATGCCGAACATCTGCAATGCAATGTAAGGTAGGGTCGCCAGAATGCCAGTAAAGGCGACCGCGAGGCCAAGCGAGCGGCTGCCGAAGCGGTCTTTCACAAAGTCGGCGGCGGTAACGTAGCCTCGCTGCTTACAGACGGTCCAGAACTTGGGCATGAGAATAAAGATGAGCGGATAGACGAGGATGGTGTAGGGAACGGCGAAGAAGCCGAGCGCACCGGAGGCGAATACTGAACCTGGCACGGCGACGAAGGTGTAGGCGGTATAGAGGTCACCGCCGAGCAGGAACCATGTCACCAGCGTTCCGAAGCGTCTCCCCGCTAACCCCCACTCATCAATGTCTTGCAAATCGCCTCTGCGCCAGCGAGCAGCGAAGAAGCCGAGGATCGTGACAACGAGAAAAAAGAAGATAAAGACAGACAATGCTACCCAGTTAACCATCGGAATGTCTCCCTTTCTTATCAGGGTAAATAGACGGACGGACGGTATGAGTGAGATGCCAACACACAACAATGGTGTGGACATCGCTGCGCAGAACTACACTTTCAGCCAGAAGAGAGCGGCTGTCAGAATAGCGGTCAGAATGATACAGAGCAACTGGAACCAGTAGAAGAATGGGATGCCAATGAATTTGGGATCCGTGTAGTTGTAAAACGGTGGATACAACAGGACGATAAAGGGAATGAGGAGCAACAGTGCTAGCCAGCGTCGGCTCTTACTCTGACTGCTTTGGCTAACTGGACTCTCTGGACTCCCTTGAGGACCGGTGAGCATGGATGTACTCCTTTCGTTGCTTGCGCACATACTGCAACACAGCGTGCTGCAAGAAGAACGCTATTATGACCTAATGGTACGTTATGTCATGAATGTTGTCAATATTATTAGACGTTTGGATGTTAGTATGTTGTCATGTTAAAGCTTCTTGTACCATCCGTTTTATAGAATGTATATGGAGATATAAAGGTGCAATGCAATGAAAAAAAGTACATATGAAAAGAGCAGCAGCGATGTGGAGGACGTGATGGATGAGGCCATTCCATATGAGCATAATGAGCATACCGGAACAACGCAAGAAAAAAATACCTCTGATGCCAGTGATGCTGGAAATCTTAATAATGTTAGTGGTGGCCCTCTATCTGCGGGAACAACTATTCTTGATGGTCAGTATCGCCTGTTGGAACTACTACATATGCGACCACGAGTCAACCTCTATCTTGGTCGCCGTCTTCCGCGCATAGATAAGAGAAAACAACAGGAGTCGCAAGGGCTGCAAGGGCCGCTTGAATCGCTGGTTGTTATTCGCGAACTGGTGCTGACGGGTTTGCCGGAGAAACTTCGAAAACAGGTTGAGTTGGCAGCCTTTGAGGAATTTGTATCGCCGGTTATGTTTGGTTCGCTCCGCCTTCCCGGAGCGGGCGATCGCGTGCGTGTGGAGGGAGAGCGGCACTACCTGATCATGCGGCTGCGAGGTGCGCACAGCAGGAAAAACGGAGAAAAAGAACGACCGACCGTCGCGATAACGCTGTCGGAACTGCTACTGAACCGGCAACAATGGCCTCTCTGGCTCGACATGGAGACTGCACTGAACTGGAGCGTGCAGTTGTGCCGTATAGTGGTGCGACTGCACCGGCTGGGTCTGGTACTTGGCGACCTTGACCCAAACACTGTACTGGTGGATGAAAGCGGTCCAGCGGAATGGGCTCCCGTGCTGCTCATCTTTTGGCCTCCTGCTCCTCAATTCTGGCGTGCGACATCAATGCAACGCGAGCATATTTCCCTTTGTTCTCAAATATTTCCTATAGCCATAAGAATGCTTACCAATGCTTTTGCTGCACCGGAGACACTTGATGAGCTGGGGACGAAGTGCAATTCACGCTCGGATGTTTACTCATTAGGTGCTATTCTCTATCTCCTCTTGACGCGTTATGCTCCTGTTGCCGCACTGCTCCGGCAACAAGCGGAAGACCGGGAGCCGCAGGGCAATCATTCGCGACAGCATACGATAGAACATTCAAGTATGTCACGCAATGCCGCTGGTATCGCGCTAATTCCGCCGCGTCTTTTTAATGCGCGTATTCCTGTTGTATTGGAACAGATAGTACTCCGCGCCCTTGCCCTTGAGCCGACTCAACGCTATCCATCCGTTTTTGCGCTCATTGAAGCGCTGGAAAAGATAGACATGAAGGTTGTTGATACGGAGGATACCGAGATTCCAGGGCAAAAAGCGTGGCCATTCGAAAAGATGGTGCGCTGGGTCAGGCATGAGTAGTAGTAGGCGCGTAGAGGATAAAAGAATACAGGTGCAGGCGGAACCGCTACCTGCACCTGTATCCTTTTATCCTCTACGCCCCTGCCTCATCATTATACGGCGGCTGGAATTGTGAAGGCATAGGGTAGCTAGGGTTGCTTGAGTAGCTACCACCCGGTTCAGGCAGTAGCTTACCCTGTTCCCCTTTCAATGTAATACTGGGCATGCCAGCGAGTATTGAGGGCGAGTCGTACTGGTCGTCATTGATTGGCTGGTTGAAGAGCGACTCGAAAAGCGGGCCTTCCAGCGTCTCTTCTTTAATCAGGCGTTCGCTGATCATGATCAGGCGCGTCTTGTTTTGCAGCAGGATATTGATAAGCCTTATCAAAGGCTTCTTGAATGATGCGGCGTATCTCCTCATCAATCTCGCGGGCGGTCTGCTCGCTGTAGTTGCGCTGTTCGCCGAAATCGCGGCCCAGGAAGACGAGTTCTTCTTTGTGGCCCAGCGCCATCGGACCAATGCGGTTGCTCATGCCGTATTCTGTCACCATCGAGCGAGCAATCTTGGTGACACGCTCGATATCATTGGAGGCCCCGGTAGTGACTTCGCCGAAGATAATCAGTTCGGCGACGTGACCGCCCAGTGCATAGGCCAGCATATCCTCAAATTGCGGCTTGCTCCACAGGTAGCGGTCTTCGGTGGGCAGTAGCATCGTGAAGCCACCCGCCTGCCCGCGTGCAACAATAGAGACCTTATGCACCGGGTCGGTGTTGGCGAGCATACGTGCGACCAGTGCATGACCGACTTCATGGTATGCGGTGATGGCTTTCTCGCGTTCGCTAATGATGCGGCTCTTGCGTGCTGGGCCAGCCACAACGCGGTCAATAGCCTCTTCCAGCTCACTCATACCGATGCTGCGTTTATTGCGGCGCGCTGCCAGAATAGCGGCTTCGTTGAGCAAGTTCGCCAGATCAGCTCCGGAGAAGCCGGGCGTTTGTTTCGCCAGCGTCTCCAGCGAGATGTTCTTATCAAGTGGCTTGCCTTTGGCGTGAACCTGCAGAATAGCGATACGGCCACGAATATCGGGGCGGTCCAGCACAACCTGCCGGTCAAAGCGACCAGGGCGTAGCAATGCCGGATCAAGCACATCTGGGCGGTTGGTAGCGGCGATAACGATGACGTTGGTGTTGGTATCGAAGCCATCCATCTCTACCAGAATCTGGTTCAGTGTCTGTTCGCGCTCATCATGCGAACCGCCCAGTCCCGCGCCACGCTGGCGACCAACGGCGTCGATTTCATCGACAAAGACGATGCAGGGGCTATTGCGTTTGGCTTGATCGAAAAGGTCGCGCACGCGACTGGCACCCACGCCGACAAACATCTCAACAAACTCAGAGCCGCTGATGCTAAAGAACGGTACGCCTGCCTCGCCTGCTACGGCTCGTGAGATCAGCGTTTTGCCGGTTCCCGGAGGGCCAACCAGCAGGAGACCCTTTGGGGATGCGTGCGCCAAGGGCGACGAATTTCTCAGGATATTTCAAGAACTCAACAATTTCCTGCAGTTCTTGCTTGGCCTCTTCCACACCGGCCACATCCGCGAATGTGATTGTTGGCTTGTTGCCCATAAACATGCGTGCCCGGCTCTTGCCAAATGACATGGCCTGATTATTGCTGCCCTGTGCCTGCCGCATCATGAAAACGAGCAGAGCTCCGATGAGCAGGAAAGGGATGAAGTCAATAAGGACACTCAGCCATGCGCCAACAGCACTGGGAGCATCGTATTGTAATGTTAAGTATTTGCTATTGGCATAATCAATCTGATTGTCCTTGAGGACCTGCGTCACGTCAAATGTATCGTTGACGTTGGCCGCCTCTTTCCTGCTATTTTGTCCATTTCCCCGCGTCAAGGTGATGGTTCCACTGCCGACATCGAGCGTATCATGCTGTTTATTATTCCCATCCGTGCGAATATCAGCCAGAATCGTGGACACGTTCACTGAATTCGTATCGGATGATGAACGGAAAAAGAAGACAACCAGGACAATGGCTAGCACAATCAGCACCAGGAAAATGCTGTTTCTAACCCATTTCCTACTGCTAAACATAGGGTTCCTCTCTACTAACAGGGCAAGCCGCACTGCCAGCGCAGTGTTTTTATCTTATCGAACTTTAAGTGTCATATTGAAGTACTCAGCAAGTGATCCTATCGCGGCTTATTATAGCACATTCTTCTACGTTTATGGAATTTTGTAGCGTATCTCGATGTACTACTGTAATTAGCTAAAAACAAAGTTGAGGTTGCACTAACCCAACGAAACGCTTATACTGTCTCTAATGATAAAGTCTACAATGCTTCTATCATACAGCACAATTCGGAAAGAGCGCGAAGGATACTATGGATACTCAAGAAAATATTCGTGTGGCATCGGAGGGCTCAGAAGTTGCTGGAGGTATAACACAGCATGATACGCATCACACTACACATAGTACAACTATGCCTTCTTCGGCAGGAGACAAACCTCTCTTGCTGCGTATTACAACGTGGTTTTCCCACTGGTTCCGGGAAAACACCTTCACGCCGTACTTTCTAGCGGGCAGATGGTCTCACCCTGTCGTTGGCTATCTTGCGGCACTCGTGTTTCAACTGGTAGTAGCAATCGCGCTCATCGCACTCATGTATGTCTATCCTGCCTTTCGTTTTCCAGAAGGTCCGCTCATTCTAGTCATTCTGTTAGTAGCCCTCGGATGGGGAGTGGGGGCAGGTATCATCGCTATGCTAGTCGGAGTGGCTCTGCTCGCCTACTTTGTTTTACCCCCTGTTTACTCATTGCAGGTTGCGCAGACAGAAGATGTGGTTGGCCTGTGTGTATATATAGTGGTTGGCCTGGCAATCACTATTCTTGTCAGCAATACCGAACGAGGTCACCGCATATCTGAGCAGTTACGCTTGCGCTTGAATACCATCATCGATGCCATCCCTGATTCACTTGTGTTGTATGACGAGCAAGGCAGACGCATTCAGCAAAATCGTGTGGCACGCGAGATTAGCGTGGAGGAAAATCCACCACTTTCCCTTGCGGAAATGCCAGCCCAACTTGCTTTCCGTTTTAGCGATGTAACGGAGCGCAAACGAGCGGAAGAGCAGGAACATATTCTCGCGGAGGTTGGCAAAGTTCTTGCTTCCACCCTGGACTACCAGGAGACGCTCGCTAATATAGCCAGCGTGATTGTCCCCCAACTTGCCGATTGGTTTTCCGTTGATCTTGTAGATGCAGAGGGAAATTTTGAACTGGTTGAGATTGCGCATAAAGAGCCGGAGCAAGTGCAATGGGCCAGATCATTGCGCGAGAAATTTCCAGTCGATCCTGACGCACCATCCGGTGCGCCTCAAGTTGCCCGAACAGGACAATCAGAACTCTATCGTGAGATTACCGATGAGATGCTGGCTGCCTCTGCCAGGAATGAGGAAGAGCTGGCTATTACTCGACAGCTTCGCATTACATCTGCTATGAATGTTCCATTGATTGCGCGTGGGAGAACCATCGGAGTCGTAGGGTTTGTTTCGGCGGAATTGGGTAGAAAGTATGATGAGCATGACCTCGCTCTCGCGGAAGAAGTTGGCCGTCGTGCAGGAGTAGCACTCGATAACGCTCGACTCTTTCAAGATGTTCAGCAGGCCCGCGATCAACTGGATATCATCCTGCAAGGGGTCGCCGATGGAATTATTGTCTACGATACTGATAGCCATATCATCTATGCGAATGAGGTGGCGGCGCGAATGACAGGCTTTGATTCGGTAGCGGCTATGTTGGAAGTATCAAACTCTGCCATTGTCTCGAAGTATGAACTCATAGATGAGCAGGGACAGCCATTTCCATCCTCTCAACTCACACACAGACGAGTGCTGGCTGGTGAGAGGGAGGCACAGGCCATCATTGGTTATCACCGTTCGCCACACCTTGCGCCCAATGGACAGCCAGAACGCTGGTCGCTCGTCAAATCACGTCCGGTACTTGATGAGCAGGGAGAAGTGACAATGGTGATCACGATTACTCATGATATTACAGAACGCATGCAGGCCGAGCGACGCAAAGATGAATTCATTAGTATGGCAAGCCATGAACTCAAAACGCCTGTAACAAGCCTCAAGGGCTTTGCGAATGTGTTGCGCCGGCGGTTGATCAAACAGGGAGATGAGCAGGGACAACACTATCTTTCCCGCATAGATACTCAACTCAATAAACTTACCAAACTTATCAATGATTTGCTGGATATTTCCAAAATGCAAGCCGGTAAACTTGCCTATGATGTAAAACTGGTTGACCTGGATGCGCTAGTGCAGGAAACGATAGAAAATGTGCAGGCAACAACGTCTACCCATCACATAGTGATCGAAGGCAGAACGGAAGGACACCTCATAGGAGATAAGGATCGTCTTGAGCAAGTTTTTATCAACCTGCTTACCAACGCCATTAAGTATTCTCCCCAGGCGCAGAAAGTGATTGTCCGCATCTCACGAGAGCAGGAACAGGCCATTGTAAGCGTGCAGGACTTTGGCATCGGGATTTCCACTCCTTATTATCAGAAAATATTTGAGCGGTTCTATCAAGTCACTGATCCGGAGGAAAAAACCTATCCGGGGCTTGGCCTCGGCCTGTATATTTCCTCTACGATCGTTGAACGACATCATGGCCGGATATGGGTGGAGAGCAACAGAGGAGAAGGGTCAACCTTTTTTGTTGCTTTACCTCTCACCCAGCAAGCTTCATTGCTGCTTTGAATGAAGCAAGAAGCAAATTGAAATTACCGGCGCGGAGGATACATGCAAAGCAAGCGAAAAAAAATTCTTGTAGTTGACGACGAACAAGATATCTTAGATTTTCTTCAAATTATTTTAGAGGAAGAAGGGTATGTAGTTATAACCACAGATAAGGGCGAATACCTGGAAAAGCTCCATAATGGCGGTTTGCCAGACGTTATTTTACTCGATATGTTGCTCTCAGGCAAAGATGGGCGGGAGATTGTCAAATATCTCAAGAACCAGCAAGAGACAAAACACATCCCCGTCGTCATGTTCTCTGCGCATCCCAGTGCCGAGGAATCAGCACGCAGGGCCGGTGCCGACGATTTTGTCGCAAAGCCATTTGAGATTGACCTTCTATTGGACAAAATTGCGCAATATGTGTGACTACTTTTCCGAACTCATTCTCCGATTGATCTCGAAAAGAATATCTTTCAAAAAAGCGGTGACTTTTGGCAATGTATCGGGTTCGACGTATTTGCGCACATCGGTGGGCCAGTTAATTTCGGGCCATTTGCCATCTTTGATGAGGCAGCAAATAGAGGTGGCCTTGTAGCGTTTGTCGAGCATAGCGGCTGCATCGGTGGCACCGCCGTGTACGGGATAGGGTATCGCGCCGTGCTGACCTTTCTCGGAGGCTGTTACCAGAATATCCAGCATTTCATGCGGAACTTCCGCGTTCCGCATGAAGCGTTCCTGCGTCGAATAATGGATACGCCCGGCCCCAACCGTATCAATGGCGATGAAATAAGCATCCTTGAGTTCTTTGTTATGCTCCTGTAAGAGAGCGCGAGCACCGTTTAACCCGGTTTCTTCACCGCCGGTAGCGACGAACCATATCTCTGTGTTTTCTAAAGGTGTCTGTACCAGTTGCTCTGCGGTGCTGAGCATGACGGCAACACCGCTGGCATTATCGTTTGCACCCTCACCATCAAAACCGGGGATCATTTGCCCGACGAGCAGTGGCGATGTAACTGCCAGCATCGTTGTGCCAGCGAGTCCGCTAATGCGGCCTGTGGAACGAACGAGCTTTGCGTTCTTTTTGCGCCGTGCGAAGAGTCCAACAATCGTTGAGCCGACAGCGGCCAAATACGAGAGCAAGAGCAGAGGCCGTATGAGGCGAAGTGCTAAACTGGGCTTGCCCTGATGAGGCTTCATATAGCCATGAACGCGCACCGAGTCATAGTGCGCCATGAGAACGACCTGTGCCTTACGTTCGCCACTTGCTGGCAGAACGCCGATGACGTTGTGGCTGGTGCCGCGTCGAGTCAGACGCAACACTGGCCCACGGTTGGCACGCATCTCGGTTAGCAATGATGCTGGCGCGGTGAGCATGCCGCCCAGACCGAACAGGGGAGTGAATGGAGCTATCAAAGCTGAACCAATAATTGTGAGGATATAGGGGAAAATGCCGCCTATAAGTTCGCTCGAACAGGGAAACGGCTCCTGCCGTACTTCCTGCAATCTATAGTGCGCCAGCTCTTGCTCGATATAACGTCCGGCGCGGCGTTCTCCTTCTGTAGTGGCGACGCGAAAGCCAATCGTGCCAGCGAGCATATCAATGTGTTCCATTTCCCGGTTCATGCGTTCTGTATTCCTTCCCTTATTCTATATGTGCGACTCTTTATCTTGCGGGCGTGCCAATACCAGGCCCCAAACGGTGCGTGCGCCAGCCGCGAAGAGCGGTGCGGCGCACGCCGCCAGTGTCGCACCCGTTGTTGTCACATCATCAATAATACCTATTGTACGCCCGGCAAGTATGCCAGTTGCAAATTGTGGTGTGCAAGCAAAGGCACCGGCGACGTTTCGCCTGCGCTCACTGCCGTTCAAACCCGCCTGCGCGGGTGTTGCGCGGTGGCGTAGCAGTATATCATTACGCACCGCTATGTTGATGTGACGCGCACAGCTCTGCGCAAGCAGGGCGGCATGGTTGTATCCCCGCGCTTTCTGGCGGTCCGCGTGCAGAGGCACAGGAATGATGATATCCGCTGTCAAATTATAGTACCTGTAGCTGTATGCGAGCATGTATCCTAATGGTTCTGCCAGGCGCGTGTTGCCATCGTATTTGAATGCATGAATGCATGAGCGCAGTGGCTCTTGATAGATGCTCATTGCTCGCAGCTTGCTCAATCCCAACGGATAGCGCGAACAATGCCAGCAGAGCGACGAGGTCGGTGTTGACAGCGATGTGCCGCAACTCTGGCAGAGCGGGGGAACGAGTAGCCGTATTGTAGCCATGCATGTTGAGCAGAGAAGTGTGCCTTTCTTATGACAACCGGCGCATTGTGGCGGAAAAAGCAAGTCTAATGCACGTTGAGCGTGCTGTGTTACCTGCCGGGATTGCAGCAGGAGCAGCTGTTTATTCACTCTTTTCACCTGCATCCTTCAACGAGTAGACATAATGGAGATGAGGCGAATAGGTGATAGTTACTTCTGCACCTTCCTCTACTGTCCTGTACGTTACTCGATCGAGGGCAAAGGTGACGACTTGTGCGATTCCTGTCTCCTCTGTATCGCTGGTAGGATGGAGTGCGACGCCGTACCATGTACGTACACCGCGACGTGGTAGCAGTCCGGGACGGCGCATATGTGTCTCGGTGGTGGCACGCAAAGCAACAACTATGCCGCTTATCCGACTTTGCCCCCGCTCTGAGTCCCACTCATAGTACAGGTCGCGCCATCCCCAGCGTGCTAAGACAGCAGGATATGGTAGTAAGACCATGCCCAATAACAAAATAGCGATGGCACCGAGCAAGATACCGGCGGTACCAGAATTTGGCAATATGTAATGCTGCATCTTGCTGACCTTGTTGACCAATGCTATCTAGCGCGTTTAACACATGCAAATGAGGCGAATACTCAGCGTGAACAGCATTCCCATCATGGATAGTGTGATAGGCAACCGCATTCACCTCCGCTGAAACTGAGGCGGGAAAACCTTGTGTGTGCAAGCTTATAGTCAAGTAATAGGAACCACTCAGGCCAGTAATTGTATGATGCGTGACAATACCAGGAACGGAAAGTGCAGGAGAAACGCTGTCCGCAATACTGAACGCCAGCACTACCACTCCCAGGCTGATGAACACCAACGCGACCAGGCTAAATGACCCGCCGATGAGCAAGGCATTACGTGGTTTGATGCCGGGTCGCCAACTCCACCATGAAATAGGCCCGCTACTATACGTTGCGCTTGCTGTTTGTGGCTGTGCGGTGTTCTCTAACACCCTGTCCTCCTCTCTGCTCTCGAACGTGCGTCAAGCATAGCGCAAAGTGAGGAGAATTGCAATATTTGTCTGCTTCAGCACCTATGTCCTTTGGAGTGAAATTGATGCGGATGCCAGTAGGGACAGCCACCCTCTCCGGGGGAGACACCCTGTCCGGGGGACAGGTAATAATGACAGATAATAAGAGCCCGTCCGCGTTTGGACAATTGCCAGCAGGGTAGTTGAAACGGTGCATTCCATTCAGGCGTGTATTAAAGAGCAATCTACGAGCTATTTATCTTCTCTATCGGAATGCTCACTTTCGATAAAGAAGAAAGAAACGTCCTGCATGTGGAATACTTTTGCCGCGTAGAAGAAATTTCAAGGAGAAAGCAGCATGAGCAGCAACGCTAATGATTGTAGCGCGATAGAACAGCGTATCAATGAACACGAACTGTATATCAGCACGACGCAGGATCAGATCAATAAGCTTGATCCAGACGACCCGGATATTCAAAATAAACGGGAAGCTCTGACGCGAAAGGTGAATAACTTACAGGAGCAAGTGGCCGCACTTCAACATACCCTGGAAGATTGCCGGCAAGGGAAAGGAGCCAATTTTCCTACCTTCGATATTGTTTCAGAAAGTTAGGACGTTGGAGTGATAGGGTAAGTATTGGCGCAGGCACTCTCCCAGAAAGGGAGGGTGCTTGTCTACGCGCAACTTTTTCATACACCTTGAATAGTATCAGGAATGGATTACAGACCATCGTTGAGGTATAATCTGCTGGAAGCTAATTGTTTTTCGCTGATTGGTTCTGCATTTGTGAAAAGAGCGTGCCAGTTTCGATATTCCTGTATTTCAGAAGGGAAGACACGATGGTATTTCAACTTCCGGACCCGGCAACGCCATTTGGTGAACGGGTTGCTCGTCGCCTACGTAACGAACGGTTAATCTGGTTGACAACCGTTAACGAAAAGGGTATGCCACAACCGACACCTGTCTGGTTTTTGTGGGATGAAGCCACATCCACGTTTCTTGTGTATAGCCGGGCCGATGCGAAACGCCTTGCGCATATCCAACAAGATCCCAGAGTAGCCTTCAACTTTGATGGGAATGGATCAGGCGGTGATATCATTGTTATTACCGGTATGGCTCAGATAAGCTCTACCGATCCCTCCGCCGATCAATTGCCCTCCTACGTGGAAAAATATCGCGATTTCATTGCAACCCGTTATGCTACACCGGAGAATTTTGCTTCGATCTATTCGGTCGCTTTACGTATCCAACCCGGTGTAATTCGCGGTCATTGAAATATCTGGCTCTCAGTGTGCTATACTTGAAATAACCATTATAACAATCTTCAGGAGACGGATATGGATGAGAACAACACAAACACCACAAATACTGCAAACGCCGATGTGACGACCAGTAAGAACGCTCAGGTACTAGCTCCTCAGGATCGATAGCCAGCCAACAGTGACGATAGCTGCACCATCTGCACCAGCCGTGCCAACAGAGAGACCCGTAAATGAACAAAGAAAAGCCTATGGTACCGCGAAGACAGAGAGTTTGCGTGACTCAGAAGCGTGGCGTTTTCTCTTGCCCGCTTTCGTGGCCCTTTGTTGCCTTGCTTTACTTGCCGTACCACTGCTCATTTTGATACCACTGCTTTCGGACTCTATTGACGCCAGTTCCTCAACGCATTCGCTGATATGGTTGTGGATAAGCATGATTGTGATTGAAGTGGTGGTTGCCGCCGGCATTATCTGGGGACTGGTGAAGATATTTATGACCCAGGCCGGCAATTATTCAAGCTAACACTTTGAGGATGCATGGAGATTCGCAGGGTCAGCCATAGTCGTACATTAGAAGCTCACGGCGTTGTGGCGGTAATAGACATTATTCGTGCCTTCAGCGTTGCTGCCTATGTTGTCTCATGACATCTCTGGAATGATTTCCCCATGCGCTTCAAACAGATCATCTACCAGCTTTTCTATCTCATCCAGCGTCAATTCAGACGATGTATGCGGATCGAACATCGCGGCATGATAGACATGCTCTTTCTTGCCTTTTAGAACAGCTTCGACGACCAACCCCTGTACATTGATGTTGCTCATTTGTAGCGCGGCCAGTTGCGGCGGCATCCTCCCGATCACCGTGGGCTGGATTCCTTGCGCATCCACCAGACAGGGCACTTCGACACAACATCCGTGCGCTAGATTGGTGATCAAGCCGTCATTGAAAACATTGCCATAGATCACTCGCGGGGTATTCGTTTCGATAGAGTGAATGATCAGGGCGGCATATTCGCCGCTCAGTTCGGGCGAAAATTCCGCCGTCCCTTCTTGTAAATCCTCGCGCAACTGCTCCCACCAGGCATTTTGCACGGCACAGCGTCTCAGGTATTCATCAATGGGAATGTGGAATCGTTCGATCAGAGCGGGGTGGTCGCGGCGAATAAAATACTGATTGTACTCAGCACTGTGTTCGCTCAATTCAGTGACGAAATAGCCCAGGCGTTTGAACAACTCGAAGCGCACAGGATCTCTTTTCCAAATATCTTCCTTCTGGGCTGCTTCGTGCAGTAGAGGATAGGCATCTTTGCCTTTGTGCCGCAACTCCAGATAGAAAGCCATATGGTTGATGCCTGCACAGCGATACGTCAGTTCCTCGACAGGAACGCCTATATAGTGGGCCAGTTGCCCGGCTGTTCCCTGTACGCTATGGCAGAGGCCAACGGTCTTGATACGTGTCGCTTGCGAGATAGCCCAGGTATTCATTGCCATGGGGTTGACGTAGTTCAAGAAGGTAGCATCGGGGCAAACAGCTTCCATATCGTGACAGATGTCGAGTATGACCGGAATGGTACGCAGAGCACGGAAGATGCCACCGATGCCAAGTGTGTCGGCAATGGTCTGTTGCAATCCATAGCGTTTTGGCACCTCGAAATCAATCAACGTTGAGGGAAATCCACCCACCTGGATGGTGTTGATCACGTAATTGGCCCCTTCCAGGGCAGCTTTCCGCTCCAGATGAGCCGTGATCTCCGGCTGTACGCCCAACAATTCCGCGACCTTGCGTGCCATCGTTTCAGCGACATGCAAACGCTCCGGGTCAATATCCATCAAAGCGATCTCAGATTCGCCAAGCTCTGGAAATGTGAAGATATCTCCGAGCAAGTTGAGTGTAAAGACAACGCTACCCGCGCCAATCATGGTGATTTTTGGCATTTGCATCTCCTTCAATCGTGTTATGCTGTAGGGAGACCAGCCTTATTTAGCATTTTTTTCCAGTGCCAGGAGCCATTCTTTGGTGGGTAGACCACCACCGTAGCCGGTCAAGGAGCCGTTACTGCCGATGACCCGATGGCAGGGAACGATGATGGCAACGGGATTGGCCCCGTTGGCGGCTCCAACGGCCCGTACTGCCGCCTGGCGTCCAATAGCTTTCGCGATATCCGCGTAGGAGCGCGTTTCGCCATACGGGATGCGGAACAACTCTTCCCAGACGACAATCTGAAAAGGTGTGCCGTGCAGGTCGAGCGGACAGGAGAATTGCAGACGTTCGCCCGCGAAATAGCGGCGCAATTCGTCCATTGCCTGTTGCAGAGGGGCGACCTCTTCACCCTCGGTCACACTCTCGATCACCATATGTCGTTTGACCCAGTTCAGCCCCCAATCGCTCGTGGTGCCGGGCGTGCCAGTCCAGCACACCCCCTTTTCCGTTGCCATCACGACACTGGTACCCATTGGTGTTTGCACGCTACTCCAAAAGAGTGTTGCTGTGCTTTGCAAGGCCGTTGCCATTGTTTAATCCCCTTTTCTTGTACGTTTGTTCGTTGCAGACATTATACCATAGACTGTTATGTTGAGATAGAGGCAGTTCAAGACAAAAGATAGATAAAAATTGAGGATGTCAGCATCCTCAATTTTTATCTATCTTTTGTCTTGAACTGTACCACTTTACTGGACGGTAATAGTGGCTTTCATGAAGGGATGGATGCTGCAATGATAGGCAAATGTGCCTGCTTTAGTAAACGTGAATTGATATGTGCCGCCCTGGGCTGCGATAGGATTAGCGACCCCGGAGTCAAATGATGAGCCATCATCGCTGGTTACTGTATGAGGTGTGCCGGTCATATTTTTCCATACCACTGTAGTACCGACGGGGACAGTGAGCGTCTTGGGACTAAAGGTAAAGGTCCCGCTACTGTCCGTTGTGATAGTTATCGTCATTGTTTTGCCTGTGGCTGTGGGAGCAGTAGTCGCTGTGGGTGACGGAGCAGCGGCGGTCGCGGTCGGATTTGAATTAGTCGTACCGCCTGTGTTACCTGTGCTGGTCGAGCCGCCGCAGGCTGTCAGGAAGAAAAGAACGCCTACGATGAGCAGGGAAAACACGGACAAGTGATAGCGGTGAGTTTGTGTGAGTTTGTGCATGATAGTCTCTCTTTCAATGGTTCAATGGTTTAATAGCGACATATGCTGGACAGAATGTTATGCTGTGTAGCATTTGTCTAATGGTTAGTACGTCAAGGGTTACGTTTGCTCATTTGCTCGTGGCAATAATACAAAAAGCTCTGAAATTGGCCCCAAAAGCTCTTGACTTTTCGCGAAAGTGCAAGTACACTTCTAGCAGATTTATTGTTGGCTAGTTTGTAGTAAATATGATTGCACATATTTTAAAAGGGGGTGAGTTCTATGCAGAAAGTGCTTGTAAGCGCGGCGCGCTGTATGCGGAATGGTGGAACTCATCCGTTAAGCGACTTAAGCAGCTCAAGAGTGTAGGAGCTATTACAGCCATTACTATGCTTACTATGTCTGTGTATGTTGCCGCTCGGATAGACAAACGTCCGGGCATTTCTTTTGTCCCCTCAATTCCTCATCATGCGCTGAACATCCTCAATATGAAAATGCCGAAACTTCACACCACATAGAGAGAGACATGAAACACCCGTTTTTAATACGTCTTACTGATGAGTTTATAAGACGTGTTCATGCAACAGCAGAAAGGCAATCCCATGTTGCGTAACCTGGAACCTGGAGTACAGGTATGTCCGTTTGCCCGGAACTGGAATTTCACAACCCCAATGGAGAGGAGGTGAGAGCATGAGAGGAAAATTACGTGATAAACGCCCCGAGGTGAGACGCGATAGTTTCAAACGCGAATTGTTGGAACGCCGCCGCCCCGCGAAGCGCGATAACCGTAATGTCACCTGGCTGCATCAAGAGCTAGATGAAGAGGAAGAAGACCTCCTGGAGGAAGAAGAAACCGCAGAAGTGGTGGTCAAGAAAAAAGGAAAATAAGGATATATGCCGGCAACAGCAGATAGGCAAGCTGCCTATCTGCTGTTGCCGGCATATATCCTCTAAAGAACTAAGGGATGTCTATTCCTGGGAACATGCGGCGGGCGATGACGAGTCGCTGGACTTGTGCCGTGCCTTCAAAGATATCGAAGACTTTGGCATCACGGAACCACTTGTGGATGAGCTGCTTGTACTCGGAATCCTCACCTGGCGCAGTGATGCGCACGGCGGTTGACGTGGACTTCATCACCAATCCCCCAGCGTAGGCTTTGCTCATGGATGCCTCTTTCGAGTTGGGGATGCGCTTATCCGCCATCCACGCGGCACGCCAGACGAGGAAGCGTGCCATCTCTATTTCCTGGAGAATCTCCTCCAGTTCGTTCTCGCTGTCGCGCCGTTTTTGCAGCGAAAAACCCTTTGGCAACTCTTCTTGCACCCACTGGCTGGCGGTTTCGTAGGCGGCACGGGCAATGCCAACTGCCAGCGAACCGACCATTGGACGTGTAGCGTCGAGCGTTCCCATCGCGGCTTTGAAACCCGCTTTTTTGCTCTGCTCGCGTCCACTGAGCAAATGATCTTTAGGGATGCGGCAATTCTCGTAGATGAGTTCCGCCGTCTGCGAGGCACGCAGGCCCATTTTTTCTTCGATGCGCCCGACGATAAAGCCCGGCGTGCCTTGGGGAACGACGAACGGGCGAATACCTTCGCGGCCCAGATTTTTGTCAATAGTGGCGAAAGTGACGACGATATCGGCCCGCGCTCCATTGGTGATATAGTGCTTGTGACCATTGATCACCCACTCGTCCCCATCGAGGACGGCGGTAGTGGACATACCGGCTACATCGGAACCAATGCCTGGCTCGGTCAGGGCCAGCGCACCCCAGTGCAGCTGACCATCCATGTAGGGACCGAGGAAGCGCATCTGCTGTTCGGGTGTACCCTGTGATAGAATGGGTGGCGCGGCTAACCCCGGCCCAGGAATCGCGGTCGAGAGCGCGGCATCACCCCACGCCATTTCTTCTTGCGAGATAACGGAAAGGACGTTGTCCTGCTTCTCTTCATCGGCGACTGCCTGAGTACGCGCTTGCGCTGCTGCTCCGCCCCAGTAGCGTTTTTGCATATTCCAGAAGAACGATTCGGGGATTTTCTCTGTGCGGTCGCATTCTAGCGAGATGGGGCGCATCTCTTCGACTGCGACCGAATGTGCATAATCTCGCGCCGCCAACTGTGCTTTGCTGAGAGTGAAATCAATCATTGTGCCTTACTCCATTGCTGCTGCGTCACGCATCCACATTTCGACGGGATGGTCCTGGATAAAACCCGCGCCACCCATAACCTGAACGGCATCGGTCGTTGCCAGCTTCGCCAGTTTGACAGCCTGATATTGTGCGGCCTCGGCCTCCTGTACCAGCGTTTTCAGGGCATCCTCTTCATCCTTGTCCCAGCTTGTCGCGGCACGCCATGTGAGCAGGCGCACGGCATCAAGTTTCATTGCCATTTCGGCAATGATGAAGGCGATACCTTGATACGAAGCAATAGGGCGACCAAAAGCGATACGTTCTCTCGCGTAGTCTCTCGCATATTCGAGTGCTGCACGAGCCATGCCACAGGCAACGGCGGCACGCAGAATTTGATACAGCGCGGCGGCGCGAACTACTCCACTGTTCCCTGCATTGCCGAGCATATTGCTGGCGGCAACTTCGGCGGAATCGAAGGTGAAGGATACGCTGGTGGCGGCTGCCAGTCCCAGTTTTTGTACATCGGAGCGCACATGCATCCCATGTACCTCTGGCGGCAGAGCGATTGCGCAGAGTCCATCCAGCCCACCCGTACCTTCTAAGCGCACCAGGGCCACGCGGGGGCGAGCGCGTCCGCCATGTATGGCATCGCGTTTGGTGCCGTTGAGTATGTAGTAGTCGCCTTCTTTGCGAGCAGTTGTGCTGATATCCGCCAGACTATAGCCGCCGGTGCGTTCGGCGAAGGCAAGGCTGCCGAAGCGCATGTAGCCCTCCCGTTCGTCGCTGAAAGGCGTGATGTAATGGCCCTTCTGGCTCTCATTGCCGACCAGCATTACCGTCACCGGCCCCATCAATGAGCCAATGATGTTCATTGCCAGACCACCGTTGCCGAAGCCAAGCTCTTCGGCGATCAATGTGTATGTCACGGCCTCGAGCGTGCCTGAGCCGCCATATTCCTCTGGAAATGGGGTGGTTAGCCCCGTCTCCATGAGCGTGTGCAGTAGTTCAAGCGAGATTTCGCCGTTTTTTTCGGCACTGCGTCCTTGTGGACGCAACTGCTCGACGGCGATGCTGTGCGCGAGCTTGCGTATCTCTTCCTGCTCTTCCGTAGGAGCGAAATTGGGCATACTCCTTATATCCTTTCGATAATCATGCCGTTTGCCATGCCGCCGCCTTCGCAGATGGTTTGCAGGCCATAACGCCCCCCGGTGCGTTCCAGCTCGTTGAGCAGGAAGGTTGTCAGGCGTGCACCGGAGGCACCCAGCGGATGGCCGATGGCAACAGCACCGCCGTTGACGTTGACCTTGCTCGTATCAGCTTTTGTCTCGCGCTGCCATGCCAGCACAACGCTGGCAAATGCCTCGTTAATTTCAACGAGATCAATATCATCCATCGTGAGTCCGGCGCGGTCAAGAGCTTTGAACGTGGCGGGAATGGGTGCGGTCAGCATCATAATAGGATTATCGCCAGCCAGCGAGAACGAAACGAAGCGAGCGCGTGGTTGCAGCCCAAGCCGCTCGGCGGTCGAGCGTTCCATGATCAGCACGGCCGCCGCACCATCGCTAATTTGCGAGGAATTGCCCGCCGTGATGAGGCCATCCGGTCGGAAAGCGGGTTTGAGGCTGGCTAATTTTTCCAGACTGGTATCGGAACGGATGCCCTCGTCTCTGTCAAATACGCTTGTGCTGCCATCATCGTTTTTCACCTGTAGCGGCAGAATCTGGCTCTTGAAACGTCCCTCGGCGGTGGCCTGAGCGGCCCGCTGGTGGCTTTGCAGGCTAAAGGCGTCGAGTTCCTCCCGGCTGATTTCCCACTTTTGAGCGACCAGATCGGCACTGATGCCCTGGTGAACGAGGCCGTTTTCATAGCGTTGCAGCATAAGACTGCCGAAGGGTGCGCCGGGACCGCTCGCATAGGAAGAACCCATTGGAACTCTGGTCATTCCCTCGACGCCGCAGCCGATGGCAATATCATAGGCACCACTAATGACACCTTGCGCGGCAAAATGGATAGCCTGCTGGCTCGATCCACACTGGCGGTCAACGGTGGTGCCGGGAACAGACTCAGGGAAACCTGCGGCGAGGGCTGCGTTGCGTCCAACATTGAGGCTCTGCTCGCCCACCTGCATTACGCAACCGGCGATCACATCTTCGATCAAATTCGGGTCTATACCGGTACGCTCAACCAGAGCGATAAGCGTCTGAGCCAGCAAATCTACCGGGTGCCAATCCTTCAATTTTCCGTTCCTGCGACCTACCGCAGTGCGAACCGCGTCAACAATAACTGCTTCGCGCTGTGCCATGAAAAGCTCCTTTGTGTATTCAGCATCCACCATGGATGCTCCTGTCATTTTGTCTTGTTTCGTTGTAGTTACAAATGTTGGCAATAGGAGGACATTCTTCTTTGTACCCGTTATTGTACGTTACGCGCAGAGTTTTTGCCAGTGTGCCGAACAAGATAATAAGGTCCCTAAAAGTTGTGTTGTATTACTTGCATCAGAAAAAATGTTGTTGCCTATTGACATAGTACCCAAAAAAGTATATAAAATATCATGTACAGTTTTATAGAAAAGAGGTTCCCTATGTCAGAACACATGTTGTCCATTTCAGAGGCTCAAAGCAAAATTACTCGTTTACCTGAACAGTTTGACGACGACCCAGAAGCGGTGACTATTACGAGGCATGGCAAGCCTGTCATGGCAATTCTACCTTTTGAGACGTATCAATCGCTCCTTGCACGTCTCGAAACCGCACTTGAAAAAGTCGAATCAATGGAAGAGACTATGGAGATTATGCAGGATGAAGAGCTAATGGCTTCATTCCGTGAAGGGGTTGAGGAGTTAGAAAGGGGTGAAACAGTTGCATGGGAGGATGTACAGCGTAGGTTGGGTCTAGAATGAGTTGGAAAATTAGATTAACTACATCTGCAGAAAAGCAATTTGAGGCAATTGGTGATAAACGTATACAGGAAAGCGTTAACAAACGCATTAATGTTTTGAAACAGGAGCCAGAGAAGCAGGGAAAACCTTTATCTGATGACCTTGCAGGATACCGTAGTATACGAGCGGTAGGACAACGCTATCGAATTATTTACAAAGTTGAAGCAGAGATAGTGACAGTCTTAGTGGTAACACTGGGTATTCGCAAGGATAAGGATAAAAAAGACGTTTATGAACTGGCAAAAAGGCTGGCAAGACTTGGTTTGTTGGATGATCTCGACTAGAAAGTCGGGCGGCTAAGATTTGACACATAGACATAATCTTGTGTATCCTATTACAAAGGGTATACACGATTAGCCAGAAAGACACAGACATGACGCAATTTTTTCGCATTGAAGTAAATGAAGCGGCGTTGACCGACGCACTATTCGAATTTGTGATCGATCCCAACGCAACCAGACGCAACGAACTTCCAGTGATCAGTGTAGTGCATGAGATGATGCCGGACATGGTGCCGGTTCTGGAATGCATGGTCATAGATGGTGTTGATCAGCGTCAGTACGTGGCGGACTATGTTCACGCCGTTGTGCATGACAAAGTTGAACTGCTCGGCTAAAAGCTTTCCAGCATGAAAAAGCTACGCCGGCATATAGCTCTGCTATATGCCGGCGTAGCTTTTTCATGCTGGAAGGTGCATTATTGTGCGAGGCGTATGTGGGCTGGAAAGCCCTCGAAATCGGCGTATGTTACCTCGACGCCATCCTGATTGACGAAGATGGCATGGGCGAGAACGATACGTTTGGCCTCGTTTTTCTCCCGAATAGTGACCGTGCAGGTGATGGTATCGCCGACATAGACGGCACCAGTAAACTGGAATGACATCGCGGTCGCCAGGAAGCCGATCATGCCACCAATATGTGTAATCATACTGCCGGTCAGCAATCCAGGGATGATGGGACGCTTGAACCAGCTTTCCTCTAAGAATGTGGCGTCTATGTGATAAGGGTTATAGTCGCCAGTGACACCGCAGAACAATGCAACATCCCCACTGGTGAAAGTCCTGCGAAATGTAAAAGTTTGCCCCACTTGCATACTATCGAAGGATGTTTTCAGCTGTTGTTTGAACTGCGGCGTAGCATCCGGCATAATATCTCTTCTATCTCCTCCCTCAGTTAGTGCGTTTAGCGTGCTGCTTGAAACGTGATAGGCATACGTTTTACGCCGTAGAGGATGAAGCTATCAGTTGCTTCTAACGCTCTATCGCGCACACGCCGGATGTTTTGCAGGCGTTCAAGCATGGCTTCTAAGGCAATGCGAGCTTCCAGACGTGCCAGGGGCGCACCGATGCAGAAATGGATGCCATAGCCAAAGGCGAGATGGCGATTTGGTGTGCGTTGAAAGTCAAACGTTTCCGCGTCGAGAAATTGCTCCTCATCGTGGTTCGCCGAGCCTATCCACGCGGTTACCATCTGGCCCTCGCGCAGTTCTTTGCCACCCACCGTTGTATCTTGCGCAACGACACGATGCATCAATTTGACGGGCGAGCGGTAGCGCAGTACTTCTTCGATGGCGTCGGGCAGCAGCGCAGGGTTGGCACGCAATTGCTCAACCGCTTCTGGATGCTCATCGAAAGTCCAGATAGCATTGCTGATCAGGTGCGTGGTTGTCTCATTGCCGGCCACCAGCAACAGGATACAGAAGCCGAGAAGTTCCGTCAGCGAAAGATGCTCACCATCGATCTGGGCGTTCATCAGGTGCGTGACAAGATCGTCCTGCGGTTCCGAGCGGCGTTGTTCAAACATTTGCAGGTAGTAGTTTGCCATTTTTGCATGTGGATTGCTGCCGGGCGTATGGGATGCGCCAACTATTTCGTCGGACCATTGCTTGAAATCGGCCCGGTCTTTTTGCGGAATGCCGAGCATTTCCGCGATGACCGTCACAGGCAGGGGATTCGCCAGGTCATCAATGACATCCATCTCCCCTTTGGCCGCGACTTTGTCCAGTAATTCGTTGACGATTGCCGTGATACGCGACGTGAATTGGGCAATGGCACGCGGCGTAAATGCTTGTGTGACCAGCGAGCGCAGTTTGCGATGGCGCGGGGGGTCGATACCTATAATGCTGGCACCTATCGGGCTACCCGTTCCCATGTATTCTGACGAGAACGTAGCATGTTCTGAAAGGACGCGCTGGACATCGTTGTAGCGAAACACGCTCCAGTTGTCAAACTGACTGTTGTAAGCAACGGGGTTTGCCTGACGCATGGTCTGATACCAGGGGAAAAGGTCGAGTGTCTGAGCCATGAAAATGTATCTATCTTTCTCTTTAACATTGTCGTTTGTTTGACGTGAGGGAAATACCCTTACCTTGTTATTGTACGCGATGAAAGGAAGGTTTGACTATAGAGGCTGAGAAAACGCAGCACTCCATATATCGGCATGCCGATATATGGAGTGCTGCGTTTTCTCAGCCTCTATAGTCAAATTTAGTTGACATTCCTACTTTTCCCAGCCCAGTATTTGTCGCGCAGGTCGCGTTTGAGGATTTTGCCCGCGCCGCTTTTGGGCAGGGCTTCGGGATAGAATTCGATGCTGCGCGGTACTTTGTAGCCCGCAATTTGTGTGCGTGCATGTTCGATCAGGGCTTCTTCGCTGACGCTGGTACCTGGTTTGAGGACGACGACGGCGTGAACGGCCTCGCCCCAGGTATCGTGCGGGATGCCGATGACGGCGGCCTCGAGAACGGCGGGGTGCGTATAGAGGGCATTTTCGACCTCAACGGAGTAGATATTTTCGCCGCCGGAGATGATCATATCTTTGGAACGGTCAACGATGTAGATGAAGTTTTCCTCGTCAACGGTGGCGAGATCGCCGGTGTGCATCCAACCGTCAACGATGGCGGCGGCTGTGGCTTCCGGCATGCGCCAGTAGCCGAGCATAATGTTGGGGCCGCGTGCGATAATTTCGCCGATTTCTCCGGGTAGCACATCTTCATCATCGGCGTTGACGACGCGCACCTCGACGCCGAGAACCTCTTTGCCGCACGAAGAGAGGCGCCGTACCTGTTCCGGTGTGCCATCAACGATGTGGTCGAACGGTTCCATACCAGTCAGCAGTGGCGCGGTCTCGGTCATGCCGTAACCCTGCCCGAAGATTTGCCCCCACTTTTGCAAGCCCTTCTTGAGCAGTTCCACGGGCATGGGTGAGGCCCCATAGGTGATGCGGCGGATGCTGGAGAGGTCATATTTGTCCGCGTCAGGGTGGTTCAGCACAGCATTGACCATTGTCGGTACCAGCAATATGGCGGTAATTTTCTCATTCTGGATGGTTTGCAACACCTGCACCGGGTTGAACATGGGATTGAAGACATGACGCGCTCCGACCATCGTTAGTGCGAAGGTTGAACCGGTATCGGCGAGGTGGAACATTGGCGCGGTGTGCAGGTATACATCGCGACTGTTATAGCCGGCGGCCATAATGGCATTCATCGCGTTTGAGACGATATTTTTGTGCGAGAGCATGACTCCTTTAGCGCGTCCCGTCGTACCTCCCGTATAATACAAACCCGCGAGATCATCGTCTTCCATCTCCTGATCAACGCTCTCCTGCATATGCGATCCCTTGCTCACGACATCCTCGTAGTTGAGCATACCTGCTGGCGTTTCATCGCCACTATAGATAACGGTTTCGACAGAGGGGAAGGTATCGCGTCCTGTGGCGTAAGGGGCGAACGTCTTGTCTACGATGAGAGCTTTTGATTCGCTGTCGTTAAGAATGAAGACGATTTCGGGGCGGGCGAGACGAATGTTGAGGGGAACGATAACGGCACCCATGCGGGCGCAGGCGTAGTAGAGTTCGAAATAGCGATGACAGTTCAGCATGAGTACTGCGACGCGATCTCCGCGATTGATGCCGAGAGATGCCAGACCACGGGCGAGGGCGTCAGTACGCTGTTCGTATTCGTTCCAGGTATAGCGAGTGTTGCCACAGGAAACGGCCTCTTTGTTGCCATAGATTTTCTTCGCATGGGCAAGTCCTTGAGCAATATGCATGATGCAGCCTCCTCACTGGTTGGTATACATTCTATCCTTGCTTGTCTTACGATTTTCATGATTTATGGATGTGCGTGACGTTTTTTGACGGTTGCCAGGGCTTCGTGTACGGTACGAGCGACGTGCTGCAATGGCAAGCGTTTGATGCGATGCGCCAGGGCCATTGGTGCGACGGTATAGACGTGTTCAGGTGTAAGGGTTTCTTCGCCCAGTAAGGCGGCGTAGGTCGCGGCTGCTCTTCTCATCACAATATCGCCACGATGCCCGTCCACTCCCAGTTCGATGTTGATGGTGGCGATCAGTTCTGCGAGGCTTTGTGAGACGGTGATATTTGGTTCGCGTTGGGCCGCCCGTTGAATACGTATGCGCAACTCTTGTTCAGCGTGTGCATATTCAGCGAGAAATGCCTGGGGATCGGCCTCGTAGAGTTCGCGTCGCTCGACAATTTGCACTCGTTGGCGAATATCATGAATGGAGGCAATATCAATGCAGAGTCCGAAGCGGTCGGTCAGTTGCGGGCGCAGCTCGCCCTCTTCGGGATTCATCGTGCCGATCAGGATGAAACGGGCCGGATGGCTGAAAGAGATGCCCTCGCGCTCCACGATATTGACTCCCATCGCGGCGGCGTCGAGCAGGATGTCAACCACGTAGTCATCCAGCAGATTGACTTCATCAACATAGAGAATGCCGCGATTGGCCTCTGCCAGTACGCCGGGATCGAAGCGTCTCTGTCCCTCGCGTAGCGCGTGTTCAAGGTCTAACGTGCCGACCACGCGATCCTCCGAGGCGTTGATGGGCAGATTCACCACGCGCATCTGCCGATGTGCAACCGGTAACGACTCGCCCTGTTCAAACCGTTTCCGGCAAGAGGTACACATCCGCTCAGGCTGGTCCGGTGGACAGGAAAAGGGGCAATCGCTGACCACCGCCAGTTCGGGTAAGACGGCTGCGAGGGCGCGTACCGCCGTTGATTTTGCCGTTCCCTTTTCGCCGCGAATGAGTACGCCGCCAATAGCTGGTGAGATGGCATTGAGCAGGAGAGCCAGTTTCATCTCATCCTGGCCCACGATGGCACTGAACGGGTAGGTATATCTCTGCATATTTGCTCGTTTGCTACTAAAGTAAAGGTATCACGCACAGGCGAAACGGCAACGCCGTTTGCCTGTGCGTGATACCAGAGAAAATTGTTAGAACTCGATCACGCCGCGAATATTTTTACCTCCCACCATATCGGCGTAGGCTTCGTTGACCTGATCGAGCGTGTAGGTGCGCGTGACCAACTCATCGAGTTTGAGTTTGCCAGCGCTATACATCTTGAGCAAGTTGGGAATATCGAAGCGAGGCTGTGAGTCGCCGTAGAGCGTTCCCATGATCGTCTTCTGGAAAAGCACCAGATCGAGCGGCGGTATCGGAATGGACTCTGCCGTCGCGGGCGTTAAGCCGATAACACAGACGGTGCCGTTCTTGCCAGTGCAGGCATAGGCTTGCCCGATGGTCGCGGGTGTCGCAATTGCCTCAAAAGCATAGTCCACGCCCTCACCCCATGTCAGGTCGCGTGAAATGACTACGGGGTCTTCGCGTGTCGAGTTGATGGTGTGGGTGGCACCAAACTCTTTGGCTTTTTCCAGTTTGAAGTCGTTGACATCAACGGCGATCACCATGCGGGCACCTGCGATAGCGGCCCCCTGTACCACGTTCATGCCGATGCCGCCGCAGCCGATCACCATTACAGTACTACCAGCCTGCACTCTCGCACGATGGATGACCGCACCGACGCCGGTGGGAACACCGCAGCCGACGAGGACAGCGCGATTGAGTGGGTAGTAATCGGGAATGGGAACAACGGACATATCGGAGACGACGCTGTATTCGCTAAAGGTGGAGATGACGCACATCTGGCCGACATCGCCGCTCTCTCCGTGCATGCGGAATGTGCCGTCCAACTGAGGTCCCATCAGGATGGCGGCACCCATGTTACAGAGGTTGGAATGACCTTCCGTGCAATATCGGCAGTGTCCGCACGAGGGAATGAAGGTAAGAACGACATGGTCGCCGGGTTTGCAGTTTGTGACATTTGGGCCGACGGATTCGACAATACCGGCCCCCTCATGTCCGAGCGCGAGTGGGAGATAGCTGGGTACATCCCCCACGACGATATGGTAGTCGGAATGGCAGATACCGGCGGCCACCATGCGTACCAGGACCTCATGGTCCTTTGGAGGATCAAGTTCGATCTCTTCAACGCGGATGGCTTCACCAGGTGCGTAAATCACTGCGGTTCGTGTCTTCATTTTTTTCTTTCCTCACTTTACCTTGCAGGTCTGTGCAAGTTCAAAAATACGCTGTTCACAACAAAAGCCGAGATTTCGAGTTTGTTCACCCCCTTTGTAGCAATGTCGCAACTTGTGGCGGGCTAAGCCGGTAATAGTCGGCGGCAAGTGCCAGGGCTAAATCGCGCCCCGGTGCTGCCGACGTTTCTGGCAGCTTACCTTCCATAGGAGATCGCGTTGAGGTCTGTGTTTGTGTTGGTGCATAAGGATTGGTATCAATCAAAACCGTGGGTATCTGGCGCGTGGCGATCTCTTGCGCGACATACAGAGCGTCACGTTGTGGTGTGATGCTGCGCATATTGCCGGAGAGGTCTATATTTGCCAGCCCGTCGGTCAGAATAATGAGCAGTGGTCGCACCGTTGGATCGCGTATGCGCTCGGTCTCTGCCAATCGCAACCCTTCCAGCAGGCCGGTTGCCAGCGGTGTACAACCACCCACGTAGAGTTGATCTATGACATTGCGAGCGTGAGCAAAATTGCGTGTTGGCGGAAGCACGATGCGCCCTTGTGCGAAGCGAAAGACAAGCATGGCGACGCGGTCGCGCTTCTCGTAGGCATGTTGCAGCAATGCCAGCAGTATACGTTTCATGCGCACCATCAACTGCCGCGCCATAACGGAGTCGCTACCGTCAACAACGAAAATCAAGAGACTGCGCGTCTTGCGTTCGCGCACTTTCTGGCGCAAGTCTTCCACCTGTAGCCGCACTTTGCCGCCGGAGCTGCGTCCTCTACGAAGTTGATAGGGAGCGGCGGCAGCGATGGTTGCCGGAAAAGCAATATCGGTGACAGGATGAGCCGAACGTGTACGGGTGGAGCGTCCGCTACGGCGTGTGGTGAGCGAGATAAAGTGCCGCCCGCTTTCGCTGCGCCACTGACGGTCACGTATGATATGAATAAGCTCCTGCACCTGGGCTAAGTCCTGTTCGCCATGCAACTGCCGCGTGACGCCTGCCGCACCCTCGCGCTCGTCGGTGCGCTCATCAATATCTGTATCTATAGTGGCAAGCTCTTGTGGGCGTTCGGAGTCAAATGTGCCGCCGGGCAGTTGTTCGAGCATGTAGGCGATGCGTTGTGCCAGTTTGTGGCTGGTTGACCGGTGCGGCATTGCCAGCGTGATCGCCTGTTCGATGTCGGTGCGCGTTATCTCATCGTGACTTTCCCAGGCGGCAATGGCGCGAGCGGTGCGCGTGACCACGATATCGCCGCGATGGCCCGTCGCGTGCAATTGACGATCCACGAGGTACGCTATCACCTGGCGCACATAGGAGGAGATGCGTACCGAGGCTAACCGCTCCTGTGCCTGCTGGATGCGCGTGCGGAGTGCCTGTTCGCTGTTGACCCACTGCGCGGCGAAGTCCGTGGGGCCCGCATCGTAGGCAAGACGACGTTCTACCACGAGCGTTCGGGCGGTGGGGTCGCTCAGGTCTTCGGCTTCGACAAAGAGACCGATGCGGTCAAGCAGTTGCGGGCGTAGCTGTCCCTCTTCGGGATTCATCGTGCCGATCAGCACAAAGCGGGCCGGGTGAGTAATCGAGATGGCATCTCGTTCTACCCGGTTGACACCCGCTGCGGCAGCATCTAGCAAGAGGTCAACGCTGTGGTCATTGAGCAGGTTGATTTCGTCAACATATAAAACGCCGCGATTGGCTGCCGCTAACAGGCCGGGTGAGAAGTGTCGCGTCCCATGTTCCAATGCTGAGGCAAGGTCGAAGCTGCCAGCAATACGATCTTCGCTGGCGTTGAGCGGCAATGTCACAAATGGCACAGGACGAGTCGTAAGTGGTAATTGTTCGCCATGTTCCACGCGAAGCTGGCACGTTGCGCACATCCATTGTAGGGCGAGCGGGTCACAGAAATAGGGGCAGTCGGCAATACCGGTGATGGGTGGAAAGAGCGTTGTCAGGGCGCGTGCCACTGTGGATTTGCCACTGCCGCGTTTGCCGCACAGCAACGCGCCGCCGATTGATGAATCAATCGCGTTGAGTAGCAATGCAAGCCGCATTTGTTGTTGTCCAACTATTGCGCTGAAAGGGAATGAAGCCATTTTGCGCTGCCTCTCATAGCAGGATGTATTAAATCGATAAGGGTAGATGTCGAATACATTCGTCGGTGGCATACTCAGCAAAAAGCTATCAACGTTGCGCATGATACCACGCACAAATATTAAATGTCAAAGTAGGAGCCGCTTGATCGGCCTGCTGACTTCCCATTATGCAGCACCGGAGGCCGATCAAGCGGCTCCTACAGCCTTGTTTCAGCGCGTTAAATATCCGGCATCCACTGGCAGCGCACTGCCGGTTATATGTCGCGCCTCGTCCGATGCCAGCCATAAGACCGTGTCGCTCACGGCCTCTGGCGGCAAGAGGTTGCGGTCGGGAAAGAGATTCATCTGATTTGTCAGATCGAGCATGTGCTGATACGTGGCCTCTGGTCCATGCCCACCGGCAAACACATCGTACAGGGCCTGATTGCGGCACATCGCCGTATCCACGCTGGTGGGGCAGATGGCGTTGACGTTGATATTGTACGGTGCAAGCTCGATGGCAAGCGTTTTTACGAGCCCAATTACACCGTGTTTGGCGGCAACGTAGTGCGCCAGGTTCGCCATACCTTTGAAACCAGCGGTAGATGCGATACAAATAATTTTCCCGCTGCGCCTGGGCAACATCTGCGGAATACAGACTTTGCAGGTAATCCAGACCCCCTTCAAATCCACGTTGACCGTTTCGTCCCACTGGGCCTCGGTCAATTCCCAACCCGGTGAGAAGGAGTAGAGACCGGCATTGGCAACTACGATATCTACCGGGCCAAGTTCGCGCACTGTGCGTTCCGCCAGTGCCTGCATCTCGTCAAGATGTGTGACATCGGCCCGTTCCGCGATTACGGAGCAACCCATGTCTTCAATTTCGCGAACGAGAGTTGTCAGTTCTTGCGGCTGTGCCAGCGGGTACGGAACAGTTTCATACTGTTTGCAAGCGTCGCACAGAGCCAGGCGTGCGCCTTCACGCGCAAAAGCAAGGGTGTGTGATCTCCCCATACCGCGAGCAGCGCCGGTAATCAGCACAACTTTTTCGTGAAAGCGTGGCTTAGTAGACGCCACAGATACCATCAATGGTGAAATCTTCGATGATCAGCTCTTCCTCGATTTCTTCTTCCGTCACATCATCGGTTGTGGACGCTAGTTCGGGTGTCCCGGTTTCTGCCTCTATCTGTTCTTCTGTCGTGGGAGATTGTTCGGCAACCGGCGTTGCATCCGTTGAGATGTTTTGTTCGCTCAAAAGACTACCTCGTTTCTAATGCGACGATATCCATGCCATAAGCATACCATCTGATGGCGGATCATTCAATGGTTGCCGATACAATCTCCGCGCATTTTCCGCGTGCTATGTGGCCTTTTCCGCGGCATATAACAGGCTATGTAGTGTATGCTGATAACCAGGAACAGTCGCCATATGGCAAAATGGTTGCACGGCACCAGTAACTGTTTTGACAAAATTTGGCGGCTGTTCCAGCAAAAGACTTATCACATCTTCTCCACAGGCATTTCAATTTCATAGAAATATAACAAGGCTCTATACGTTTAGCTAGTTTCAGAAATATAACCAATCGCAATAGAAATTGACCAATTTTGTGATATTTCAGCAACCCATAGCGTATGTAGAAGTAATATACCTGATATACTCTGTTCAATATGGTAAGATAGATGGTTGAGATTAAGGCTGAAGATAAAGTGAGGCATTATGGATGCTGTACAATTTGGTCGCTGGGTCAGTGCGCGGCGCCGCTCACTGGGCTGGAGCAGCCAGCGTGCGTTAGTAGACGCTATACATAATGCACAAAATATACATAATGTACAGAATTATGCCACTGGAAGCAATAATACAATCTCGGAAGATTTTTTGGCGCGGCTGGAGGCCGGGCATTTAGCTCACCCTTTCCGTGGCACAGTGCGACAACGGGTGCTGAACCTTGCCGAGTTACTCTGCAAGAATCCGCAGGATGTGCGGGCCTATTTGCGTGCGGCTGAAATCTCTGAATTAAGTCCCGAAGAGGCCGGGCAGATACAGCATTTAAGGGATGTTCTTACTCCTTCTTCCACGCCGCCGCTCCTTTTTTTGCCACCGCGTCCCTCACGCTTTGTCGGGCGTGGGGCAGAATTACAAGAACTTTCCCAGATACTTTCCTCTGCCACAGCGGATGTGTATGCTATTACCGGTATGCCTGGCATTGGGAAGAGTACGCTTGTGTTTGAGGTAGTACATCAACTGGCGGCGAACGAACGTGAGCGGAAACGCCTTTTCCCCAATGGTATCGTCATGTTCTCGTGCACCGGGCGACGTGGTATTGAGGGGCTTATTTCGTTGTTGCATGAAATCACTGCTCTGTTTCAGTCTGCCACTTCCCGTGCGGGCAATGGGAAAATAGCGGCACCAGTACGTACAGTGCATACGGTGCATACGGTGCAACGGTGCATACAGGCCGGGAAACAGGGCCGCATAGAACAATGCCGCAGAGAGCGGTACAACACTATGAGGGTAATGAGTTACAGGTATATACCTACAACTCCGAGCTTGCACAGGCGGTGAATGCCGTGCGTGCCGCCTTGCTCCGGCAGCGCGTGTTGTTGGTGCTGGATGACCTTGACGCGGAATTTCCCTTGCGCGAGGCATTAAATGCGCTCGTCGCCCATACTACTCATACTGTAAGCGGTGCTATCCCGAATGGGAATGAAAGCTCCAATGAACGGCGTGTGGTGCTGTTGACCAGCCGTTGCATTCCGCCGCCTGCACTTGTGACGAACCATTTGCATCTTGCATCTTTAGAGCCAGAGGCGGCCTGTGATTTGCTGGTACAGTTGGTCGGGCAGCGCTTGGTTGAAGGAGAGCGGGCATCGGTCGAGCAAATTTGCGCTGCCGTAGGATATTTGCCGCGAGCAATTGAAGTTGCAGCGGACGCTATTCGCACACGACGTATTCCGTTGCCTCTGCTGGCTGAGCGCGTCTCACACTATCCCTTGGATACATTGTTGGATGGCGATGGCGAGATACACACTATACTATCGCAATCGCTGGAAGGGCTGGCACGCACCGCACAGGAACGGTACGCCTTACTTTCGATCCTGGGGATGCCATCATTCGAACTTGAACATGCCGCAGCTCTGCATATGCCAGCTTTCAATGCGCTTGAGATACAGGCATGGGATGATGCCGGGCAGGAAGTTGGCCAGGTCGAGCAAACAGAAGAGACCGAGCCACAAGAAATCGGCAAAAAAACTGCTGCGCCGCCGCTATACCTCTTCCAGCCGCAGGTGATTGCCGACAATGATGCGCCGCAAGAGGAGATACTTGAAACCGTCGTTATCTCTCCTACCCAGCTTGCCCACACGGCTGCCGACCTTGGCCTGTTTGTGCAGCGTTCGCTATTGGAGTTTACGCCTGAATATAGTACTGATATCAGGCTTGCTCTACCACCAGAGTATGGCAATTCTCAAGCCGAGGTGCGAGGGAGTGGAAAAAGTAGACGCTATAGTATGCATCCGTTGTTGCGTGCTACGGCACTGGAGCGGCTACGTTTTCTTGATCCGGCGAAGGTGGATGGGGCGCAACACAATATGCAACAATACGCCCTTGACCTGCTTGAACGCCACAGATCAGATGTCCATCACCTGGAACGCGAGCGTGAGTTCTTCCTTGCCGCGCTGAAGCGAGCGTGGTATTTAGAGCAGTATGATGTTGTGATACGTTTCGTCGAAGGGTTGTCTTGCCTCATTGGGCGGTTGGATACCGGTAACGACGGCATACGCATTCTTCTGTGGGGCATCCATGCCAGCAGTCAACGACGCGACCGCTATCACCAGGCCGATTTCTTGAGTCACCTGGGGACATTGTTCTGTTACCGCGGCGAACTGGCCTTTGCCCGGCGTGCCTTAGAGGAAAGCCTCGAAATAGCCGACGAACTGGGCAATTATGCACACCTGCCACAACCGCTCTGTAACCTCGCGCACATCGCCCACTTGCTTGATGATTACGAAGCGGCGCAGCGTTTCGCGGATGACTATCTGCAACGGATGCAGCAATTTGGCGACCCCGGCAGATTACCGATGGCCTTGTATATTCATGGCTTCTACGCACGTTTACAAGGTGAGAAGGAAATAGCATCTGAAGATTTGCATTCATCTTTGCGCCTGTTCTCTCCCCAGAGTGTACAAAACTCCTATGATTCCTCTTATTATGAGCATATCTTTGAGCTGGATGTCCGAGCCGAGCTGGCCCGCGTGCAAGACGATATCCTCCGTTCACAAGCATACGTAGAGTCCGCGATAGCCATTGTGAAAGATGTCTGCGACCCCTACGGCATCGTTGACCGCCTCTACGACCAGGCCTTCTTCGCCTACCAGCAAAATGCCTTCCACGACGCCCGTACCCTTGCTCAACGAGCGGTAGACGTGGCAACTCGCATCAATTCCCCCTATATCCGTATGCGCAGCATGCGGCTCCTCCAGTGGATTACCGAGACGATGTAACCGTAAAGATAATTGGAACATGCATACGAATTTTCATTGACTTTTGTTGATAACAGGAGTATAACTTACTGCAAAAAAGGGGGAACAAAGTCAATGGAACATTCGTCTCCAAATTTCAATTCGATTAAACAAACCAATCCCTACGGGCAGGAGTACTGGAGTGCCCGTGATTTAGCCCCTTTGCTAGGATATAGCCAATGGAGAACTTTGCGAAGCCATTCAAAAGGCGAAAATTTCTTGCGAGCAAAGTGGTAAGATCGTGGTAGACCATTTTGTGCGGCACCGCAAAATGGTCAAATTGGCTCCGGTACTAGGCTGAAGGAGGTAGCAGATTATAACTTTCCCGTTTGCATGTTATCTTGTTGCACAAAATGGCGAATCCCAGAAAGGCGGAGATTGCATGCTGCGCAGGACATATTTTGCAGTATCTACTCGTCTCAAGAAATGCACCAACTCAGGAAAGAGCAAGAGGAACGCCTGGAGACACGCTTACAGGTGGCGGAAGGCAATAAAAAATTGGCAGAAGCCGCCCAGAACTCGGGAGTGCAATCGGAAAACTTTGGTATCTTCAATGACGCGGGCTATGTTGGCCTGTACACCATGACATCAGAGGAGATCCGCGTGCATAAAGACATTCCTGAAGGGGCTGAGATTTTAGACCATATGGAACGCGAGGAGTTGGCGGCAAATCTCTTCCGTATTACACAGACGGAGGGTAAGTTGATACGCGATGATGTTCAGGGAGAAGACGATGCGATTCATACCCATTATGATGTTGGTCGCGAAATTAGAAAGACAATAGAAACACTGAAAGCCCCTCTTCCTGAAGATTTGCCATCAGCACCGTCAATCAGGAAAATGGTTGAAGAGCGACGCAGGGCTAGCAAAAAACTGAGGCTGAAAGCGGCGAAGCAGGAAAAGACTGACAATTCACAAGATAGCCTGTTCTAAGAGCATGGCCACTATCTGGCCTTACATATAAAAGGGAATCTCTCGTATGCAAGCAAAGCTATACTCCCAACGTCTCGGCATCATCTCGGACGAGCAATTTCAGGCTGCGCTTGATCGGTTCAATCTGGGGCGTTTCGTGCGAGCGGAAGCCATTCCCTTTGGTATGTGGGGCCAGAACGTTTTTGTCAGCAGCACCGAAGGCGAATACGTCTTGCGGGGTCAGCCACACTTCGAGTGGCAGTTTCCGACCGAGCAGTTTTTCACGCGACTGCTTCACGAGCGCACGCAGGTTCCTGTTGCGTGGCCCTATCTTCTTGATACAACAACGGATATCTTCGGGTGGAGTTTCGTGCTTATGCCACGGATGCCTGGCATTCAAATAGCCGATCAACGGGTGCAAGAGCAGTTGAAGCTCACGGAGAGATTGGGCATTGCACAGGCACTTGGCGAGAATCTGGCGCGAATGCAGGAGGCGACATGGCCTTTCTCCGGTCGCTATAACGCTACTACTGATAAAGTCGAGCCGTTTGATCTGGCTGGCGAACTGGCATGGCCGTTTCCCGTCGAGTCCAATGCGCAACTGGCAAATATACCACCAACAACCCTCTCCTACAGCGAAAAGGTGAAAGCTTGCTTACGCCATTACCTTACCGATGCACAGAAACACAATCCTGCTGAGACAACGCTGGAGGACATCGCCTGGGTAGAGGAATACATCGCTGCTGCTGAGGATGAACTTAACGACGAGTTTGAGCCATGCCTGGTGATGGAGGATTATAAAGAAGGGAATCTCGTTGTGATGCAGCAAGGTGAGCGATGGCATGTTAGCGGCCTGTTCGACCTGATGGAGGCGTATTTTGGCGATGGCGAGGCAGACCTCTCGCGCCCGATTGCCGAGTATTTCAACGTTGATCCGCAACTGTCGCGTGCGTTCTTCTCTGGCTATCGCAACCAGAAAGCCCTTCGCCCAGGTTTTGCTCAACGTTTCCCCGTCTACATGCTGCTTGATCGCGCTCTCCTGTGGGAATTCTTCCAACGAACTAATATGCGTTGGTGGGAAGGGCAATGGACTTTCCGAGACTGGGCCGGTCAATATGTATCGCTGAATATCATTCTCTGAAAGCTTTCTTTTCGCATGCTTTTTGAGTATACTTCTATGAAAGAAGCATTACTTCTGTAGATCAGGAAAGAGCATGGAAAGGAACAGCGATGGTTTCGCCGACAAACTACCATAATCCGGCATCTCAGTGCATAAGTGCAAATGATTGGAGGCGTTCATGTTGCAATCTCCGAACAGTTATCAGCTTATCGCGGAAGTGAAAATTCGCCGTGAGGCGTTCGGCGGTATTCTTTATAAATATGGGTGTGCCGACCGCGGCGGTCTCTCGTTTATTAACTCGTCGCAACTGATTGAATTGCTGATCACCGGTCAGCAACAGTTTAACGGTGATTTGGTCGCGGCTATTGAGAGCCATCATTATTCCGCAACAAGCAAGCAAAAGCTGTATGCAGCCCTTGATGATCTTGCTCGGCGTGGCTATGTGCTGGCTCATTAAGCGATTGTGGGCAGTAACTGACAAGAAGATATTTCCGGTAATGTTCGAGAGGAGTTTTCCAATGGCAGAACCATTGCGGTTTTTTGAACGGCGGCCTCGCGCGAGTATACAGGATGCTTCGGCTGGTACGATAGGTACGGTTGGCAGTGTGCATCCGTTGGCGCTGGCGGCGATGCAGCAGACGGGGCCGCCGCAGCCCCAGAAGACGGGACGTGGTTCGCAACGCTTCTTGCAGGGTGGACTTTCGGCACCAATTACTGTCACATGGGAGATTACCGCCGCCTGTAATATTGCCTGCGTCCACTGCCTTTCGTCATCGGGGCATCGCCGCCCACGCGAACTGACGACGCAGCAATCCCTGGCACTGGTGGATGAACTGGCGGAGATGCAGGTATTTCAGATTCACTTTGGCGGCGGCGAACCATTCATGTACTACGGTATCTGGGATGTCCTCGAACACGCACGGGAGCGCGAACTGGTGATGTGTATCAGCACCAATGGGACGCTGATTACACAGGAGCGAGCGCGACGGCTGGCGGAGCTGGAACCGATCTATTTTCAAGTGAGCCTCGACGGCGGCACATCGCAGACCAACGACCGCATACGCGGCGAAGGTGTTTTCAAACGCGCCATGCGAGGATTGGAACTGTTGGCGGCGGAGAATCTGAGCCTGACCGTGAATAGTGTATTAACCCGTTACAGCTTTGATGAGCTAGACCGCCTCTACAATATCGCCGCAAGTTTTAATGCCAAACTGCGCGTTACGCGCCTGCGTCCTTCTGGACGCGGGCAGGATGTATGGGACGATCTGCATCCGACCCGCGAGCAGTACCGCCAGTTTGCCGATTGGCTCCAGCTTCATCCCGACGTGCTGACCGCCGATTCGTTTTTCCATCTCAACGCCTTTGGCAACAAACTGGCGGGACTGGATATCTGCGGCGCGGCGACCGCGACCTGCTGCATCTGCCCCGAAGGAGAAATCTACCCTTGTGCCTTCTTCCAGGCACCCGAATTCGAGGCGGGCAACCTGCATGAGCATAGCTTTTCGGAGATATGGCGCAACTCGACTCTCTTCGATTACTATCGCAGCATGGGCGGTGGTGCCTGTTCCGGTTGCGGTCAATACAATACTTGCCACGGCGGTTGTCCCGCGACCAAGTGGTTCGTTCACCAGCGCCTGAATATCAAAGACCCGGAGTGTGTGCTGGCCTGACGATTCAGTAAGCTTTTTGTCAAACACGCTTTTTCACCACTGGCACCAAAGGTTTCCACGTCCGCTGTTTGATGCATCCTCGCACAACGCCTACCTCATAAGCGCAATCGTCGAGCATTGAACACAGCATGTAACGACCAAAGCCCATTGTCGGCCTTAATCGTGCGTAATCTACGCCGATGACAATGCCGCAGAGAATCAATAAGAGCAAAAGTAGTGGCGGCAAAAGTAGACCGATTGCCAGCATAGGTAACATATAATAGCGCGTTAAATGGCGGCAAAGATGGTAGGTATAGGCCATATTGCTACGCAATGTAGCCCAGAATGTTGTAAACGAGTGAATGGGAATACGCTGTTTGCGTATCTGATGATGGCGTTTATTCGCGCCCAGAAGGGTGAGCAAGAGGGCTAAAGTAAAGCCAATCGTAGCCAACTTCCCGCTTGCACCGCCGGTGCAAGCGGGAAGTTGGCTACGATTGGCTTTACTTTTTATTAGGGTAAGCAGCAATCCCCATAATCCCGCGATCGCTGATACGGCGAAGGTGGCCTGTTCGGGTGGCAAGAGAAGGATGCGGCGTTCGTTCGGATGGCGTCGGAGGAGTGCGGCCTCTGCGGAGGCATAGGATGCGCGGATGCTGAAAAATGCCATTAGTCGAGTGCGGTAATCGTGGTAGACGATTCCTTGCGGCAGGTAGCGTATCTGGAAATTGTGGGTGAGCAGGCGGCGACAGAAATCCACGTCTTCGCCGAAGGTGAGTGGGGCGAAGCCGCCGATTTGTTGCCATGCCGCACGGCGTACCAGCATATTGGCCGTGGGCAGATAAGTAAGTGGTCCTTTCAGTCGTACCTGTTGCGTGCGCATGCCCATAAAGAGTGAAGATCGGACATCTTCGTAGCGTCCGAGCGTACTGATCGTATCATAGCTGCGAATCATGCCACCAACGGCGGCTATTCTTGTATCTTGCAATGCTGGTACCAGTTCCGTCAACCAACCGGGGGAGGCAACGCAATCACTATCAATGTAGGCGAGTAAGTCATATTTTGCCGTCTCCGCTCCCGTGTTGCGACTGATGGCAACACCCTTCCGGGCAGCGTGTGTAACGGCACGCACGGGGAAACGCTGCATTGCTGGTTCCTGCAAGAGTCTTTGTAGCATAGGGGCCGTTTCGTCGGTTGAGGCGTCATCTACGACGAGGATTTCGAGATGTTGTCGCGGGTAGTCCAGCGCGTAGAGGGAGCGCAGGCAACGCTCAAGTTGTGCCACACGATTGTAGCTGGGGATGATGATAGAGACATCGGGCCATGTTGGCGGCGGCAATGCTGGCCCGACTTCTAACAAATCTTTGCGCCAAAGTTGCTCACAGAGCGCACGCGCTTTTTGCGGTGGCAATTTTAGCGAACATGCTAGCTCTTCGCTGGTGTGTTCACTTGCGCAGTACTGCAATGCTTGTGCAGCGAGGCGGGTGATCTTGACCACGCGCAAGGGATAGCTACGGATGGCAAGCATACCTGCCTCGTATTGCACGATGCGTATCCCAGAAGTGAGACGATAACAATTGGGCGCAGGTGGGCGATATGGTTGCTTTGGTTGCTTCGGCTGTTTTAGTTGCTTCATTGAGCCTTCTTGTTTGTTTGTGCCAGCATAGTTAATAATTCACCCGGCTTCACGAATTCGTATGTATCGCCCAGTTGTTGGACGACTTGTTTGAGCATGGATGGATTCATACTCCATGCCAGGATATAGATGTTCAGGAACAAGGGTCGTTCCGCGTGTGCCGCCACGGCGTTTTGAATCAGGTTGATGGTCTTCTGAACGCTGCCGGCTAGACCGAGGTTGCGATAGATGGGAACGCCTTCGCTGCTAAATGATAATTGGTCTCTTCTTTTGCCTGCGCCGTGCAGGATACCAGCAAGTCCATAAGGCTGTAATGCCCTGGCAAATCGTTCATGCAAACTGGCATCGGTGACTGCCATAAAGGTTCCCCCAATGTAGACAATGAGCGGAATGCCGCTACGCTGGAACAGGTCGGCGTCCAGTAATTCGATGGTGGTAATGCCCACGTGCTGCATAGCTTGCCCGGTTTGTTGTAGAAAGGCGGGGAGCCGTTCCGCAGGCCAGCGTGAAGGAAACATGTACCCGGCTCCGCTCGGCCCCGCCACCAGTTCGTCGTTGGGCGAGGTGCTGTTCATATAGTAAGCCGCGAGTGCTGGCATATCTTGTCCCAGTATGGGCGAAATCGTCCAGCCGATGGGAACGGAGCCGCGTGCGGGATCATTCCAGAGGCGACGCATGTGATGCTGGCAATACTGGATGTTATCACCTTCGCTGAAGGTGAAAGAGACGTATACTTTCGCTGTATCTATCTGTGGAACGATTGGCGGAGACGGCATTGTAATGGGAGCTGATCGAAGGCTGGTCCAGACCTCTAAATTGAGGCAAAAGTCGGTGGCGAGTACAGGTATGCCAGCCTCGGAGGTCAGGCCGACGCCGCTACTTTCATCTATGAACCAGCCCAGATGAACTGCCCCCTGCGGGAATGAACTGAGAATTTCTTGCAGAAGTTTACGTTCATTGCGTAACAGGTTGATGGGATTCGGTGTCACATAGCGTGTATCGAGCCAGTACACAAAGGTGCGCGTCGCCGTGAGAAACGAGCGCAAGCCACCCGCAATTTTCGGGTCGAGTCCGGCTACGAGGCGCGCTGAAGCGCCACTCAGTAGATGCCTCCGCGCCCAATCGTAAGCAGAATGGCGGTTTCGCCAGTGATACTTGCGCAAGTCTTCCACTACTTTATAATGGCGGCCAGTTTGCAAGTGTTCTGCCTGTGCAGGTGAGACCACAAGGGCTTCGCGCTGACCCGCTATCGTTGTTGCAATGTTTATAGTATCGGGTAAACCTGGGTCATAGATAACCATCCCCTGCAAGCAACTGCCGTAGCTGTTCAGCAGGGCATCAAGCACGCCCTCACCAGGACTATGAGAAATAGTATGTGGTACTGTATGAAAGACCGTATTGAGCCAGAAGACATCATCGTCATTCATAAAGAGATAGACTCGCGGCTGTGGGCGATTGATCAGTCCAACAAACGTTGTGACGCTGATCTGCGTTTCGGCAGAAGTCCCGCGAATGTCGTAGACTGTTAACGCTTGCGGTGCTTGAAATGCTGGTAGCAGTTTCCCTGGAGACCAATCGAGGCCGGTGACTTCTGAGTTGCTCATATAACTCCCTATGATGTACTTCTCTGTGTCTTGACTGCTATTGTAGCACCTGAGAGGTGGATTTAACAGGGAGTTAAGCATCTTTTGTGATCGCCATCGTACCTGTTATAATGAGCAGGTAATCGCACAGTTAAAGAGGAGGCATCCTTTGAGTTCAATGAACACTTTCAGTGCTACTCACAGCTTTGCGCTGGCTGGCCCTCAATCTCCATCGGTAATTGAATTGGAGTCATGGGACGACGCGGCCCAGACACTGGCCGCGTATTGCGCACTGGGGTTTACAGTTGTACAGGAAGCGATTTCTTACAGGTTGTTACTGGCGTGATCTAGCAGGAAGTTGAAGAAAACAAGCGGGCATTGTGCGACGCACAATGCCCGCTTTTCATGTCGTGATTAACTTATTCCCATCAGGAAGAGTCCGCGAGCGATGGCTTCGCCGGCGATGGCGCAGACGACGACAAGGTAGAGCATACCTGTGGCGGATTGGAACGACCGGTCGCGTATCAGTTTCCAGGCAAGACCACCCAGTACCAGGGGCATAACAAAAGCGATCAGGATGCGCAGCCAGACAATGATATCCGCGCTTAATGGAGCGACCGTTGGTACATCGGTGGCTGGTTTGACCTGTAGTTTCGTTGTTGGTGCAGTTGGCTGTGCGGCGGCTGTCGCGGTCGCTGAGATGGCGGGCGTCGTAGATTGTACTGGTTTAGCATAAGTTGTGGTGGTGCCAGAGGTCAACGCGAAGATAACTTGCAACAGGACGCCGATGAGAACAAGTGTCGTCGCGAACAACAACGGCCTTTCCGAAAGTGCAGGTGTGACAAGGTACCAGTGACCGAGCCACATTGCCGTCATAACGCCGCCGAGAGCAAGCGCGGCAGCAAAGAATGTAGCAACCGTGAAAATACCAAGCAGGTTGTTGGGGGCGATGGGACGATAAATCATACCCATCACGAATAACGTTGTCAGACCGGCAATTGTCGTTAAGCTACCACTGAGAAGACGCAATACGCGCAGCAATGAACCTCCCGGCCCTTCCTTTTTACCATCTACACCGGCCTTTTTGTCCAGCCAGAGGAACAGGTTGTAGGGCAGCATAAGTAGGAAGAAGAGCAACAGTGGCAGCGACAGATAGCCCGTCCAGGCCTTGTCCAGTTGCGGAAACGTATTGAGCAAGTCCGGTGTGGAAAAGCCTTGCTGAAAGAGATAGGTGAGGCCCGTCAGGACAATATAAATCAGTCCATAGGTGACGAGGAAACTGCGTTTGACTTCACTGCGCCAATCGAGTACGAAAAGTACCGCGAAGGCTCCTATCGAAAGTTCAGCCATGACTATAAAAAGCACAAGCGGAAGTTGTATCATTTAAGCGTAATCCTTTTAGTCCGTCATTCAGCAAGCTCATTGGGAATGAAGCCCTACTACTTACCGCTACTGATTATACATCTGTTCGCCCGCTTGCGCAACCGATACAAAAAGGTTGTGGTGAAGCAGCTCATGTGACTTCTGAGGCCGCTTTACACCATACGAGTTCTGCTTGTTTTTGCTTCTTCAGAGGGGATATGTTGCGCAAAAATTGGACTCACCCTAACAGATTTTCAAAACGGGAAATGTGTAAGGGACCCGAAATGGTGCCAAAGGACGGATTAGCCTTACCCTGTTCATGGGGTCTCTCTTCGTGCCACATAATTCGCTGAATTTGATGTCAAGGAAAATAGAGATTGATTTAGGGAAATAACTTTCCCTGGTATCTCGAAAGAGCTTTGAGGTGCCGTATACGGGATACGGGTAGTGGTGTTCATAGGGTGCTGTCGTTGTTTACAGGAAATCTTTCTGGAGGATATTTGGAAATGAAAAAATTTGCGTCTATAATAAGCAAGAGTTAATTACGGTAGAATTTGATTGTATATTTTTAAGAACGATAGATAAACTTAGATTGGTTGGCAGCATTGTGGGAGATATCTATGAAACAGAATGAAAAGCGTTTCTGGGCTTTTAGAAAGTTTGTTGTTTACCTGGCGATGGTGAGTCCAATTGTGTTTGTTGGCTATTTCTTGCTCAAAATTTTATTGAAGTACCGACAAAAACAGGCAGCACTAATTACTATGGTTGAGCATATACAGCATATGGAGGCTCCCAACGAACAAAAGCTGTCAGAACCTTTGGAATCCTGGATGCCTCCTCTTAGATTTGGAATTAATCGTTTCTACTATTTATACAATACATCTTTGCCGCAGCTCCATCTAATACTTATCAGTATCTTACAAGGGTTAGCTTTTGGCGTTTTGTTGCTCGATGATTCCCTTTTACCTGATCAGTTTTCCTGGGATGCTGTTTTTCGATTTTTACTACAAGAACATCCGTATCTGCAATTCATCGGTAGCTCGCTTGTTATTCTGCTAGTCTGGATGGATTTTGTATATGCCAGTCTAATATTTATCTGGCCAGCCTCTTTTTTACAGGCAGGTTTGATCTACCTCATAGCACTTACAGAAATTCTTACTTTTAAAGAAATTAATAACTGGCTAGTTTGGTACTCAAGACAGTTTTTGGTGAAAACTAAGATAAAACCCAACCGTTCGAGAAGCTTGTGGTTACTTGCCAGTAGACACCTGTGCTGGCGTGTGATAGTTCAGCGATTGATGCAGCCGCTCCTGATTGTAAAACGTGAAGTACGCTCGCAAATTGCTCACGGCTTCAGCAACGCTCTGGTAATCTTTGATGTAGACCTCCTCATATTTGACACTGCGCCATAAGCGCTCCACAAAAATGTTGTCTAAAGCCCGTCCTCGGCCATCCCAGCTAATGCGTGTGTCGGCAGTTTTGAGCCGATTGGTAAACTCTGCACTGGTAAACTGCACACCCTTGATCCGTGTTGAAAATCTCTGGCGTGGCGATGCGCAAAGCTCGCTCCAGCGCTTCCAGACAAAAACTCGGTATCCAATGTGATCGAGACTTCCCACGACAGCACGTAGCGACTGAACGAATCAATCACCGCCATGAGATAGATAAACCCGCTCTGGAGGCGGATATACGTGATATCACAACTCCAGACTTGATTGCAGCGGTCAATGCTCATGCCTCGTAATAAGTAGGGATAGCGCTGCTCAACTGGACCCGGCACACTCGTTCGCGGTTTGGGATAGACCGCCTCCAAATCCATCAAGCGCAACAAGCGGGTCACTCGTTTGCGATTCGACAGGATAGCCTTGCGTGTGCAACCAGGCGGTCATCTTGCGTGTGCCATAAAACGACGTGCGCGTGTATTGCTCATCCAGCAAACGCATCAGATGCAGATTTTCCGCGCTTTCAGGAACCGGTTCATAGTAGTAACTTGAACGGGCAAGGCCCAGCAACTCACATTGCTGCGCAATACTCAGCTGCAGGATGATCCGGCTCAATGAGCGCTCGTTTGGTTTCAATGGAGGACTTTTGATTTTTTTTCCAACCAGTCCACCTGCACTTTCAGTTGGCCGATTTGTTGGTACAAGGTGGCAATCAATGCCTCTTCACTTTTGTGCTGCTCACTTGGCTCGCGGTGAGAAGATATCGGGCAACCCATCGAGGGCCTGTTTCTTCCATTGCGCTATTTGCGATGGGATGCACCCCCTAATCCGAAGCAATCTCATTGGCCGTCCTTTGGCCTCTGATCGCTTCCAATGCCACTTTCGTTTTAACCTCTGCGCTGTATCGTTTGCGTTGTCCTGTCATCATTTTTCTCCTCTTTCTGCCTTTCTCGATACAGCTATTTTATCTTATTTCCCGTTGGTATAGGTTTCATTGCACTGGTTGGTGGAATAATTCGCTACAACAATTTTCACATTCACAATGAAGAGGATTTTGAAGATACAGAGCTAGCCAACTTCATTTTGAAGGGTGAACATAGGATTGGCTTACTCGAAATATTCATTGGCGTCGCTGTTTTCATTGTTGTTTTCCTGTATCTCTGGCTTGGTCCAGTACTAGTTAGGTATATACCCCAAATTTTGCCTGTGATACAATGGATTATACTAATAAATATCCCTATAGATGTTATAGCACTTATGGTGTACGATACCCGTCTTGCTCGCAAGGTACTGATCATGCTTCTTAAGGAAAGTGAACTCGTTCCGACACAGCATTTAGGAGTTAGGTACCGGAAACCTTCCTAATAAAAGTTAAAAGTACAGTATACCTATATTTATATCACTTCGCATCCTTGGAAGAGTTTTGCAAAGCTTTTCACCCTTCCTTAGTTGGCCACTTCATTTGTCTGCGACCTATCTCGCCGCTCTTGAGGCCAAACTCATCAAGAAGAACTTACGATCCTAGGTTTTTTATCGTAATGGATACTTTCAATATGTGTCACCCAGTATGTGAGCGGTGTCAACCTTCAACGTAAAATCCTTTATGGTACAAGATTATAGCGACTATGGTATAGTATCCATGAATATATGCATCTGTTAAAAGCAGAACCAATTGAAGATGTTTTCGTGCCAGAGAGAAAGGGGACCCTGTGGAGACACGTCTACTCGCATATGAACACGCGGCAACCGCTAGCGAAGTTGCTAACTGGGCCAATGACCTTATCGGTAAAGAGGTACCTGGCAATGCCGGGTACCTCGTTGTGAGCATGGTGCAATTTCAACTGATCAATAATCAAGGCAGCTATGATGCTATGATCCTGGTAGAAGTCACGGAAAGACATCTCGATGCGCAAGTCACACTGAGCGCAGCAGATGTCGAAGTGATTGAAGAGCTTACCTCATCTATAGATGAAACAGCCTGAAAAAGTCGTAGAGTTTCATATGTCTGAACTTTTTCAAAAGACAGGCGCGTCGGATAAATACACCATTTCCTCAGCTCAACGACCGGGCCAACTTCATTGGCAATAACAGGCCACAGAACTGATGATCAATTAAATGTAAGCAGCAAGCCCAGATGGGTTCTCAAAAAGGCTTGCTCACTTTCGTAGGGAAGCAACTCGATAGCTTCGGCAGGGGAAAACCAGCCAACATCTACAAATCCGGTGTCGGTAGGGGCTTGCGATGGACTGATGGATGGTGCATATGCCAGGAAGAAATGGATCGTCTTCTGCTCTATATCCCCGTTCCTTTTCACGGATTCTCGTAGAATGGTACCGAGATGCTGAATCAATAGGACAGTGTTCAGCCCTGTTTCCTCGTAAATCTCGCGTAGGGCGGCTTGTTCGAGCAATTTGCCCTCTTCGACATGGCCTTTCGGCAGTACCCAGGGTTTAATTGAGCGTGGATGATGTGCGAGGGCAATCTTGAGCTTGCCTTCAACCTCACGCAAGATAATGGCTCCTGACGAAGTTGCCGTTCTTTGTCCCATCTCTCTCTTCCTTCCTTGAACTGACTTGGGTGTATGGTACCTCTTCTTTGCTTATCTTATTTTCGCACATGATCCAGCGTTCAGAAAGGAATCTTCCGCGTCTCCTCAAAATCTATCCCATGCTCTACCGCCCATTGCTCTACTCCGGCCCAGAATGTTTCGCAGAGATCGTTGATGTGTTGAGGGTCGCGCAGGTCGCCGGACATGACGAGGCGGCAGAGTTCGTCGTAGCCGCCGGGGCGATTGGGGAGGGTGAGCGATTCCGCATGGACACGCGAGCTGGTTGTGTAGTGGTAGCGGTTTGCTAATCCGATGATATAAGCACCGAAAGTTGTCATGTGCAAGGCGATGGCGGGGAAACAAGCTGTGTTGCGGCTGTATTGTGCGTTGCGCAGTTTGCCCATCATCTCGTATAGTTCGAAGATGATGCAGCCGCGTATGGCGGAGGTGAAACATTCTTGCGGCTGCGAGAGAACAACATCGCGCAAAGTGGCGAAGACGTTGTGCGGATCGTGCAGGGCAAGCACATTGCAAAACGCTCCGTGTGTTAAGGGCCAGCGTTCGTCAACCTCCGCAGCTTTCGTGAGAAGCACGTTTTTGCTCAAGAAGTTGACCTCGGCCTTCCACGGGCCGTAGACCCATTCATAGTCGTAGTCTTCGTCAGGTGTGTTCAGTACACAGAGCATTTCAAGATCGGAGCAAGGGCCATCGGTGCCGCGTGCGGTTGAGCCATAGGCGCCAATTGCCAGCATATGCTCGCCACGAACCGCTACTGCTCTCGCGGCAATTTCCCTGGCAAGCTTCAAACGCTGTTCGTGTTCTATGGGCTGTGGTCCTCCTGGCATGAATTGTTCCTCCGTGTCTATCATGTATGCCATGTATGTAGGGGTTAAGATGTATATAGTAGTGTATAGTATACCGCACCGTTGGGATTGACAAAAGTTTGCATAAAATTGTTGTGTTTGCCATTAGTTGAGACGACGGTTATACTTGACGTTAATAACTGTAATAAAGGATATGCTCATGCGGAGTAGTCGCGTGATATCTGAGAAGGGTTCACCGGTACATCTACCGCCATATCGAGTTTGGCAAAGCACGCTTCGGTGGTTTGCGAAGAATACATTCTCTCCTTACTGGCTCAAAGGTGGGTGGAGACATCCTGTTGCCAGCTATGGTATTGCTGTGCTGCTGGAATTATGTACGATCTTTGTGACGTACCTGCTTGCTCGTATTTTCCCATCGTTTGTATTTCCTGGTGCGCTCACATTCATCGCGGTGACGTTTATCGCGCTGAGTTGGGGAGCGGGACCGGGTTTGATTGCTACATTGATGGGTGCGTTGCTCATTAATTACGTCGTGATAGCACCGTATTTCACCTGGGATATTGATGGTTGGGACGACGGAATTGAGCTACTGCTCTTTGTGGGAGTGGGTATCGGTATCGCGGTGATTGCCAGTCAGACGGAACGAGCGCGGCGGAACGCGGAGCAATCGCGTCAAAGTGCTGAGGAGTTCGCCATTTCTTTGCAGCAGGCCGAGCGAGAAGCTGCCGCACGGGCGGGTCAACTTGAGGCCACGTTTGAGGCGATTACTGACATGGTGTTGCTCTATGATAAAGATGGCAACGTGCTTTATGTGAACCCGGCGGCTCGTGACTTATATGGGGATGAAACGCGGCCAGAGTATTATGCGAGAGCTGCCAATGAGCGATTATCCCGCTATACTGTGCGAAATGAGCAGGGACAGGGGTTGCCTCGCGAGCAATGGCCGGTCTCACGTTTGTTGCATGGTGAAGTTTTGCAGAGTGAGAATGCAGTTGACGTCATTATAATTGGGCCGAATGGGAACGATCTCCAGTTAAGCGTGACCGGCGCACCGGTACTTGATCCCACCGGACATATTCTTGGCACGGTCATGATCTGCCACAATGTGACCGAACGTCGTCAACTGGAGCGGCGCACGCAGGAAGCACTCGAAGCTCTCCTGGTGATGGCTGAAGCACTTGTCCAGGTACGCGGTGATGAAGATGGCTGGGGCGATAGCAGCAATAGCAGGAGCGATGTAACGCAGCGACTTGTAGAACTCATACGGAGCGTTCTTGGCTGCAAACGGGTAAGCATTACCGCTTTGGAGGCAGATATGCATACTCCGCATTCCGTCGCGGTTGTAGGTATCTCGCCTGAGCAGGAGGCGTTATGGCGTGCGCGGGCATCTGGTTTTAATTTGCATGAACAGCTTGCTCAATCGGATCTGAACGCGCAATTCGAGAGCAATGAGGTGATCATTCTTGATATGACCCGGCCACCTTTTGATCGCAGGCCAAACCCCTTTGGTATACATAAGATGTTACTTGCGCCTATGAGTGTTGGGAATCAGCTTGTTGGTATGCTTTCGCTCGATTACGGAGAAACTGATCACGAGTATACCCAGGAAGAAATTGCGCTGAGCCGCGTTGTGGCAAAACTTGCTGCTCTGGTACTTGAGCGAGAGCGGCTTTTGCAAGAGCGGGCGCAAGCGCAGGCGAACGAGTTGGCACTGCGCGAGGCGAACCGGCGCATGGATGATTTCTTGAGTATCGCCAGCCACGAATTGCGCACTCCACTCACAGCAATTAAAGGAAATGTTCAATTAGCTCAACGTCGTCTCGACAAAATGATTCAGCAGAAGGATACGGGGAGTGATGGTATCGTAAGTAAACTCAATGTAGTACAGGATTTGTTGGAGCGAGCGGAGAGGCAGATGCGCGTACAGAATCGGCTGGTAAGCGACTTATTAGACGTTTCGCGTATTCAAGCTGACAAATTAGAAATGCGCCTTGAGCCATGCGACCTCGCGATAATTGTACGCGAGGCCGTGCGTGAACAGCAAATAGCGGTCGCTCCGCGCCCGGTACGATTGCACATGGAAGCAGAGGGGAGTGTGCCTGTGATTGTGGATGCCGACCGTATCAGTCAGGTTGTGACCAACTATCTGACGAATGCACTGAAATATACAGAAGCTGAGAAACTTGTTGAGGTTCGTTTGAGTGTGGAGGGACAGGAAGCGCGTGTGTTAGTGCGTGACGAAGGACCAGGGCTTACACTCGCAGAACAAGAGCATATCTGGGATCGCTTTTACCGTGTTGATGGTATCGCGGTGCAAAGCGGTTCAGGTGTTGGGCTTGGATTGGGGCTGCACATTTGCCGAACCATCATTGAGTCGCATGGTGGCCAGGTAGGGGTAGAAAGTGTGCCTGGCGAGGGGGCAACCTTCTGGTTTACGCTACCCCTGGCTGCCGCTGAAAGCACAGCATGAATTGTCTAACGTGGTACAATAGATGGCGAAATGCGGGAGAATATTATGGTTACTCATGATAAAAGTAGGCGAAATGTATGGTGAAATCTGTCAGGGGTAGAAAAGGTAAGCCCAAAAAAAGCTTATTGGAACTACTCAAGAAACGTCTTTTTCTTACCGTTGGTTTACTCATCTTCGGGCTTGCCCTCAGCCTCTTTGTTGGGCTCTTTGCAACCATCAATCAGTATAACCTGGGTGAGCAGAAGGTTGCTATTCAGGAAGACCTGAACGGTATGTTGAGTTCAATGATTGATCAGGAAACAGGTTTACGCGGATATATTGCGACAAATAATCCCATCTTCCTTGCTCCATACACTACGGGGAGACCAGCATATCTTTCTTATCTGCAACATCTCAAGGATTCGACAAACGGAAATAACTTTGGCAGTACGCATCTTGAGTTGAGCCAGGTGGCAGCGCGGGCGGACGATTGGTATAACAATTATGCCCAGGCTGCAAATTCAGAAAATGCAAGTTGGCAATTTAGCCGCTCCGCGCTCGAATAAAGCAAACACGGCAGGGAAAACTCTTTTTGATAGATTCCGTACTTCTATGACAATGCTGCAACAGGCTGCCGATGATAATCTGAACAATATACAGGTACAAACCAACACAATTGACGTGAGCTTTACACTCATTGCTATACTTTTAACCGTTGCAGCGGTGATTGGCCTCTGGCGTGCAGTTGGTGGGTTCGCGACTAAATTGCGTAGTCAACTGGCAATTTTGCAGGATGCCACGACACAACTTGGCGAGGGGAATCTCAATGCCCGTGTTGGAGACCTCTCGTATGCTGAACTCAACCAGTTAGGGCAAAACTTTAATGGTATGGCGCTGGCACTACGAAGACAGCAAAACGCGCTGAAGGAAAGGGATGTGTTAGAAAGTGTTTTGCAACTCAATACGACGCTGACAAGTAGTCTGGATTTGCAGGCACTGGCACACGAATTTCTGGACAAAGTGTTGTCCCTGTTGGATTTGCAACTTGCAGCCCTATACCTGTATGAGGGCGGTACGAAACACCTTACACTATTTGCCACAGAGGGTATGCGGCAGGATGAATTGCAACAGGAATTTCGCCTGGGTGAGGGTCATGTGGGACGAGCGGCACTCAATCGAAAACCTCTGTTTATCTCTGAGCCTTCAAATGAAGAAGTGGGAGCATTTAAGGCAAAAACGGTGCTGGGAGTGGTATTGCCCGCTACCCTCTATCAACTTCCTTTAATTGCCGGCAATGAACTGCTAGGGGTGCTGGTGCTGGGCTCGCTGTATCCTATGCATGAGAAGGCGCGTAATGTGCTAAATGTGGTTTCCAGTAGTCTCTCGGCGGCAATGAGCAATATTCGAGCGTTTCAACGGATACAGGAGCAGGCCGAGGAACTGGAGGTACGCAGCGAGCAGCAAGAGACCGCGAACACAGAACTACGGCGGCAACGCGATACATTGACAATGCTCAATAGCGCGTTAGAGGAAGCCAACCAGGCGCGTAGCCAGTTCCTCTCCACGATGTCGCACGAATTGCGCACACCGCTCACTGCCATTATCGGCTTTAGCCAGATTATGCTGCGCGATGGCGAGAAGGCCAAATTCACCCCGCGCCAAAAAACGAATGTGGAGCGTATTCTCAAGAACGGTCAACATTTACTTGCGCTGATTAACGACGTACTCGACCTGGCGAAAATTGAGTCGGGGCGCATGGATGTGACGTTTTCCGATGTGGATGTAAAAGCACTGATTACCTCAGTGCTGGAAGAAATGCAGTCGATTGCCACGGAGCGCGGACTGCACTTCAAGCTGGCAGTTGAGGAGCGAGCCACACATCTTGAGACCGATGAAATGAAACTGCGGCAGATTCTCTTTAATCTGGTATCGAACGCGCTGAAATTTACCTCACAAGGCGAAATTACTCTTGCCGCTTCATATATACCTGCGATTGGTAATGAGGTAGATAGGATAGCGATTGCCGTTAAAGATACGGGCATCGGTATCCCACAGGAGATTCAGGGGCGCATTTTTGAGGCTTTTTATCAGGCAGATAGCAGCAATACGCGGAAATATGGTGGGACCGGCCTGGGTCTCTCAATAGTGCGCCAATTCACCGATTTGCTGGGTGGCGAGTTAGAGATACAGAGCAATGCAGAAGAAGGCAGTACCTTCACTGTTCTCCTTCCCGTTCATGCGATGAGCCAACCTGGCGGGCGGAGTAATTTGCGCCTCTTCCCTGCTAAACGAGAGGTATTGAGTACGGTTGATGAGGCTGACGAAGCGGATGAGGCAAATAGGACACCTGCGCTTGCCAGTGTGCCAGGTATAACCGAGCAATTAAATGCACTCTCTCTGTCACAGGTGACTATGGATGGGCAGGAGATTAGCAAATGTCTTGTACTGGCTATAGACGACAACCCGGATGCCTTGCAGTTGCTTCAATCAGCGTTAGAGAACACTACCTATTCCGTTGTACAGGTACGCGACCCCGCAAGGGTGGTGGACTTGGCACGTAGGCTCCATCCATGCGCGATCACCCTGGATGTGATGATGCCAGGCATCAATGGATGGCAAATTCTACAGCAGCTCAAGGAGAATCCAGAGACAACAGGTATTCCAGTTATTATGCTGACAATTGTCTCAGACCGCTCGACGGCCTATGTACTGGGTGCCGACGATTTCCTCCAGAAACCGGTCGATCGCAAGGTGTTACTGAAAAAGTTGCAGGAATTGTGTTCCGCGTGATAATAAATACTAAACAAAAGAGGGGGACTTTGAGCGTGGAGGAGAAGAGTGAGAAGAATGCGTCCGATTACATCATTCTAATGGTGGATGATAGCGAAGATATGCGTGTACTGCTCGACCAGTTACTGCATGACGAAGGGTATGTCGTTCTGCTGGCCGAAAACGGGCCGGAAGCTCTGGCCAAGGCTACGCTACATCATCCCGACCTCATCCTGATGGATATGTCTCTTCCCGGTATGACTGGCTGGGAGGTGGTGGAACGCCTGCGGCAGATGGACGAGTTCCGTACTACGCCAATTATCGCGGTTACCGCGCACACCGCCAAAGGGGCGGCAGAACGCAGCCTCGCCGCTGGTTGTACTAGCCACATCAACAAGCCCTTCGATATTTTGACCTTGTTGGAAGAGATAGAAGGCTTGTTGTGCCATCGCTAAATACAGTTGCCAAAGACATGGCTCAGATATTTTGACTCATAGAGACTTACATTGTAATTTTGAGCAAAACCATACATTTCTATATACTTTGGGTGTCAGCCACCCTGTAGGAGCCGAAATTGTTCAATCGTTCCATAAGCCCATAAGCGGTTGTGTTATCTGGTAAGGCGATTCCCGGAGTGATACACTAAAAGATATTGGGACGCTTTTGTATAACCGAAAGGGTAGAGAGAATAAAGGAGCAAATTATGGAAACCGTGAATCTCGCTGAAAAGTTCGGTCTTTTTCAAGACTATTGGAGCCCTAAGATAGCAGGCGAACTAAACGACTCGTATCTTAAATTGGTGAAGTTCAAAGGAGAGTTTGTCTGGCACCATCATGAGCATGAGGACGAGCTATTTCTGGTGGTGAAGGGGCGATTGCTCATCAAATTACGCGGCCGCGATATCTGGCTGGGTGAAGGCGAGTTCGTCGTCATTCCAAAGGGCGTCGAGCATATGCCCGTGGCGCAAGAAGAGGTGCATGTGTTGCTGCTTGAGCCAAAGGCGACTCTGAACACAGGGAATGTAGAGAACGAGAGAACGGTCGCCGATCTCCAATGGATTTGAACGTGCGAACTGCTCAATTGCCTGGCCTCATTGACTCATTCACATTGACACATCTTGCCTCACACTCTACAATGCTATGAGATTCTGAACATGAGGGAAAATTTGTATGCCAACCTGTCCCAACCCACGTTGTCGTGCTGTGTATCCTGCGGGAACTATGCAATGTACCAATCCGTTCTGCCTCTGCCTTTTGCCGGAGGCAGTTGTCGCAGGGCGGTACCGTATTGAGACATTGATTGGGCTGGGTGGGATGGGGGCGGTCTACCGTGTCAGCGACACCTTTGAGATGCGGCAGGTGGCACTCAAGATAATTTCTACTGAGGGAAATGCCAATGTGACGGATATTCCGACTGCGGTAGAGCGGTTCCGGCGTGAGGCGCGTTATGCTCATCAGTTGCGGCATAATAATATTGTGCCCGTGCTGAATTTTGGACAGGATGGCCCATTGCTCTACCTTGTGATGCCGCTCATTACGGGCGGGACGCTGAAATCGTTATTGAAGAATGAGCAACCGTTACCCCTGGCATTGACGCAACGCTATGTGAATGAACTGGCCAGTGCCATTGATGCCATTCATGCGCACCCACAGCAGATTGTGCATCGGGATATCAAGCCATCGAATTTGCTCATTCACCAGGACGATGGTCGTCTGGTGATTGCTGATTTTGGCATTGCCCGCGCAATGCAGAAAGATCATCCGCTGACGCAGCGGGGCTGGGTCATTGGCACGGAGCATTATGTCGCTCCAGAGCAGGAGCATGGGCGGGCGTTGCCAGCCAGCGATATTTACTCGATGGGTGTAGTGACCTATCAGATGCTGACAGGTCTGCTGCCATTTCAGGCGGTGGTACGGAGCCACGCGGCTGAGTTGCCAACGCCGAGCCAGATGAATTCCGCAGTGCCACAGGCGGTGGACGCGGTTATTGAGCAGGCAATGGAAATTGAGCCGGCAAAACGATATGCGTCGGGAAAAGCTTTTGCCGCGGCGTTTAATAATGCACTCGCCGTGCCGCTATCCGAGCCAACGAGGGCAGCAGAGGAGCTGCCGACGATTCGAGTCAACGCAAGGAATGCCAATGTGCTTGTGCGCACGATCATCCCTGAGAATCCGTGTGCGAACTGTGGGCAAGAGAACCGCAGCAGTTCGCGTTTTTGCCGTCACTGTGGGCATAGTCTGGATGATACATCGCCGATGGTGGTTGATGTTTGCCAGCTGGGATATGTCAGCGATGTGGGGCGACGCTATGCCGCACAAGAGAACGAGGATATGTTGCTCATTGTGCAGGGGCTGTGCGTCAATCTCGCGCCGCCGCGCCCATTTAGCCTCTTTGCTATAGCCGACGGCTTGCGCGGGCCGCAGGGGAAAACTGTCGGTGGCCATGAGGCAAGCCGCCTCGCGGTAGAGACGATAGCCGATGTGCTGTTACCTCCGTTGACGATTTCGTTGCCATCTTCAATGTATACAGGTTCGATAAGAAAGAATCCGGCCACCGGACCTTCCCATGCTCTGCCACCGCCTGAGGCCATCATAGATCAATGGCTGAGGGATGGTGTGCGTCAGGCGAATCAGGTAATTTACCACTGCAATGCCGATTATGAGGCGACGATGGCAAGTACCTTGACGGTCGCATTGATGCACAAACACACCCTGTATGTAGCCAGTGTTGGGGATAGCCGTGCCTATCATTACAATGCCGTGCAGGGACTGCACCGGGTGACAACCGATGCCACGTCAGGAGCAAATCCAGTAGAAGCAGAGTCGTTAGAACCGGCTGCGTTGCCCAATAATCCCAGACACAATCCATATGACCACTACCTTGGACAGTCAAATCAGATACAGGTTAATACATATCAGCATCCTCTTGAGATCAATGACCTGGTATTGCTCTGCACGGACGGTCTGTGGCAGATGGTGCCTGATACTATGTTAGAGCAACTGCTCGCGCAAAACGTTGATGACGATCCGCAGAAAATTGCACGCCTCCTTGTGGACACCGCTAATAAAGCTGGTGGCGAAGGGAATGTCAGCGCAATTGTGGTACGGATATTGTGATATTCTCATTCGCCCGTCAAAATCCAGCAACGCAGCACTTCGGCGACGCTCCACGCCTGGGCGAAACAACCGGCGGGCGTGTAGGGCGGCTCCGGTTCGGCAACTTCGCTGATTGTTCCCAGACAGGTACTCCACAGGTGCTGGATAAGTGGATCTAGCAGGGAGCGCACCTGGGAGCGGTTGGTACGACCATTGTGTACACGCAGGTACACATCAATGTATGGGCCGATCAGCCATTGCCAGACGGCTCCCTGATGATAGGCGCTATCGCGTTGCAACTGATCTCCTTTGAAGTGTTCGTGATAAGCAGGGTTTTGCGGGCTAAGAGAGCGGAGGCCCAGCGGTGTGAGCAAGTCAGCGGTGACTTTTTGCAAGATACTGCTGGCCTGTGCTTCTGTGAGCAAATTGCGCGTGAGCGAGGCGGCGAACAGTTGATTGGGGCGAAGCGAAGTAGTCGTTTTGTCCTGCCACTCCCTCGACATCAACGACATCGTAGAGATAGCCGCCCTCTTCGTACCAGAAGCGTTGCGCGAAATGCTGGAGAACCTGGGCGCGTAAACGACTATACTGCGTGGCATCGGTCGAGAGGTGGACGGCCCACGTCTCCATACAGTTGAGGGCGTAGTACCAGAGAGCGTTGACCTCAACTGGCTTGCCGTGACGCGGCGTGATGACCAACTCGCCAACTTTGGCATCCATCCATGTCAACTGTACTCCCGATGCTCCGCCGTGTAGCAGGCCATCGTGAGGGTCTACGCCAATATCATAAAGGGTGCCATGTACATGCCAATCAATGATGTCGCTGAGCGTCGGGAAGAGCTCTTTGAGTAGCGACCAATCGCCTGTCGCGGCGAGATAGCGAGCAAGGGCATGGAACATCCAGAGCGTGGCATCTACGGTGTTGTACTCAGGCGTTTCGCCACTATCGGGGAAACGGTTAGGTATCAGCCCCTGGTGCATGAAAGATGCGAAGGCCCGCAAAAGGCCGCGCGCTTCGCTGTACCTGCCGGTCGAGAGCAACAGGCCGGGGAGCGAGATCATGCTATCGCGTCCCCAATCGGTGAACCAGGGATAGCCAGCGATAATGGTTTTACGGTCCGGCGAGAGGTGCAAGGTTTGTTTACCCGTTGCGCTATCGGTGGTATATTCCGGGCGGGCGACGATAAACTGGTCAGCAGCCACGACCAGGCGGGCGCGTACCGGGTCTTCCCGCGAGAGGTTTTGTGCCGAACGATCGGCTACCGCCAGCATTTGCTGGATACGCAGATTATGACGCGCATGAGCGTTGAGAATGGCCTCTTCGTGTTGCGGCTCACCAAATTCGATTGAAAGTTCCGCCTCAGCCGTCAATACCAGTGTGATGCGTTTGCCGGGGACGAGTTGCATCTGAAAGGTTCCCGGCTGGTACATGTCTTCCTGATCAACCAGACCACGCTCGTGGTCGCGGCGGTGTAAGACATGCCACCACCAATTGCCGGTCGGCGTGAACCTGGCTGATGGCGGCGCAATCAATTCATAGGCTGGCGCGCCATCGAAGGCGCGGATACGACAGCGATTCTCTTGCGCCTCAACCAGAAAATGCCAGTCCGTCGCGCCCTGTGTAGTGCTGTGGTAATCACGGGAGAGGCAGAATGGATAGAGTGTGAGCGTAAGCGTACTGGAACTCTTTTCACTCTCCTCATCCATTGCGCCATGTAGCAGATACTGCACATAGGTAGTATTTTGCCCGTATTCCATCCAGACGCGCTTCTCCAATGTAAGCAGGTCATCGAGTTTGTAGCTAAAGCAAGGAATATCGCCTTCGAGGCCAACAGAATCAAGATACTGGAATCCTTCCGGGTCAATCGTACCGTCCTGGTACTCGTTGACGCCGAGCTTGAGGATGCGGCCATCGGGAAAGGTGATCTCTTCTTCGCACTTTTTCACCATGACGACGCGCTCAACCGGTGGGTGTAGCGAGGCAACCAGCAACCCGTGATAGCTGCGGGTCGCGGCCCCTACGATGGAAGCGGCGGCATAGCCTCCCAGGCCGTTCGTTACCAGCCATTCGTGGTCAAGCCCCTTTTGAACATCTCCGCAGATGTCTCGCCCAACATAGAGCTTCCAGGCATTACTGGGGGAGCGATCAATGTTTTCCGTATCTTGATCGGCGATCATGGCACGTTCACTCCTTGTAGGGGCCCGCTTTAGCGCGCCCATCGCCGATTTATCGGCTTAACCAGGCTAAAGCCGATGAAATCGGGCCCCTACACTGCTTGTATCAGGTTTAGGGCGCGATTATTACCTGTCCCCCGGACAGGGTGCGGGCCCCTACAGCTGCTTTCATTCGTTCGAGAGCTGTTTCGATGCGTTCGTCGGGTGCTGTGAGCGAGATGCGCACGTAGCCTTCGCCCGCGTCGCCAAAATTGGTGCCTGGGGTAAGAAAAACGCCGGTTTCGTCGAATAGCCAGGATGCGAAGTCGCGAGATGTGAATCCGCCGGGAATTGCGGCCCAGACGTAAAGTCCGGCGAGCGGTGTGCGTGCGTGCATACCTAGCGCGTTACAACCCTCTACCACTATATTCCGGCGGCGGCGATAGATGGCGTTTCTCTGCTCTAGCCACGTTGGCGGCAATTGTAAGGCTTCAATCGCGGCATACTGGACGGGTCGAAAAATGCCGCTGTCAATGTTGCTTTTCAGGCGGCCCACGGCGTCAACCAGCGCGGGATTGCCCACCAGCATACCGATGCGGAAGCCTGCCATATTATACGTCTTGCTGAGCGAGTGTAGTTCAACGGCGACCTCTTTTGCCCCTGCAATCTGCAAGATGCTCATGGGGCGGAAATCGCTATAATAAACCTCGGCATAGGCCATGTCATGGATGATGGTAAGGTTATGACGATGGGCAAACTCGACGGCGCGTGCAAAGAAATCGCGGTCGGCACAGGCAGCGGTCGGATTATTGGGATAGTTGAGCCAGAGCAGCCGCGCCTTCGCCAGCACATTCCGCGGAATATTTTCCAGGTCGGGCAGGTAGTTGTTCTGTTCTGTCAGTGGCAGTAAATATGGTTCCGCGCCCACGCTGGTGCTGCCGGTGATATAAACTGGATAATACGGGTCAGGAACAAGCGAGACGTCGCCCGCGTTCAGAACGGCAGCTCCCACATAGGCCAGCCCCTCTTTTGAGCCGAGTAGCGGTAAAATATCACGTTCGGGCGTCAATGTAACCGCGAAACGCCGCTCGAACCATGCCGCGATAGCCTCATGCAATGCCCGCATTCCGCGATACTCCGGGTAGCGCGTATTCTCCGGCTGTTGCAGCGTTTCACACAGCCGGTCAATCACCGCCTGTGGTGCGGGCAGATCGGGATCGCCCATCGAAAGGCTAATTACGTCCACGCCGGCGGCCTGCCGGTCGGCTATCTTCTTCTTCGCATCCGCGAAGTGATATGGCGGTAAGTTGTTGATTAAGTTAGAAAGTTGCAAATCAAAGCTCCTTATAAATGTGTCTACACCATATTAGACGATACGGCGGCAGTATGTGCAAGGGGAAATGGACGGGCCAGCTATAAGGGCTCCCACTCAACATGCCAGCACAATCGGAGATGCACATAAAACCGTAGATTTACCCAGCGGTTCCAAATAATTATAAGAATCTCGTCCTAAACTGCGGTATGGAGGTCTAATGATGAGGCCATAACAGGCCTCACCTGCGCTTACGTGCTGCCTCGCGGATGGTTTGCAGGTTGAGTAGCTCGGCGACTTCGTAGGTGGTGACGGGGCCGGATTTGGACGCAGGCGGATGAGCGATGGGAAGTGACCAATACGTCCATGCAGTTCGGCAAGCAGGACGAAGGCGGCTGGTGCGTATCCGGGCGGGTTAATGAGCAGTGAGCGAGTTTGCCATTCCTCAGAAGTGAGTTGCACAGCATCGACGATGGCACGATCTGTGCTTCGAGCGGCTCGTCCTGGTTAATTTGCACGGGTATGGTCTGGATATCTTCGATGGTACAGGCCGCGATCGCCTCGATCTGAGTATGTGTTCGTCGGTGAGTGGGTGGGCGAAGTTTAGGATGAGCATGATGGATATCTCCAGAGTTCGGCAAACTCAATCTCCTCGATACAAGTCTCTGGTATCTTCGATGCGTGCTTGTGAATGCTCTTTGAACCAGCGTTGGCTTGGATAGGCATATTCGACGGATTTATCGGGCGGCCATTGCCAGATGCGGTGAAGTTGCTGTAGGGATGGTAGCGACGCTGAAACGCTGCCATGCTGCGTGAACCTGTGGTCATCGAATGAGGCCATCTGCTCATCAAGCAGGTCGGTATATTTCGTCTATACCATACTTCGACATGCCACGACCAGCACGAAATCCGTGTAGCGTTGGCGTAATCAACCAGGTGCAGTTCGGTGGCAGTCAATGCGAATGCTGCCCAGGCCAATTGGTTTCCCATAGCCGATTTTGTGGCGCATATCTGGTTGCAAAGCAATAGCGAACAACAGGGCCGCGAACTCGTCGGCCTCAAGATTGGTGAAGTCGAGACGAGCAGAAAATTCCGTTCCGACATCAAGTGGCTGAATATGCTGGTTACGATATTCTCCCGGTTTATTGCGATATCTCTATCAGGCGATTTTCGGTAGCGGCTCGTCGGCATGATGGAAGTAGAATTTTCTGCCTGCGATATAGCGTCCTTGCTGATCAAGGTAGAAGGCGCGATGGCGCGGTTTGGGCGTGTCCAGCACGGCAGTATAGATCGGCTCGTAGAAGTGAGGCCATCTTCATAGACCACTGCATCCCCAATATTGACCTTGCCAAGAAACACTTCGGCCTGTCTCTGTCTCTGCATCATACCAAAGAGGCGACAGGCGATACAGAGCGATGTGATTGTTCTCGCAGGGAGAAAAGCCTGGTGGTATAGGTTATGTATGTACTCACGGGCGTATGAAACACCGTCAGACAGCCGCTACAGAGCGTTTCGACGACGCTGCGCAACAATCCCTTGAGAGAAGTTCCCGGAATGATCTGTATCGCCCGCTTTATTGCGAATATGTTCCCCTGGAACTGCGGGTCTTGCACAGATGAATTCGCGTCGCGAATGAAGAGCGGCGTCTCAGCCTTGATATAGAGGTAGAGAGGAGCCGGAGTAGAGCTTGCCGGGATGTGCCTTATCCGGCGCGAGGGCGTTGTGCCAGACGGGTCTACGCCGCTCCGGTGGATGCTGCAGTGTCCAGGGGTACAAAATCGTAAGGATTCATGCTGTTATTGCTCCTGTCATCTCTGTTGTTTCTGAAAAGGAACAAGATTCTTGAAACGATAGGCGACGTTGAGCTGCCGTCGTCGGAGTCAATATATTCGCGCACGACCAGTTGTACTCGTTCCGCATCTGCCAGATGTGGGTAACTGCGGATAGCGCAACAGGCGCGGGATACGGACCTCGGCGAAGTCTCCCGATTGCGCCGCCGGACCGATGCGATCCAGTGCCTTCTGGTCGAGCCTTTTCCCGAACAGGAAATATGCTCTGTCTCTGGATATGCAGTCATCTAACGCGATTTTCTCTGACATTCTGGTAGTTCTGGCCTGTATTCTTTGTGACCTGTGTAGACAACTGTATCTCTGGATGCTGCCGCTCCCAGCGCAGTTCGCCCAGCGCATGGAAGATACGCCCCGACGTATAGCGAGTGAAATCGAAAGTCGGGATCGAAGAGCGCGAAGTGCAACAAATCCTGTCGCGCATCCTCGTTCGATGACACGACGCGGCTGTTCCTCCAACAACATGAGCGCGGAAGCATCGGGCGATGTATCTGGCCGGAACATGGTATAGGCTTGAAGAAACGCTGTCGAAATCCTCGTCTGCTATTGTTCCCGCGAGCAGAAGTTCGTCCTGTTGCCTGTCCGGTTTGTGTTGCCTGTGCCATCGCTAGCTCCTTTGCGCCGCGCCTGTCGTGGTCTCCGCGTGCGTATTCCATTCTTGCATTCGCGTCAACAAAGGCTTCGATACATTGTTCTTTGAGACTTGATCGAGTGCCTCACCTTTGAAGACGCGCGTGTTCCGAATGCCGTGCGGCGTGTGTGCCACTGGCGACGATAGCTGTGAGCAGATCATCGCGCCGCGTGCCATAGGTCTGTCGCCTCTTCGCCTAGCCAGCGTCCCAGACCCCAGAGTTCGTTATCCGGTTCTTCGTTCTTGCCTGTGCGCGCGTGTACTCAGCACCACACCGCCCTGGTGTGACCCCTCATCCTGCTCGTTGATGCTGGCTTTGACCTTACCCAGTCCACGCGAACGACCAGAGCCGATGCGAATCAGTTCATCTTCCATATCCTGAATAATGACGAAGAGCATGCCAAGCTGCCAGATTTCAAAGTTGCGCAGGTGAATGTCTGTGGTGAACGTTGTTCCTTCCGTCACCACTTCCAGATCGAATTTCGCGCCGCCGCCTGTGCCGCCTGTGAGCCTGTCGATGGCGATACCATCGCGGTGTTCAATCAAGGATTTCTCGTCCAACAGAGCCCTGCTGGCAAGTAGGCATCCTCGACGGCGATGCGACTGCCGAACGAGGTTGAGCCGAAGAGACGACAGGTCGGGACATGAGTCGGCATATACTTCATGTGAGGTGTTTTATCGTTGAAGCTGCTGCCACACGAGACACGGTACAGTTGCTATCGTCTCTCGTATCATCGTCAGCTGATCGCGAAAGCGGATTACATGCTACCTGTGGTTTGATGCTGTTGATAACCTTCTCGATGTGGCTGCGGAAGACGCCTTTCAGCGAACTGCCAGGGAGATAGACCTCTTGTTGCCCATTGCGATAGGTTTGACGGGGGCCATATCCGCGCCAATCACGGTTGCATAGCCCGTTTTGATCAGTAGCGGCCCCATCGTGGTGATATCCAGGCGCAAATGTGCTTCGTTTACCAGTGCTTTTAACATGTACTGCTCCTCCTCTACTGATTGGCTGCCGTTTGTTCAAACAGCGAGTTGATATGCTTCTCGAAGAAGGCCGGTACGTCTTCGGCTTCGACGGGCGTCGAGTGCCCTTTTCTCGCTGCAGCAGATAGCGTTGCAGGCGTTGCTTGCGCTCGGCTCGTCTATCACCTGTAAGATCCAGGTAGCGAATCTCCAAATCGTTGAGGATACACGCTCCCAGGCCACGCGAGCGAAAACCGCCAACGCCGCCGAAGCCACTGACAAACTCACCGAGCCCGATACTGATAAGCTGTAAGTCCTGCTCGGTGGCGTTCTCGATCACCATGTGCAGGCCGAAGACCGTCGTGGATGGCACGACCTCGAAATCATATTTCGCGCCGTTTTTCGCCGTCTCGCTATCCCGGTCAATAGCGACGCCATCGCGTATCTGTGTTCGTCCCGCTCCATTCATCATTGATGAGATAGAGATCATTGATGGTGATACGCGCGGCGGCGAAGGGCGAGCCGAAAAGCTGACAGGTATGGCAAAGCTTCTTGCGTGCGTCTTCCAGAATCTTTCGCTTTGTCAGGATGATTGCGACGCTTATCCGTATTTCTTCTGACGTGCCGTTGGACATGGCTCATCTCCGGCATTTCTTCGATGGGCAGCCCGCAGGAGTGCAGGCCGAGATCCGGCGGGAAGCCTGCCACTATCTTTTCTATCGTGCTGCGCAACGTTCCCTTGAAACTTGAGCCAGGGATGAAGGGCAAGCCATCCGGCGTCAGCACAACGGGGCTATCGGTGTAACTGAGCGTCACTTTGCCGCCGCCGATATGCAGGCCCGTCTTCATCTCTAGCTTGCCATCGAAGACGTAGCGATTGCGTAACTCATAGCGCATCGGATTGGTGTATGTTGTGTGGTGTTTCGTCGCATCCTGTGTCATTGCTTATGCCCTCCCCTGTCGTGTTGCCGGACCCCGATAGTTTCCTTGAGGTCTGCCCTGATTTCTCGTATTGTCGCGATTCCGTATTCTGAAAGGCCCTTGTTGCTCCCATATAGGCATTTTCCGCCAGCAATGCTGGATGAATTCGCGTGCGAGCAGCATCTTGAGCGTCTGCATATCTTCTCGTGACTGGCTGTCCCGCCCTCGCTTTCATGATTGACAGCGCATATGCCTCCAACTGCTTGAGCTTCTGCGCGAGTCTTTTGTAGAAATCGGGAATATGCGTGTCTTCACGACGCCACGTTGTGCGTGTCGCGTTGATGCTCTGATAAACTCCTCTAGTTCGTCATACGTGTTTGCCAGCGAGACATTGAGCAGGCCATTGATTTGCGTCTGTGGAAGCTGCCTGGCAACGCCGCGCATGAACTCAACCGCCTGTGGATAGAGTTCGGTATCGCTCAGGAGCCGTATCTTCTCTTGCTCTTGCTCGGTTATCATGTTCGTGACTCTTTCCTCTAGCTGGCTCGCCTCGTACTCATACTGCACGACAAGCTGCCGAATGAATTGGCGAATGAGTTGCAGGTACGACTTCCTGCCGCTCTTGCTTGCCTTCATCGGTCGTGTTATCAATGAAGCCCTGACACGACGTTCGTTTACATATGGCTCAAGTCCACTCTCGATGTAATTTTTCAGGCTCTCGCCGAAACGCTCTCTATTGCGCTCCTACTTCCTTCTGCCATCCTCTTTGACGCGCTGTCTGTTTCTTGATATAGTCCAGCACATCGGTTACTTTTAGTGTCGTTTCGGCGATATTTTCCAGGCCCGTCATCTGCGCCCGGTGCCGTTCCTGCCTCTCGCGTTCCAGCTCCTCGCTGAAAGGACTGTGCGGCGAGCATCCCTAAATCCTGAGATTTCTGCATAGAATTCTTCGGACCCAGCCTGCTTCATTGACTCGTATGATGAGCTCGATGCGTTTATTCATGCTTGCTCTCTTTCTAAGTGAAAGGGGTCAGAGATCGAGATGCGTCCAAACCCCTCCGAACGGCGACGCCCAATGCCAGTCTCTTCCAGCGTGCGAAGTGCCTGTATAAGATCGTTGCCTGGTTGCTGCTCACAGGCGAACAGGAAGGTAGACCCCATCTCTATTGCGTAGTCATTGGGACGCGGCGTTCCCCACAGTTCGTTCCAGCCAGTGATACGCTGTATTCCTACAGACTGATAGACTCACGACTGCATGGAACTCGTATCAGCTGCAGAAAGCCCCAACAATTCAGGCAGCGATGCAGCGTCGAGCGTTCTTTGATAGCGCAGGAAAGCATCGCAGAGGATGGTCGACGATTGCAGCGTGATGGCAAAGTAGAATGGATCGAGTTGTTGCACGCCTGCTGCCTGTGCTTGCTGCTTCACGGCTGCATCAAACGTATGCAGTTTATCCGCGAAATTGGCTCGGTTTGCTCTCCTGAGCGTCGAGCATGTCGATCTCGACGCAGCCCAGACCTCGTGTGCGTCCGGTCCCTATGCGAATGACATCTTCTCTGGTGGCTTCTTCGACAAATTGCTTGAATGTGTCGGCGAGTTCGTCTGGAAGAAGCACTTCTCCCCAGAAGGTCATACCGTCATCGAATACCTCGACGGTTGTAGAGAATGCGCTCCTCGACAACGCCCCACTCGCGATTGATGCCCGTGCGCGTCTGTAGTCTTGTCTCAACCTTCGCCTTCATGCGTTGTTGCGCATCGATATCTGCCGCGCCTGTAGTAGCCATTGATGTGGTCCATCGCCTGGCCACAAGGAGCGTCTGCTGTATTTCCCTTGCGCATAGGTGCAGGCATCATGATTATCGAAAGGAGACAGTAACGTGGGAATAGCGGACTGCTCGTTGTCCAGCAGAGAGAAGACGGCCCAATCCAGCAGGCTATCGCGTACTCCATGTCGCTCTTCGTCGGTCATTTTCGCCTGGCACGGCAGAAAGCCAGAGAAGCGTTTGCATGTCTGAGCGGTTTTGGGTAAGGGCATCACCGGCAAATTGCGATTCGTGAAAACTTTTCGCGCCGAACTGAGCAGGATAGAGGTGAGGAAAGACACCTGCTCATTGAGGAAGAAGCCGCGAATTCGTCCTCTTGTTCTGGACGTAGGATGCGATGGCTGGCAGCAAGGCTGCCGAGGAGCGTTGCCCCCGGAATATACTGCGTCGTCTTTACACCGCCCTCCGCGTGATCGGAGCGTATCGCCAGTGGCGAGCGGGCAGTTACTCGCAGATAGAAATGCTTCACGCCTGACCTCCTTTCTCAGTCAGATGGATAGTCTTGCACAACATCCAGATGCTCTATCCAGGACTGCCACTGCTCCTCTGCACACCTGTGCCTGTCGAGTAGTACGTTCGTGATGGAACAGCTACATTGTCCCTTGCCCGTCGATTTGTTGCCGCCAAGCCGCTCAACCATCAACAGGCCGGCAAGCAGAAGGAGCAGCGAGTAGGTTGGCGTGAGCGTGTACTGCTCTGCCCGGTATTGTCACTGCGAGTGCCTCAACCGGTGTACAGTTGAGTAGCCCCTTGATCGTTCCCTCAAAGACGAAGATAACGGAGTGCCAAACTCGCTGGTGTAGAGAGCCTCATCCGCGGCGGTGCGCGTCACACGGTCGATCCGCACCTGTGTTGAAACACTCGTTTGTATCTCTTTGTATGTCTGCCGGGTCTCCTGTTCCTGCCTTGCATCATTGAAGCGTAGACCGCCAGGATAGAGCGGCGAACCAAAGATACGGCTGATGAGCGTCGGCGCTTTCCCAAATTGGGCCAGTGCTGCGTACGCATCGTGAGGACTGGCGATCTGTGCATTCGGCAGGTAGAAGCGGCACAATTGCTCACAATGTTCGCGCAAGACGCCCTTGAAGGTCGAGGCCGGCACATAGAGATAGCCGTCAGCATCACGGATAACGGTGCGATCAATCAGGCCCGCGGTGATGCCGGTTCCAAGATGAAATGGCGCGGCAAATTGGAGTTCGTAGTCTATTTGAACAAGCATTGCCTGTGATGACCCCTTCCTATGAAGAGACAAAATCGTAGAGTTCAATGAAATCGAGCAGGGGTGTGCGATAGACGTGAGACCATTCGTTGCTCTCCTTGCCATCAAGAGACCAGGGGAAAAGCGTTCCCATCTGCTGTTGCCGCGCTGTCAGGCGTGTATCAAACTCTTTGCGCCATCTGCTTCATGAAATCGCGCTCCTCTTTTCTTCCAGTTGCGCAGCAGCGCGAGAGATTCGAGGATGGTGGTGGTTTGATTCAATTTCAAGATGGCCTCGCGCAACTGATGGAGCTTCGTGCGTCCCAATCGCCTCTCGTTCCCTTCCTTGAGTTGATCCAGCAGCCATTTGAGGTCTGAGAGCGTGTAGGGGCGCATCGTCGCATAGAATTCATCTATATTGCGGCTATCTCTTTGCCGTGCATCTCTTCATATTGCTTCTGGTAGCTCAGGCTGGTATTGCCCGTGACCACGACGAAGTTGACGCGCGACTGCTCTTGCTTGTCATCGCTGCCTGTGTTACGCATCTGCTTCGCTCCAGACTTTTTTGCTGCTTTGAGTGTCTCTTCGACCAGCATCTGTTGCAGGCTGAAAGGATACTTCACCGGAGCAAGTACAACACCGATGGAGAGCGTATATTGCTGCCGGTAAGCTGGTGAAACTGTTCAGCAAGCGTATACGCGACCTGCAGAGCTTTGTCAGCAGGCGTCACTATCACGATATCATCGCCGCCCACGAGCAGGATATCGAAAGGAAACGTGTTTCCTTGCACGGGGAAGATGCGTTCTGATAGCATGTCCCATCGCCTCAAATACCGCGTCATCGATCCTCTCCGCAAGATCTTGCACCTCTTGTAGCGTTTTCAGTTCATCAAACGCTTTCCCCATACTGTTCGCATCCGCGTAAATCAGGCCCAGATACTCTTTTCCATGCGTGAATTCACGAAAGACGTTGAAGTCCTTTGGCCGTTGTGGTAACGGTGCATGCAGGAGGAAGATAGCTCTCGCCGAGCGATCTATAGGATGCGGCCCCAGAGTGACTTGTCCGACAGAGGATTTTTTCGTGCGTTGCGAAGCTCATTCTTCACCTGCTATCCTCTTCGCGCTTGCCGATACATACGCGGCAATAGCGGCCTTCGTCTCATCTGGATCATCGGGGTCTTTCCAGAGATCTTGCGCGTAGTCGATGCCACACGACTCACAGGTACAGAGCAGGGCATGTGAGGGGAGCGCGATATGTGCCAGTACATCATTCTCTTGTGTATCGTCTTCCTGGCGACTATGCATTTGCAGACTATCTTTTGCCAGGCGCAGACGCAAGCGCAGCAGTTTCAGCACATCCGCCATGGTAATATTCCCATTCAATTGCTTCGCGGTCATGATGTCTGTGGACCATAGTCTGGAATGGCCTGTATAGCATAGGTGATCGAGGCTCCGCCTCCCGTCTCCTCATGATAGAGCTTTTGCACTGCTTTCCCCAGTGCTTCTGCCTGCTGCGAGTCAACGATGAAGAGGGCCGAGCCGCCATGTGCATAGATTGGTTTTCGCTCCAAAGCTTTCCGCCATCTCTACAGTTTTTTCGCGATTGAGTCTATCAAGGATGGAGCTTGCTCCGCGAATTTCTTTGAGCCTGTTGGTACCGAAAACATAGCCTTTAATATGATCGGTATCAAATGCTATCAATGATTGGGACACCATTGTTTCCCTTTCTACTCCTGTATTTTCTCTCACCTTTTCCTGCTGACTGTTCACAATAGTAGCATGTTTCCTTCTGCGATACATTCAAACTAGTTGCCAATTTTCTCGAACTAGTTCTGATGACTTTTTCTCATGGTGGATATACTTCACGTATCGTAGAAATAGTCGGCAAACTTCGCCTGGACAAAATGGTAGTCCACGCGAATGTCTTCCGGCACATTCCAGACGTTGCGGCACTCTCGATAAATCTTGCTGGTATAATAGCTGATCGTTGATGAATCGAGATGTAAAGTTATCCGCAACATCGCGGGGATGAAGTCCTTGCGCGATAGCTTGCAAGACTTCGCGTGGAACGGTCGTTGAGCGCATCCGCAACCTGCTGGCAGCGCTTTTGCTCCTCTGCCTTCTGTTGCTCACGCTGCGTTTGAATAGTATCAGAAGGCGTGCGGTTGAGCATCAGGGCGAAGAAGGGTTGAGCGGCACGTGCGAATGGCACTTCGATCAGACGTCTCCCATCTCCTGGCGTGATGTGCATGGCACCGCTCTGTATCGATGCGCTCCTTTACAGGCTCAGGCGTGTAGAGGTGCAAGAGTTCATCGGGAGTCTCGAAATAGAGCAGGGCTGCCGAGAAAGAGAGGAAAGCCATCAGGCGTCGCCCACCAGAAATGGAGAAGTGAATGATGCGCTGTTGTCGCTTCAGACTGCGAATCAATTCACCAATGGTATCGAGCGCACCGCTTGCCGTTGCCTCATCAACAATATCGTCAATGACGTTATCATAATGGCTGAGGACCTGTTGGTCGAAAGTGAATGGTCAGACTGCGTCCCTCGAAGATATAGCGGTCGCCGACAAATTCGGCGTTGAGCCGCTCAAGCGATTGTTGAATATGTGGCGAGGATGCTGGATGCACAACGATGACTTCATAGATAGGAATGCCGCGTTTGAGCAGCAGGTCCAGCGTGAAGGTGACGATTTGAGGCTGGCCGCCAAGCGTCGCCACAAACGTATGCTTATACCGCTTCTGTACCCTTGCATCACCGTTTTCTCGTTTTCTTGTTTATCTGTCAAACACATTATCGATCAGGAGAAAGTAGATGGTTAACATAGATAACACAACCAGTAGCCATATCACCTTTAATTCCCTTCCCGCCATCCTCATTGGTGGCCCGCCCAAAGCGGGCAAATCCGTTCTGACATACAACCTGACACAAGAGTTACGTCGCTGTGAAATCCCTCACTACGTGTTTCGCGCAAATCCGGACATCGAAGGCGACTGGTTTCTGAAAGGCAATCTTGATACGGTCGTCCAGATACAGTTGCAAGGTAAAGGACTATCGCCATTGGACCGACATATTCAGAGCGTTCGTGTGCCGCGATCTCTCGCACCGTTACCTTCCACTCATTGTGGATCTTGGCGGCCTCCCCAGAGAGACAGATACCTGCATTTTCCAGGTTTGCACACACTCCATTCTACTGCTCAAAGATGAAGACGAGGAAGCCACAGACCTGGCATCGCTATACCACGACCAACGGTCTGCTCCCACTTGCCGAGCTTCGCTCCCAACAGGAAGGGAAATCCATCCTCACAGCAAAGGAACCAACCATCACCGGAACGATCGCTGGACTGGAGCGCAAAAGACCCATTCGCAACAACGAGTGTTTGATGCACTGCTTGAGCGCGTCAGCCGAACTTTTCATTTCATATCCACCGAAGAATTGGAAACATTTCACCTGGATACTAGCGCCGCATAGAGTCTCCGGTTCAACCTCCCTCATCAACTTCATGCACTGGCTCCTGACGCCGATGAGTGGACAGCCAGATATGCTTCAGGAACTGCTCGCGAAGCTACCCGCGCAGACGGCGATGGCCGTATATGGACGCGCCCCGAACTGGGTGTATGGCGCGCTGGCCCTCCACGCGAGAACACAGCCATTCCACCAGTTCGATGCGCGACTCGGCTGGGTCACGCCACCTAGCTGCATTCCGGCGCATCCGCGCAATCATCACGTCACTCATATCATATACAGGAAGAAACATACGACGATATATATGTCATTCTCATTCATCCCATTCACAACTACCTCGACTATAGACGAGGCCGATCAATTAGTGTTTCCAGAACCGCCATCTCAATCGCGGAGTGATCGTGACTGGCAAGCTTCCGCTCTGGCTGTTCACGGCCCTCGCCCGCTTTTACGCGCAAAGAGACGTTCCCTGGATTGCCTTGAATGACGCCCATGACAACAGGCCCGTTGTCATCTCCTCACAGGTAGAGACGCATCCTATTGGTACAATACTTCCAGAACTGTAGTATGATGTAACTCAATAGTTCTGTAGAAGTATACACAACATGTGCTAAAATGAAGTAATTGTAGCTAGAAATTACTAGTTACGTAAAGTAACACTGGATGGTATTCTTGTGAATAATCAAGAACATACTTCAGATGCGGGCGCAAGCGTCCCCTGCGCTCCCTACATGGCGGACAGAGCCAGAGATTGATAGCGAACGACAACAGTTTTTACGTCATCGTTTGATGATTGTGTCCGATATTCAGCAGGGTATTTATCCATTTAAGGATGTCGCGCTCACTCGTGCCGATGTCGAGTGGTTGTTGATAACACACGAATTGGGGCGTGGTCCTATCGAATGGAGCGATCCCGCACAGCGCGAACGGGAGGGGCTTGATCTGCGTGGTGCCAATTTACGGCATGTCAATTTGCGCGGTTTACCTCTCGCACGTCTGCGGGGCGGCCTGACCAGAGAGGAGTGGGTGGCGACGACGCTGGAACAACGCGCACTGGCAGGAGTTCACCTGGAACGGGCCGATCTCAGCGAGGCACATCTCGAGGGGGCATTGTTGCGCGGTGCGTTTCTTCAGGGCGCGTCGCTACGGGCGACGCAGATGGAGCAGGCGGTACTCTTCCAGGCTCATCTCGAGCAGGCGTATCTCCGCATGGTTCATCTGGAAGGGGCGAACATGATGTATGTGCGCCTGGAGGGGACGTACTTACGGAAGACCTGGCTGACGGGGGCTGATCTGCGCCATGCCGTCTGTGACAACACCACGAATCTCGAAAAGGTCACGCTGATTGACAGGAAGTGGGGATGTGCGCTACTTGCTGATGTGCATTGGGGCGATTGCAACCTTGCGGTCATTGACTGGCGGCGCGTGATGCCGCTAGGCGACGAGGTGCTGGCACATACAGTAACCTTACATCATGAACGTGCGAGAAGCGTCAAGGAAAAACAGTATCATCTTGATATTTATCAGGCCGCAGTGCGTGCCTACCGCCAACTTGCCAATGCCATGCGGGGACAGGGCATGAACGAGGAAGCCATCCCCTTCGCCTATCGCGCTCAGGTACTTCAACGAGAGGTTCTCTGGCACTCTATTCGATGGAGACAACTGGCACCATCACAGACCGGACTCTTGCCAGAAGGGAGTAATCAACTGCAGCGCAATCTGTGGCGCAAGACCCGCCGCTTTGAAGCCTACATTTTCTCGTGGTTCCTCGATATATTAGCGGGCTATGGCTACAAGCCGGGGCGGAGCCTCAGTATATATTTGCTCATGATCGCGCTCTTCACCGCCTGCTACCTTGTACTTGGTCACCTCGGATTACGAGAGGCATTGATTTTCAGCGTCACGGCCTTTCACGGGCGAGGCTTCTTCCCCGGCCCCTTTACGCTCGGCGATCCCGTCACAGCTATCGCTGCCGTGGAAGCGGTGGTGGGCCTCTTTATCGAGATCAGCTTCATCGCTACATTCACTCAGCGATTTTTTGGAAGGTGAAAGGATACATTTTCTCATGAACACAGCGTACTCTACCACTGCTCCGGCCAGGCTCTACTGCTCTCCTCCTGAAACTGCGACCACTGCGAGCTGGCACGCTCATGCCCTTCTCCGGTGAACTGGTGCATGGCGCGTTCTTGCGCTGGATGAAGAATGCAGCGCAAGATGTCGCGACATGGCTGCATGACGGCAACAAGCAGCGGCTATTCACCTGCTCAAGCCTCCAGTTTCCTTTACCATCACAACGCATGTTGGAGGCGGAACGCACGAATGCGCATTTGCCGCTGGACCCGAAAAGACATACACCGTGCGTATCACTTTGCTGCTGGGCGAACTCTTTCCGCTCTTTCACGAAGCTTTGATGCATTTCAATACAACAGGAGACGAGAGCCAGATAAGCTTCCTTTTATGCAGATTGGCAAGCAGTTTTTCACGCTCGAAGAGGTAATCGCCGGCAATGATGATGCTTCCGACTGGACGGGTTTCACGTCTTTTGCTGCGCTGGTAGAGAGGGCGCATACGCTCAAGTCTGGGAAAAGTAGAGCCGTTGACAATGGAATTTACCTCGTTGACGACATTTAATCGGGCCAATCAGACGGAGCCAGGTCTATGGCGGTCACTTACGCGCGTTTGCCGCTGCCGCAGTACGTGTTTCCAGGGCTGGTGAGACGCTGGCAGGAGGTCGGCACCGCCTGAACTGGCACAGTGTGGTGCAGATGAGAGCGCGTCGAAGAGTATATTGAAGATGAAGGAGTTGTCATTAGTGATTACGATCTCAAGACTCACCAGGTGCGCTTTACGACGCACACACAGCAAGGCTTTGTTGGGAGATGCACATATGATTTGCGCGGTCCTGATGAGGTAGAGTAGACGGCACGAGGCTCCGTTGACGGTGCGCCAGCAGATCTGGCTGCTGGCACAGTTAGCGTTTTATTGCGGCGTTGGGTATAAGACGGCGATGGGAATGGGGCAGGTGCGTCTCGTCTAAAGGCGAATTGCTATGTCTGAACGAAATTGATACTGGATATGCTTTCCATCTCCTATTTGAATACCCTGGAGTATTGCCCTCGCTGTTTTTATTATGAGTGCGCTTTGGGCGAGTTCAGGGAAAATGCGCATGTGGTGGAGGGAAAGATGCGTCACAGAGTGAGTGATAGCGGACAAAGCACGCACCGTAGATGGCGTGACCACGTTGCGGCGGGTGTGGGTGTGGTCGGATCGGCTGCGTTTGAGCGGATTCGCGGACGTTGTGGAGGAGCAGGAGGGCCGCTTTAAGCCTGTCGAGTACAAGAAAGGGAAATGGAGGACGGTGGCTGAACAATGAGGTGCAACTTTGTGCGCAGGCGCTTTGTCTGGAGGAGATGCTCGCTACTCATATTCCATGCGGCTCCATCTTTTACTTCGGCTCGGCGCACCGCGAGGAGGTGCAGTTTACCGAGGAGCTTCGCCAGCACACCGAGGAGACCGTTCAACGGGCTTTTACCCTGTTGGAGCGAGGTGAACTGCCTCCGCCATTGGTGGGTAAGCAGGCAACGAGCTACTTCACTACCAGAACTTCATCCGAAGTGTCGGAAGTGCAGCCTGGAGCCACTCTGTTTGCCAGGAGAAGTACGTGGCTCTAAGGAAGATCGCAACAGTTTAGGATGAAAAGTTGTAATGCAATTTTTATACGTTAAGGGATGATAAAGAACGATGGTCACGCTCTACCTGAATGAACAAGAATCAATAGTAAAAAAACGTGCCGAATACCTGGTTGTGCAATACCCGGACAAACACACTGTTGAGGTGCCGTTGATAAAGGTCTCGCAGGTGGTGGTGTCGGGCAATGTGACGTTGACAACACCTGCACTGCATACCTTATTAGAGGCAGGGATAGAGGTGTGTTTCCTCTCGATGTACGGCCAATTCCGTGGCAGGCTTTCACCGCCCATAGCGAAAAATGCCCTGCTACGACGTGAACAGTATCGTGCGCATTTTGATTTACAACGTACTCTGGAAGTGGCTCAGAGGTGTGTTAAAGGCAAGCTGGAAAATATGCGCACGATGCTCATGCGTGCCAATCGCTCATTGCAGGACGCGGAAATAACGGCAGCCACCGTGGCGATGCAAACGATGATTTAGCAGATATCTCACTCGACCACGATTGGATCGCTATTGGGAATTGAGGGTAATGGGTCTGCATCCTACTTTGCTGTCTTCGGCAAACTGTTGCGAGCTCCGATGACATTTACCCGTCGCTGATCGGCGGCCACCGCTAGATCCAATTAATGCCATGCTCAGCTTAGGTTACACCTTGTTGTTGCAGCAACTGTCTTCTGCCATCGAGATGGTTGGCCTTGATCCCTATGTCGGATTTCTGCATCAGCCGCGCTATGGTCGTCCCGCCCTGGCATTGGACTTGATGGAGGAATTTCGTCCCATCATCGTCGATTTGGTGGTTTTGAACATCGTCAATCGCCGGTTGCTGACTGTGCAGGATTTCCAGGAGGAGTTGGGTGGTGTCGTGTACCTGAAGCCAGAGGCACGCAAGACGTTTTATGCCCGGTTTGAAGAACGTCTCCAGGATGAGATACAGCATCCCCATTTCGGCTACCGCACCAGCTACCGGCGGTGTATGGAGTTGCAAGTTCGACTGCTGGGAAAGTGGCTAACAGGCGAGATACCGACCTACCTGCCTTTAAGTGTCCGGTAAGCTATGAGCGAGCAGCAGCGATATCACGATGAACATATGCTCTATGTCGTGAGCTATGATATTCCCGATGATCGGCGGAGAACGCGGGTGCATACGGCACTGACCGGCTTTGGGACGTGGGTGCAGTACAGCGTGTTCGAGTGCTTTCTGGATCGCAAGCAACGCATGATGCTGGAGGCGCGTCTGCTTGAGGAGATCTATTCACGCGAGGACACGGTACGGATTTACAGTCTCTGTGGAGCTTGCCTGCCGAAGGTAGAGGTACTGGGTCAAGGGGACATACCACGGGAGGAACAAGTGTACATACTGTAGGGGCCGATTTATCGCGCCCACCGCCGATTTATCGGCCTGTGTCCATTTTGCCGATAAATCGGCGGTGGGCGCGATAAATGACTCTGTTGGGAAATTTGGTTGAGACAAACTGAGCCAGGTAAAAGCGATGGTGGTACAGTAAGAGGAAAGCGACGCGGCTAGGAGTGGGCATTGAGCAGAAGATCTCCCGAGATGCGAGACAGGAGAATGAGGACGCCAATGTCGATGAAAGCCGATGGCAACTGGAGCCAATCCCGGAAGAACCAGCCGTACTGCTGGTACAACGGCTGTGCCCTAAAGGAACGCGTGGCGATGCAGTTGAGAGATGAGTTGGCGGCCGAATTTATACCGATGAGATCCTTTGCTCATCTGTTCCCAAACGAGGACGTCCAGCGGAGGCACCGTGGCGTTTGGCCGTGGTGACGGTCCTGCAAACCATCGAAGCAGTTGACAGATCGTCAAGCAGCGGAAGCGGTCAGAGCGCGCATTGATTGGCTAAATACGCTTTGAGTCTGCCTTTAGACGATGCAAGGATTTGACTTACTCGATTTTAAGCAGACTTTCGTCAACGACTGCATCGATGCTCAGGCTGAGAACGCTGATCCTCGAACCGACTTCTGACGGTCAGCAGGGAACGTGGCTGGCTCAAAGCTGGACGGCAAGCAACGCACTGATTCGACAGCCGTGTTGGCAGCCGTGCGAGCCCTCAACAGCCTGGAAAGTGTGGGCGAGAGCATGCGTGCAGCTCTCAACGATTTGGCTGAGGAGAACCCCGAATGGCTGCTGCTCGCATCTGGACCCCGACTGGTTTGAGCGCTATGTCCACCGCTTTGAGATGACGCGCTTTCCCAAAGCAAGAGAGCAAGCAAGAAAGCTCCTACGCGAGCAGGTTGGAGTCAGGATGTCGCACGGCTCTTAGATAGCGGTCAGCCTGCAGGAGACGCCCTCTGCCCTGAGCCAACTTGTCCGCTGTCACACGGCTCGCGACAGGTCTTCGAGCAGCATTACGAGCGTGGACAAGACGGGGTACGATGGCGTGATGGGCCTGCAGTGAACAATGAGGATCGGATTGTTTCGCCCTATGATGAACAAGCACGCTCCGCTCGCAAACGAGACCTGATCTGGTTAGGATACAAAGTGCATCTGACTGAGACCTGTGATCAAGATCCGCAAGCCTGCCTCATCTGATTACCCAGGTTCACACTGTCCCTGCGACCGTTCCTGATAGCATGGCCGCTGGACCCGATCTGGGGAGGACTTGCGCGACGCAGAGGCTGGCTCCTTCTGACCCTGTTGGTGGATCAAGGCTACACCAGTGCCACCTCTCTGGTGCGAGCAAGCGAAACAAGGAACACAAATGATCGGTCCTCGTGCCAGGAGTCAACCAGTTGGCAGCAGCTCAAGCCGGAGAAGGGTATGCGGCTTTACGACTTTGAAGTGGATTGGCAACAGCAGGTCGCGTACGCTGCCCACAAGGGCAACCTGAGCCAGCGATGGGCTCCCTTTCTTGACCGACACGGCACGCGACAGAGATTGAAGTTCGTTTTGCGATGGCCACCTCCCAAGGTCTGTCAGGCGTGCGTCGCACGAGAGCACTGCACGACTGGGAGCAAGGGGCGTATTCTCAAGCTTCATGCCCCAGGAGCGTATCATGCGGCTTTGAGGCAGCGTCGAAAGGAACAACACACGTCTGCTTTTTCAGGAGGAATACGCGCTGCGGGCTGGTGTTGAAGGAACCATCTCACAAGCGGTACGCCGAACCAAATTGCGACGAAGTCCCTATCGTGGGGAGCGAAAGACGCATCTGCACCATCTGACAGATTGCCGCTGGAATCAATGTGTTACGCATCGTCACGCATCTGCATGCTCGAGTCCCTCGGTAAACCTACTCGTCCTGCACGCTCGCAATCACCCCCTTTGCTCGCTTACAAGACAAGGAGATCGCTTGATGTTCAGACGATCTCTCCCTCTTTTCCCAACAGAGTCATCAATCGGCCCCTACATTGTTCCATAGTATCAAGAAGTGAGTTGAATACTTTTCATGAAAGACAGGAAGGACCAGAAGGCATCGCGTTCACAACAGACAACCGCCCTTGAGTATAAGGAGTGGCATAACCTGCCCTGGCACACGTTTGATCAGCAGGTGTTGCGCATGCAAAAGCACATCTATCGAGCCAGTCAGCGCGGCGACCGGCTGGTAGTTCACAGCCAGCAACAAAGCTTGCTGGCATCGGAAGCAGCCCGACTACTGGCAGTCCATCATGTAACCCAGGATAATGAGGGAAAAGAAACACTTCGGGAGTCGATGGGGTTAAATCAGTTCCCCCCAAAGAGTCGCCTGGCCCTGGTATCCGCCATTCATCCCGACCACTGGCACCAGCAGCCTCCCAGACCTGTTCTTCGCGTGTGGATTCCCAAGCCAGGAACGGTAGAACGCTGTCCGCTCGCCATTCTGACTATGATTGATCGTTGCAAGCAGGAACTGGCGAAAACTGGCACTCGAACCCGAATGGGAGGCGCAATTTGAACACCATAGTTACGGGTATCGGCCCGGTCGCGGGACGCATGATGCAATAGCGACCATCGTCCACGCGATTGACCATCACCCCAGTTTCGTGTTCGTTGCCGATATTGAAGGGGCGTTCGATCATATCAACCAGAGCGGTGTTACTTGACAAGCTCCAGACCTATCCCGCACTTCGAGAGGCCATCAATGCCTGGCTCAAAGCTGGCATCATGGATAGAGGCATGTACATTCCAAGCGAAACGGGGATACCGCAGGGCGGAGCCCTCTCACCCTTGCTTCTGAATGTCGCGCTGCATGGCATGGAAACGGTGGTCAAAGACAGCAACGATGGCTACGCAGCAGACCGGCGAAACCTCGGAAACACCACTGGTGATCCGCTATGCCGATGATTTTCTCAGTGTTCCACTCCAATCTCGACGAACTGCAAAAAGCAGTCACTAGGGTGACGAACTGGTTAAAAGAGATAGGGCTGAGCCTGAACTCGCGCAAAACGCACATCACGCACACGCTGTCGTCGTATCAAGGACACCTGGGCTTTGATTTCTTAGGCTTCGCCATCCGGCAATATCCGCCGGAGAAAAGCGAGCCTGAGGCAGTTGCACACTTGCAAGACAGTCATCACCCCCAGTACAGAAGCCAGCCACCATCATCTGGCCGCCATCGCTGAGCGGTTGGACCAACCTACAAACCGCCTCCCAGACCCAGGTGATTTGTGAACTCAATCCCATCATCGGTGGATGGGCCACGTACTACAGCAGGTTTGTCTCAGCACACAGCCTGAGCAAATACGATGAGTTGGTACGACAGTTGTTGCTGAACTGGGCCAGAAAGCACCATCCCAACAAGGAAATTCAGGAGCTGAATAGCCGCTACTGGCATCCGGTCGAAGAAGGAGTATGGGTCTTTTCCACTCCAGATGGTGCCGAACTTCGCTCGCACTGCCAAACCCACTGCACAGGAAAAGTCAATCCCTACGATGAAAACCCGCGGTCGTGAAGGTAAAATCGTCACGATTTCTCTCTTGCTGTAGTAAGCTCATGGATAGCTGCGAGCGACGGAGATCCGGAACTTCCATGCACGAGCGCTCGCAAAACCAGACATTTGTCTCATTGCGCTTTACAAGCTCTTGCAAATCACCTGCATTTCTGCTATACTCTCTTTAGGAGATGAGAAAACCTCTTCTGTAAGAGCCATTTGCTCATCTCGCTCGCAAACACTCTCCTGAACCAGCTTGTGGAGCCGTGCGAGCATGGCCGCAGTCGCGACAGCAGCCACTTCCCGGTCGGGATTGAGACGGCTCACCTGTGGGAAGGTCGAGCCGCCATCATGCAGGTCGCGACAGCAGCCACTTCCCGGTCGGGATTGAGACGTGTTAGTTCGCGGATTAGTAGCGGTTGCCTCTATTGTCGCGACAGCAGCCACTTCCCGGTCGGGATTGAGACTTGACGAGCGGCGTCAACGTTGCTCCCATTCGTTCCGGTCGCGACAGCAGCCACTTCCCGGTCGGGATTGAGACACCTTTTTCAGAATTTCAGCCTCGATCGTCGCCCGCGTCGCGACAGCAGCCACTTCCCGGTCGGGATTGAGACCGTGTGGGCAGTACATTGTTGTATGCCGCTACTTCTTGTCGCGACAGCAGCCACTTCCCGGTCGGGATTGAGACATGAATTCTGCGCCAGCAAGGAATAGTCCCAGCAATGTCGCGACAGCAGCCACTTCCCGGTCGGGGTTGGCTGTGTTGTCTCAGTAGAACTCGATAAAGAGAAGAATGTGCGTGGATTCTTCCGAGGTGGTAAAAATTGGAGATGGAGGGAATGCAGGGATGTACTTCTCGCTGTTCTTTTCTGCTGAGGAGAGCTAATCGCTTTGATGAAGAGAGGGCTTTGCGGGAATTTTCCAGCAGGTGGCCTGGTTCACTTTATGTTAAGGCCGACACTCTCACAATGAAAAGATCGCCGCAGATTATTGCGCCTGGTACGGTCGCAACAGGGAGGTTCTCGAAGGGATGGTGGGAACGGATGGGTAACTATAAGGAATTCCACCCATCAAATAATGACTTCCTCACGATACGCTTTTTTCATAGATGCTCGACTTCCAATTTTGTCCAATAACGCCACGGCATGTAAAGCCGTCTCGTTCATAATAGGTGCAGAGGGCGGCGTTGTCGGCCATGCAGTCGAGGCGCAAGTAGGTTTTCCCGGCATGTGTTGCCAGGTCTTCGGCCCAATGCAGAAGGATATACCCGATACCTTTTCCGGCGAAAGCTCGTCGGATTGCCAGACGATGGACATAGAGAGCATCTTTTAACGTTTCATGGCCCCAGAGTTCTTCATCAATTGCGCTGCCCTCATGTACTGTGATGGTGCCAATAACCTGTTCATCATGGAGAACGAGATAGGCTTCCCCTTTACTGATGTTTTGTGTCATGCGTACCTGGCTGGAAGTACCAAGAAAATCTCCCGGTCGCCACTGGTCAATGTCGAGCGAGGCAATCCATATAGCGGCCTCCTCCAGGATTTCTGTCATGACCGCGAGGTCGGAAGGTTGTGCCTGTACTATCGTAATGGCTCCAATGAGGAGTTGATAGTATGTGTTCTTGAGACATATAACAGCTATTCTTTCCAAAGGGAGAGTTTCTCTACTTGTGTCATCACATTCCCACTGGCAATATAGCGGGTAAGAATATGATTAGCGTACCGTAGACGATCAATGCTACGCCCGCGAGGAGGCTGATTTGCCGACCAAAGGGCAGCGATTTTTCAGCGTAGATCAATGCAGTCACCAGTGCCATCACCGCGATATTCATGATGCCGAGCGGAAAGAGGATTACAAAGAGAAGCCAGCAGCAACCGAGGCAGTAGGCTCCGTGTTCCAGTCCCATGCGGAAGGCTCCGCCATACCCGTCATGCCAGGAGCTAAGGATGAATTGCAAGGGCGTCCGGCATTTTGAGAGGCAAACATTCTTCAAGGGTGAGAGTTGATAAAGCCCTGCCAACAGGAGGACAACACCACCGATGCGGGCGGCGTTTCCCATCAGCCACATGGATTGTGCTGCCAGCTTATCAATGCCTACGGCAAGAGGGTATGCCAGTATCCCACACAACGACCAGACGAGCAGGTAGGCACTGACGAAGATCCAGGTGGGGACAAAGGGTTGTTCCTTTTGTCGCTTGCTGGCGTAGATTTTGTTGAACATGAGGATCATCGGGGCTGCCGTGGGAAACATCATGGCGATCATCATTACTATCCAGATAGCAATGAACAGAATCGCGCTCATGCCCATCGTCAGACCGGGCGTCATGCCTCATACCTGTGCCTGGTTGCTCATCGTGTTTGATTGCCAGATGAGCAATGCCCAGGCACCAGCAGCCAGGACAAGCAGCAAGCCCAGGATCAGGTAGCGTTCGCGTTGTAGCATACGAGTGGAAGGAGTGCTAGAATGAGCCACTCATATTTCTCCTCTTGAGATGTGCGTGATGCTATTTCAGGCGTTGGACCAGTTGATTGCCGCGTAGTGGCCGTTTTTGCCGGAGTTATCCCAGCTCATGCCATAGTCCGTCCAGGTGCTGTTCTGCTCACCAACCGCGAGTGCCAGTTTGGAGGAAAATGGATGGGCATTGAGGGCCCATATCTCGTTGTTGGGGTCCATGCTTGGCAGGGGATGGACAGCCAGGTGCATGATGTTGGGAATCTCGACGGAGCGACGTTTGCCCTCTATGTTAAAGGTGATCGGTACGATTTTCGCACCAAGCATCGTGGAGATGAGAGGTGTAAGGGCACCTAATGGGCCGCCAGCAGAGCCACTGAAGATCGCTTCGAAGGGCCGAACGTTGCTGATCATTTGCTTGCTGATCGAGATACATGGCAATAGACCAGTTTCCTTCGAGCCATAGGTCCTGGAGTACGTGCAATCATGGCAACATTCAAGCCATCAAGCGTTACGTTGCCGTAGCTGCCACTGTTAATGTGGAAGGCAAAGGCAACTTCACAGGCTCCTTCTGTCGGCCTTGTGGTCATTGGTGGGTTTGGGGACATTAAACAGGGACACACTACATCACAATTGCAGTTCTCGAAATAATCTCCTGCTATTTGCCAGGAGGTCTGAGTTGTAGCCATGCGTCACCTCCGTGTGCGCTTTTCTAACAGTCCGCAATGAGGGGTTTTTGATAAAGACTATATTTGAGGCTCTTCTGTTTACATGATAGCATATACTTCTTTCAAAAACAACCGTTTAGGTCTTGCGTCAAAACTATAATAGCCTGTTCGGTTTACACGAATTTTTGGCTCTTTCGCACTTCCCGTGTTACTACTTAAGCGGCTTTCAAAACTCGCTGACGGAGCAATTTGAACCTACCTCGACCATACATGGTACGATGTATGGGCGAGAGAGCTTGGAATTGTTGCGACAACGGATACTGAAGGCTTCTTGCTGGAAGAATAGAATGAGAGAACATGGTGAGCAAGCAAGGAGCAGAAAAAGGAGGGAAGGAAGTCATGAGTATAGAGCCCAGCTTAGACCAGTTAGTAAAACAGGCACGTGAGGGGAATGAAGAATCGCTCGAAGCAGTCGTGCGAGCTATTCAAGATCGGATTTACAACCTGGCCTTACGCATGTTGTGGCACCCCTCTGATGCTGAGGATGCCACGCAGGAGATTTTACTGAAGGTGATTACCCATTTGAGTCAGTTTCGGCAGGAAAGTACTTTTATGACATGGGTCTATCAGATCGCGACTAATCATTTGTTCACCACCCGGCGACGTTGAGCCGAAACGACCCCACTCACGTTCGCGTTTATCGGGGACGTCCTTGAAGCGGTCGAAGCTGAACGTGCTCAAACCCATCCTGTTCTTGAGAGCCAGGATGGCGTAGAGCAAGAATTGCTCGTCAAAGAGCTCCAACTCCGATGCACGCTCGGCATGCTGCTTTGCCTTGACCGAGAGCACCGACTCGCTTATATCCTGAGCGAAGTCTTTGAGGTGAGTAGTGTTCAGGGTGCTTCCATTCTCACGATCAGCGAGACGGCTTACCGCAAGCGCGTCTCGCGAGCGCGAGTACGGCTGCGGAGGTGTATGGAACCGCATTGTCGTTTGGTCAGTGAGGCACAAGAGTGCAACTGCGTCCGACACCTTGATCAAGGTTCCTCAGCCGAGCAACGGAGACTCGCCACCTTGCTGGCAACCCATCCGCTTGGGGTGAGTGCTTTGCAGCCTGATGCGGGTTTGCTGGCTCAGGCCCGTGAGCTCGGACAGTTGGAACGGGTGGCAGCCATCTTTCGGAGCCACCCCTCGTTTGCCGCCCCAGACCGCCTGATCCTGGCGATCAAGAGAGTCCTGGCAAGTGACACATTTCGGATCTTCGAGGTATAGGACGGAAATCGGTCACAAATGCTTTCCCGATGAGTCTCATTGTATGTATACTACTCGCTCATGAGCGTTCAGAAAAAACGCGTGCATGAGGGGAAAAAGAGAAGAAATGTACCACAAGAAAAGGAGAATGCTCTATGACACCCGAACAAATCACACAGGTTATTCAAGGTGGCCAGTGGGTAAGCATCACCACCGAGCTGCGCCCAAGCACCAACAAATCAGCAACAGGGGAAATCCAACCGTTTTATTGTTCAAGGGTTTTTACGTATGCCCCTGGTGACCGATTTGCCTGTACCGTTATGAATTATGCCGATGCCAATGGAAAAGTGCCTTTGGTGAAAATTGTTATTAAAGGGCACACCGCCTGGCAGGGAGAGCACCCGATTGCGCAAGGCGCGTACAACCTTGACTACATTGCAGATGAAGCGTATGAGGTGACCCCACTGCATCAAGGATTTGCCAATGTCGCGAACAAATTTCCAGGCAATGGTCTCAACACGTGGGAAGTCAATGTCATGCAAGACGTGACAGGAAAAGCCTTTCCTTTGTTTAGTCTTGTCGAAGGACAAACTGGAGTGAACCCATTTTACCGGACACAGAGGATAGTCAACTTCTGACTACCGGTATAAAGCTTGCTTCAAACTCAGCAGGAGGCACATAGCCGAGGCTGGAATGAAGTCTCTTCTCATTATACACTTTTTCAATGAAAACTGTCAAATTCTCTTCTGCATCCGTAAAAGAGTTATATTCCTTGAGATACACCTCTTCCTGTTTCAACGTCTTAAAGAAGCTTTCTGCCTTCGCATTGTCGTAGGGATTGCCAACCGCAGACATGCTGATCTGCGCTCCGATCACTTGCAATTGTTCTACATACTCTCGGCTGGCATATTGCACTCCGCGATCCGAATGATGGATCAGTCCGGGCTTTGGATGCCGTTCAACAATAGCCTGATGCAATGCACCTCGGGTGAGTTGGGTGGTCATTTCTCGTGATAAATGCCAGCCCACACAGCGGCGTGAAAACGCATCCAGCAGACACGCCAGATACACGAACGCGCTTCTCAAGCGGATGTACGTAAAGTCAGCCACCCAGGCCTGATCCGGCGCTGTCAGGGTCATGCGAGCTAACACATTGGGATAGATCGGCAATCCATGCCGCGAGTTGGTCGTCGTGACCACAAATTTCTTTTTGAGATGGCACAGTAATGACTCTTCCTGCATGATGCGTAGCACTCGCTTATGATTGACGATCCAGCCTTGACGTGCCAACTCATGCGTCACGCGCCGATAGCCATAGCCGGAAAATTCCAGAATAATCCGTTCAATCTGGTCACGTAACGCGATGTCCTGCACATTCTGCTCAGCTTGATTGAGGTGGTCATAGTACCAGCTCCTGCTGATCCCATGCAATTCACACAACTGCACAATCGACAGCTCAGGATGCTCTTGATGCGCCAATGTAATCATCGCATGGCGCTCCGCGATTCCAGCCGCTGCAAGGTTTTTTTTAGCACCTGATTCTCCAGGGCCAGTTGCCCACAAAACTGTTCGAGTTCCGCAATGCGCTGTTCCTGTGACGTTGCCCCTTCTTCGTTTGTTGGCCCAAATGCTGCTTCACCACGCTCTTGATATTCTTTGCGCCATCGGGAAAGCACACTGTCTGCCAGGCCATATTCGCGGCACGCTTGAGCAGGCCGCTTCTGTCCGGTGGCTATCTGACGGACGAGCTCCAGTTTAAACTCACGGCTGTGCATGCGTTTTTGCATCGTCTCTTCTCCTTATCTGCTCTCAGTTTACGACATGTTCGGAGAAGTTGACTTCGTTCACTGTCCGGTCTTAGGGGTTCACTCGAGATTGCCTGTACCGTGATGAATTATGCCGATGCCAATGGAAAAGTGCCTCTGGTGAAAATTGTTATTAAAGGGCACACCGCCTGGCAGGGAGAGCACCCGATTGCGCAAGGCGCGTACAACCTTGACTACATTGCAGATGAAGCGTATGAGGTGACCCCACTGCATCAAGGATTTGCCAATGTCGCGAACAAATTTCCAGGCAATGGTCTCAACACGTGGGAAGTCAATGTCATGCAAGACGTGACAGGAAAAGCCTTTCCTTTGTTTAGTCTTGTCGAAGGACAAACGTATGTCGACTATGACCTCATTTATATCTACAACGACATGCTTTTTAATGGGAGTAAAAACGTTGACGGCCGTGCTTTTGACAAGCCTGAAAACAGGCCAACCAATTTGCAAATTCCGTTGGTGAGACAGCAATAAGAGACCAGCATGTATTCGCCGGAAAATCCGCGTGCCATCAATGTTTGCCACAAGATGGGCAGACCGCCTCCGGGTTGATAGCACGAGCCTAATGGTCCAGGAGGTCTCACCACAAGAGACCTCCTGGAGTTCAAAACCAGGTAAGAAGAAAGGCAAGGTACGCAAGAAGAAGCATCTCACAAACACTCTACTACTACCGAGATTAGTTCTCTTCTTCTCCATCTCCGAATTCGGGTTGCAAACCAGCACGGGAAGTGCGGAAGAGCCCCCTTGATGGTATAGCGAAAAGGATCGCGGTTGCCACGAAGGTGATGAAGAGCATGGCTAGCCAGCCGAGCAGTGTGATTTGCAGGGCGTTATCTTCGCGGATTTCGACTTCGCGTAAGGATCGGCCAGCAACGACAAAGCCTGAGTTTGTCCCTTTGAATTGTGTTATGACGATGGCACTGCGTACACCGGTTTGTGGTTGCCATGTGATGCGATCCTCACCGTTTTGGCGCACGTAGTCAAACACGCCGGAGGGTATGGTTGGGGTTTGACCGTTTAGTTGGGCCGATGAGGCAATGGGTTTTCCTGTATTGTCGAAGACGATGATGTACGGTGCTAAACTTGTGGCAATGTCCACCTTTTCAGCAGGCACAACGGATTGCACTGGCTGTCCACTGGCAAGTTTTGCCGCGGCATCTTCCGCCATCTGGATTTGTGGATCATCGGCATTGGATCTGAGGTTCTGCTGGGCAACAGCATAGATAAGCCCACATAACCCACTGATTATGATGGCGATCAGGAGCCAGTATTTGAGAATTATTTTCCAATTTAACTTCATGATACGCATAACGCGATTATATGTTAGAGGTGGGACAAACACAAGCACATGAGTGCATTGTAAGCGCACATGGGGTACCCACAAGGGGAAATGCCCCTTATTTATCTCTCTTTTTGCACATTACTCCATAGGTTCGGCCTCGTACCAGTTTTTGCCGAGTTTTGTCTCAACTTTGATGGGGACATCGAGCTTGACGACGCCTTCCATCAAGCTTTTGACGAGGCGGCGCACTCGATCTAGTTCCTCGACGGCGACCTCGAAGACCAGTTCGTCGTGTACTTGTAAAATCATGCGCGTTTTGAGCTTTTTCTCTTCGAGAGCGTGCTGGATGCGAATCATAGCTATTTTGATCATATCGGCGTTTGCCCCCTGGATAGGCATGTTGATGGCTTCACGTTCGAGTGCTTGCCGTTCAGCGAAGGGGAGGGTGCGCATGTCCGGGATGAAGCGTTTGCGCCCGAAGAGCGTGTTGACATAGCCCTGTTTGCGTGCCTGATTGAGCGTGCTGTCAACGTAGCCCTTGATGTTGGGGAAGGTTTCGTGATAGCGGCGGATGAACTCCGCCGCTTCGCTATTGGTCATGCCGGTTATTTGCGCGAGACCAAAGGCTGATTGACCATAGAGTACGGCGTACACCACGGTTTTGGCGAGGCGACGTTGATCTTTGGTCACTTGCTCTGCCGGTATGTTGAAGAGCGAAGCCGCCGTAATCGTATGAATGTCTTCATCGTTGCTGAAAGCCTCGACGAGGCGTGGTTCATGCGTGATGTGGGCGAGGATGCGCAGTTCAAATTGCGAGTAGTCGGCGGTGAGCAGCACGTAGCTGGGATCGGCGATGAAGGCGCGACGAATACGGCGACCCACCTCCGTGCGTATAGGGATGTTTTGCAGGTTCGGGTTGCTTGAAGAGAGGCGACCACTGGAGGCGACGGTCTGGTTAAAGGAGGTATGCACGCGTCCGGAAACGGGGTCAATGAGGGCCAGCAGACCGTCCACGTAGGTAGATTTGAGTTTGTTCAGTTGGCGATATTCGAGCAAAGAATCGATCATGGGGTGTTTTCCGCGCAGGTTTTCGATGACATCGGCACTGACGGAAAAGCCGGTCTTGGTTTTCTTGCCGGATGGCAATTTGAGTTCGGTGAAGAGGATATCGCCAAGCTGTTTGGTCGAGTTGATGTTAAACTGATGACCGACGGAATCGTAAATCTCGTGTTCGAGGGCGTGGATTTGTTCGCCGAGTTTTACCTCAAAGTCACGCAAGAAGTCGGGGTCGAGGGCGACGCCGGTCATTTCCATCTGGAGCAGAACAGGGAGCAATGGTAGCTCAATGTTATTGTGCAAGTCCAACAGGCTATTGCGGCGCAACTCTTCCATGACTGGCTCGACGAGGCGCAGCGTCATGTCGGCATCGGCACCCGCGTAATCGGCGGCGAGACGGATGGGAACCTGTGCCATACTGATCATCTTACTGCCGGTGCCGATCAATTGCGAGATGGGCGTCATGACGATGTTCAGGCGTTCAAATGCCTGATCTTTCAGTCCCAGGCCGCGCCGACCGGGATTGGTCAGGTAGGCTCCGAGCATAGTATCGAAGGCGAGACCGCGAACCGTGATGCCCGCAAGTGCAAAGACCAGCATATCGTACTTGGCGTTGTGCAGGTATTTTCCTATTGCCACGTCTTCGAGAATGGGGCGCAACTGCTCAAGCACAGTACGAAGCGGCAATTGTGCGCCTGGGTCTTGCTCATCGAGTGTGCGGGTATGTCCAACTGGAATGTAATAAGCTTCACCGGCGGCCATTGAGCAGGAGATGCCCACGAGTTCGGCGTGCCAGGGGTCGTCGGAGGTGGTTTCGGTGTCTAAGGCGAAGGCACCTGCATCGCGCAGGCTCTTGATGAGGACGCGCAAGGCATCCTCCGTGTTGACGACAAGTGTATTAGTGGATCTGGCCGTCTGCTCATCTATAATCTGCACGGTTTGTGTTGACGAACCGGGCATACGCAGTTTGCGTACTACTGCGGCGGCCGGCTCCTCCATGCCGAAAAGGTTCATTTGCAAAGGCGAATCCTCGGCTGGAGCGGCCTGAGTAAGTATTTCATGCTGCTCTGTCTCGCGGTGTTCTTCGTTGTTGAAGGCGGTAAATGCCATTCCCGCCGGTGGGAGCGGCGGAGACATGATTGGTACCGCACCGACAGGGGGGGCAAGCAACAGATCTTCTTCTTGCCCTGGTATGGGTGTTGGCTCGGCTCGTTTGGGCCGAGATGAACCGGATGCATCTAATGCATCGGAGGAGGTTGTCATCTTTACTAGCAGGTGAGCCAGGAATCTTGTCAACCAGGGTGCGAAACTCCAATTCGCGGAAAATAGCCAGCAGGTCGTCGCGCTGTATCTGCCCCTTACGGCAAGCTTCCAGATCGAGTTGTACGGGAACGTCCAGCACAATGGTTGCCAGGAACTTCGACTCGCGTGCTTGATCAGCCATATCGCGCAACAATCGTTGTTCTTTTGGGGAGAGCCGATCAATATGAGCGAGGATACCTTCCAGGTCGCCGTATTCATTGATGAGTTTGGTGGCAGTTTTTTCACCGATGCCAGGAACGCCGGGGATATTATCAGATTTATCGCCGACCAGACCTTTGAAATCAGGTAGTTTCCTGGGTGGGAGACCATAACGGGCTTCGACGGCGGCATCGTCGTATTCGGTGACATCGGTGATGCCGCGTTTTGCCGCCATAACCATCACATGCTCATTGACGAGTTGCAGGGTATCCATGTCGCCGGTGAGGATCACTGTGTCAATGCCCTGCTGTGCCGCCTGCACGGAGAGCGTGCCGAGAACGTCATCCGCCTCGAAGCCGTCCTTTTCGTAGATAGGTATACCGAAGGCTTGTACCACTTGCCGGATGCGCCCAAATTGCGGCCTCATATTATCGGGGAGCGTGGGCCGGTGAGCTTTGTATTGAACGTACTGTTGGTGACGGAAGGTCGGCGTTGGACGATCAAAGGTCATGGCGATATAATCCGGTTGAATGTCGTTCAACGCTTTGAGCAGCATGGTGGTGAAGCCATAGGTTGCGTTGACCGGTTCGCCACTACGAGTGGTCAGTTCCTCCGGTATAGCGTGGAATGCCCGGTGAATCATGGCGTTTCCATCTATGATCATCAGGATTTTACGTTTGTTCTGTTCCGTATTTGCTGTATCATTGTGTTTGTTGTGTTTGTTGTGTTATTTGCCATAGTGTGTAAGTCCTCTTCATGCCAGTACGCGATAGTTGCCTTGCGAGTCGCCTTCCCAGACGCACAGGCTGGCACTGGATGCACCTGCTGTACCCGCTGTATCTGCTGTATCTGCTGTAGCTGATGCACTCGATGAGTTATTCTGGGGAGTATTCACCATCACGAAAGTGAATTGTGTCACGTCCCGTAACGGGATGTGTTGCCAGTCGGGTTTGCGCAGCCACTCGACCAGTTCCGGCGTGACCTCGCCGGGCGCGGGCAAAGCGATGCGCGTTGTCCAACTGGCGGGGTTCAGGTATGATTGTGCGCCGTTGCTCACCGGATCAATGCGCACCATATGCGTATGTCCCGCGATGGCGTAGCGTAGCGATGGCTCATTTTTCAGCACCTCGTGCATGCCAACTGCAACACTCTCGCCCATCTGATAGGTAGTGGGTGTGCAGATGGCGGCCACCGCCTCTATAAGAGGGAGCGATAGGGCTTCGTGTAGCATCGAGAACTCGACCATAGCGTTGGCGATGGCCTGTTCGTTTTCGTGTCCCTCCGGAGCAGTCCAATCAACTTTGTGACTTGCCATATCTTGCTGGTACGCGGCGAAATCTATCATGGCCTGTTCAAAGAGTTTAGCAGGTATGCGCTCTTCACCGGGAGCGAGATTCGCGAGTGCCGGGCGTGGTTCCGAGAGCATCTCCATTGTCGAATGGGCTGACTCTATGATGATATCAGGATTGAGCAGGCAGAGCAAGGCAATCTGGCGCGTGCTGTTCATGGATGGCTCGAAATGGTCAAAATAGGGATAGGCGATGCTGACAGGGTGGGCCGCATGCTGGAAATAGCGCGAGCCAACCGAAAGCGCGATGGTGTTCGTCTGTGTTGTCAAGGGCTGACCTCCGCCGTCCCACAGGCCCTCTATACTATGATTCCAGAAATCATAATGATTGCCATGCTCAATATACACGTCAGGTAATGGAAGGTAGGAACGCGACTGGCAGAAGTGGACGTCTGGATGCTCCTCCACACCGGCAATTTCCTTTGTGATGCGCTGCTGTACCTCAATGAAAGCCAGTTCAATATCGTGGTTGCCAATAATAAAAGTCACATAACGCCCGTCTGTAGCAATGAAACGGCGCAATATTGCAAAAAAACGAGGATGTGCTGTAATAATGCGCTCAAGTTTGCTCGTTGCTATTGCACTATTTGTTACCCCTTGTGTATCATAGGGGAGAGTTACTAGAAAATCAAAGCAATCGCCGTTAATAATCAATTCAACATCTCTGGCGGCTCCCAACGGGCCATCCGAGCAAGCGGCGGAGAGGAGACCTTCAAACGCTAACTGCTGTGGATCGCCAAAGCAGTCGAGGATAGCGTGGCCATCGGCAAGATGTAAATCGCTAAGAATAAGTTTAATCGCAGACATAGCAACCCTTTCTGTCTTCTATTCTGTGTGTGCGGCGCGAAACCGGAAAGTTTCGGGAATTCATGGCCTGAATCGTTACATGAAATATTCGTCACATGTCTTCTTTGCTTGCAACCTCTCTATTTGCTTTATTTTATGACGTTTCTGTCGAGATGTATAGTATACATAGCTGGCGAACACTGATGTATCTTTTTTTGAAGCTGTATCGTCATATATGTCAGATATGATATATGTGATATATGTGGCATATGTGGCATATGTGGCATACGTGGCGTATATAACAAAGATAACTGATGGATAAGACGAATATATCACAGGTGTCTACAAGATCAAAAACGAAGAAACTTCCTTTGTTGCTGGCTCATGGTGTTGATGAATGCAACGCCGATACGTAATACTCTGAGAAGGCGAATGTCGTTCGTTGTTATTAGTAGGAGGGCAATAGTTCACTCATATTGCCCGTTCATCACAAGAAGGTGATATATGGCCCGTCAAAGTGCTACTTTGAATGATCTAGGAGAAAATGTCATGGCAGAGAAATTGGATGAATTGTTGACAGTACGTGAGGTTGCACGCCGTTTGCGTGTGGATGATACTACCGTGCGGCGCTGGATTAAAACCGGTGCATTAGTTGCAGTGACGCTTCCTCACAAAGGTCGTCGTCAAGCTTACCGCATCAAGAAATCTACCTTAGATAAGCTGTTGCAAAGCCCGGAGCTACCAGAGTAAAAATCTTTCAATGAAACAAAAGCGTGCGAGAAGATGAATATTTATCGTACGCTTTTGTTCGTGTGCGCATGTGGCGATGTTTCCGTTCTCTAGCTCTCCTCGGTTCAGGATTTTTGCGCCGCCTACCCAATTGGCGAAAAGTGTGTTAAAATGCTCCAATGATGAGATATATGGCTTGGGATCGCTAGACCTGTTGTCTTCATAATATACGCTGTTCCGGTATTTCCCTAAAGATAGATAGGTGCCACTATATCAGGGAAGCTATGGTGCTGTACAAGGGGAAAATATGTATCGCTTCTTGCTCAAACGTTTCATAGGGCTGATTTTTGTATTGTTTGCCGTGTCGTTCGTCACCTTCATTATGGGCTATTACGCGCCTGGCGACCCGATTCGGCTCATGTTGGGGACCCGCTTTAATCCGGTTTTGTATGCTGAACTCAAGCATTCTTTCGGGCTGGATGTACCCTGGTGGCAACAATATTACAACTTCCTCGCTAATATTCTGCATGGATCTTTTGGACAGTCGTTTGAGTATCCAGATAGTACGGCGTGGGAGGTCATGCAGTACGGGTTGCCAACTTCTATCGATCTGGGCCTGGAAGTACTCATTACCACATTGCTTGTTGGGATTCCGACCGGCATTATCGCAGCTTTGCGGGCAAACACGCGCACAGATACTGCTGTGACATCGTTCATGCTTATACTTTATTCTATTCCTGATATTGCCCTGATCGTTGGATTTCAAGCACTGATGGTCTGGTTATTTCAACATGACTTGCCCTATCTACCAGTGGCAGGTTGGGATAACTGGCAAGAGCATGTTGGCCCTGTCTTGATCACCGCGACAACGGGTGCCGGTTACATTACACGTTTAACAAAAACATCGGTGCTGGAGGTGATGGGGCAGGATTTCATTCGTACCGCACGCGCAAAAGGTCTCAGAGAGCAAGTGGTCATTGGACGACATGTGATGCGTTACGCCTCGCTTCCCATCCTGACGAGCATTGGCCCATCGTTGGGCTTTCTGGTAACAGGCGTTTTCATCACCGAGTATTTTTTCAATATTCCTGGCATTGCCTCGCTTACGATCACTGCCATTACGCAACGCGATTATCCTGTCATGCAAGCGACCGTGATATTGACAGCTTTCTCTATCGTCATTTTTAATGCTTTAACTGATGTAGCTTACGTCATTTTTGACCCACGCATACGCCTTGAATAGAAGGGAATAGATGGAAGCTTACGCACGTGTCTGATAGCCGCGTCAGGCGTGGGTGTCGGGCCTTCTGATTAGCGACAATTTGACATATGCCGATAGTAGACGAGGTTACACTAATGGTAGTGATGTTCGTCAAATTCGGGCGATGCAGAACCTACATCGCGCGCTTGCTTGTCTTTGCAATTTTTTACTGTTGTAGTCCACTTACCACGCGGGCATATTTCTCTGCCAGGGCCTGAGCCTGATCGTTAGAGACCGATTCGGCGATGACGTGGAAGATGGGGCGGTCGGCATCGGGCAACACCAACACCCACTCGTTGCCGAGATCAATCTTGATGCCATCGATGGGCTTGGCGCGGCGCTCGCGGTATTGTTCGCTGAGGATACGCATGACCTTGCCCTTATTTTCCCAGGGACAGATAACATTGGTCATACTCATATAGTAAGCGGGCAGGTCGTCCACCACTTCTGAGAGACGCACGTTAAAGGTTGCCAGTAGTTCGAGCAGTTTAGCAATAGCGAGCATGCCATCGAAGGCGGGTTGCAGCACCGGGAAGACGAAGCCGCCGCGTCCATCACCGACCAGCACGACACCATCGCGGCTGGCTGCCGTCATCATGGCATATGGCACGACTTTCGTATGCTGGATGTGTCCATTGTAGCGCGTCGCGATATGTTGGAGGGCACTGGGTGCGGTGACGGGAGCGGCAACGGTCGCGCCGGAATGTTGACGTAAGAACAGGCTGGTCATTACTGCCAGCATCTTCATGCCATCCAGAATGCGCCCACGGTCGTCCACCACCGAAATGCGCTCACCACCTGGGTCAATACGGACGCCGAGATCATTATTGAGTGAGGCTGTAATCGTCGCCAGTCGCTGCATGTCTTTTTCAATGTCATCTATCGAGCGAGAGGAGCGTGTATCGTCCGAACTGGTATTCAGGATGATGACTTCACAGCCCAGGTTATTGAAGATACCCGGCAATAATTGCGTCGTACTGCCGTTCGCGTAGTCCACGACGATCTGGAATTTACGCTGCTTGATCAGGTTATAGTCCACTACTTTGGAGAAATCTTTGAGGTAACGATAAAGAACATCCGAGTTCTCCAGCACTTCAATTGCACCCACCTCATCCACATCAACGCGGCGAAAGTCCTCGCGGAAGAAGAGGTTTTCAATCTTCCGCTCGGTCGTCTTGTTGATATCCAGACCCTGCTGGTCAAAGAACTTGATATCAATGATGCGTTTATCATGCGGCGAAAGAGCGACATGGATGCCGCCGACCGCTTCGGTATTGCGAATGTAGTAACGAACCACGGGGATAGGGACCTGGTTGCTATCATATACGTTGATGCCAGCCGAGGGCAGACCGGCGATGATGGCACGCTTGATCATACGCGGCGTGCGATGGTTCGAGTCGCGGTTGATGCAGACGACGGAATTTTTGGCAATGATGGCACCGTAGGCACCACCCAGGCGGGTGGCGAATTCCGGTGTCAGGTCAACGTTGACGAGGCCGGTCACGCCGTAGCGGCTGAACAGTCCACGGCGCCCCTGCGATCCCCAGATGATGCTGGTGTTGATGACGGCTCCCGCTTCGATTTCTTTATCGGGCCAAATTTTGACGTTGGGTTGGATAATGGCATCTTCCTGGATAATGGAGTTGTCGCCAATGACCGAGCCTTCAAACATTACCGCTTTACTTTTGATGCCGGTTGAGGAACCAACCAACGCGCCGCGCAATTCGGCCCGCTCACCAATGTATGAATTGTTCCAGACAATGCTGCGGTCAACCTGCGCACGTTCATCAATGGTGGTATAGTGGCCAATGGTGCTGGGGCCATGGACGATAGCCCCAGCTTTGATTTTGCAATCGTGGGCGAGGTAAAGAGGTCCGTACAACTGAGCATCTTTGGAGATTTCTACGCCTTCTTCACACCAGATACTGTCGCCGATATTCTTCGCGGGAATCTCGACATCGACATGGCCTTGCAATACGTCGGCGTTCGCCCGCATGTATTCCGGCAGGCTACCAACGTCGCACCAGTAGCCGCTATTGGCGACGTAGCCATAGAGAGGGTCGCCCTGCCGGAGCATCATGGGAAAGAGTTCCTGACTGAAGTCATATGGCTTGTTTTTCTCGAAATAGGAGAAAATTTTGGGGTCGAGGACATAAATACCTGTGTTAATGGTGTCGCTGAAAACTTCGCCCCAGCTTGGTTTCTCCAGAAACTGACTGATGTGCCCATCTTCGTTGGTGATAATTACACCATACTCCAATGGGTTGGGGACATGGGCAAGCAGCAACGTCGCCATTGACTTCTTTTCATTGTGATACTGGATGATATCTGTGAGATTATAGTCGGTTAATGCATCACCGCTAATCACGATAAATGGCTCAGTCAACCGTTCTTCCGCGTTTTTAACGCTGCCAGCGGTGCCGAGCGGCACATCCTCGCGTGAATAGGTGATGCGCATACCGAACTGAGAGCCGTTGCCAAAATAATCTTCGATATTGCTGGCTAAATATTGAACCGTAACGACAACCTCAGTGATGCCGTGCCGTTTTAAGAGGTTGAGAATATGCTCCATCACTGGCTTACCGGCAATAGGTACCATTGGCTTGGGTCGTCGAATTGTGAGGGGACGTAAACGTGAACCTTCTCCCCCTGCCATAACTACTGCTTTCATCTATGTGTTTGACGCCAGTTCCCCGCCTGCCGCGGTGAGGAGTGAACGCCGCTCCTTTCTTTCTTGATCTGAATTTTCGTCCTTGACGGAAACAAGATATTTGCTTTTCTTGCTCTCCTCTTTATGGTACCACATGAGAAAAATGGCTGCTAAATAAACTGATGATAAATGGGGAGAACGATGAAAAGCGGGAACATGTTCCCGCTTTTCATCGTTCTCCCCATTTATCATCAAGAGTATGGAAACTAATAATAGTCGCTGATGCGCCCGTGTTCGACTAGCCAGCGAACGAAACGGTGATGATTCGTTTCTTCGTTTGCCAGTCGTTCTTCGTGCTCTTCGCGGAGGTAAATCAACCGGCTGGCCTCCTCCACTGTGAAACCCTCGTCGAGGAGGGCGTCAATGAGCAGGTCCATGTATTGCTGCATATGCAAAGTCCTCCCTTTTGAATAATCCGGGTAAGGTGCAAGATGTCTCAAAGGACACTCTGGACAATGACTTACCCGCATACATACCAGTGCTACGAAACGTATTAAAAGTATGCTTCTACGGCAGGTAGAAGCAATGTAGCTGCTCTAAGAACTTCCGAGTAGGTCAATGTGGATACTATTATGATAGCAGGCGGAGTAAAAACAAACGTAGCCAGAACGTGAACCGCAAAACTTCGACCTTGCTATCATCCTATCCACTTGTGTGCTACTATACAAAGTATAGCAGAAAAAAATAATTTCTGCAAGATTGGACGAATTTTCTACGAATTGGCTTGAGAAGAAGGGCTATTGACTGTAGAATTCGCAAAGCCTGCGGATGCCGCTTCATTTTTGTTCAGGCGGTGCTATCTATTGTAGAGTATACCTTATAGTAGCAAGGCGTGGATGAGCGTAGGGTCCGATTGATCGCGTCTTGGGTACGAGCGCAGCAATGTGCCAGGGCATGATCAATTGGGCCTCTACTACTCCGTCAAGCTTTATTTGGCAGATGTTTTATGCTCAAATGAGCGGGATATTCCCACCAAATGAGGCTTGATGGAGTACTACGCTCGTCCGTCGCGAATATAGTGGCCTATTTCCGCCTCGTTGTCATAGAAGTAGCTGATGGCATCGTAGACCTGCGCTAGCGTCAGGCGTTGGCTATTGGCGATGTCTTCAGGGTCTTTACCGGCTTGAAAGAGGAGAATGATGTGGCGCACACCGGTGCGTGTCCCCTCGACAATCGGCTCGCCACCGTAAATTGCGGTGTCGCGCACAATATATGGGTGGGCGGTACGTTCGACAGGCATAACTTGTAACCTCTTTTGATGTTATTATTCTTCGTCTCATATAGAGTGTAGTCCGAAAAATATGCTATCGTCAACTCGATTGGTTTGTGTGAAGTGGGGAGAATTACATGGTTCAGACAAAAATGAAAATTCCTTCACACGAAATTCACACGGGGTATGTGTCAGGGAGTGGCTTTTCAAGCCAAATGGGCGCATAGTGATACAGGCTTTCCCAGCGAATTTTCAGAAACTCTTGACAGCATGAGAAAAGCAATGTACAATAAGCGCAATGAAAGGAGGTGGTGTTTAATGAATGAACCCAGTCGCTGCACAGGCAGCTCAGTGATTTCCAGCACCTTCCAGATGAGAGGTAGTCGGCGTTAAGCCGTCTCAAGCTCACTGGTAGGTGATATAGTTACACCTGCCTGTGCAGCGTCACCCCCAGAGTGATGGTACGATACGTTACCCATCGCTCTGGGATTTTTGTACACCTGTGTTTCTCAGCAGTTGTGGGCGGTATTTGAGCATATCCACGTTTCCCTATGCCCCATACGTTTTGAATGCTGTATGCTCATACATCCGTATCCGCTCAGGTCACATTTCTCTTCTAATATTTCTAAGTAAGGCGGATGGATGAAAGTGGAGTATGTGCCTTCTCCTGAAATCAGGGCACTCGACATAGAAGAGCTACAGCGTCAATTAAAGACACAGTTCTTCGGCGTTGGTGATAGATTGTTGTACTTGCCAACGGTAGACTCGACTAACACACGAGCTATGCAATTGGCACAGGAGCGGCCCCAGGAGGGGGTGGTGGTACTTACCGACAGTCAGACTGCTGGCAAAGGCAGATTGGGCAGGCGTTGGGTTGATATATTCGGGCGTAATGTACTCTGTTCGACATTGCTCCGACCCGTTTTCCCACCTTACTTGCTGGTCATGCTTGCCTCGCTTGCTGTCGTAGATGCGATCTCGGAGACCTGCGCAGTTTTCTCTGCCATCAAATGGCCCAACGATGTCCTCATCGGAGACCGTAAAGTGGCGGGCATGCTGATTGAAACAAGCCATGATGCGCATGGTCAATTGATTGCCATTCTTGGCATAGGCGTCAACGTTAACGGGACTGTGCAAGACCTGACAAAGATCTACCCGGTTGCAGCTGCTTCAGCTTCCGTGGGTATGCAATCATCGCAACAGGCTCAGGCTCCGTTATCTGCGACCGCTACGACGCTGGAAATAGCGTGTGGACGGTATGTGAGTCGTGAAACATTTATCGCTCACATGTTGCGATACATTGAAGCTGCTTATCTTGCATTGCAACATGAGGCAAAAGACTCCGTTACAACCACCTACACGCCCGTTGCTCGCTCCATACGAGAGCGTTGGCGTACCCATCTATCAACACCGGGTCGCGCTATAGAAGTGCGACAGGGAAACACCGTTATCGGCGGTATCGCGGAAGATGTGAATGAAACCGGAGAGCTGTTACTCCGTAATCATTCAGGAGAAGTAGTAACGATTACCTGGGGAGATGTAGGATATCCTGCCGGGTAACGTCTATCCGAGAGGATAGGCGCAAAATAAAAGCTGAGTATCGAAGGAAAGATGCTTAGCTGAGAGAATGAAGGAAAACAGAGATGGAGACACAGGACGTATTCCTCACGGACGACGGGCGAAATCGCGCTTTGAGCCAATTGGAGTTTTTGCGCACTGCCGGACGCGCCGAGATCGCCGAATACCTTCATGAAGCGAAAGAGTCAGGCGATGTCATTGATAATGCCGCCTATGAAGATGCCAAGAACAGGCAGGCCCTGCTGGAAGGACGCATTATACAGTTGGAGCAACTTCTTGCAACAGCAAAGCTGATTACGAAAGATTCCAACGGATGTCGTTTCCCTCGGCTCAATTGTGCATCTGAGTACTCCTGATGACCGGGAGTACCACTATACGATAGTGGGTGCATTTGAGGCGGAGCCCCGCCAGGGCCGCATTTCCAATAAATCGCCTGTAGGGAAAGCACTGCTGAACCATAAAGTAGGCGACATGGTGATGGTCTCTACGCCAGGCGGTGTGAAGGAGTATACAATTCTCTCTATTGAATAAGCTTTCACAGCATAGCAGCAACAACCGACTTGCGCCAGAAACCAGAAAGGCCGCAAGTCGGTTTTTTATGCTCTCTTTTCTTATGATCAGAACAATGCTAAAATGGGTACGCAAACTTTGTTGGAGGAGAAATATTGTTATGGCAGATGAACGCGAAGTACGTTTACAGCGTCTGCACACCTTGCGGGAGCAGGGCATCGAACCTTACCCCAATAGTGCGCAGCGTACACATACAATCGCCGAGGTGCTGGGCCATTTTGATGAATGGCAAGGGCCGGAAGGCTCGTTTACATTGGTAGGACGTGTGCGCCTCCTGCGCGATATGGGCAAGGTCGCTTTCGCGCAGATTGAGGATGGCAGTGGGCGTATGCAGGTTTACTTTCGTATGAATGATGTGGGAGAAGAAGTCTATCGCATGATAAAGATGCTCGATCTGGGTGACTTTATTCAGGTGACAGGTTTTCTCTTTGTGACGCGCACAGGCGAACGCACGCTGCATGTGAAGGAATACCGGCTTCTATCAAAGGGGCTGCGTCCATTACCCGAAAAGTATCATGGGTTGGAGGATACGGAGACGCGGCAGCGCAAGCGCTATCTGGACTTGCTCGCGAATGGCGATGAGGTGCGACGGGTCTTTGGAATCCGCAGTCGCGTGATTAGCGCGATGCGTCGTTACCTGGATGAACACGGTTTTATCGAGGTAGAGACACCGATCCTTCAGCCGCTCTATGGTGGTGCGACGGCGCGACCTTTTGTCACGCATCACAACACGCTAGACCGCGACCTGTACTTGCGTATCGCCGTCGAACTCTATCTGAAGCGGCTAATCGTGGGTGGTTTTGAGCGTGTCTATGAAATCGGGCGTGATTTCCGCAATGAGGGTATTGATCGCAGCCATAATCCAGAATTTACGATGATGGAATGCTATCAGGCGTACGCGGATTATGAAGATATCATGAAGCTCGTCGAGGAAATGATTCATTTTATCGCGTTGGAGGTGAAGGGAACGCCGCGTATTACCTACCAGGGGACGGAAATAGACCTGACGCCGCCGTGGCCGCGTATTCGTCTGCTCGATGCCATAGCCGAGTTTACGGGTATTGATGTCAACCGCTTTCCCGACCGCGATAGCCTCGCCGCCGAAATGCGTGCTAATGGTTACGAGACAGACCCGGCCTTTGGGCGCGGACGCTTGATAGATGAACTTATGAAGAGCGGCATGTTGCGCAAGAACATTCCAGCATTGAAGCAGGCACTGTTTCTCACGGATTACCCGCTGGATATCTCACCTCTCGCGAAGACGCACCGCGCCGAACCGGAGTTGGCGGAGCGTTTCCAGCCCTTTATTGGTGGTCTGGAATGCGGCAATGCCTTCACCGAATTGAATGATCCGCTTGACCAGCGGCGTCGTTTCGAGGAGCAAGGCCGCCAACGCGCTCGGGGCGACGAGGAGGCGCAAGTTCTTGATGAAGATTTCCTGGAGGCTCTGGAAGTTGGTATGCCGCCAACAGGCGGTCTCGGTCTCGGTATTGACCGCATCACCATGCTGATGGCCGACCAGGAGTCCATACGTGATGTGATTCTCTTCCCGACGATGCGCAAGACGGTGGAGGAGCAATAATAATCAAGGGAAGCAACAAGGATGCAGCCAGCCGGCTGGCTGCATCCTTGTTGCTTCCCTTGATTGAGTGAAAAAATTTGCTTGACATTTTCAATGGCTCGTGCTATAGTTGCATCTGTCAAGGGCGCTTAGCTCAGCGGGAGAGCGCTTCGTTCACACCGAAGAGGCCACTGGTTCGATCCCAGTAGCGCCCATTGTATGTCAGAGGAACGCCGCAAAGCGTTCCTCTTTCCCGTTCTACTCACCTCATTCCTGATTCCTATCACCTTTCTTCCTACCATTGACGTGTATACCATATAGAGGGTACACTTTCATAAATCCATGTATGGTATGTTCCTTTTCATGATAAATCACATGGTTGCCGATTTAGATGAACAACGCCGGCAGTTGATTGACTCACTGCGCAAGAAGGGGATTCGCGATATACGAGTTCTCGAAGCCATCACGACGGTTCCGCGAGAAATCTTTATTGATCCGGCACAACGGAATCTGGCGTATGCTGATCGTGCGCTGCCCATTGATGCGGGACAGACCATATCTCAACCGTTGATGGTTGCTACGATGACACAGGCACTACACCTGGGCGGGAAAGAGAGTGTGCTGGAAATTGGCACCGGTTCCGGTTATCAGACGGCGATTTTAGCGCAATTGGCTGCTTACGTGTATAGTGTTGAGCGTTATGAGCGACTGGCATTGTTAGCGGTACAGCGTCTTACGCAACTGGGGCTATCAAACGTATCTGTCTATGTCGGGGATGGTTCATTAGGCTGGCCCGATGCCGCTCCTTACGATCGCATTCTGGTGACGGCGGCTGCGCCGGAGGTGCCGGATCATCTTGTAGAGCAACTGGTGACGTGGGGTGTGCTGGTGATACCTGTGGGTAGTTATGAGCGGCAGGATTTGCTGGTGGTGCATCGTGTTCCGTGGGGTAAGGAGATTCGCTCGCTGGGAAGTTGCGTTTTTGTGCCGCTTGTCGGTGAAGGTGGTTGGCACGAATTTAGATAACTATTCACATGAACCGAAAAATAAGAGTATAATAGAAGTAGCGTCGAGTCGCTCTTGAGTAGGAATAACGCCGGGATGCGAGGAGGTTATTGCATGCAGTTTGCGGCATTGAATATGACCAGCGTACATGTAACAAATCTGTTGGGCTTGCTGGGCTTTCTGGTTGTATGGATTGTTTTATTTGAGTGCGCCCATGTTCTGGTAATGCTGTTACGCAATGGCCCGTTGATTGCCTGGGCAATCAGTCCACTGGGTGTGACGGTGATGTTTCTGCAAGAACCCTCGACACCGTATATCTGGCTGAATGTGTTTATTCCCGCGTTCATTTCCGGCGGCGTTGTTTACTTTGGCCTGTTTACATCTTTAACACCGATTGCTCTACCCCATAATCTGCTCATAGAGATACTCGTTGTTGTCGTGGGGATTCTCCTCAGTAGCACGATTGATTTTGTGCTGGCCTTGCGCGATACACGCTATCCCCTCTGGGGCGATGCACGTATTCTACGCAGTATCCAATACCTGCGTGCAAGTTGGGCCTCGATTCATTTTACATCGTTTGGTCTTACTTACCTGCGTGACCATTTCGGATCAAGTCCCACCGATTTATTGCGAGCTCTATGATGGTATTATGTGTGTGGTGTGTGCGGTAAGGTCAGGGAGAATGTGCTGCCGATGCCCTGATTATTGGAGACCCAGATACGTCCACCATGCCCTTCCACAATGGCCTTTGTGATATAGAGTCCCAATCCAATGCCGGCATACTGGCGGCTGGCTTTATTATGCACGCGGTAGAAGCGTTCGAAGATGTGGTCGAGATATTCCGGGTTGACGCCGATGCCCTGATCAATGACGCTGATGCGATAAATGTCCTCGTAGTCCTCTAGACGGACGGTAATATGTCCGCCATGTGGAGAATATTTGACGGCATTATCCAGAATATTGCCAATCACCTGAGTCATGCGTGTCTGGTCGGCGACGATTTTTGTATCAAGTGGTTGTATTTCGAGGTAGATGGTATGTTGTTCCGCACTGGCCTGTACTGAACGCACGCAATCGGCGAGCACATCCACGAGATTGAAGCTGGTAAAAGTCAGGTTTAAGCGACCCCATTGCACACGCGAGAGATCGAGCAGATCGTTGACTAAGCGTTCAAGATGCTCGGCCTGGCTTTGCACGATAGCGAGATTGCGTAAATCCAGGATCTCTGGTAGATTGCTGGCATTTATGTACGGTTGCTCCTGGCGTGTTTTGCGCAGACGCCGTTCGATGCGCCGTGTCAGGTGTTGGCTGTAGCCCTTAATAGCTGTGAGCGGTGTGCGCAGTTCGTGCGAAACAATTGAGACAAATTCATCCTTCAACTTTTCAACCTGTTTGTTTGCGGTAATATCATTGAGGACGGCGACAACACCAATAGAGGGTGAAAGCGGATCACTTGCGTCATCCAGGGGAGCCGCGCTGATACTGAGCGTCAAAGGCACATTCTCTCCGCTCTCGCCTGCGATGAGTTCTTGATTCAAGACCGTTTGACCGGCAAGTGCCTGATCGATGATCGCTGATAGCGTGCGCAACCAGTCGCTATTGCTTTCGATGGCGAGTGTCCTTAAAGGCACATCTTGCTGGATTTCGTACTGTGCCTGTGCCAGCAGGTGTTTCGCCGAGTAGTTGAGTAAGGTGATCGTCCCTTGCGCATTAGTAATTAACAGACCCTCGGCCATGCTGCTTATAATCAGTTCCAGGCGTTGGCGGTCCAATTCGGCCTGTCGCCAGAGGGCATGTTCGCGTTCGCGCAGACGCACGTTTTCCAGTGCGATAGCGGCATAATCGGCAATCATCGTTGTTAGCTTGAGGAGATCGGTATCGAAGGTGCCGACCTGCTCATCAAAGAGGCTGAGCATCCCAATGATGCGATTCTCAACAGTGAGCGGGACGTTGAGGCATGAGCCTATCGTAGCCTCTTCGTCTGGCTCTTGTGCCAGTGATGTGGAAAGTTCATCGGGCGCGTCGAGATAGGCGGCCATTGCTAAATCTTCTACTGAGACAGGGGGGAAGTCGATCGCGTCGGCGGCGTTCGCGATACGCTGAATGATGGATTGTAAAAATGTGGCATTCAACGGATAACACGGAATGACGGATAGTTCGAACGGCTCGCCTTTGAGCAATATGGAACACGCTGAAAAATGATAGAGGTCTTGCAGTGTAGCAAGCAGAGCGCGATGTACTTGAAAACGATCAATCGCGGCAACGAAACGCTTCCCGATGGTGTTCAGGTATTCCATTTCCTGGCGAATAGCAGCTATGCGGTCTCCGTGCTGGCCATTAGACGAGCGATAGACACTATTGACACTATCTGTGTTATCTGTGCTATCCGGTAATGATGGTTCTGAATGTACACGGCTCTCCATGTCTGTTTACCGGCTTCCTTGCTCTATTGTAATTCTTTGAGTTGGCGCGTCACCTCATCATGAATGGGGGGCGCGATGAGATCGCCTGTCAGCTCCTTGAGGCCAGCGAAGCACTCTTGTAATAAAGCATCTAAGCCCGCGGCGAGCTCCACGCTGCTGACGCCTGCCAATCGCTCTTGAATAACGGATGGGATAACTTCAGTGTATGGCATGGTGATAAGAAAATGGAGAAATGGATATTGCTGCGATACTCGCCTGGCGGCACCTTGCACCAGAACACGAGTAGTAGCTTTGCCTAGAAATGGAGTAACCCGGTCGTCAATCAACCGTATACTCTTCAGATACACTCCGGCGACTTGCTCACTGGAGGCGGAAGAGGAATGATCCGACATATTCGACATGTGTGACATGTGTACTCCCTTCACTGGTTCACATGTTCGCTCGATTACATAGTATAGCATATTTCTACTGCATATTGTAAGTGGATAAGTAAGTACTACACAGCAATTGAGCTACATATTATTCTCTCTCTCTATAAGACAACGAACATATGCCGTACAATGTATAACAATGTTACTTATTACCTACTTTGATTGTGAGCAAATAATATGAGAGTTCGGTGTAGCTCACCGCAAGAAGGATGGGCAGCCGCCCATCCTTCTTGCGGTGAGCTACACCGAACTCTCATCTAAAAATGCTATGTCCGTGGGACGAGGCCGAAGAGGCGAGCGAGCCAGAGGCGGAAACCGCTCAATGGTGGTTTATCACCGGAACTGTAGTTGGCAGCCATCTCTATCAGACGCTGGCGACCTTCTTGCTGACGCGTTCGTGCCTCCTCCGCCACCTCTTGCACGGCGTAACGCTCGCGTTGCTCGTCAATGGCACTGGCGAAATGCTCCGGACGAATCTCGAAACGAGTGTTAGGTAGAGAGGGCATCCCCGTTTGCGCCGTTCCCTGTCCATTCTGTCCATTTTGCTCGGTTTGTCCCGGATTCGCCGTCGTCTCCGTTTCTGCTTTCTCCTCGGTGATTTGGACACGGCCCAACTGGAGTTTGGGCGCGATCCATTCACGCAGAGCCAGTAGCGAGGCACGCCGGCAGATGGCCTCGATATCCGCTCCGCTGCGTCCCGGCGTCAGGCGGGCCAGTTCTTCCATTGTGATATCTGCCGCGAGAGGCTTGCCTCGTGTATGGACAGCGAAGATGGCCCGGCGTTCTTCCTCGTCGGGGTGTGCCAGTTCAACGATGAGGTCGAAGCGACCGGGACGCAGTAAGGCCGGGTCAATCAGTTCAGGACGGTTGGTCGCTGCCAGAACGATGACCCCCTCACGGCCCTCAATACCGTCCATTTCGGTGAGTAGCTGCGCAATGACGCGGTTGCCGACCTGCCCATCACCTTCGCCACCGGCGCGACGCGGCGCAAGGGCATCGAGTTCGTCAAAGAAGACAATGCAGGGCGCGGCCTGTTTGGCGTGGCGGAAGACTTCACGCACACCCTTTTCCGACTCACCTACCCATTTGGAGAGTAGTTCCGGTCCCTTGATCGAGATGAAACTGGCCTCACATTGGTTGGCAAGCGCACGCGCGATCAGGGTTTTGCCCGATCCTGGCGGGCCTGACAATAACACGCCACGCGGTGCCTCGACCTTCGCGTTACTGTAGACTTCGGGGAAGCGCAAAGGCCACTCAACACCTTCTGTGAGCAATTCTTTGGTCTTTTGCAGACCGCCGATATCATCCCACGTCGTTTCGCTTACCTCAACGTAGACTTCGCGGGTGGTTGATGGCTCAACTTCGCGCAAGGCCGCCTGGAAATCCGCCATCGAGATACTCAGATTGACCAGCGTCTCGTAAGGGATGTAGCCGCGCTGGTAGTCAATGTAGGGCAAGACGCGGCGCAGTGCAATCATCGCGGCCTCGCGGCAGAGTGCCTCAAGATCGGCACCGACGAAGCCTGGTGTAAGCTGCGCCAGGCGCGCAAAATCAATATCGTTGCCGAGTGCCGCGTCTTTGCTGTGGATACGTAAAATCTCTGTGCGTCCGCGCACATCGGGGACGCGCAAGGAAATTTCACGGTCGAAGCGGCCTGGGCGACGGAGTGCCGGGTCGAGTGCGTTAGGCTGATTGGTCGCGCCGATCAGTACGACCTGCCCACGCGAGGCCATGCCATCCATCAGTGCGAGCAACTGACCGACGATACGCCGTTCAACCTCACCGCCGGTTTCGGCACGTTTGGGTGCCAATGCGTCGAGTTCGTCAATAAAGATGATGCTCGGTGCGCGTCGTTGTGCCTCCTGGAAGACGGAGCGCAGCCGCGACTCGCTTTCACCATAGAATTTATTGATGATCTCGGGGCCATTGATGATGAAAAATGCCGCGTTGGTTTCAGCCGCGACGACGCGGGCAATCAAGGTTTTACCGGTTCCCGGTGGACCATAGAGCAAGACGCCTTTGGGCGGCTCGACGCCCAGGCGGTCAAAGACTGCAGGGTATTTCAAAGGTAACTCGATCATCTCACGGATGCGTTGCAGTTCTTTGCCGAGGCCGCCGATATCTTCATAGCCCACACGACCCGGCGCACCATTTGCCGCGCCGCGTGCCTGCGCGCGTACAACCGTTCCCGGCTGCACCAGCACCGCTTCAACATCCGTGTTGGGTTGTGGTGGAGTGACTGGCAGCGCGGGTTCAAGTTCGCCGGTCGTACGTTTTTTATGGATGGCATAACTGGGGGTTGCTGGTGTAGTGCCAATGATCAGAAATTCTCGTGGGGCCGCGCCTGGCGTGCCGACGCGCAGCAAGTCGCCAATGGTCACGGGCAAGCCGACGAGGTAACGAGCGATATATTGCAGGTCGCTCTCCTGAATGGGTGCGCCACCGCTCAATGGTAAGAGCGTGATTTTCTCGGCGTTGCGCACTTTTGCTTTGCGCACGGTAATGCGTTCACCGAGGCCGGACGCGCTATTCTGGCGCACCTGACTATCCATCTGGATCGTTTGTTGGCCACGGTCAACCATCGCGCTCGGCACGACCTTCGCCGCCGTCGTGCGTGAGCCTATCACAAGAATAATATCGCCGGACTGGCAGCCCAACCGCGCCATATCGTTCGGGTCTATACGCGCCACGCCGCGCCCAACTTGAAAACCCTCGATAACGACCAGTTGCAGGCTCTCCACTGTTTGCGTGCCGCCATTCTGTGCATTCTGTTCATCAGCTGTGCTAGCCGGTTGGTTTAGATTGGTAGTGGTACTATCAATTGTGTCCGGTGGCAGTTTTGCTGTTGTTCCGTGTGAACTTGATGGGTTTGTTCCCTCCATAACCTTCCGCTTCCCTCCCTGTGAATTGAGATACTATAGCTTAGTACGATACTATCACATATACGGAGGGTGCGCGGGAAAGTTGAAGGGTTGTGTAGATAGCGTCTTGTTTGTCAAACGCAGCAGGGAAAAGCAAAACGCCGTTTTGCTTTTCCCTGCTGCGTTTGACAAACAAGACGCTATCTACCTTTACCGTTTCGCGTTCCACAAAGTCGTGCGTGCGTCCCTGCTGGACGTGTGACCAGCTTCGATCATGGTGCGGCGCAGGAAATAGCCGCCGACTAGCACCAGCACGGAGATGAACAGGCCACGACTGCTGTTGCGTTTATTGGAGCGACGCCCGATGAGCGAGAGGGTTTGCAGGAGCAAGGGTAGGGTGAGACCGCTGCCGAAGACCATGCGCCAGAAGGTAGAGCCGTGTTCGTTCGGGCCGCTACCGACCAGGGGACGGGCGGTGCGGCCCGCGCCGCGGAGGAAGAGCAACAGCCATGTTATTTCGGCGAATAACGCTGCCCATTCGAGACGCTCTAGCTTATGCAACGTGTGTGTGGGTGCCTTGACAAGACGCAATACCAGGGAGATGAGGGCGGAGCTGGTGGAGATGGCGGACGAGATAAAGACCGCGCCAAGCAATTTGCTGCGCGACCAGAGCGGAACACTGGTTGCTACCAGCAGGACGCCGGTGTAGCCGCCGAGAAAGGTAGCGAATGCTGTCCCTGGTAGCGCGAGGAGACGTTGAGGCAGAGCAACAAGGGCTTTAGCACCCCACCAGCGACCGAGCAGGCCATCTTTCGCCGCCTGGATGACTGCTGTGGTGCCGCTAAAGAACGAGAAGGAGAGCAATCCCCAGACGCCCATAGACATGGGAGATTTCACTTTGAACATGCGCATCATGTTCAGGAAACGCTCAGGCCGACCCAGGTCTTTGATCAGCAGAGGCGGACAGGGGAGCAATGCCAGTAGTGAAAGATAATAGCCGGTGCGTGCGACGACACGGTCTTCAGGTGAGCCGAAGAGTGTGGCGATACTGGCGATGATGTAGCAGCCGGCGGCGAGACCGCCGCAGAAGAAATACAGGATGATTTCCCAGCCCCAGAAAGGTTGTTTCAACACAGGATAATCATAATAGCTCGGCTCCTGTAGTTCTTGTTCAAAATCGGGCGTATAGCCTGTGGTGAGCGTTGCGAGTTGCTCGATGAAAGCAGGCGTTCTCAAACGCTCCGTTATGGTCTGAGGAAGACGTGTTTGTTGCATTACGAACCCCTTCTTAATTATCACGATCAATTACGCTGAGCAGTACGTCAGTCTCGAAAGAAAATAATGCCCATGATGCCGAGAATTGTTGCCGCGAGAATCGTCCACAGGGACGCGGGTGCCACGTTTTTTGAGGGGCGTTGGGGATTCTCCGGCAGATTATAGACGGCTGGCTCGTCGAGTAAGAGGAAGGATGAGTTCAAGCCACCGTCGAGAATGTTGTCATCTATGCCGTAAAGGCGTGCTTCAGTGGTGCCGCGTTGGTGCAGGAGTCCCAGACGTTTGCGTGCGTGCGCTTTGAGTTTGTCTACTTCGCCAAACTGAATGGAGTTTGTCGGGCAAGCTTTAGCACAGGCTGGCTCTAAGCCGCCTTTCAAGCGGTCATAGCAAAGGGTGCATTTATGCGCCATATGGTCGCCCTGCTCGTCGCGGGCAATAACACCGAAAGGACAGGCGACGATGCAATAGCCACAGCCGTTGCAGATATCTTGCTGGACGTACACGGTGTCAAACTCGGTTCGAATAATGGCACCGGTTGGGCACGCTTCCTGACAGGGGGCATTGGCGCAGTGTTTGCAGACATCGCTCTGCATCAGCCAACGGTCAGTATTAAAGAAGGGCAGAGCGGTGCCGGGTGGCGTCCCTGGGATGGTGCCATTCGTCATAGCCTCCGTCAAGTTGTTCTTAAACAGAGGCAACGGTGGCGGGAGAACTGGTGTCGTGGGTTCCATCTGTTCAATGAACTGGACATGCCGCCATGTGATCGCGCTGAGTTGCCCGGTATTATCGTAGCTGGTACCTGTCCAGCCTGGTTCAATGGCGGGAAGCTGGTTCCACTGTTTGCAAGCTACTTCGCAGGCTTTACAGCCGATACAGAGACTGGTATCGGTGAAAAAGCCCAGGGCGGGTTGCGATGGCGGCGGTGGCTCCTTGTGAAAAGGCGCGCGAATAGTGTTGAAAGTCGTGACCGGGTTTGCGAGAGCAGCCATGAGTGCTGCCCCTGCCCCTTTATTTTGATTGGAAGGCTCAACTGCCATGTATGCTGCTCCTTCTATGAGAGGCGGCCGGGGCGTACATTGCAGGTGAACGCTTTGGCCTCTTCAATACTCACGTTTGGCTCCAAAACCATGTGTGCCAGGTCGTTGGTGATGCTGCCGGTACTCTTGCCCTGGAAACCCCAGTGGAAAGGCATACCAATTTGATGTACCTGTCGGTTTGCCACGCGCAAGGGACGCAGGCGGTGCGTGACCATTGCGCGTGCCTCAATTTCGCCACGAGGCGTGCTGATAACCATCCAGTCGCCATGCGTGATGTGCTTTTCCTCTGCCAGTTCGGGGCTGAGTTCGGCGAATAGTGATGGTTGCAGTGCGTTCAGCCAGGGCATCCAGCGCGTCATCGGGCCGCTGACATGGTGTTCGGTCAGGCGATAGGTGGTGATGACGATGGGATACGCGGTATCATCAATGCTCGCAAGGTGATTATCTTTACGATTTCTGTAGTAGTGTGCTGCCGGATTACTTTGCTGCCTGTAAAGCGCGTTATGTACAGGCGACTCTGCTGGTTCGTAGTGCGTGGGCAGAGGTCCATCGAGCAGTCCTTTGGGAGCGTAGAGCCAGCCTTTGCCATCCGGTTTCATGATGAACGGTTCGCTGCCGGAAATGGCGTCTATGCCTGTTGCCCCCGGCGGCGGCGTGTAACCGGGTGCTTTGTTGAGAGGAAAGTCGGGAATGTCATAGCCCGTCCATTTCTTCTCAGCCTCATCCCACCAGACATACTTCTTGCGTTCCGACCATGGACGACCCTGCGGGTCAGCTGAGGCGCGGTTATAGAGAATGCGCCGGTTGGCAGGCCAGGCAAAGCCCCATTGCAGGAATGTATAGCCATCGCTGTTGCGCGACGCGGCCCTATTATTGCCGGGTTCCGGGTAGACGCCGCTATAAATCCACGAGCCGCAAGCTGTGCTGCCATCGCCCTTCAGTTCGGTAAAGCTCTTGACGTGTGGAGCGTGGCGCAGGTCATATTCCTGCTCTACGCCGGGTTCGCGCACAACGTAGCCGTTAATCTCTTTCACTACCAGCAAAACATCCGGTTCATCAAGGATGCGCGAGTCTTCTTCCAACTCCTCTCGTTCATAGTCCCAGGTCAGGGCTTGTAGCGGACGATCTTTTAGCTCAGTGCTGTCGGCATAGAGTGCTTGCAAACGTTTGCCGAGATGATAGACGAACCAGAGGTCGGAACGGGCATCGCCGGGTGGGTCAATAGCCTTGTCGCGCCATTGTAAGAGGCGTTGTGTGTTCGTGAAACTGCCCGCCTTTTCAGTAGATGCGGCGGCTGGCAGCAGAAACACTTCCGTTTTAATTGTATGCGCGTCAATCGCGTTGGGATGCGGCTCCGCTGTGCGATACCAGAACGCGGCGGACTCCACCTCGTAAAGGTCGCGTACCACCATCCAATCCAGTTGTTTGAGTGCTTCCCGTTGCATACGGGAGTTGGTGCTACCGGCGGCTGGATTCTGCCCGAAGAGGAAGTAGCCTTTGACTTTACCATCCAGCATGGCGTAGCTGGTGGTAAGGTGCGAGTGGTCGCCAATGATCTTGGGGAGCAGGTGGTAGCAATAATCATTGCTCTCGTTTGCTAAGGGGCCATACCATGATTTGAGCAGGCTCTTAATGTAGGAAGGCGTGTTGGACCACCAGCCGAGTTTTTGCCCTGTTGAATCGATGTATTCCGCAAGCGTTTGTTGCGATTTGGTGTTGGCGGCAACATCTGTTTTCTCGCCCCAGGTAGTAGCCGTGGGGCTATTCTTCGAAGCGACCGTTTCAGGTACCAAAGCGGCTGGCTGCGGCATGTAGCCAGCCAGCAAATCGTAGAGCGTAGGCACATCGGTGGAACCCTGAATGGAGGCATGACCGCGCAGGGCCATGATGCCGCCGCCGGGACGTCCAATATTGCCGAGCAGTAGTTGTATGATGGCACCGGCGCGGATAATCTGCACGCCTTTTGATTGTTGTGTCCAACCAACAGCGTAGCAGAGGGCGGTGGTGCGTTCGCGTCCGGAGTTCTCAACCAGCGTTTGTACGACTTTGAGCCATTGTTCGCGAGGCACACCGCAGATCTCCTCGACCATTTCCGGCGTATAGCGAGCATAATGGTGGCGCATAATCTGGAGAACACAGCGCGGATGCTGCAATGTCGGATCGGTTAAAGGTGTCCCGTTTTCGTCGCGCTGGTAATCCCAACTGCCCTGATCGGTGTAGGTGCCAGTTTCGGGGTCGAAACCGGAGAAGAGACCTGCTAGTTCTTCAGGGTCGGCATAGTTTTCGCTGACAAGTGTGGCAGCGTTGGTATAATGCAGAACGTAGTCATGGAAGTAGGCGTTATTTTCCAGCAGGTAGCGAATGATGGCACCCAGGAACACAATGTCACTGCCTGCTCGCGTCGGCACATAGAGATTGGCCAGCGCGGAAGTGCGTGAGAAGTGTGGATCAATGTGCATAACTTTTGCGCCGCGCTCTTTCGCTTTGACGACATTGGCAAAGGCGATCGGGTGGGCTTCAGCCATATTGCTGCCCATGATCCAGATACAGTCGCTATTAACGAGGTCTTGCGGAAAGGTTGTGGCACCGCCACGGCCCAATGAGGTACCCAGACCGGGTACTGTTGAGCTATGTCATATACGGGCCTGATTCTCGATCTGGACGACGCCCAGCCCACCGCTAAAGAGCTTTTTCATCAGGTAGTTCTCTTCAACGTCGAGGGTTGCCCCGCCAAGAGAGGCGATACCCAATGTGTGGTTGATCTCGCGTCCATCGGGTAAGCGTTCGACAAAGGTCTCGTCACGAGTCTTTTTGACCCGTTGCGCAATTTGCTCCATTGCCCAATCCAGCGATTTGACCTCCCAGTGATCGCTGTAGGGAGCGCGATAGAGTACCTGCGTCAAACGACTGGGGTTGACGGTATACTGGAAGGTAGCGGATCCTTTGGGGCAGAGACTACCATGATTGATGGGGCTGTCGGGGTTGCCCTCGATATCAATTACCTTGCCATCTTTGACGTACACGTTTAAGCCGCAGCCGACGGCGCAATAGGGGCAGACGCTATGAACCAGTTTCGCGTCATGAATGCGTGGGGCCTTGTCCCGACTCTCGGCACTGAAAGGTTGGACTTTCGAGCCGAATTCTAGCATCTGCTCTACGGCGGATTGCAGCGACCTCGGCAACATTGGAAGATCTCGCATAGCTCAAGTACCTCAAAACTAGAAGACGAACAGCATAAGGAACCGAGAAACCGAAATATCGCATTTCGATACTTTTATTGTAGCACGTTAAGTTTATGGTTGCACGTTGCTGTCCCTACGCTCTTTTCCAGAGGGCTGGTTCAGACAAATCACCTCATAAATTGATGTATTTCCATGTCCATTCGTACTATTCTAAGTAATTACACTGGTATACATCTTGATTCCCACAGAAGGATAGGCTATACTACGTTTATTGTTGACTTGCTATACAAAGAGGTGTGTCAAGATATACGTTGATATAAATTTCCGCGCTAGATATGTTTGTAGGGCTATGTTTTTTGAACATAGAAGGGTGTAACGTTACCTCATGGAAAGACCACAACAAGACAACCAGGAACCCAAAAGCCCCAATTCGCAGGGTAGCCCGCAAAAGGCCGCCAAAAAGCGTACCCGCTTGGCACGCTACGGTATACCGGTCTTCTTAGTGCTATTCGGCCTCGTACTCATTGGTGTTGCGGTTGCGAGTGTTGTCAATGTCGCAAATGGGCATGGCAATGCGCAGGATAAGCCGATTAGCTATGTTCTGAATCTCGCGGACCACCATCAATTGAAGTCGGCGACCATCAACAACGATGATATTTATGCGACTGGCGCGAACGGGCAGCAATATCACGCGGTGAAAGAGGATGGGCAGACGGTGACTGATGAGCTTCGTCACGATGGCGTATCGGTGACAGTTGACAATGGGCAAAACAGTAATCAATGGACGCAAGGCGTTGTGGATGTGGTGATATTACTGGTGATTGCCGGTGCCGTTGTTTTATTCGTGCGACGCGGTGGAATGAGTGGACAGGCCATTCCCTTTTCGAAATCGAAGGCGAAGCGTTTCAATGAGTCGCATCCATCGGTGCTGTTTAAGGATGTCGCGGGTGTGGAGGAAGCGAAGATGGAGTTGGAGGAGATTGTAGATTTCCTCAAAAGCCCGGATCGTTTCATTGCGATGGGTGCGCGTACTCCAAAGGGCGTGTTGCTGGTGGGTGCTCCGGGGACGGGCAAGACGCTTATGTCGCGTGCTGTCGCGGGTGAGGCTGGTGTCTCGTTTTACAGTGTGAGTGGTTCCGAATTTGTCGAGATGTTTGTCGGCGTCGGTGCGGCGCGAGTGCGTGACCTTTTCAAAGAGGCGAAAGCACATGCACCATGTATTGTGTTCGTTGACGAAATTGATGCCGTTGGTCGCCAGCGCAATAATTCCGGTGCGGGCGGCAACGACGAGCGTGAACAAACGCTGAATCAGTTGCTGGTCGAAATGGATGGGTTCGAGAGGAACACGAACGTGGTGGTGATTGCCGCGACGAACCGGCCCGACGTGCTTGACTCTGCGCTTTTGCGCCCAGGACGTTTTGATCGGCAGGTCATGCTTGATAAGCCGGACATTCGCGGTCGCCTTGCTATTCTTGAGGTGCATGCGCAAGGTAAACCACTGGATAGCGAAGTTACGCTGAATGATCTTGCGCGGCAGACAGCTGGCTTCTCCGGTGCCGATCTGGCAAATCTGCTCAACGAAGCGGCGTTGCTGGCGGCCCGTCGAAGCAAGAGTACCATCTGCAGGGATGAACTGGAAGAGTCAATCTTGCGTGTGATGGCGGGCCCGGAACGCAAGAGCCGTGTGATTACTGAGGCCGAGAAAGCTATTATCGCCTATCACGAAGTGGGACACGCTATCGTCATGCGCTCGATGCCAGGGGCTGATCCGGTGCAGAAGGTGACAGCGATTGCCAGAGGTATGGCACTGGGTATCACAGTGCAGGCGCCATCAGAAGATCGCTACCTCTTGCGCCGCTCGGAGTTGTTGGCGAAAATGGCGGGTGCAATGGGTGGACGTGCTGCCGAGGAGATCATCTTCGGCGATATCACCACCGGTGCCAGCCAGGATATTGAGTACGTGACCAATCTCGCCCGGCGCATGGTCTGTGAGTTCGGCATGACCCCGTTGGGCAATGTCGCGCTCAAAATGGATGCCGAAGGTTCGTCTTCCATCAGTGCGGAGACGGCTGCGAAGATTGACAGGGAAATCTCATTCCTGGTTGATCAGGCTTATACAACCGCCCTCAACATTCTGCGTGAGAAGCAAGATAGGCTTATCGCTATTGCTGAACACCTGATTCAAGTCGAAACCATTGACGGCAGGGAATTGGATGCCATGCTGTTCGCCGCATAAATGCAGGACCAGCATGACACGTACATTTATTGCTCTTGAGTTGAATGAAGCGTTGCAACGCCATCTGAGCGGAGTGATCCGCCAGATGGCGTTGGTACTGCCGAGATTGCATTGGGTTGACCCACATGGTATTCATTTGACGCTGGCTTTCCTCGGAGAATTGACTGACGAGCAGCTTGCGGAGGCTATGCAAGCGACAGAGGCCGCGGCGCAAACGATCCCGGCCTTTGATTATCGCCTCTCGCATGTGGATATCTTTGGCCAACAACATCAGCCGCGTGTTATCTGGGTTGGCATTGAAGAGCCATCAGGTACGTTGCCACGATTACACCTCACTCTCAACCGCGAACTGGAGCGGCATGGTTTTGAGGTTGATACACGCCCGTTCTCGCCACATCTCACTCTTTCGCGTATCAAGACCCTCCTTAAGCCAGAAGAATTACAAACTCTACAGCGTTTTCTCGAAGATAAGCGTAGATTTGCTGCTACCTCTTCTTATCATGTTTCCCAGATCAATGTGATGAAAAGCGAACTTTCGCGGACGGGTGCCAGGTATACCTGCCTCCAAGCGTATCCACTGCGTTAAGGCAGGCGTAGGATCAGACGAGACAGAAAGAGGCGGTGATGAACAGGTGACAATGCTACCTGTTCGTCACCGCCTCTTTCTGTCTCGTCTATGCTTCCTTGAAAAGCGGCTATCGTTTTATAATAAATCACCTGATTGGCAGGGATTATGGGAAAGAATCTGGCGGTAATCCTCAATCAGCGTGATAGGATGTCCACCGGTACTGGTGTAGGATAGCGTTAGCTGCTGCCCATACTCATTGTTCTGACCGAAATCATTGGAACTTCCCGGAATATGGTTGCCAAGCTGCCATACACAGCCTTCCGAGCCCTTATTGGTAATGCTGAAGAAGGGGTAGAATGCTGCCGATGTACCATCATCAGTTGTGGGGATGAGCGTGCAGCCAACGCCGGTGTCGCGGTTACATGTACTTTCGATACGCGGCAAGTCCGCTTCGAATGCCATGCGGCTATACTGAGTATCGTAGTTATCACCGGTAAGTGGGCTACTGAACTGAATGGGTGTTGGGTGCAGCTTGGTGTTACCATCGGGCCAGAGTGGTTGATAAGGCACACCATCAAAGCCAGTGTTAGTGCCGATACAGCCGGATACCTGCACCAGTGTTGATGATGAGGCAGGGAAGCAGCCAGTGTCATCACTATCGGTGGCTTCGCGGTCGCCCTGGATGCCCTCTTTACCAGTACATACGCCGGAAGAGTTGACGGTGGTACAAAAGTCGAAGTGACCGATTTCATCAGCGAAGGCGATGTTGTAGGAGTGGGCCGCCCACGGTACGCGGGTCTTCTCTGATGAAGTGCTGTACATAGGATGGAAGTCGTAAGGGATATCTTTGCAGGTAGTGCCATTCGGAGCGTACTTCACCTGGCCAAAGGTATTGGCTGCACTGGCGGTCATAGAACCGGTTTGACCGGAGGTGAGGTCGTTAAGAACAACCTGCAAGCCACTGGATGTATCATGCAAAGTGGTGATGATCTCGTCACCCGAATTCATGAAGAGGTCGGTGGCCGGGTTTGGCGTATAGGTTGAGGTAGTGGCATCAACCGGATTTGCCGGTGCATGTGGCACACCACTCAACGTGATAAAGGCGAAATTGATGGTTTCTTCACCCACAGTGCTGAGGCAGGCGGAATTGTTTGCCTGTCCCGTTACAGGGTTGAGACCAAGACTGTCAATATTGAGCGCAGCACACCACTGCGTCGCGTTGCAACTGACGCCAGCAGGCCAGGGGGCCCAACCGGGAGGATAGAATTGCATCTCCATGAAGGCGGTGCCGGTATGGTATGGACTAATGGCTGGATCAACGATGTTCTTGTCGCTATCCGCCGTGCAGTTGGGGAGCAGTTCCGGGTAGGACTGCGTGTCGCACATGGCCATACCGAACCAGAACGCGGGGTGCAGCTCGAAGTTGAACGATTTGCCCCGTGTCAATGGCGTTGGTGCCGGATCACTGGGCAGTTTGAGTTCGTACTGCATTTGATTGCCGGAACCGGGCTGATTGGAGTAAAAAAGTGTCGATGGTTCGTCGTGTCCAACATATTTGTAGTTCCCGAACACTTTGTATGAGTCATAGACTTCGGTACAAAACCTGGAGTTCGACTCACAATCAATTTTTGCGTGCTTGGCGGGTGTTGGAGCGGCGTGGGCAGGAGTGCCACTCCTGTAAAATGTGACGCCGACGAACATTCCGCAAATAATAGTTGCAAGAGCTGCAGCTACTAAGAGCCTCGACCTGAGAAGCTTCATGCTTCACCTGCTTTCCTCAATGTGTTCAAACATGATAAAAAGTTGCCATTTTGCCTGCAAGCCTTGCAGACATTGTAGGGCGAGTCGAAACGAAAAAGACCGCTTTTTCAAGGGAAGGTAAACTAGACAGGATACTACTCTAGTAACCATTTATATTTAACCATGCCAATGAATTTTTAACACGTATTTTCGGTTAAGATATGGTTGAGGGTGAGTTGAGAAATGCTAGTTTCTATGAAGAAATCTTGACCACAGCTTATAGCAATCCTTTATTGTCGGTAGTATCTACCAGTGGTTGTTATTGGTGAAAGATATGTCTTTGCTCACATTTGATATTGCGCCAGATGCGTTATAATTAGAGGCGAAAAGGCTATAGTGAAGGGTGATTGCCATGTCCAGCTCATCGAAGGTCGAGAGAGCTACCAATTCAGAGCGCGATAACGCACATTTTCTGTACAGGGTTACTTCAAGTACAGCGTATATTACGCTTGTGATTGGTTATCTGCTGAGCATTTTGCAAGCAAGCTCGCTGAATGTGCTGAATTTTGGAAGTTTTACCGCTTTTCAAATGGTGTATGTTGCTTTACTATGGTCATTGGTGAGGAGTTGGATATCATCAAAGCCAATGAGCTATTGGCTGGCCGCGCTCCACCTTATTGGTCTCTCAATGCTGACAATAATCTGTGGATTATTTGCTGCTATTGGCCTGAGTTTTGATTGGCTGCTCTATCTCGTGACGCTGGGGCTGTACTTTGTTGCGCTGTCTTTAAGAACGGCCATTATCGTATCTATGCTGCTATACGCGGCCACCGTCGCCAATCTTGCTTTTCTGGATAACTGGCATATTAGTGCGAACTTCTTGCAAAGTTGTTTCACGTTGCTGCCGGCCTTTATTTTTGTGGCCGTGTTTTCGCAAGCAAATCGTGCGTTGGATGAACAGAAAACGCGCTCAGAGCAATTGTTGCATCAATTAGAGGTGTCCAATGCTGAATTGGAGCAGGCGCATGCGCAATTGCAGGCGTATGCCAGTGAAGTTGAAGAACTGACGATTGTGCGCGAACGCACCCGCGTTGCGCGTGAGATTCACGATACGCTGGGTCACTACCTCTCAATTCTGAATATCCAGCTTGAGACGATTAGCAAATTGCAGGAGCGCGACCCTGAGCGAGCTATGTCAGAGGTTGAGGAGGCGCGAAGAGTTGCCGCGCAATCCATGCAAGAGGTACGCAACGCGGTAGCTGCACTTCGCCCCACAAGTATAGCGAACTTAAGTCTGAGCGAGTCATTAACGCGATTGGGCAAGGAATTTGAGCAACATGCCTCCGAAACAGAGTTGACGCTTGACCTCGAAACGCAATTGCCCCAACTTACGCCGGATGTTCAGGTCGCGCTCTATCGCGTGGCCCAGGAATCGCTAACCAACGTGCGCAAACATGCACACGCGACAAAAGTATTGCTACGCCTGCGCTACGAAGAGAACGTGCTGGAACTGCTCGTGCGCGATAATGGCGTCACTCCGGAAGGCGAAACAGCACAACCTCAAAGCAACGGCTTTGGCCTGATTGGTCTGCGCGAGCGCATTGAACTGCTTGGCGGGAATGTCAGCTATGGGGCGGTTGATCCCCATGGTTTTCGCGTGACGGTGCGGGTACCTATCGTTAATGCTTGACTCATTCATAATCTTCCTTTACAATAAATCCATTGAATATCCAATCGTTTGAGTGATACGCGAAGAATGACTGACAACATCTGTCCTAGGGGATGTTATCTATGGTAGATCGCGTGGGACAACAACTTGGCAACTACATTATTGTGCGCAAACTTGGGAGAAGGCGGTTTTGCCGACGTATATCTGGGCGAGCATATTCACCTCGGCACGTATGCGGCTATTAAAGTTTTGCACACTCAACTGCCCGGTGCGGAAATTGAGAGATTTCGCAGTGAGGCGCGTACTGTTGCGCATCTGAATCCATCCCCATATCGTGCGCGTACTTGAATTTGGCGTCGAGGGTGGCATGCCGTTTCTGGTTATGGATTATGCCCCACATGGTTCGCTACATGAACGTTATCCCGAAGGATCACGATTACCCCTCCCTACTGTCGTAGAGTATGTCGGCCAAATTGCATCTGGCCTCCAATTTGCTCATGATAAGAACTTAATCCATCGCGACGTGAAGCCTGCGAACATGCTCATCGGACAGAGTGGAGATATCCTGCTCAGCGATTTTGGCCTTGACCATTGTCACCCAGAGTTCAATTTCCCAGATTACGCGGGAAGAGGTGGTACAGGTACATTGGCTTATATGGCACCAGAGCAGATCCAGGGAAAGGCACGTCCAGCGCAGTGATCAATATGCGCTTGGCATTGTGGTTTATGAATGGTTAGCGGGGAATTGTCCATTCAAAGGCACATCCGATGAGATTTTATGGCAGCATATAAATGAGGACACCGCCTCCATTGCGTGAACAAATACCGGGGATTCCTCAGGCAGTGGAGAAAGTGGTAATGATTGCCCTTGCCAAAGACCCACACGGCCGTTTTGACAGCGTCCGAATATTTGCCGATGAATTGAAACGAGCCAGCTGGCTGCAATCGTCGTCTGCACCCGTTATGTACCCCTAATACGTCCACCTTTTTCTCTGCCTTCTGTCACCGATGCACCAACGGTTCCGAACACGATACCTCCACCCGCTCCACCGCTGCCAGGTTCCTTTCAACTAACTCAACCTCCTGTTAATAACGGCAGCAAGACGTTACCTGTTGTGCCACACGTTACAAATGCGCCTCATATTATTCCGCCTATAACGCCCATTCCGCCAACTCCCTCTAAAAAGCCTATTGATCCCATAACACCTCGGCCTAAAATGCCAGTTTCGCGTACCCGCAAGCTCGTACTAGCCAGTTTGGCTCTGTTCATCCTGTTGCTGGGAGGCTTTGGAGTATACTACCCCATCACGTTCCATAACACGGCATTGATGCAACAACAGGCGACAATGACTGTGGTAGCGCGTATAACTGCGACTGCAAGGGCAAAGGTCAGCAACATAACTGCGACCGCCGGGCCGCAAGCCAGCGACGTAATCGCGTATGATGCTGCTGTTGCCGCCAACGGCGTCATGTTCGGCTTCAATGCCGATCATACGCATAACAATCCTTATGAGCGCATTCTTTCTCCGGCGAACGTTTCCAATCTGGGGTTGGATTGGATTGCTGGCATGGCAACAACCAGGTATTCTTTGCCCACTACCGCCAATTATTCCTCGCCTGCTATTGCCAGTGGTATTGTCTATGTCGGCTCGAAAGATGGTTATCTCTATGCCTTTGATGCGAAAAGTGGAACCCAGCTTTGGAGAGCTTCTACAGGTGCCTCAATTCTCTCCTCGCCTGCAGTTGTCAATAACATTGTTTACATTGGGTCCGACAGGTTCTATGCTTTTAATGCGAAAAGCGGGTCGCTTCTTTGGAAGACTCACATGAGTGGCGGCTTCATTTCCTCGCCTGCAGTTGTCAATAATGTGGTCTATGTTGGCTCTGATGACGACAATCTCTACGCTCTAGATGCGAAGACAGGGAAAATTCTCTGGCAAAAGCATACAGGAGGAGCAATTGATTCTTGCCCTGCTGTTGACAATGGAGTGGTCTATGTTGGTTCAAAAGACGGTAATCTCTATGCCTTCAATGCGAACAACAAAGGAAGAATTCTTTGGCAAATTCCTATGGGTGGAGTCTCTTCGCCTGCTTTTGTTGATGGAGTTGTCTATGTCGCCTTTAATAGCAATCTCTATGCCTTTGATGCGGAAACTGGAATTCTGCGCTGGCCTGCTCCTATTCCTGCTCCACCAGGTTTTCACTATTTATCGCCCGCCGTGGCCAATGGAATCGTCTATGTTGGCTCCCAGGATAATAAATCTAGTGATCCTGAGGGCGGTAATCTTTATGCTTTTGATGTGAATAGTGAAAAGCAGCTCTGGACTGCTCCTGCTGGTAATATCGAATCCTCACCTACTATTGCCAATGGAGTGGTCTACGTCGGCTCCAACAATGGCAATCTCTATGCCTATGATGCGAAAAGTGGAGCGAATCTCTGGGCTACTCCCATCAGTGTTCCCATCGAAGCCTCACCTACCGTTGCCTATGGGGTAGTCTACGTAGTTTCCCACGATGATAAACTCTACGCTTTCCACTTGCCGGGTGTATCGCCATATTGATTGAGCTGATGCGCAAGTTTTGGGATTACCACGAGGGCATATCCTGATACTATCTCTCTTTTGCTGTGTAGTAGATTATGAGAGTGCTATAATGCCTGTGTATGATATCCACCGAAAGGGAAAATTGAAAACGATATGGCACAGCGCATTCGGGTTTTGATTGTTGATGACCAGACGCTAGTCCGCGAGGGGTTGCGCAAGCTGCTGGAATTGGAGCCTGATTTAGAGATTGTGGGTACCGCCAGCGATGGTGAGGCTGCACTCAAGTTTGTCGAGCAACTGTATGCCCAATCTACACCGCCCGCTGTCATTCTGATGGATATTCGTATGCCGCGTCTGGATGGCATAGCCGCCACGCGGACTATTAAGGCTCGCTGGCCTGCTTCGCATATCGTCATATTAACCACATTCGACGATGTGGAACTGATACAGGCAGGATTGCAGGCGGGTGCACTGGGTTATTTGCTCAAGGATGCCACCTCGGAACAACTGGCGAGTACGGTACGTGCCGCCGCTCATGGTCAGGTACTGTTGCAATCGGATATCGCCAGCAAGGCGTTTTCCGCTTTTCCTGTTCCGGCAACACCCAAACCGACGGTGCAAGCTCCTAAAAGCAATGCCTCGGAAATGTCCTCGCTGGAGTATGTGGAGGCGTTGACCGAGCGTGAACGCGAAATATTAGCGTTGGTGGCGAAAGGTGCCTCGAACCGGCAGATCGGTGAGTCCCTTTATATCACAGAGGGGACGGTCAAAAACCACATGAGTAATATTCTCTCCAAACTGGGATTGCGTGACCGCACGCAGGCGGCGTTGTATGCACGTGAGATGGGGTTGGGGTAGGAAATGAGAATGTTCACGCAATCTCCTTCCGAGCGGATCCTCCCACACGTTTTGTGGATTGGGGGTTCTCCTTGCTCTGGGAAATCCACGATCGGTCACACGATCGCTCAAATCTACGTCTTTCTCGATTATCATCTCGACGCCTGGTCAAGTAATCATTTTGCTCGACGAGTCGCCGCGGGAGATACTGAGGCCATAACGTTTCTGAAGATGAGTATGGATCAGCGCTGGATAGAGAGGCCAGTCGAAGTGCTGGTGCAGGAGGCGATTACATCCTGGAACAGAGATTTTCATCTGGCGCTTGAAGATCTCCTGGCTCTGCCAAAGGAAAGTTTTATTATTGCCGAGGGCAATTTCTTTCCTGCAAGTGTTGCTCCCTATCTCTCCAGTCCACACCAGGCAATCTGGCTGGTGCCCACGGATTCCTTCTGTGAGCAAGGGAGGCGACAGAGATGGGCTGAACAGGCTCGGCGTCAAAAACGGCATGGTGTCTACAACGAGGGCAGCGATCCCGAAAAGCGGAGACACAATATTATCGCACGCGACTGCCAACTGGCGCGGTACGTCAGGCAGCAAGCAGAAGCGTTGCACCTTCCCATCTATGAAGTGGATGGGAGCCGCTCTCGTGAAGAAATGACAGAGCTGGTCGAAAGACATTTTGACCCCTATCTCATTGAGTGTCTCAAAAAACTCAAATAACCACAGGAACGATCCGCGCCATTCCCCGCCGTTTGCCGCCGAGGCTTTGACGTGAGCAATGTTGGGAAGCATACGCCGGTTCCGTCTTCGTGGACGGCTCAGCGGGTACCTTCCTGCCAGAGGCCGATCACGTTGCCGGCGGGGTCACGGAACGTCGCGACCCAGAGGTTTCCTTCGGGGTAGGGAGCCTTGATGACCTCGCCACCATGTGCCTCGATCTTCTCGATGGTATCGTCAATGCGGTTGACATAGATGTACGGCAGCAGGCCGGGCTCGCGTGAGATCGCTTGATCAGTCATCCACGCGCCGCTAACGTGTCCGCCCCCGTCATCGAAACTGGGGCGGTTGGTGTCGCGGCCGTGGATGTGCCAGCCGAAGACCTGCTCGTAGAAGGTTGCCGACTGGTGAACGTCAACCGCAGGCATGTGCAGGTAGGAAAGACCGCCATGCCTGGCCAGGCGAGCCTCCACGCCCGTGGGGTTGGCCGCCTGTGTCTCCTGTTTGTCGTTCTGGTTCACTGTTATCTCCCTTCTCATGTTCATTGATAGAATTCCAGGTTCAAATTACGAATGCTATCTATTTGAGCGTCGCCACCGCCGTTGGGCCATGGCTTTCAAGTCTTCCTCGAAGCCGCGCAAGGTGAGCCAGTTGCGGGTCTCGCCGGTGACTACGATGTCTACGTCGCGCAGTTGGGCGAGAGTGCTGGCCCCACTCAATTGCATGGCTACGCGCAGTTGGGCGATCACCGTTTCCAGTAGTTCGCAGACCGCTTCGTAGCTTTCGCTGGCGGCTTTAAGGAAGGGGAAGCCCATGCCGACGAGCGTGGCACCGAGGGCAAGGGCGCGTGCCATGTCGAGGCCGTTGCGCACGCCGCCGGTGGAAATGAGCGGGAGTTGCGCGACGCTGGCTTCGACGACGGCAATAGGGGTGGGGATGCCCCAGCCTCTGTAGAGCAGGCCGATGTTCATCGTGCGCTCATCGCCGCGTGACTGCGAACGGGCCGCCTCCATAGCCGACATGCTGCTGCCGCCCGCACCGCCAACGTCTATCGCGGAGACGCCGCACGAGCGCAGGAGTAGAGCCTGTTCGCGGCAGATGCCGGCCCCGGTCTCTTTGGCGATGACGGGTAGCGAGAGGTGGCCAGTGAGTTGCTGAAGCGCGGCAGCCTCTCCTACGGCGCGGCGGTCTCCCTCCGGTTGTGCCGCCTCTTGCAGGCTGTTCATGTGGATCGCAAGGGCATTGGCACCGATCATATCAATGGCTTGTTGGGCCTGCGCAAGAGTAAAGGCGGAATGACGCGACTGCTCAATGAGTTGCGGTGCGCCGATATTGGCGATGAGAAAAGCGTGCGGGGCATATTCTCGTGTGACGGCGTAGCTGGGAGCGACGGAAGGATTGACGATAGCGGCACGCTGGCTGCCGACTCCCAGCGCGAGTCCGTAATGTTCGGCTGCCTGGGCGAGGTTGCGGTTGATCGTGGTGACGTCTGGATGGCCGCCGGTGAGTGAGGATATGAAGATGGGATAGCGCAGTGTCTTGCCGAGGAAGGTTACGGATGTATCTATCTCGTCAAGGTTTACCTCTGGTAATGCCTGATGCACGAATTGTATGTCATTCCAGTTGGCTCGCTGCGGTGCGGACACATCCTGCCCTAAAGCAACGCTGACATGTTCGATCTTGCGTTGCTTGACTTCATCATTCATAAGGCCTCTTTCCCTAATCCCACCCGCGTAAACGCTGTATCAACATATTTGACATAATATTCAGTGTTCATCAGTTCTGCCAGTTCGTCGGGAGTGAGATATCCGGTCACTTCGGAATCGTCGCTGAGTGCATTCAGTAACGCAGGTCCTTCGATGGGGCCGTGACTTGCCATGCTCCAGACTTTCTGAGCGTTGCGTTGCACCATCTTGTAGGCTTCCTGCCGTCCCACACCTTTACCAATGAGGGCAAGCAAGATGCGTTGTGAAAAGATCAGCCCGCCGGTCATGTTCAAATTGAAAAGCATCCGTTCCTCGTCTACCTGCAATCCGCTCATGACGGTGTTGAAAATGTGCAGCATATAGTGTGTCAGCGTACAGGCGTCGGGAAGAATGATACGCTCGGCGGACGAATGGCTGATATCGCGTTCATGCCAGAGGGCGACGTTCTCCATGGCGGTTACAGAATAACCTCGCAGTACGCGAGCCAGCCCACAGATGCGCTCGCACAGTTCGGGGTTACGTTTGTGCGGCATGGCTGACGAACCCTGCTGACCAGAGGCAAACGGCTCAAAGGCTTCGCTGAGTTCGGTACGCTGCAAGTGGCGAATCTCCTGGGCCATTTTTTCAAGCGAACTACCGAGTAGCGCGAGTGCCGTGATGAAGTGCGCGTGGCGGTCGCGTTGCACAATCTGGCTGGAAATAGGAGCCACGCCCAGGCCCATTGCCTCACAAACATATTCTTCAATCTGTGGTGGAACCGTTGCATGTGTGCCGACCGCGCCTGAAATTTTGCCGACGGTCACCTCTTCCAGGGCAGCCGCGAGGCGCTGTTGCCCGCGCCGCAATTCGTCCATCCACATGGCAAGTTTGAGGCCAAAGGTGATTGGCTCGGCGTGAATGCCATGCGTGCGACCCACCATCAGCGTGTACTTATGCTGTACTGCCGCGTGTGCGACGGTCTGAATGAGCGTGGCTAAGGATGTAGTGAGCAGTGCGCCCGCCTCTTTGATTTGCGCGGCAAGTCCTGTATCAAGCACATCAGATGAGGTCAGGCCAAGGTGGATAAAGCGTCCTTCCGGCCCAAGTTGCTCCTGAATAGAGCGCAGAAACGAGATCACATCGTGGTGCGTTTCCTGCTCAATTTTGCGCATGCGTTCAGCGTTATAACGTGCGCGGCGTATTTTCTCCATGACCTCCGGTGGTATGACACCTTCGCGTACCCATCCCTCACAGACGAGCAGCTCCACCTGTAGCCAGGTATCGGTTTTATGTGTAGACGACCAGATAGCGGCCATCTCCGGCAGTGAGTAGCGTTCGATCATAAGAGGTTTGTTCCTCAAGCCAAATAAAGTGAAGAACGTCTGCAGGAGCTGGTCAACCAGCTTCTACGGGCGTCGTTTCCAACATGCCGAGTCTTCTTTCTTTAGTGTACCACAGAATATTTCCTTGCCATATGAAATTGGGCATAAAAAGCTATACCCTGGTGTTATCCTATGGTAGAATAGAGAGAAATGCGCAGTAGGTTTGCCAACTCAGAGTATCCACAACGGAGACATTGAACTGGTACAATAAGGCGTTGAGTTGTGGGGTATCTTGACGAATGGGACATATCCATGTACAATCATGCTCGCAACTATAACTTTTGACATCTTTTAGGAGTGAACATGAAAAAGGGAATTCATCCAAACTATATTGAAGCCACGGTCAGTTGTGCCTGTGGCAACAGCTTCAAAACCGTCAGTGTAAAACCTGTGTTGAAGATAGACGTGTGTTCGAAATGCCATCCATTCTTCACCGGTCAGCAGCGTATCCTGGACTCTGCCGGGCGTGTAGAGCGTTTCCGCAGACGCTTTAACCTCAAGGAAGAGGAGTAAGTTCTCAGGATGCAACAATATGGGGATGGGCGTCATTGTTTCGCGTGGTCATTGAAGTGGCAACCCTTGTGGTCGCCATCTTCAATGACCACGCGAAACAATGACGCCCATCCCTGCTTACTATTTGACGCTAGTTTGTGAGTATGAGGTTAATGGCTTGGCCAATACAGTACAGCGAACTATCCTGTTCCTTATCGCTGATACCGGAGCCGGACATCGTAGTGCGGCAAATGCCATCCGCAATGCGATTGCTTTGATTGCTCAGCAAGAGCAAGAAGCGTGGCAAGCCCTACAGCAGCAACAGCAAAAAGATACAGAAGGGGTGGTAGATCCGCCTGCTTTACCTCCTCCGACCTATCGTATTGAAATCGTTGATGTCTTCGAGGAGTATAGCCGTTTCCCTCTCCGCGAAGCGGTCAAACTCTATGGGCCGGCTATTCGCTATAATCCCAAGCTCTACGGGCGCGTTTTTCACTTGAGCAACGAGAGTAGCAGCGTGATGGCAGTGAAAACAGTCGCCACTCCGCTGATCCATAACGGATTATTGCAGCTTATCACCAGCGTTCAGCCCGATGTGATTGTCTCAATTCATGCTATGCTCAATCATGTAACCATTGAGGCTTTACGCGACCTGCATCTGAGCATTCCTTTTATTACAGTTGTTACTGACCTGATCAGCGTTCACTACGCCTGGTATGCGCCAGGTGCGGATTGTTATATTGTCCCCACAGACTATGCGAAGCAACTGTACCTTGAGCGCAACCTCGATCCTGGGCGCGTGCGCGTGATAGGTATGCCGATTGACCCCAAATTTACCCGCCCGACGGAAAGCAAAGAGGAATTGCGACGAAAATTCGGCCTTGCGCAAGACCTTCCCGTCGTCCTGCTGGTTGGAGGCGGTGAAGGTTCCGGGGGTTTGCAAGAGGCAGTACGTGCCATTTCGCGTGCGCGTCTGCCGGTGCAGATGTTGATTGTCACAGGGCGGAACAAACGTCTGTACGCCCATCTCCAGCGGACTCGTTCGAGCCTGCACGTTCCGGCGAAGGTTTTTGGTTTTGTCCAAAACATGCCTGAGATCATGCGTGCTTCGGATGTGATTGTGACGAAAGCTGGTCCGGGAACAATCGCCGAAGCTCTGGCCTGTGACTTGCCAATTATTCTCAGTGGCTACGTGCCGGGGCAAGAAGAGGGCAACGTGGATTTTGTGCTACAGAACGATGTTGGCTCGATGGCACATGATGCGATTGAACTGGTTGGAACCTTACGCCTTCTGATCAAACCGGGGTCGTTGCAAATGCGCCGCTGGCAGGAGAACGCGAAGCGCATCAGCTGCCCTCGCGCATCCTTTGATATCGCCACTTCTATTTTAAGCTTTCTGCCACCGCCGGAGAAACAGAGCATCTGGCAGACAGCTCGTTGGCGTAAACGCCGCCGCACTCTTTTGACACCTTTACGTCCTGAAGTGCGGAGCCGTGCCTTGCGCCGTAAGTTGCCGCGTATGTCGCGGGTCAACTTCTTACGTAGCCCGGTCATGCGTCGCCTGGCGCATTTACGCGCATCGGGCTTATCCTATCGGCGTGCGCAATTCATTGAGAGCGAGCAGCAACCTGATATATAACCTGTTGAGGCAGGTTTAAGGAAGAGGTGTGACATGGCAAAATTTTACTATGGTGGCCAGGCTGTAATGGAAGGGGTGATGATGCGCGGCCGCACCTCGGTCGCTGTAGCGATTCGTCGCCCTGATGAGAGCATCTATCTGCACGAAGAGGCGTTGAATCCGCGCCTTTATCAGAATCGCCTCTTCCGCCTGCCATTCGTGCGTGGTCTCTTACTGCTATGGGAAATGCTCATCCTGGGTACGCGCTTGATGACCTTTTCCGCCAACGTGGCGACTGGTGCTATTGACCCCGAAGCTGAAAAAAAGGTAATAGATGTAGTCCCACAGATGCAAGACGATAGCTCATCAAATGCTGCTATTCACGAGGATACTCCGTTGAGCGAGCAACCGGAGAAGCCGCCGCGCATTGGCGGTTTCATGTTAGCTATTACATTGTTGATCTCGCTGGGTTTTGCTGTGCTGGTGTTCTTCCTGGCGCCACTGTTTATCACGAGTCTGCTACACAATCAGATTGGGGATGGCTGGCTCAATCTCACGCTTGAGGGCGTGATTCGTCTCGCGCTATTGATTGGCTACCTTTATCTCATCGGGCGTGTGCCGGATATCCAGCGCGTCTTTGGCTATCACGGTGCGGAACACAAGGCGATTAACGCGATGGAACGGGGCGACCCGTTGGATATTCCCCATGTGCGCCGCGCTTCGCGTGTCCATACACGCTGCGGCACCGGTTTCCTCCTGCTGGTGATGGTTGTATCCATCTTCATCTTTGCGCTGGTTGGTTCGCCATCGTTGCTGATCAAATTCGTGTCGCGTATCGTTCTCATTCCAGTAGTGGCCGGCGTGGCCTATGAGTTGATGCGGCTGGGAGCGGCGAACTATCGTTTTCGTATTGTGCGGTGGCTGCTAGCTCCAGGTCTGGCATTGCAGGGTTTGACGACACGCGAACCCGATGATAGTATGATAGAGTGTGCGATTGCTTCATTGCAACGTGTCATGCAGAGAGATAGGCAGAAGGAAATGGGAGATGGTGTGGTTGAGGTTGTCTCTGCTTTGCCACCGTTAGCTGTGTCCCAATAAGTGAGAGATAGAAGAAGGATAGCATATTACCATGTCGTCTGATCCAACAATTACACCGCCTCCTACTGAAACAGATACAAAAAAGCCTGTTCATACACCCACTACACCCACTACACCAGATACTGGCAAGGTTGAGCAAACGGCGCCGCCGCAGGTGCGTTTTTCTGGTCTGGTCTGGTTTTTTTCGGGCATTGTGCGCTTGAGCTATCGTATCTGGACGCGCATTGCGGCACATCTCTTCCCCGAAGGTTCAAGTGCGGAGCATTTTGCGCTGGCTCTGCATATTCCCTTGCCCGATAAGTTGAATATGAGCTGGGTGACGGATTCTCTCGCAGTTGGTGGGCGCGTCCGACCGGTGGATATTCGAGCATTGGCTCGTGTAGGCGTCACCGCTGTGGTGGATACGCGGGCAGAATATTGCGATGACGAGCAAGCGATGGTAAAAGAGCATATCGAACTACTTCATCTACCGACACGCGACACCCATCCTATGACAATTGAGCAACTGATGGAGGGTTCAGCCTGGGTTAGTGAGAGTATGAGACGAGGCGGGCGCGTCCTCATTCACTGTGAACATGGCGTCGGGCGCAGCGTTCTGCTGACTTGCGCCGTGCTGGTCTACGATGGTATGCAGGCTCAGGATGCTCTGGAATTGGTGAAGCAGAAACGCTGGCAAGCCTCGCCCAATCACAGGCAGGTGGTGCGATTGAGAGAATTTGAGGCAGCATGTGATGCCCGGCGAGCCGCCTCGAGGGCATAGCGTTCAATCGCCTGTGCTGCACCATTCTCAGCGTTGCTTGCAGTAACCGCCTTTGCTACCGCTTTGACGGCGATGGGAGCCTGTCCCATCGCGACACCCCAGCCGACAGCTTGCAACATCGGGATATCGTTGTTGTTATCCCCGATTGCCATTACCTGTGTCAGGGGAATGTTCAATCTGTGTGCCAGTGCTATAACGCCGCTAGCTTTTGAGCAATCTGGTGCCATGACGGCCAATTCCGCGCAGCCATAGTTGCCGCGCTTAATGGCGTTCCACGAACAGTTCAGTGTAGAGATTACGGGGATGAGTGCCTGAACAGACTCTTCTGACGCGAAGGCAACAACTCGCAGTGGGTCAGGATGTCCTGTGCAAAGTTCCGTGTAAGGCATACGGTGTACTCTGTCAGGATAGGCCAGAATATACGCCTCTATCCAGAGGTTGTCACGTTCAGCCGGACCCGTCCATACCTCTTCTATCAATCCTAAATTGGGGTGGACGACGGGCTGAACATCGTGTTCATAGCTTGCCATAATATCTACCGCCTGTTGCGCGACGGCAGCTGCTAGCGGATGTGTATATAAAACTTGCGCGTGTGGATGCTGAATAATGAACGCCCCATCGCATAGAATGAGCGGGCAGTCTATGCCCAGTTGATCTGCGATCGGTGCAGTATTGCCATAGCGGCGTGCCGTTGCCAGCGTGACCACGATGCCAGCTTCTCTGGCGGCTTGCACACTTGCTAGCGTCTGCGACGTAATCTTCCCCTCTGGATCGAGCAATGTTCCATCAATATCAATGACGAGCAACCGAATATTTGCTGGTGGTATTGATTGTGTTGGTTGTGGTGACGAACTGTCTGAACTTGTGCTAACGCTCTCTACCATACTTCTCTGCCTGCCTCAAAAAACTCTTCATGAAAAAGACGAAGCGACGGATTATCTTACCCGTCGCGTGTTTCCCCGGAGTGGGGATGTTTCTATATTTCCATTATACGCCATTGTGGCGGTTCTCACAAGGATTTACTGTGGCAATGCATCTACATCTGTCGTGCTGATTACTCCCTTCAGACTAAAAACTGCCCACCCTTCAGCCTCATTACCACTTTGCGCCCGCCACCTGTCTGGTGGTGGCGTTGAGGCGGTTGAAGAGGTTGGTCGTGGCGATCATGAGGATCAAAGCCGCGAGTCCCTGCTCATCGTAGTGCCGGGCGGCCTCGTCCCAGATCGAATCTGGAACCGGGTCGGCCCGGTCGGCAAGCCGGGTGACGGCCTCGGTGAGTGCGAGGGCGGCACGTTCGGCGTCGGTGAAGTAGGGTGCCTCCCGCCAGGCCGCCACGGCGAAGAGGCGCTCGTCTGTTTCGCCTGCCTTCCTGGCGCTGCGTGCGCCCGAGTCAACGCAGAAGCTACAGCCATTGATCTGGCTCGCACGCAGGTGGACAAGCTCAAGCGTCGCCGACGGCACGCCGCCCTTTCTCGTGGCCTTGAGCAGGGCTTGTATGGCATTTGTGGCGTCGGGAAGGATCGTTGCTGGGTTGCTCATTCGTGCTTGCATGTTTACTTTCCTCCATAGATATTTCATTATCTTTACAGAACCGGGATGTTCAGCGTTCCGGTTTCAGCTGTGACGAAGCCACCCACCCGCCTACCACGGGAGCTAGCCTCCTGCTACACCGGTCGGGTTTCGCTCGTCACTACTATGACGGAGCGCAGCGAAAGAATGTGACCGATTGACGAATTGTCACATTAGTCGGGTTTCGCTCGTCACTACTACTGAGAGAACAACATGAAGGAATATAATTGATGGACGAACACGAATGGCTGGCGGAGCAATTCGAGGCCAACCGGACCCACCTGCGGGCGGTGGCCTACCGGATGCTCGGCGACCTTACCGAGGCGGATGACGCCGTGCAGGAGTCCTGGCTTCACCTCAGCCGCTCCGACACGAGCGACGTCAAGAACCTGGGCGGATGGCTGACCACGGTGGTCGCACGGATATGCCTCGACATGCTGCGCTCGCGCAACTTGCGGCGCGAGGAGTCCCTGGAAGTGTCCGTGTCCGAGCCAGTTACGAGCCGTGAGAGCGGGAGCGACCCCGAGCAAGAAGTGCTGCTGGCCGACTCAGTCGGTCTCGCGTTGCTCGTGGTCCTCGACACCTTGAATCCTGCTGAGCGCCTTGCGTTCGTGCTGCACGACATATTCGCCGTGTCTTTCGACGAGATTGCTCCCATCGTGGAGCGTTCGCCGACCGCGGCAAGGCAGCTTGCGAGCCGCGCACGGCGCCGGGTGCGGGGAGGGGCGAGAGTTCAGGACGCCAACCTCACTTATCAGCGAGAAGTGGTTGACGCCTTCCTCACCGCCTCGCGTGCCGGTAACTTCGACGCGCTTCTCGCAGTACTCGACCCGGATGTCGTGTTCCGACACGACCGCACAGCCTTGCCTGCGGGCGCGTCAAGGGAGGTCCATGGTGCACTGGCCGTAGCCAGGCAGTTCGCGGGACGCGCCAGGGAAACGCAATCGGCTCTCGTGAACGACTCCGTAGGAATCGTCGTGGCTCCGCGTGGACGGCTGCTCCTCGTCCTCGATCTCACGATCACGCACGGGAAGATAGCCGAGCTCAACGTGATTTCCGACCCCGCACGCCTCCGCCAGCTTAATCTGGCGGTCCTGGACGACTGACGGGCCAATCTCCGCAAATTTTTGTTCTTCTTATGCCTGCTTAGCGGGCAAACGGCAATCAAAGCGCACAATGCCGCTGCGTCGTTCCGTGACTACTTTGATGACCTCCAGGGTAATGGAATCGCCGGTAGAGAAGGGAATATCCTGCTCATCTAAGACGCGACATTCAAAGTGGCGTTGCGGGTCTAGTCTATCGGCGATGACGCAGCGGACATAGGGATGCTCCTCACCTTGAAAAATAGTATGTAGTCCGGGTTCTTTCTCCAAAAGTGTTCCCGCTCGTGTCATGTAACGTTGTTCTCCCTTATAATCCCTGAAGTTTGGCAGGGGATGATGAGGTTGCGGCATCCGCGGATGCCGCAACCTCATCATCCCCTGCCAAACTTCAATTACTTTAAAACCTCTGGATTGAGAATATTGGGTGGACGTTGCCCATGAAAGTGGGCGACGATGTTATCGCTTGCCATTGTCGCCATGAGTGCGCGTGTTTTGAGCGAGGCACTCGCGATATGTGGCAAAAGGACGACGTTTTCCATTGTTAAGAGTTCCGGCTCGACCGCCGGTTCGTTCTCGAACACGTCCAATCCAGCACCCGCGATAGTGCCATTTTGCAGGGCATGTACCAGAGCCTTCTCATCAACGATGGGGCCGCGTGCGGTGTTGATGAGGGTAGCGGTAGGTTTCATCAACGAGAGTTCCCGCTCGCCGATAAGATGATGGGTGGAAGGCATGTAGGGCGTATGGATGCTGACGAAATCCGCTTGTTGCAAGACATCATCCATTGGCAGATAGGTGAGATGATAGAGTGCCTCATCTTCGGGCGACATGCGATAAACATCGTAGTAGAGAACCTTCATCTCAAAGCCTCTGGCCCTCTGTGCGATAATTTTGCCGATGCGACCGGCACCAATCAATCCGAGTGTGGAGTGATGTACCTCGGCACCGCAGAAGAGCAGCGGGCCCCAACCAGTGTATTTGCCAGCACGCAGAAAACGCTCAGCCTCTGGAATACGACGCGCCGTTGCCATCAGCAAGGCAAAGGCGAGGTCAGCGGTGGTGTCCGAGAGGACGCCAGGGGTGTTGCTGACGGCGATACCGAGCCGTGTCGCGGCCTCCACATCAATGTTGTTGAAGCCGACAGCCATATTCGCGACCATTTTGAGGCGTGGCGAAGCATCCACACAGGCTTGCAGGAAATTGGCGTCAATGTTGTCGGTCAACAGGCTGTAAATATAATCGTGACCTGGTCCCCGGCGCATAAGTTCTTCGTAGGGCCAGATGACCCCCTCTTCTCTATTGGCTTCCACTTCGCCAATTGCTTCAAGCAATGGATAAGCGGGTTCGGGTACTTTCTGAGTAACAAGTAACTTAGGATGTTCCGGCATGATAAAATCCTCCTACAGAAATATGTTACTCTATTTTATCATGCCATCGCTGTTATTGTTTAACGACTGTTGCCGTTGTTACCTGTTTCTCTGCCGCGCTTACTGCGAGCGGTTCGGTAACGCGAAAGGGTTTGCTGAAGCGGCGTCCTAAGAGCGTGGCTAAGGCGGGCCAGCCATCCTTCCAGGGATTGAGTTTTTTGGCGATACGCGGATGGTAGCTGATAGGCACTTCAAGAATGGTGTAACCAGCCTGGAGGATACACGAGGTTATTTCGGGCTCAATCTCAAAGCGGCGTCCCTTCATTGGCAGGCAGCGGGCGACGTTGCCGGGTATCAATTTGTAGCAGGTCTCCATATCGTGAATACGCGCACCGAAGAGAATATTGGTGACGGCAGTCAGGAAGCGGTTGCCCCAGCGTGTGGCGAACTTTTGCCCTGAGAGATCGCGACGCCCATAGATGGCAGTTTTAGGATTATTGGCCTCTTCCCATTTACGCACGAGTGCGGGAATGTCCTGGGGATCATACTCCATATCGGCATCCTGTACCGTCACCAGGTCTCCGCTAACAAGCCCAAACCCTGTACGCAATGCAACACCTTTGCCCTGATTTCACTCTATGACAGATAAAACGATAGCTCCTAAATGGCTCTTTCTCTCGCAAAGCTTGCAAAATCTCCCAGGTGCGATCTGTGGAAGCATCATCCACCACTACCACTTCAAGATCGAGCGGTACCTGTGAGAGAGACTCCAGTACCTGCGCGACCGTCTCTTCTTCGTTAAATATCGGAACCACCACCGAAATACGCATACATTTATTACCTTGCCTCTCTGGTAAGATCTGAAAACTATTGCTCTGTGGGCCAGACTCGCGATGAGGGTATCCTGTTCCCCTTGCTCAATTATATTCTGACTACACTAAATCAACGAATAGGAAGACGAAACAGCAACAAATTACTTCCATATTTGAATCGTGCCATCAGTGAGCGCGACGATCAGCTGTTTATCCGCGAAATGCAGGGCACTGATCTGCCATGGATGGTATAACTTTTGCACGAGTTGCCCTGTACTCAGCGACCACAGGTCAACCACGCCTTCGTTCACTTCGCTATCCTCGCGAGCGACCGCCAACCATAACGCGTCGGGCGAAATCACCATACGTGCGCTGCCGCCCATGCCGCCGCTCGTCAATTCACTAAAGAGGCCATTCATTGTGTCATAGATCCGCACTTTGTGGCCCGCGTAGCTGTAAGCCAGTGTGCGTACATCGGGCGTCACGGCATAGGGTGGCTCGCAATCGGCGCAACGTCCCGCGATGATCGACGTGCTAATCTGCGGGCGCGGTTTGCCGCCTTTGCTACCGAAGCGCGATTTCGTCGCCAGGTCCCAGCGACGTATGATAATCATCTGCTCCTCTTCGTCTGACACGTTTGCACAGGAGAGCGTGAGCAGAGTACGCGCATCGTTTGCCAGGGTACGCAGGCGAATTGCCCAGAATAGCCGCTTCTCCATGTCGTCTTCCGCACAGACGAGCGGCTCGCTCAGCGTATCGGCGGCTGTTCCCAATAGGTGACTGACGACATCGGTACCGCGCACACCTCGCGCCCGTGGCCCACGCGGATCATCGGTATAGACGGGTAAGGCCATCACAATGCCGCGCTCTCCACTCGCATGTTCTCGCAGCACGGTATCCAGCGAGTAATGCGCCGAAATGGCCCGTCGCCTCAACGCATAGCTCCACAGCAATGAACCATCTTGCGCATCCCAGATATGCAGACCAAGCCGTCCCCAACCGGCGAGCAAGCCGCCCATTGGGGAGAACCGTAGTTCGCGTAACGACTCTACCGTGAGTGAAGGGTCGGCGGCAAATCGCATCTGCGTATCCGTATTACCTGAATTTCCGGTACTGCTCACATGCCAACAGATTCCAACCCCATCCAGTGTGCCAGCAGCGATCCGTTCTTCCTCCTCCATCTGAACATAACTGAGAGTCGAGATAACGCCAATTTGCGTCTGAAGTCGCGGCCCGGCGTGCAGCGGCCCTTTGGTGCTGAAAATACTCAAGCCGGAAAACTCGATATCGTCGGTCGGGTCAAATTTACGCGCCATTGGACGCGGACGCGACAGACCTCCATTGCGTAAGTCAACGATACCGCCGAGAATAGTATCGTAGTTCAAGCGTTTTTGTGGGTCTCGCAAGACATCATAGGCACGATTGATGCGCTTCATTTGCACCGCTCCATTTGGCCCTGCGATATCAGGGTGGTAGCGACGGGCAAGCTGGCGATAAGCTCGCTTAATGGTCTCGCTATCGGCATCCATAGGTACGCCTAATATGCCATAGTAGTTGTCTGGTGTATCGAATTTATCCATTAAGAAATATTATAGCACTGGCAAAGTAGCCTACAAAGAAACAATGCGTGTTCGTGCGCGTTCGTTGCGTTGTGACAGGCGACGCATCCCCCACATGTACCATGTCGCGAAGGTGCGATAGGGCCGCCACAGTTCGCCGCGTGCCTGCATCTCTTTGCGTGTGGGCCGCTCCGCCAAACCATAAGCCTCGCGCACACCCTCGACAAATCCCAGATCGTCCACGGGTAACACATCGGGTCTGCTCAACGAGAAAATCAGAATCATCTCAGCTGTCCAGCGGCCGATGCCCTTGACCTCGACTAGTTTCTCGATCACCTCTTCGTCGGCGAGCTGCTCCAATTGCGCCAGGTCAAGCTGCCCGCTAACGATCCTCTCAGTAAGGTCACGTACATAGCGTACCTTTGGTGTCGAGAGGCCAACGGCTCGCAGCGCGTCGTGGTCAAGCAAAACTAACGACTCCGGCGTAATCAAGCCAGCAGGTAGAGCAGCACGCACCCGCGCAACAATAGCATCGGCGGCCTTTACAGAGATTTGCTGCGAGACGATGGCATCTATCAATGCCTCAAAAATATTCGGATTGGGGACGAGCGTGCATGGCCCGACCCGCTCGATGGCATTTGCCATCACCGGATCAATCTCGCTCAGGTAGGCAGTGGCAGTGTTAATGGTATCCGTCCAGGGTGTGAGGGTGGTCATGATTGGTTCGTTCTTTCTTTCTCTGCATATTAGAAAATTTGTTATAAGTCAAACATATTGTTCTGCTGATGTCAAGCCTTCAAAATCTGATATTTTGATTGTGTATTGTGCATTACTTTTGCCAGTTACCTTTACTTTGTGATAGGAATCTAGTAAACAGTGTTTTCCTCTCGCGAATGGGAGCTTGCGAAGGAGTTGCGCTTTGAAGTACCTCAAATCATTCATGGGTGCCTGTAGCCGTGTAGTGCTGGCTGGTATCTTCTGGTTTACTGTCAAAGTGTTTCACAGGGTAGAAGTGCATGGGTTGCAGAATGATAGAGGGGTATGCCCGGCATATTTCGCGATGTGTCACCGGCGCGATCTTAGATCCGATGGTGGAGATTCCAGTTATCCTGGGACACCGTGGCTGGCACGCATTGGCGGGAGATGTGCGTTTCGCGATGCGCAGCGATGCTTTCTCACAGGGCTTTTTAGCGCGAATTGTGCTGCGACCACGTTGGTTTGCTCGTTTCGTGCGCATTATTCCACTGGCAGCCATTTTGCGCGGGTTGGGCGTATTTCCATTGGAAAATGTATCTATGCGACCAGCAGAAGTGTGGCTTCGCGACGCAATAGCGGTGGCAGGTGATATAAATATTGCAGATGCGCTTACGCCAGCATTCTTGCAGCAAGTGGTGAAGTACCACAGTGATCGCAGTGAATGTGATGGACGGACAAGAGAGCAACGCCTTTCTCACTTGCTCTCATGGCGTTACCAGCAACCTCTGCAAGGCTGGCAAAGCGTGGATATATTCCTTGAGCCGTTGCGGGGGCAAATGAAACGTTTTATCCTGGCGAAAATGCAGCAGGAATTGGCAAATATCGCAATGTATGTACAGCGTGGCGGCTCATTGTGGGGCGCACCGGAGGGAAGAGTCTCTCCTGATGGGAACGTCGGTACTGTGACGGCAGCAGCCCATCGCTTCGTGCGCAATTGTCCACCAACACTGTGCGTTGTCCCTATCTCCATAGGCTATGATTTCATGACAAGCCGGCGTTCGCGTATCTTTGTAGACATTGCCCCCACTATCAAACATGCTTCGGCGTTAGCGCAATCCGGCGTTGGATGCACAATTACGCCATGCCTGGTTACGGCATATGCGTTTCACCTGTACGTTACTTGCTACCGGCTTTCTGGTGCAGGCCAGCCGGACAGGATCGTTGAAATTTACGCTGGATGATATCACGAGAAGTGTAGAGCAGCAAGCTACAATACTGGCGAAGGCAGGGAGGTTAGTGGATACACGGCTGCTGCATCCGCGTATTGCACGCAAGATAGTGAATGGCTATTTGCGGTACGCGGAGCGTCAGAAAATAATACGGAAAGTGGGGCGCACCTCATGGGTACCAACAATTGGCAGTCTTACCATAGAGGTGCGCCCCGGCGAATATGGGTACAGGCAAAACCCGTTGGCCTATGCCTGGAATGAATTGCAAGAGCTGCTCAGCGTGCCTACGTCGTCGGCAAGTCTCGCTTCTGGAATATTACCAATCCCACAATACCGCAAACAAGACCCGCTACGACGAGTACCCACGGATACCAGCCGTTGATGTTGTGTTCGGCCAGAGCCTGTACACCCTGCGTGTAATAGAACGGCTCAATTTTAAGCATCCAGTTCAGTTTATCTGCCAGGTTGCCCGTGGTATTCATCAGGTAAGCGAGGCCGATGATGCCAACGGCTGCACCACCGGCGGCACGGCTGGCATTCATGAACGAACCAAACAACATACCGATGCCGATTGCCATGAAGAAGAAGGCAAACTCGATCAATTGCGTGATGACAAGCCAGCCCCAATCTATATTCGCGTTTGAGACGAAGAGCGTGCTGAGCCAGACGGCAATTGCTGTCAGCACTGCCATGATGAGACCGCCCAGGTTGGCACTCAGCCACAGTTCCAGGTAGTAGCGTGTGCGGCTGATGGGCCGCGAAAGGGCAAGGTCAATCGTACCGTTTTCGATAGTTGCTGGTAGTGCTGAACCCGCAATATAGGCGATGATGCCGCCAAACAACAGACCGTAGAACGATCCGTAGAGTTCGAGCGCCATCAGCGCAGCGAAGCTGTTGGCATTTTGCAGCTTTGCGCCAACTAATCCTGCGACTGCATTAGATGTCAGGTACGAGCTAAAGTTCAAACTACTCAGGGCTGGATAGATTAAGCCTACAATCAACGCCACAAACAGCGCGTAGAACGCTCCCGCGCCCAGTGGCGTTTTCGCTGTCACCAGCGCACGGAATGCGATTGCCAGACCCTCAGACCGTCTTTTCGGTGTGGGTATGTTTTTTGAAATGGTTGTTGTTGCCATTATCATATATCCTTTCGCACAAACGCTCTCTCAAAGCGTTCCCACGGATGTTTTGTCTGCCGTTCCGGTATTTTCTGCGTTCCCTGTATCTTCATAGAATTTCAGGAAGACCTCTTCCAGTGGAGCCTCTTCCGCTTGCAGACGCAGGACTTCATGGGTGCTGAGTGCCTTGATAAGCGGGTCCATTGTGCCGCTGATGTTGAACTGGTAGTGGCTGTTGGTCTGTCGAACCATGCTCACGCCGGGGATGCGTACCAGTTCGTCTTGCGTTACTGCATCGCCGAATTCGACTATCACGCGGTATCCGGCTTTTTCGCGCAATCCTTCTACTGTCTCAAGCGTAACAAGCTCGCCTTTGCGAATAACGGCGACGCGCTGGCATATTTTCTCCACGTCGCTCATGATGTGCGAACTCATGAAGATGGTCTTGCCGCGTGCCTGTTCCTCCAGCAGGAACTCGTTGAAAGCTCGCTGCAAGAGTGGATCGAGGCCAGAGGTCGGTTCGTCAAGAATCAGCACGTCGGGGTTGCACATGAAGGCAAGCACGATGCCGATTTTCTGGCGCATCCCTTTTGAATATCCTTTGAGCGGGCGTTTCATCTCCACATCGAAACGCGCCACGAGGTCGTCGAGCAAGATGGGTTCGCGTCCCTGCAAGCGCGAGAAGTAGTTGATGACCTGCTTGCCTGTCATATCCCCTGGCAGACGCACATCGCCCGGCAGGTAGCCGATGTGCTGATGCAATGCCATTGTGTCGCGTTGGGCATCCAGCCCCAACACGCGAATCGTGCCACTGGTGGGACGAATGACGTCCAGCATGCAGCGAATGGTGGTTGTTTTGCCCGCGCCGTTCGGCCCCAGGAAACCAAAGATTTCACCCTGCTCCACGTTCATGGAGATACCCTTGACCGCCGGCACTTTGCCATAGGTTTTGTGTAGATTATCAATGACAATAACTGATTCATTTGTTGTCATAACTCAGCCTCCTTTTGATGCTGCCCTTTAATAAAATCTATCAATCTGTCGAGGTATTGCATAAAAGCCTGTGAAAGTTCTGCTGATTCCTGAGACGATATTTGGCCGCGTGGTTCAAAAGTTCGCTCGATAATTTCTGCTATCATATCCGCAGCCTCCTCGTCGGTGATGGCAAGTTCATCCGGCATAAGTGGCCCTACCATGAGAAAACCCGTTGCGATGGCGCTTATCATATACGACTGCTTCATTGCAGAGATATCTGTTCGTACCAGGCCCCGGCTGCGCAGAAACTCGAAGTATTTCAGGTATTCCGCCATGCGTTGTTCATAGATCTCACCGGTAGATTCTCTCCGCGCCCATTGTCCCAGGACGTCGGTATCGCTGAGAAACAGTGCCTTCATGAGTGGTCGTTTCATCGTCGCCAGCATGGTATTTCTCATCATGCCGTGCAGCGTTCCCGCTTCCGGATCAGTTGCTATCAGTTGCTTGATATCTTCTATCAGGAGAATATCTTCGCGCTCCATCAATGCCTGGAACAGGTCTTCTCGTGTCTTCCAATGCAAGTAGATGGTGCCCTTCGCCACGCCAGCTTTCTTCGCGATATCGTCAATCGTCGTCTTGTTGTAGCCCCAGCGTGTGATGAGTTCTGCTGCCGCGTCCAGAATCCGCTCGGCGCGTTCCTCCCTTTTCGATCGCTCTTCTCGTAGTTGTGTTTGCTCTTTTTGTTTACTCGGCAAGCGTTTCTCCTCCCCTCTTTAATAAAAATAATTATGACTTTCTGACTAATCAGTCTGATTTAGTCAGAAACATTATCTAGTCATAATTATACTGATGAAAAGGGAAAAGTCAAGGGTTTTGGCAGACTTTTCCCTTTCCCACCTCATGTCGTACAATGCCCTCAGACAACCTATTGTAAATACATCAACCCATCCGGGAGAGGATAGATACGACATGTCCGACATAGCAAACAATCAGGGACAATATAAGTATACGAACCGGCTCATTCATGAGACGAGTCCATATCTGCTGCAGCACGCCCATAATCCGGTGGACTGGTATCCATGGGGCGAGGAGGCGTTGCGCAAGGCAAAGGAGGAGGATAAGCCAATTTTGCTCAGCGTTGGCTATTCTGCCTGCCACTGGTGCCATGTGATGGAGCGTGAATCGTTCGAGAACGAAGGAATCGCGGATATCATGAACCGGCACTTTGTCTCGATCAAGGTAGACCGCGAGGAGCGACCCGATATTGATGGTATATATATGCAGGCGGTACAGGCTCTGACGCACCAGGGTGGCTGGCCTATGACCGTCTTTCTTATGCCCGATGGGCGGCCTTTCTATGGCGGAACTTACTTTCCACCGAATGATCGCCGCTACGGTGGGCAGGTGATGCCGGGCTTTGCCAACGTTCTCTTGACGATGGCGGATGTCTACGCGAAGCGTCGTTCGGATGTGGAGGAGCAGGCGACGCAGATAGCGGATTATCTGAACCAGCGTGGTTCCGTGCGCAACCAGAACTTGCACCCTTTGAATACGCTTCCGTTGGAGTTATTGAGTACTGCTGGTGACGAATTGGCGGCACAATTCGATCCCGTCAACGGTGGTTTTGGCGGCGCACCTAAGTTTCCCAGTACCATGTCGCTGGAGGTGTTGTTGCGCTTACATCTGCATCGCAGTAAAGGGGAGATTGGTACAAAGGCGGCGCGACCGGAACTGGAGATTGTCGAGACTTCCTTGCGGCACATGGCGAATGGCGGTATCTATGATCACCTGGGCGGCGGCTTTCATCGTTACTCGGTAGATGCCGAATGGCTGGTGCCGCATTTTGAGAAGATGCTCTATGATAATGCCCTCCTCAGCCGTCTTTACCTGCACGCTTATCTCGTGACGAACAATCCTGCGTACAGTCGTATTGTCGAAGAGACGCTGGACTATGTGGTACGTGAAATGACTTCATCCGAAGGCGGTTTCTATTCTACACAGGATGCTGATAGCGAAGGCGAAGAGGGCAAGTTCTTCTTGTGGACGCCGGAAGAAGTGAAGGCAGGGCTGCTGCTAGATGATGCCGATCTTTTCATGCGCTACTACGATGTGACGGAGAGTGGCAACTTTGAGGGGAAAAATATTCTACATGTTGAGCGGGATGCTGCCTTCGTTGCTGAAGATGCTGACGTGGCGTTGGCCACATTGCAGGATTCGCTGGCACGCAGTCGCCAGATGCTATTCAAGGTACGTGAAAAGCGCATCAAGCCTGGACGCGACGAGAAGATACTCACCTCGTGGAACGGCTTGATGTTGCGCAGTTTTGCCGAAGCCGCCCGTTACCTGAATCGTCCCGATTATCTGCAAGTTGCCATCAAAAATGCCGATTTTCTGCTAAACAACCTGCGACAAAATGGGCGGTTGTTGCGCACGTATAAAGATGGGTACGCCCATTTGAACGGCTACCTGGAAGATTATGCCTTTCTTGCTGATGGTTTAATCGCACTCTACGAAGCCGATGTGAATCCACGTTGGTTCAGTGAAGCCCGAACATTGATGGATAGGGCGATCCAACTATTTGCTGACGAGCAGAACGGTGGCTTCTTCGATACGGGTAGCGATCACGAAGCTCTGATTAGCCGCCCTAAGGATATTATGGATAACGCGACTCCGGCGGGAAACAGCGTTGCCACGGATGTTCTGCTGCGCCTGACAGCCTTCACAGGTGAGAGCAGCTATCGTCAACGCGCCGACGATTACTTGCAGCCGCTCGCCGATATCATGGTAAAGCATCCCTCGGCTTTCGGGCATGTGCTGGGGGCATTGGACTTTGCGCTTTCATCAGTGAAAGAATTTGCCGTTATCGGCGACCCCCGAGCAGCCGATACCCGCGTGCTGGTGGATATGATTAATGACCGCTACCTGCCCAACAGCGTTTTTGCCTGTGCTTCACCGGAGAATCAAGAGGCATTTTCGGTTATTCCTCTGCTGGCTGACCGCCCCCAGAAAGATGCTAAAGCCACAGTCTACGTTTGCCAGAACTTCGCCTGTCAGGCACCTGTCACTACGCCGGAGGAATTGCAAAACCTCTTGTAAAAGATACGTGAATGATTAGGCCAAACAAGTTGGAGATGAAAAGCCCGGCTTTTCATCTCCAACTTGTTTGGCCTAATCATTCACGTATCTCAATTCACCTTTGACATCATGGCGGCAGAAGACGCCATTGCCGGTCAACTGCTCCAACGCGAGGGTTGCAGCGGCAATTTCCTTGCGTCCGGCAGATTTTTTATTGGGTGGGAGAAACTGCTGTGCGGCATCGCGGGGCGTAAAGACGGTGAGGGTGTGTGTATTCTCCTTGAGATGGGTGGTAATAGCCTGCTCGTACCATGCGACCAGGTTGGCGGAACGCGGTATACGCGGTGTAACGGCAATCATCACGGGGCAGGAGGCGAGTTGTAGGATGCGCCGTGATGTGCTGCCGAAGAAAAACCGCCGCAGCTTGTGCCGCAGCGATTCACCGCGACTGCCAATGACGATGAAGTGTGCGTGCAATTCTTTCGCGGCCTTGACGATTTCGTCGGGTGGCATGCCTACTCGTATCATGGTATCAATCTGTGCTGGTTCAATACCCTGTTTGAGTAATTCCGTGCGTGCTTTGTGTAGCACATCTTCCGCCTGACTGCGTTGTTCGAGCGATACAGAGAGCGGGAGGAGATGGCCGCCGTACATACCAGCCGAAGGGGAAGTCATGTAGGGAAGGGCGATAACGTGGATAAGGACGAGCCGTAGCTCAATTGCCGGTGCGACCTCGATGAACTCAGTCACCGTGCGTAACGCCTGCCAGGTAGCAGGAGAGGTATTCGAATCAATGCCCAGCAAAATGCGCTTACTCATTCTTTGTCATTCCGCGTTTTCAAATTCAACTGGATACGCTATGCTGTGCTGGTCACCTGGGTCCTTACATCGTATGGATGCTTTACATTACTGAAAAGCGGTTGTGTGTACATATTATACATGCATTTATAGGATGAGGCAAGTAGTTTGGTTGCAAGGTTGCACTGTACAATATTCATAGAAAGGATGGGGATGTCCGGAATTATGAAAAGCATCTTGACAATAGTATGTGACTCGGTTAAGCTAGGTTCAGAAGGCTGTGCTGTTTGGGGAATACTATCCACAGGCAAGAATATGGAAATGGTTCTATCGGTGGCAGATAGAAATATGTTTGGAGGCTGTATTATTGAGGAGATTTGAAATTCGGCTTTGTTGTACGTCTATCATAGGTATGGACTTAGTGTAGCATGTTAGCCTTGCTTCAGCATTAGCTGGGGAGAGAGGGCAAGAGCATGGGTATCAAAATGGATAAGCCGCCGCACGAGATGAGTCTTTCGGAACTTTCTGACCGTTGCGCAAGTGAAATCAGTAAGTACAGTCATAAAGAAGCATACGACGACAGATACTGCTTGGAAATCTTCCATCGGGCTTTGATACAGCATGATGCCGACGCATGGGAAGTGGTGCAGCGGCGTTTCGGCCCAACTGTCGCTAGTTGGGTGCGCCGCCATCCCAATCGAGAAGCCGCGTACCGCCATGAGAGTGAAGAAAACTACGTGGCAATCTCCTTTGCCCGTTTGTGGGTCGCGTCAGTCAACAACCCGCGACTAGAGTTTACTAGCCTGGCTGCGGCACTCCGTTTTCTTCATACCTGCTTGAATACAGCTATTTTGGACACGTTTCGCACGTATGCACGTCCAAACTCCATTCCGCTCCCTGAGCCGGGATTTCCCGAAGAACCAATGTCGGAAGACCCGGATGATGGGAACGAATTCTGGGAGGCCATCATGAGTATGTTGCCCAATGGACGCGAGCAACGTCTGGCATATCTGCTCATCCAATGCGGTCTTAAGCCGAGGGAGATTTTGCGACGTTGCCCAAAAGAGTTTAGCAGTGAGCAGGAAATCTATCGCTTGACGCGCAATGTCATGGAGCGATTGATACGCAATAAAGAACGGTTGCGTTGGCTTATCAGCGACGGGGAAAAGTGAAGTTTCTGTATACTATCGTGTGGTATAAATTGTAAATAGAGAAAAGCGATAGACTAAAAACGCTCTCTGTGACGTTTATTCATCAGCACCGTCGAGTGTATCAAGCGTACCGGATCGCGCATGATGAGAGCAATGGGACCAAACTGCTAGATAAGGATAATCAAGATGGACTGTTTGCATTCAAATGCCCCTGATGATGAGGAGCTTTTACGTTTTGCCCTGGATGAAGAACCTTTGCGCAAAGAGGCGCGAGAACATCTGGCGCAGTGTGAGGCCTGTCAGCAAAGGCTCAGGATGTTCAAACAGGTGAATGATGTGCTGACCGCCCAATTTTATCGCAGTCAATGCCCTGGTGCCGAGCAACTCAGTTTCTATTGCGCTGACTTGCTGCCAGCCGACGACAAAATGCACATCGCGGCCCATATTCTGGAGTGTCCGCTTTGCATCGCCGAAGTTGCCGAAACGCGCCGCTTCATGGCGGAGGTCGAGCCTCTACCAGCCGCCGAGTTTTCGCCGGGTGTCGCTGTCCGTAGCATTCGTCGTATTGCAGCTTCGCTGGTTCGGCAACAGGCGCAATTTGTCTTGCGTGGTGGTATCGTAACCAGTTGGCCCCGCCAATATCGCGCTGAGTCCATTGATCTCTCCTTGCACCTTTCGCGTGCCAGCAACGGTGACTATCTCCTGCTTGGCATTCTCACCAGTATTAATAATGCCGAGAGCGTAGATGCTTTCGAGGGAGCAAAAGTTGAACTCTATCCGGCAAACCTTGCACCCTCCGAAAACCAAAGGCCCATTCGTATTACCGAGGTGGACGACCTCGGTAACATTGTATTTAGTGCCGTACCCCCTGGTCAATATACCCTGCTCCTCCATCTTCCTGAGCGCGAAATCGTCATTGAGGACATCACTATTGAATAGTGGTAAAGCATTTAATTGAAACGAGTAAGGGAAGCAAATACCCCGTCCCCACCTATGATTCGAATCATAGGTGGGGACGGGGTATTTGCTTCCCCTCTGCAACTCCCACTTTATGCGGAATTGGAGTTACATGGAACAGGGATTACAACAGTCGGCGTCTTCGCGTTGTACCACCATGAATGGCGCGCCAGATGGCGATAACGATGATCGCACCGATGATCGCGAAGAGCAAGCTGCCCCAGAAACCAAAGGTTGCGCCAGGGAACAGCAGTCCCGCGATTAGTCCACCGACGAAACCGCCGATCAGACCAAAAACGATGTCTCCCAGAATACCAGCACCGCTACCACGCATAATTAAGCTGGCGACGAAGCCGGCGATCAATCCAACGAGCAACCAGATAAGAATGTTACCGGGTTGTAACGCGAAACCAAGAACGAGTGCTAAACTTGCCATTAATGTTTTCTCCTTCTATTGTACTTTACTTACGAAAAAAGTTATCAATAGATGTTCCTTTTTCCGTTGGACAAACTTGTATTGTCCTGTCTTATCACGAATGATATGCTTTCATCCATTTGCTGTTAATACAATAACCCAGATAATTCGGTAATACAAGTGAACAATAGCACTTTAAGATGATTTTAACCTTGCTAATTTTTCTAATGTTGCAGTTATAGTCAAAAAGAGGATAGCTACCAGGAAACCTGCATGCAGGTTTCCTGGTAACTATCCTCTTTTTGACTATAACACTGTTCTTTTGTTCATTGCCGCGCACGTAGCAAGTATGATACGCTATGCTTTGTATTTACACGTATGAGACTACCAGGAGTTATACATAGATGTCCTCCGCACCAAACGCCTCGGAGTCGCGACGGCCACAGAACAGTGTTGCGAAGCAAGGGCGGAGATTTACGCCGTGGATGTTACATTTACCGCGCAACGTCTACATTTTGCTGTTTTTTACGCTGGGCAAAGGCTTTCAACTTACTATCGCCACGCTTAATATTACGTACTATGCTCATAGTCTGGGCTACAAGCCGGATTTCATCGGTTTGCTTAGTGCGATGCCCGCGCTTGGCTCTCTGTTAAGTAGTGTGCCAAGCGGAGTTATTGCCGACCGCATTGGGCGCAAACCGTTGCTGGTGATCACTGCTATCTTGACGCCGGTGTTTCTTGCGGCTACCGGTCTGGCAACGTCCGCACCCTTGTTATTGGGAGTGAGCCTGTTACAGGGTATCGTCTCATCGGCCTACTGGGTGACGAATTTGCCACTCTTAACCGAGAGTACGACGGAGCGGCAGCGGGTCGGCGTGCTGGCTCTGAACAGTTTCCTGTTGCTCGGCATCGGCTCGCTTGGCAATTTGCTGGGTGGGGCTATTCCTGAATTTGTGGCGAGTATGCTGCATGTGTCGGCGGCCAGTCCGGTGCCGTTGCGTTGGGGTGTGTTGAGCGCGGCACTGGTAACACTCACCTTCGGTATACCGCTGTGGTTCTTACACGAACCACCGCGCGAAGTTCGCACTGCTATGCCCGTTAATGAGACGGTGGAACAGAAAGTACAGAGGGTGAAGGAGGAGAGGCTGCCGTTTGGATTGTTTGCCAAATTGTTGATCCCTGATTTGCTCTTCACAATGGGCGAAGGGGCGGTTGTGGCATTGATCCAACTCTACTTCGTGCTGCGTTTCCACCTGTTGCCAGGGCCACTGGGCGTTATTTTCACCATCTCTGGTCTCGCCGGTGGTATCTTCTCGCTAACTGCACCATTGTTCGTCAATCGTTGGAGTAAGTTACGTATCTTTACTACCGTGATGTATCTCAGCGCACCATTGATGATTCTTGGTCGGCTATGCCCCCAATATTTATCTTGCGATAGGGGGCGAGTACACGCGCTCATTCATGCGGACGCTGATTGAGCCAGTCTATGCTGCTTTCGTTATGGAGCAGGTTTCTGATCGTCACCGGGCGACTCTGAGCGGTTTCTATGGCATGACGTGGAGCATAGGTTTCAGCATCGGCCCTTCTATTGCGGGGTGGTTGCAAACGAACGTGAGCCTCTCCACTGCTTTTATCTTTGGTGCAACCTGTCTCGTGGTCAGTGCCAGCCTGCTCTTATGGTTCTTCGGGCGAGCAAAGCGTTCAGTTCTGGTCGTAGGGAGCGGTTTATCGCGTCCGCCTGCCGATTTATCGCGCCCGCCCGTGTAATGTCCGTCTCTGTCCGTCTAATTGTGCATCGTCTGGAAAAGGAGGCGGACGCAATAATGAGCATTCACGAAATACCTGGCCGACTCCTACGAGTTGAGGAACAATTTGATACAATTTGGTAAGCTCTTACGTCTTATCTTATAGATATTTTAAGTGCCAGGACTAGCCAGCATTAACCATACTAGTGTGACCCATTTCATATCATATTTGTGAATGATACTGTATACTATTGAAATGCAGCTATATTATGAGGATGTTGTCTAAAGGAGTTCTTGATGAGATCGAGTGTCGCTGAGCCGTATTCCTCGTCGGGGGGCCGAGGTGGCAATGTTCAGTATATTCCGCAATCCGTGTCATACGCGCCAAATATGTCACATTCAGTGCCACCAGTATCATCAGTGCAATCTGTGCAGAAGCCGCAACATCGTCTTGTACTGGCACCGGTGGAGGGTTGGCTGGCAATGGTGCTGTTAGCCGTTGCGGTCTATTGCGTTGTCTATTCGATTATCGCTGCAGATTACGAGAGTAGTACGTTTATTTTGCCGTGGAGTGCCTTTACCGGTTTATTTGTTGGGCTGGGTGTGGCGAAGGTACGTCATCTGCCGCAGGCGGTGATGCATCTTGCCGCGTGCCTCTTCGGGCATTGGCTGGCCGTCTACCTCACCAGCGTCGTGGCGTTGAATATTTCCTGGGTTGTGCTGCTGAGTAATATACGCTCAACGATTGTGGCTGGTGGTATCTCATCCATACCGAACAGTGCCGATATGGTATTTCTTTTCTACTTAACCTTTCTCTGCTTCTTTCTGGGCTACTTTGGTGCGTGGCTGATTTACCGTGTTCATTTGCCCTGGCTTGTTGCTTTTGTCTATTGCTCGATAATGCTAGTCAACCTCAACAATGTGACAAAACAAGATATGTCATGGCTGATTGTTATTCTGCTGGCCGCGTTGTTGATGCTAGTGGCGCGTATTCATCTGACGGCGCAACTGGCGCAGTGGAAGCAGGAGGGCTTGCATACAGATCGTCCCTGGTTGCACGGCATTATCTCACGGACGATGCAAATCGCTACGCTTCTTGCCATTGGAACGCTGCTGATAGGTTCGATAATACCAGTGGGAGGACAACCAGAGACGGGTGCTACCATCTGGAATTCGCTTACCAACACCTTTAATAACATTACACAGGGTCATATCCCGCTGCAAAACCTCAGTTCCATTGTGCAACCGTATGATCCACCGGCGAACTTCTTTGGCGACCAGTTGTCCATTGCCGGCAGTGTTCATTTGCCGACGGGAGAGGTACTATACTATACCAGTTCAGCCGCTCCACAGTATCTTGAGGGTTTTACCTATGACCATTTTGATGGGCATACCTGGATATCGCAGGTCTCGACGACGGTGGGAGGCTATGCTGCCGATGTTGCGCTGCAGCCCGATACCGCGTTGCAGAACTTCGCGCAAATCACTACGAGCGTGACCATTGTTGTGCCGCCGGAAGGCACGAAACACTATATCTTTGGGCCGCCACAGCCCATCTCGTTTGATGTGGCAACGAGCATTTATGGCAGTGGAGTAACGAGCGCGTGGACACAGCAAAGCCCGCTAGTTGCGGGCGAACACTATCAGGTGGATTCTGTACAGCCGATTGTCGCGCCATCAGACCTGGAAGCCGTCCCGTATCCACAGGCGAATAGTGGTTTCTGGCAGCAAGACACGAATTACCAGTCGCTCAAAGCGTATTATCTGCAGACGCCCACCGATCTTTCCACCAATATTTTGCAGACTGCGCGGCAGTGGACGCAAAATACAACGAACCCTTATGACGCACTACGGCAATTAGAGGCGCATTTGAGTAACCAGAGTGTGTTTACCTATTCTGTTGATAATCCGCCTGTTCCCGGTAATGTGGATGCCGTGGATTGGCTCTTGCAGACGCACAAGGGCTTTTGTACCTATTATGCCAGCGCGATGGTGATGATGGCGCGTTTGTTGGGTATACCAACGCGCATGGTCAATGGCTTTAGTCATGGACATTACGATCCGCAACGCAAAGTATGGGCAGTAGATGGTTCAGATGCGCATAGTTGGGTACAGGCCTACTTCCCTGGCTTTGGCTGGGTGAATTTTGATCCTACTCCTGGCTATTCGACGAACGCTGCCCCTGTACAGCAGCCAACGCCTCCGACTGCGCCGACGCCAAAACCGGTGAAAGCTACCCCTACGCCGCCCAGAACGAAGGGAACAACACCTGTTCATCCTCCCACAACGCCGCCAGGTACTACTTCAGGTACACCGGATAGTAGTGCGGGCCAGAGTTTACTCATTATCCTGACTATTGGTTCGCTACTCTTCTCACTGCTCATTTTGTTGCTAGCACTTGCCGTGCGCTGGTGGCGCGATCTCTATCCTGAAAGTACCGTTATCGCGGGCATGTACTGGCGTCTCTGTCGTGTCGCCACCTGGATCGGCCACGCCCCACGAGCATCACAGACGCCTTACGAGTATAGTTTCCTACTGAGCCAACGGGTGCCTCGTCATGCCACACCCTTGCAGCAGCTTACCGATCTTTTTGTGCGCGAGAAATACGCCGGGCCACGCAACCTGCCTCCTCACATTCTCAATGAAATGGGCGAACAGGTGCGGCCTGATCTGCGTAAAGCAATGGTGCGACTGCTGTTCTCCCGTTTCAGAAAACGCTGACACAATATAGTATGAGCCATGGCTCATACTATATGTTGAACCGCAAAAGAATGAGGAGATAGAAAAATACGAAAGCTAATACCCGTCGGCCTGACCTCCGCAAGGGAGTCAGGCCGACGGGTATTAGCTTTCGTGTTATGAAGCCTTTTGTAGTGACCCTTCGGCAATTACTTGCTTGCTGGGTGTGATACTTGCTCTTGGCCCATGTTCGATACTGATGGCAGTAACATCATAACCGGTCACATTTCCCTGGAAGGCCACGCTGGCGGTGCCATTCTGGCTATTCAATAAACCGATGCTGGTCACTATGACCGGTATATTATTCTTCGTTTGAATGAGCCAGCCCTGATACACCTGGTTACCGGTGAGTTGCGGCAATCCATGCATAACCAGTACTGTCACATCTTGCGCTGGGAAGTACAGCAGCGTCCCCGAAGCTTCCTCGGCCGTAGCCAGTCCCTCCACTTTGTAGGCTTTTGCGCCAGATGCATGCTGCTGATTGATCACTTGCGTCAGTTGTTGCTGAAGTGATGTGACCTGATGGGACAGTGAGAGGCTTAAAGCTCCCATACCACCGAGCAGGCAGAGCATCAAAACTGCCGCAGCCACCACTACTCGCGGAATCCAACGTTGCTGTCTTGCACGCCGTGGGGATTGAGCGATGCGTGAACGCTGTGTTGGCATCGCGGTCAAGCCGCTATCCTCCTGGATGGCGGTGATTACGCGACTTTGCAGCGATGGTGGAGGGTTCACCTGTGGCACAGACAGGGGCAAAAAGGCCACTGCCGAACGCAACTCTTGTACAAGACGAGTACACCTCATACATTGTGCAAGGTGTGCCTCCGCTTCCTGGCGTTCATCAGGGGTAACGGCATCGAGTACATACGCACCCGACAGTTCTTCAAATTGTTCGCAGGTCATTGTGGACTCTCCAATCTGTTCACTTGACCTTAATTACGTAAAGTGCGGTCAATTAGATTACCTTTTGCGCATGGATCACGCCACTTCAACAGAACATATTGTAAAGTAAGCCTTTTCATTTCGTTATGATTACACCTGTCCTTTAGGATAGCTTATAATAAAGATAAAGCAACGTAAGTAGTGAGAAATCATATGGATATATCTACCCTGATATTAGCTGAAAAGGTTGCCGCATCAGCTGGCATTGGCTTGCTGATTGGCCTCCAGCGTGAGTGGTCGCACAAAGACGCGGGGGTCAGGAGCTTTACTTTTGTTGCCTTATTAGGCACGCTTGCATGGCTGGTGAACCCGGTGCTGGCCTATATTGAGGTGGGTATCGTGCTCGCGGTAATTGCCCTCATCAATATACACTTTCTCACAGAAGGTCAGCCGTTAGAGATCACGACCGCCATCTCATTTGCGCTGACCAATGTGCTTGGGATGCTTGTTGGCGGCGGCAACTTTTTTCTCGCGTTTGCCTGCGCTATTGTGGTGACCGCGCTCCTCTCGTGGAAAACTGAGCTTATTGCCTTTACCAGTAAGCTGAGCATTATCGAAATCCGTGGTGCCTTGCTCATGTGTTTTATTGTCGCCGTGGTGTACCCCTTACTGCCGGTTGACTATATAGACCCCTGGCACATCGTAAATCCGCGCTCAATCTGGCTTACGGTAATTATCGTCTCCGCGTTGAATTTCGTCAACTATATACTACTACGTCAGCTAGGCATGAAAGGTGTACGATATGCAGCTATTCTGGGAGGGCTTGTCAATAGCGCGGCTACCTCTGCTCTGCTGGGTGAGGAACTCAAAAATTCCCCCGATTTCGCGGTGGCTGCGACTCCCGACCTGTTGCTGGCAGACCTGGCGATGATTGTACGCAATGGGGTGTTGGTCGCTATTTTCTCGCTGGCAGTTGGCCCACAGGCGAGTCTTGCCGTGCTGGTTGTGCTGGGGCCAATGGCCCTCGTAGCTGTCATCATTGCCGTATTTATTTTACTACGCTCGCGAGCAAAAGCGCAACCGCCTTCGCAGGAGCCTCCGCTCAAGTCGCCGTTATCGCTGCGTTCAGTGCTGACTTTTAGCTTGCTTTTCTTTTCGCTCACAGTGATCGGTGGCCTTGCGCAACGCTTCTTCGGAGCAATTGGTTTCTTAGCGGTGATCGTCTTCGGTTCGCTCGCAAGCGCGGCCTCGTCGTCGGTGCTGGTTGGGACGCAGGTGAGCCATCACCTGATTACTGCCACGCCCGCCGCAGTCGCGATGTATCTAGCATCGCTGGTAGGATTGCTGGAAAACGTGGTCATTTTCTACACGGTGGCAGGCAACCGGAAAATTAGTATCCAACTGGCTTTGCTTACATTGCCAATGGTGGTTGTTGGTGGGTTGGCAGCTGTGGCGTTGGTATGGTTGGGTATATGATAATGCAGATAAACGATTTAATCCGGTAATAGATACTCGACATTGCTTCGCTCGTCGAGGCGGGCGCGATAATGAGAGCGTATCTGGCAAGAAATTCCTGCTGGGTACGCTCTCATTATGAAGAAGGAAAGAGTTTTTTAGCTAGCGGTAACGGTAAGCACAGATGTACTTCCCTTCAAGTGTAGGTGGTAAGTGCCTGCCACCGGGATAAAGAAACCACGGCGTTTGCCGGGCTGAATGGTAGTTAACACTAAACCATTATACATGACCGACTGCGAAACAGAAGTCTGGTTGGCAATGTAGAAGGAAAGCTTCGTGCTAGCTGAACACGCGAGCGAGTTGGGATTGTAGTGCGCATTCTTTCCCGGCTTCTGCACAATATTGGAGACGGGAACGCCTGAAGCTGGTGCCGAGCTTACGCTTATCCCTGGAGAATGATGTACTGTCACGGGATGGGCACTTGCTATAATGGCAGTAAGACAAACAGCCATTACAGCCAGCAGCAAACTCGTGGTTATGACGCGCAGTGTATGGTTTTTTACCACTGATATCCTCCTTTGCGTTAACGGGAACAGGCTATCGCTATTTTTCTATTGGATCAAAGCGTTGATGAGATTTGTCGCCTGTGGCGAACCCCAGCCGGTAACTGGGTCCCATCCTTTCGTACAATTATAGCCCTGTATTTTGTCGAAAGAATTGTTGCCTACCGTGATATCATGATAGACATTCTGTTGGCCGTCAATACCCAGCTGATAGAGCGTGGGGTTGAGGAAGCCCAGAGGCTCTCCCGCGTACTGGTCTGCGACGGCGATGATACCTGACCATTGCGGGGGTCCCTCGCTCGTTCCACCAATTGTAAAGTAACCGGTCGGCTGTCCCGCAAAGCTGGAGTAATACAGAATCGACTTGAATGGATCACCGTTGTAGGCAATGTCAGGCAGACCACGGTACCCGTTCAAAATATGCTGATCTTTGCTATTCAGGCCTTCCTGCCATTGTGGCTCTTTAAAGTACTGGCTGACGCCACCGCCTGAGCCATTCCAGCCTGTCTCGGACTGGTAGTTCCCGTGAATGTCAGCGTGGAGGCTGGTGCCGCCAACTGTTGTCACATACGGGTCTGAAGCCGGGAAGTTGACTGTTGGGAAAGGATAATTGTTCCCTTGCTTATTTGGATTGGCGACGCCCGTATCACCTGAAGGTGCAAAGACGGTTATGTCTTGATCAGCCGCCTGCTTGTAAGCTTGATCGAAGGATTGCAGGATTCTCATACCAAAAGGAGTGAAGAATGTGTTTTCGGTTCCGGCCCAACTCTGTGAGATGATCTGACCAAGATTCCTATCCTCGGCGTATTCTACGAGGTAGAGGAGATCCCTGAAGTGGGCACTGGGGCAGGTCAACAGGACGATATTGGCTCCAGGTGCCATCGCATGTGACCAGGAGACGTCCAGCGTCGTCTCTGTTGCCCAGTTAACCCTTCCCGGAGTGGGTTGGTATGGTTTGGTGCCAAGTGGTGCAATGATTTGGAAGGATGGGGGTTCGGGGAGACTATAGCCCTTATCAAAGTTTTTCAGGTCGCTTCTGATGGTGGGACTGCCAAACGGGACGATGATCACAATGGTTTGACCTTTCCCATCATACCCTTTATTCAACAGGGGAGTTAAGCCATAGGCATTTTGCATCTCCTGCGGACTATAGCAAGGAAAGTTAAAGTTTTGACGACAAAATTTGTCGGTAGGAGGGATGGGTATCGCGTTGTTGCCGGTATCAATATGCACTCCACGGACAAAAGTGATAGAAGCGTCAAGCGATTGTGACTGTGTATCATTGCTTGTACCCGCGGCCTGGGCCCTGATGTTCAGCAGTGGTAACAAGGCTACTAGAAGGGCGATAGCTACAAACGATGCAACAATGCGCCCGTGGGATTGAGAGAATACCCGGTGTTTCAAGTTGTAGACCCCTTTCTTTTCTATTGAGCAGGAACTGTGTCGGGGAAGCGGGTAAACTAAGAAAGTGTATCACGAGCTGGTTACTCTGCCTGCAATGTGCCAGCAGCTGGGACGGGTATTGCGTTATAGTATCATCGGGATGTTTCAATTTATGGCTATCGTCCCACAACGGTTCAGCATGATAAACAGACCATGCCCCCATAACATAGCTCTCACAGGAAATAGTGTACGTATTGTATCGTAGCCGGACAGGAGACAACATACCATAGAGCTATGAAAAAGTCAATGGTTCAGAAACTGCTTAAACACAATTGCGAAATGCATTTGCTTTTGTCACATGTGCAGGAACCTGTGTTCTCTAAAAGTGTGTTTTGCGACCATTTGAGTTCGCATTAGGCTGAGTTTAGTATTCTAACAAAACAAACGAACTTACTACAATCACTTTTTCACCGCGCAAAACATTGACAAACGTTTTTTTGCATGTTATGCTTTCTTAGAGACAGTGGCCTGTGTGGTGCCTGAGATGATACACCTTATTGCCAAATATGGCAGACGCATACTACTATACTGTACACAAATGGGTGACCATTTAAACCCTCCAATGGAGAAGGGCAAAGAAACATGTTGGTAAGTAAATGTACTTCTTGCACCCAACCTGCAGGTATTTCATGTCTACTCCGTCTTTTTTCCACTCCTCTTTCAGTCTCTGCCCTGAGCAATTGTATTGCTGAAGGTCGATGGTTCGAGGCTGGAAGTTCCACTATTCGTACATTTTAGTACATCTTAAAAAGAAAGGTGGTGAACTCGTGAAAAAGATTGTTATCCGCAAGACTGAGGCCGTCAAATTGACTAGCAAAGCCCATCCAGTCCATTCGCCCGGTGGGACCCTTTAACGATTGTTGTCTAGTTGATCAGTGTGGCTAAACCAGCTTAACCACTCCTGGTCACAGGTGCTATTAACAAGAGTATATCCGAAACGCGACCTTCCCATTGACACACTTTCAACCGGCTTTTCGGATACACTCTCAAATAGATATCTGCCTCACTGTTCGTTTTCATTGAACAGCAAGTAAAAGCTTCTACATACATAGCCGGACGTTAATGTATAAGCTTTTACTTGTTGTCAGATGCCTTCTAGAGGTGCTAAACGCTTTCAGTAAGATATGGAAAATCAGGTGTGATAGACAAATCTTCTGCCCCCAAATTTTATCAATTGACCTTTGTCAAAGAGAAAACGGATATCATGGTAGGACGGCCTGATATCAATTCTTTTGCCTTATTTCCGCCTGATGGAGTTGCGCTGTTGCAGCAAATGCAAGCAGGTCTTTCTCCAGAAAAAGCCGCACAATGGTACGAAGAGCAGTACAATGATACCGTTGATATTGATGATTTTCTCGCTACGTTATGGGAGCTAGGTTTTCTTCAAGAAGATGATGGTGAAAGCGAGAGGAGCAGTGAACCTGTTGCTATAATTGATGAGCAGGGAGAAATACCGTTTACCCCTCGCACTGTCTCATGGCAATGGCTGGGACGTGCTGCATTTTCGCCCGTTGCCTGGGTACTCTATCTTGCCCTCTTCGCCTACTGCATCTATGATATTGTGCGTTATCCCATCCTATTTCCCAACTATACCAACATTTTCTTTACGTCCTCTTACACGATTGTAGTGATTGGCGTATTTTTCGGACAATTTCCTGGACTCATGTTTCACGAAGCATATCACATGTTGGGAGGCAGACGCATTGGGCTCTCCTCCCGGTTGAGCATCGGCCATCGCTTCTACTACGTCGTTTTCGAAACAGTCCTCAACGGCGTTTGGAGCGTACCAGCCCGCTACCGCTATCTTCCTTTTCTGGCCGGGATGCTTGCTGACTGCATCTGGTTTTCGCTGCTAACCGTTCTTGCCGGAGCAACATTGAGTTCAGCGCACAGTTTCTCTTTTTTTGGTGCAGTCTGCGCTGCTCTCGCTTTTGAAACTGTCCTTCGCTTCTTCTGGCAATTTTATTTCTACTTACGAACAGACCTCTACTATATTTTCTCGAACATCTTTGGTTGTATCGATCTTCATCATACTACCAATCGCTACCTGCGTAATATCATTTTGCGCATTTTCAGGCGCCCTTCGAAAATAGAAGACGAAACGCTGTGGAATCCGAAAGACCGCCAGTTTGCTCGCATATATGCACCTCTGTACATCGTCGGCTATGCCCTGACACTTTACCTGTCGCTGTCGATTGGCCTTCCAATCCTTATCCAATTTCTTAGCGGCGTCTTTGGGAATCTGGCCACAGGCTTTTCCCACCTGACAGTTGGATTTTGGGATTCCGTTATTTTCCTTTCAATAAGCCTGTCACAAATAGTAATCTTAGGTATCATCGCCTGGCGTGAATACAAGGGCATGATACTACTCCCCTTCAGGAGAGCAAAAGCGATAAGCTAGTACGCTCACTATTACATCTGTGCAATTCAACCCATATTTCATGTGAAAGGATACCGGCGATGGACACTGAATTCTTCCATTCATGGATTGTGGCACCCTACCAGCGGGATAGAGAACAGGCTGTACAATCTATGCACCCGGCAGACGAGGTTTCCTATTACATCAATTGTCACCGCAACTTGCGTGGGCCATATACAGGGACAGGCGAGTTCTTCCGAAAATTGGTACCGCTGGTCTACCAACACTACCCCGATATGGTTATTGCCCATGCATCTGAAATTGTATCTATTGCTCCTGAACTGAAAACTCTCGTGGTTTCTCCAAATGAAACGCTCACCTCGAGTGCGGTTGGAGGAGAGCGTACAATCTATTATTCGCATTTGCGTACACAACGATTAGCCCACGGAATAATAGACTTCTTGTTGGAGTATGTCGCGCTGAGTCAGCATGATCACTATACCATCGTCTTCGAAAATGTGCATATGGCGGATACGCTTGACCAGGAGTTCCTCTCGGTCTTATTACGGCGAACTGATCCTCGCCTGCTCTCGATTACTGTGTGTACGGCCTCGGCATCCCTCACGGAACCTCTGTTGTCGGTTTTGACGACGGATGCTCGCTTCATGAAAATCTCACCGGCGAATGAACAACAGCACAAACTGGAGGAATGGAACATTCCCAGTGATTGGAGACAATGGCTATTGCGCCGCACCGATGGCTGGCAAGGCGAATGGGAACCGTTCCAGGATGTAGCAAAGTATCTTACTGCTATTCCATCGCCCTCAGAGGAAACGGCGTTTGCTCAAGCCGTGCAACTCATTCTAGAACAGTGTCCGTCAGAGATACGCACTGACATGGCACATGCATACTTAGAGTCCGATTGTACATCAGACAACCCCTTTGAGAAGGGAGCTTATAATGTACTCGATCCGACCAACAGGCAACATTTGCATGATGCACGTGCAGAAATGCTAGAGAAACAGGAACAATGGACACTCCATCTTGGAGCTATTCCTTTTCATCGTGAACATGGACAGGACGCATCCGGTATTGGTGTACAAACGCTCCAAACCGCGCTTAGCTACTGCCTCAACATGGGTTTCTATGAGGCAGTTGTGGACCTTGGCTACCGGGGACGCAAACTGCTCGACTGGGAAAAGCGGCTTGATACCTACTGGTCTCTCACCTGGGATATCACAACAGCACTGGCTGCGCTCAATCGTGGGGTCGAGGCAGAAGCCCTTTTCGACGAAGTCCGCGAGTTAACAAGCGTTCCTTTTTATCATATGCAAGCGGCGTATGCAACGTCTATGCTCTATACCCGCCATCATGAACCAGCACGCCTCAATTTGCATATTGCCAAGCGATGGGCACAGGAAGCCATCGCCATTGCGCAACTACTGCCCGACCCAAAAGAGCGAACATTCTATACCGTATTTAATCAAAATGGTCTTGCCCTTATCGAGGTACGCCTGAAGCGGCCGCATGAAGCCCAGCGTCTGGTAGTGGAGGGGCTTGAACGTCTCGAACGCGAACTGGAGCCGGGTGAACATCTGCTCCAGCGTTCCATAATGATTTACAACCGCGCTCAGGTCAATAATGTATTTGGCAGGTTAGAGCAGGCCATTGCCGATTTTACCACGATCATTGAACTGGACCCTCATTATAGCGAATACTACTTCGAGCGTGGCAATCTTTACCGGCGGCTCGGTCGCAACGACGAGGCCTTACAAGATTACAATTCCGCCATCCACTATGGCCCTCCATATCCTGAAGTATACTACAACCGGGCAGGTGTTCTCTCTGTCCTTGGACGAGAAGATGAGGCACTGGCCGACTATAATTATGTGTTGGAGTTGGATCCCAGCTACGTTGATGCTCTAATCAATCGTGCGAGTATCCTTTACGAGCATGGAGAGTATGCGGCATCTCGCGGTGACATTGAGCGAGGTCTGGCACTCAGTCCAGGTAATGTGCAATTGCTCTGTACATTGGGGCTTGTAGAAATGGACGAGCAGCATCCAGAGGAAGCCTTCCAGGCTCTCACCACCGCTCTGGAACGCGACCCAACGCTGGTTGCCGCCTGGACCAATCGGGCGGTATTGAATTTCGAGAGCGGAAACGCTGATGCGTCCATTGCTGACCTCACTCATGCATTGGAACTGAGCGAGAGTGCCACTGTTCTGTATAATCGGGGCCTCGCCTATCAGTCGCAGGAACGCTGGCAGGATGCTATCGCTGATTATACGCGAGCGTTCGAGCTAAGTGATGACGACGCTCAGGACATTTTTTACCAGCGCGGCGTCTGCTATGCGAAATCAGGGAATGTTATGCTGGCACGGCAAGATTTCGATGCACATCTCGCAATGGGACCCTCAGACCATGAGGATGATATTCGTCAACTGGAGCCTCTACTGGCGAACAAGTGATATCAGTTTCCAGAAAGATGATGCCAGGTGACAAAGATAAGCCGGGTATTGTGCTCCTGAGTCGCTAGCGACTCAGGAGCACAATACCCGGCTTATCTTTGTCACCTGGCATCGCTCATAGGCATAGCTTTCCTACATCTCATTTGCGCTGACCAATGTGCTTGGGATGCTTGTTGGCGGCGGCAACTTTTTTCTCGCGTTTGCCTGCGCTATTGTGGTGACCGCGCTCCTCTCGTGGAAAACTGAGCTTATTGCCTTTACCAGTAAGCTGAGCATTATCGAAATCCGTGGTGCGTTGCTTATGTGTTTTATTGTCGCCGTGGTGTACCCCTTACTGCCGGTTGACTATATAGACCCCTGGCACATCGTGAATCCGCGCTCAATCTGGCTTACGGTAATTATCGTCTCCGCGTTGAATTTCGTCAACTACATACTACTACGTCAGTTAGGCATGAAAGGTGTACGATATGCAGCTATTCTGGGAGGGCTTGTCAATAGCGCGGCTACCTCTGCTCTGCTGGGTGAGGAACTCAAAAATTCCCCCGATTTCGCGGTGGCTGCGACTCCCGACCTGTTGCTGGCAGACCTGGCGATGATTGTACGCAATGGGGTGTTGGTCGCTATTTTCTCGCTGGCAGTTGGCCCACAGGCGAGTCTTGCCGTGCTGGTTGTGCTGGGGCCAATGGCCCTCGTAGCTGTCATCATTGCCGTATTTATTTTACTACGCTCGCGAGCAAAAGCGCAACCGCCTTCGCAGGAGCCTCCGCTCAAGTCGCCGTTATCGCTGCGTTCAGTGCTGACTTTTAGCTTGCTTTTCTTTTCGCTCACGGTGATCGGTGGCCTTGCGCAACGCTTCTTCGGAGCAATTGGTTTCTTAGCGGTGATCGTCTTTGGTTCGCTCGCAAGCGCGGCCTCGTCGTCGGTGCTGGTTGGGACGCAGGTGAGCCATCACCTGATTACTGCCACTCCCGCCGCAGTCGCGATGTATCTAGCATCGCTGGTAGGGTTGCTGGAAAACGTGGTTATTTTCTACACCGTTGCAGGCAACCGGAAAATTAGTATCCAATTGGCTTTGCTTACATTGCCAATGGTGGTTGTTGGTGGGTTGGCCGCTGTGGCGTTGGTATGGTTGGGGATTTAGCAGAGGATTAGTTAAACCTTTTTCATATCAAGTGGTGTTCAAGCGCATATCGGGTGGCGGCGGCCCGTGAAGTCACGCCGAGCTTGCTGTAGATTGAGCGGAGATGGGCGTTGACAGTAAGGGGACTGATGATCAGGCGGTCGGCGATTTGTGGGTTGGTCAGTCCCGTTGTCGTCAGACGTAGTACCTCTATCTCTCGTGCCGTGAGTGCATCGGGAGAAGAAGGGGAAGATGGTTGTATAGTGATGGATGGGTGAACGGCTGCGGACGGTTTGAAGATCGGAGCATCTTCTTGTACCGTGAAGATTTGCTCCAGTGTCATCGTCTGTCCCGCGTTCCAGGCGGCCAGAAAGCTGTTTTCTCCCAGTAGGGTGCGCAAGGTTGCCACTTCGCGCTCATAAGTTGTGAGTCCATTGGGATCCATATCACGAGAGGTATCGAGCCATGCCTCTACGGCACCAAACAGGCATGTTGCTCGCTGAGGTTGTTGCTCTTTTGCAGCGATACGAGCAAACCCGATCAAATACCAGCCAATGAGTGAAGAGACCCCGATCTTTTGTGCGAGTGCCAGAGGAAGACCTTCCTGGAACCAGGCAGTTGCCTGTTTCAGGTCGTCCCGCCGCCAGGCGATATCTCCTAACGTATGCAGCGTATGGGCAGTTAAGACCTGATCACCTAGTTCGCGGGCCAGTGTCAGGCTCTCCTGCGTGAGCATCTGAGCCAGCATCAAATCTCCCTGACGCGAGGCTATGTTGCCCCCATTGTTTAATGCTACGGCGATCAGCGATTTGTCACCCATTTCACGAGCCTGGGCCAGGCTAGCTTGACAGTGCATTGCTGCCAGCGGCAAATTGCCCTCGTGAAGCGCGATAATCATGAAGTTGTCATGGGAGAGAGCGATGACGGCCTTGTCATCTAACTCGCGAGCAAAGGTCAGGCTCTCCTGCGTCAAGACAGTTGATTGAAGGAGATCGCCTTGAAAACGGGCGATACGTGCGAGCCGGTGGAGTGCGCGTGCAATAAGGGACAGATCCCCTAAAGCACGAGCCAGTGTCAAGCTCTCGCCGACTAGAGCGAGGGCTTGGGCAATATCCCTTTGACGGGACGCTATTTGTCCCAACTTTTCGAGCAAACGGGTACGTTCCCACTTGCTCTCCAAACTGGCGCAATGTGCGATGCTTTCTGTGCGTACAGGATGACCCGTTAGGAGATCATCCTGGGCTTCCAGCAGCCATAAGGAACCTTGAGAGGCGACGAGTTCGCCGGTATTCTGTAATTCCTGGGATAAGGCAACGCTGGCTTCAAAAAACTGGCGTGCGGCTAAAGTGTCGTCCTGACTATAGGCTAATTCTCCGGCAGCACGCAAGGCTTTGGCGCGTGTTATCGAAGGTGTGTCAGCATGGGAAAGTGCGAATGCGGCTGAGAACCATTCTCGTCCCTCACTCCAATATCCACGCAAATCCCAAAACCGTCCTAACGCACTACACAGTCGCAATGCCTTTTCTGTCTCCTGCTCTGTAAGAAGCCAGGTCAAAGCCTCACGCAGGTTGGCGTGTTCTCGCTCCAATCGTCCCAGCCATTCTACCTGCCGTTTCCCTTTGAGATGAGGTTCGGCCTCCTCGGCCAGTTGAAGATAGTATGTTGCGTGAGCGCATCGGGTCTCCTCCATCTGTCCACTGGCGGTTAGCATCTCTAGCCCGTATTCACGGATAGTTTCTAACATGGTGAGGCGTGGCTCATGGCCTTCCAGTGCAGTTGGTTCAAGCAAGCTCTGATCGATGAGTGAGGATGCCTCTTTCACCCCGTCAAGGTGGGAGACAAGCGCTCCATGACGTGTACCTTGCACCACGGCTTCTGCGGCTTCCAGCGTGCAGCCGCCCACGAAGACGGACAAATGCTGGAAGAACTGCTGTTCTTCCGCACTCAGTAAGTCATAGCTCCACTGGATGGTCTGGCGCAATGTCTGTTGCCGGATTGGCGCGTCACGCACTCCGCTGGTCAACAACTGGAGCCGTTTGCCCAGGCGTGCCAGTAAGGCGTGAGGCGAGAGTAGCTTGACGCGAGCGGCAGCCAGTTCGATGGCAAGGGGCAATCCATCCAGGCGAATACATATTTCCGCGATTGCCTGAGCGTTAGAGGGTGTGAGTTGGAAGTCCGGTCGAATCGCCTGTGTGCGTTCCAGGAAGAGGGCAATGGCGGCGGACTGCGCAAGTATCTCATGGCTGGGAAGATGGGCGAGATCCGGCAAGGCCAGTGGTGGTACCGGGAAAGCGTGTTCGCCAGAGGCGTGTAGCACCATGCGACTGGTCACTAGCAGGCGTAACTGTGGACAGGTTTGCAACAGGTCAACCAGGAGAGGGGCGGCATCCACCACTTGTTCGAAGTTATCAAGAAACAGCAATAGAGATTTGCGATGTAGATAGGTTTGCAGGTGTTCCAGTCGTGACCATCCTCCCGCTTCCCACAGACCGAGAACCTGTGCGATGGTAGGCATGACCTGCGCAGGATCATGGATGGGAGCGAGAGAAACAAAGACAACGCCATCGGGGAAGTTCTCACTCACTGCGGCGGCAACGGCAAGGCCCAACTGTGTCTTACCAACGCCACCTGGGCCGGTCAACGTCACGAGCCGGACATCGGGACGCTGCACAAGGGCACTCACCGTTGCGACCGCTTGCTCTCGCCCAATGAGGGAAGTCAACGGTGCTGGTAGTGGGGAGGTGGATATTAGCTCTGGAATAGCGGCTCCGCTAGCATGAAAAATGGAAAGATTGTCCTGCATCACCGACTCACCAACTGCTTCCGTATTGCCAACTATCGCTAAAAGGATTCTTTCAAAGAGCGTTTCTTCCTGTTGCTTTGTGTCTAAAATTATCGCAACGTGCTTTCTTTTATCGCACCATTATACCGTGTTTTTGCAAGAGGTCAACTCTTTTCATAGTTACTCCTGTAGTTGAGTCGAGAGGCGTTTTCCGATTTGAGAATACCAGACATTGTAGACAAAGGCTGTCAAGCTTCTCACTCCATGATTGTGATTTGGCTTACTTACTACCATACATATCTAGACCTTGCATAGTGAATTAGTTAGTTCTAACGATATGCTTCTTCGCCTATGTGGCTGTTCTCATCATGCAAGATACACCAATTGAACGATGTGATTTTCTGTCTTATACAGTAAGCTTGGGGCAGAGACTTTTCTCATGTACTACTGACTAAAAACGTTAAAGAAGTTCTCGCATCAATGAAATGTATGAAGTTTGCTGCTAGATAGCAGGCAGCAGGAAAGAAAGAAGAAAACACAATGGTAAAGCGTTTAATGGGATTGATTGGATTGCTGATGTTGGTGACTGTGTTCGCGTTCAGCGGGGTAGCACAGGCCAGTGGGGCAGGCTGGTTCGTTGTTACCAGTCCTAATGCTTCAGTCAATGACAATGTTCTGCAAGCTGTGGCGGCGGTTTCCACCAACAAGGTATGGGCAGTGGGCTACGCAGTACATGGCAACTCAAAAAGCAATGTAGTGAAACGGACGCTTATTGAGCGATATTATGGAACCAGTTGGCATATTGTTGGCAGCCCTAATGTTGGGACAGGAGACAATGTCCTGACCGGCGTGGCAGTCATCTCTGGTGAGGACGTGTGGGCAGTAGGCCACTCTTCTAATGGAGGATTGGTCTTACACTTCGATGGGTTGCGCTGGCACATCTTTTCCGCTCCCTCCGCGTGTACGTTCAACGCGGTAACCGCGATTGCGGCCACCGATTTGTGGGCAGTGGGAAACATGGCTTATCAGCCGTGCGCTGAGCATTTTGATGGAACCAACTGGACGCTCGTGCATACGCCATCAATGGGTTCATCAGATAATATACTGCTAGGCGTGTCGGCGAGTTCCTCGACGAACGTGTGGGCGGTGGGTACGTACTGCACCGGGAATGGGTGTGATATGGGTGGTGGAGTATTCCAAACGATGATCTTCCACTATGATAGCAGTCATCGGTGGAGCGTTGTCTCAAGCCCAAACCCAAGCATATACGCGAATCAATTGAATGCTGTCACGGTCATTTCCGCTACTGATGCATGGGCTGTTGGGGGCGAGAATACGAGCCTCACGACCAGCGCGACGCTGATCGAACACTTCGACGGCACCAGCTGGATACAGGTTGCCAGCCCTGCTGTGAATGGCAGTAGTAGTTTGACTGGAATAGCGGCGGCCTCGGCGAGTGACATCGTTGCAGTTGGCTCAACTATCATCTCCAGCCCCCTATCGTATCCCACCGTAATCGAACAATTTGATGGTAATAGTTGGAGTCTTGTTCCCAATCCCTCGTCTGGGCAGTTCAATACTCTCAACGGCGTGGTACACGTTCCCCATGCGTCACTCTATTACGCTCAGTACTGGGCAGTGGGCGCGTATAACAACAATACGCCCGAACAGACGCTGACCGTGCGTGGCAGCTAAGGATAACTGTAGGGGCCCGACACCCTGTCTGGGGGACAGGTAATAGCGCGCCCACCCTCGATTTATCACGCTCACCATCGCTTGATCGGCAATGCGAACTAGTGCCGATCAAGCGATGGTGAGCGTGATCATGTGGATTGACGAAATAAATCTGGGAAGAGAGACTCGACAGTGCTGCGCTCGTCGAGGTGGGCGTGCTAAAGCAGGCCCCTACAGTCGCGTTTTGCTGATATAATGACTTATGTAATCTGATCAGGAAAGGAGTTTGTGCTTATGGATCGTGTGCAGTGGCGACGGGAACGCCGTTTGTGGAATGAGGTACAGATGGATACCATACATGCCCGACAATACGATGAGCATTGGGGGGCATATATCAATCCTACTCACCAACAAATGCTCGAACGATTGCTCAAGCTTTGTCCGCTGGGAGGACGTATTCTTGATGCTGCCTGTGGCACAGGGAAGTACTGGTCATTGCTTTTGGAGCGAGGTTTTTCTGTGATGGGAACCGATCAATCGCAACAAATGCTGCAACAAGCGCACTTGAAGTTTGCGGATGTGCCAACTGAGCATGTTGGCTTGCAAGAACTTCCCTTCTCCGATGCATTTGATGGTGTGATATGTATGGATGCAATGGAAATGGTTTTTCCAGAAGACTGGCCGGTAGTTCTCAGGAACTTCGCGAAGGCTTTACATAAAGATGGACATCTGTACTTCACGGTGGAAGTCGAAACGCAGGAAGAGTTGCAGATTGCCTATGATGCTGGAATGCGTCTGGGATTGCCGCTCGTGTATGGTGAATATGCGCATCACGGTGGGTATCATTACTATCCAACCGATGAGCAAGTACGTTCATGGCTCGCCGAAGCGTCATTTACATTGTTGGATATGATCGAAGGTGACGGCTATCGGCATTATCTCACCCAGATGAGCAGAACGTGAAATGGATCATCAACAATTGGTGACGTTATTCATAGACAGGAGGCGGAGACAGGAGTATGATTAGGAGCAGATATAGTAACCACTGATCTTCTGATCCAGGAGGTAAACGCATATGACACAGACATCAGATCATCCTTGCCCAGCTTGCGGTACAATGGTTGCCGCCGGACAACGCTTTTGTACCAATTGTGGTGCTGACACAACCGCTGCACAATTGGCCAGCCAGCCCAGCCAGTATGGAGGGCCATTTCCACAGAATCCTTCAATGCAACAGGCTCCACCCTATGCGCAATCACCAAATGCTCAACAGCAATTCAATCCATCGCTGTATCAGCAACAGCAACAACAACAGCAAACCAATCCACTCGCGGAAGTCCTGGGTGCGCTGGGCTTGCTCTTTTTCCTGCGCCGCTTCCGGCCGGGCTATCAGGCGCGACGCGAGAGCCACAGTTCTTGTGGTTGCCTTTTTATGATCATGGTTCTGCTGTGTGTGATCTTCATCATCAGCGTTTTTCTAGGCTATATCCATTGACCGGACAAAAAAGGAAGTGAACAGCGGTTTGTATGCCTATGCGCAGAAATCTTCCGCGGTGGCTGCCAGTATCTCTGCGCAGCGTTCCACCTGTAGAATATCGGACCATTCAACGATCGCGTGCGCTCCTTGTCCTCCGGGACCGAAAATGACGGTTGGTATGCCGACGGCGGAGAGGAGTGCCGAGTCCATCCAGCCTGTCATGCCACCTTCGGAAACTTCATATCCAAGTATTCTGGTGGCCTGACGAAGTACTGTTTGTACAATGGGTTGATCGAACGAGATTTCAAAGGGATCGCGGGCAAGGCCCATTGTGAGCTTTGCCTGAAATGTTGGGTCGGTTGTCGCGATCTGTGCGAGCATGGTGGAAAATTCAGCCTCGACCTGCTGCGCCGTCTCGCCGGGAACCGTTCTTCTTTCTATACTCAAGGAGCAGTGCTGGGGGTAGCTGGAACGTTCCTGCCCTCCCTGAATCAGGGAAGCATGAACTGATCCTTTGCCGAGGAGACGATGCGGCGGTGCGGATTGCAATGTGGCAGCCAATTTTTCCAGTTCTACCAGCACTTTGCCCATCTTCACGATAGCGTCAACGCCGAGTTCCGGTAGCGAGCCGTGCGCGGCTACTCCGATGGTATCCACATCCAGCCATACGAAGCCTTTATGCGCGGTGCAAATATCCAGTTCGGTTGGTTCGGTGACGATGGCGGCATCGGCATGCCACTGTTTGACGATGGATTCGGTGCCGATGCTGCCATACTCTTCGTCAACGACGGCGGTTACGAAAACATCACCGTGCAATCTCCGCTGTTTTGCCCACGCTCCCGCAGCCATAATTGCCGCCAGACCACCTTTCATATCGTATGCGCCGCGTCCATAGAGCCGGTTGTTCTCAATATAGGGGTCATGAGGCCGCTCCATGCCCGCGACTCCCACGGTATCCATATGGGCATTCAAGAGGAGCGAACGTCCGCCGCCTGTGCCTCGCGCAATGCCAATCACATTGGGACGCCCAGGCGCGACTTCATCCCACACGACTTCCAGCCCTGCTCGCTCAAACCATTGCGCCACGAAACGGGCAATATTTTCCTCGCCCGCGCCTCCTGGCACAAGGTTGGGGTTGATCGAATTGATAGCTACCAGTTGTCGTAACAGTTCGACGATTTCGCTCATATGTCCTTCTTTATTTCTTCCTCATCCTACATCCTATAGCCACAATTCTATCTACTCACGGCTGCCTACTGGACAATCATAGGAAGAGCAATACAGTTCTTACACTGTTCCGTTTCCAATGTGCGTGGCGATGTACCAGGTGTTACCGAATGGGTCTTTCACACCCCCCATGCGGTCTCCATAAGGTTGGTCGGCTGGCTCCATTATCGAGGTAGCACCCGCCTGGAGTGTGCGTTTGTAAACGGAGTCTACATCGTTCACGTACAGGTAGAGCGTTGCGGGGCTTGCCTCTCCGCGCCATGCACCGCCGCCGCCTATCATCACCATCGAATCACCAATCCTGACCTCGGCGTGGATGCCCCCGGCAGAACCTGTTCCGCGGAAAGTCTCTGTTGCATCAAACGCTTGCTTCACAAAATCGATCAATTGAGCCGCCTCCTGAACTATCAGGTACGGAGTAACGGTATGATAACCTTCTGGAATGGGTTTTACTGTGCCTGCCATACATTTCCTCCTGCTCCTTGCCGTGTGAACATATAGAAATTGGTACTAATATCCCGCAGAAAATGGCTCTTGTCATCATATCACTCTGGTGATACGCTTTGTTTAGAACATTAGTATACATGAAAAAAGAGCAAAGGAGCAAGATAACAATGGAAGAACGTATTGCGTATGGCAAGGTTGCCCCCGGTGGCTATCGTGCTATGTCTGGATTGGAAAAATATGTGCGTGAGAGCGGGCTTGAGCGGTCGCTGCTTGAGCTGGTCAAGTTGCGTGCCTCGCAGATCAATGGGTGCGCTTTTTGTCTTGATATGCACTGGAAAGATGCGCGGGCGAGAGGGGAAAGCGAGCAGCGGCTTTACAGCCTCGACGCATGGCGTGAAACCGCGTACTACACGGAACGCGAGCGTGCGGCTCTTGCCTGGACAGAGGCGGTGACACTGATTGCCACCGATCATGTTTCTGATGAGCTTTACGAGCAGGTGCGCCAACATTTTAGCGAAGAGGAACTGGTGAACCTGACGCTTGCCGTTGTTGCGATCAACGGCTGGAATCGCCTCTCCATCAGTTTCCGCACAGAGCCCGGTACCTATCAGCCTTCTTCGCATCACTGATGTTGAGATAGGCAGGTGTAAATCCTTCCCCGGTGAATTGAGCATGGGGTTAAGAAGCTTTATGCTCTTCTGCTACGTGCTAAGGAGTAGCAGGGAAAACCATGCTCAATCCCATCTATGATATTTCTAGAGACGATACCGGGAAGGAAGGTGTGCAGTCTATGGCTCAGGCTACAGCAACCTCAACACAAAGCGGCCACGAGGAACACGAAACGCAGTCGCTCGGCCCATTTCTCTGCTGGGCGGTTGTCTTCGCCGATATTGGCACCTCTATTTATTACGTCCCCGGTATTCTTTATGGAACGGTGGGCAAACTGGCGGGCTTTTTCGTTTTGCTCACGATGATCGTCTTTATTTTGCTGACGTTCAAGTATGTCGAGGTCACGTATCGCTTTCCACAAGGTGGCGGTGTTGTGACTGTGGCGGCAAGGGCACTCAATCCCTGGTTCGGTGCGTTGGGTGGCATGTTTATTCTGGTTGATTACTTTCTTACGGCGGCGATCAGTTGCCTCTCAGGAATGCTCTATCTGAGTGTGGTGCTTCCCGCGATTGGCCCCCAGACGATATTTTTTGGACAGAGCATTACGTTGTGGATTACGCTCGTTATTCTTGTCCTGCTTGGTATTCTCAATTGGGTAGGGGTCAGCGAAAGCGCAAAGGTGAGCTTGATAGGAGCCATCGTCGCCTTTTTCAGTGACATTGCCATTCTTGTGACCGTCTTCACTCACCTCTCCTTCCCAGAGTTTCTAGCACTCTTTCCCCGCATGTTTAGTGGAAAGGCTTTGACGCCGATTACTTTGCTGGTTGGGTTCGCGGGCTCGTTCCTGGCATTTTCGGGGTTAGAGAGTATTTCGCAACTTTCGCCTGTTATGAAGCTGCCGCGTAAGACGGTTGGGAAAATCGCGCTTTTCCTGGTCATCCTGACGGTTGGCATAACCAGCCCGTTACTTACGGTGCTGTCCACACTCTTACTGCCGAAAGCGGCAGCCGATCCAGTGCTTTCCAGTCAGATTATCTCGCTGCTCGGCGGTCATTGGGGAGGCGTGGTTTTGCAAACGGAGGTTGCGATCAGTGCCAGTGCGTTGTTAGTATTTGCCAGCAATACGGCGATAATTGGTTCCTATCATGTGTTTCTGGCCCTCTCGCGTATGGAATTTTTCCCGCGGTTTATTTTACAACGCAATACATTGCGCGGCACGCCGCATTACTCGATAGCACTTGCTACCGCTATACCCATTCTGGTACTGCTGGCGGTACACGGGAATATCAATATACTTGGCGACATGTACGCCTTTGGTTTGCTGGGCGCGTTCAGCCTGACATGTCTGGGCATGGATATTGTGCGCTATCGCCAACGCAAGTACCGGCGTTTACAGGTATTGAAATCTGGCCCGAATGCCGACGCATATGCCCGTCAGCAAATATCCTCGACAACAGGTCATGGGCAAAACAGCGTGCAGGATTCGACACATGAACACTCGGACGAGGGGGAGATAGAGGGAGAAACAGAGGAAGAAAAGCAAGCTGGCCCTGCTGAGAGGCCGGAGCCAGAAGGACGCTGGGCGCGATCACCGATCAATTTCTGGTTGGGCATTCTCACAACACTGCTTGTCTTGATAGCATGGACAACGAACCTGATCGCGAAGCCCTTAGCGACGGCTTTTGGTGGCTCGGTCTCGGTGATTGGCATGGCCATTGCTTTCACCATTTATACCCTGCATAAGAGGAAAGGGCGTGTGCCGGTGGTGACAACGGGGGTTGAGAAAGATTTCCCAGGTGCTGTTCTGGCAGTCCTTGATGGCAGTAGTGCCGCTAATGAAGCCATCATCCACGCGGCGATTACGAATGCCGATAAGAAACCAGTGGTGTTCTTATACCTGGGACAACGCATCTCGGGCCGCAAACCGGAACTGTTCAGGATGATAGAGCCGCATTTGAACGATGAAGAGGCGAAAAAAGCCCTGGGTAGGGCGAACTACCTGGCGCAAGAAGCAAAGGTCGAGTGCCGCTTTATCTATCGGCACCGAGAACCTGATGCTATCTATCATGTCTGGCAGGAGCTGCATCCCCAGGATACCATTGTTGCTAAAGAGCAGATGCCGGAAGTACAGCAGATTCAGCCGGAGCGCATCAAAGAGGAAACAACTTCTGAAGGGCCGATTATGCACCTCATCAGTTAAGTGATTATGCGGAAACGAGCCTGACATTCACCTGGGGAGTCAGGGCTTTGGAAGTCAGATTTTACGCATCTGGTTTGGTTTCCAATTTCTGAAAAAACTCTTGCTGAGTTCATTTTTCGTTCTCATATCACAATGGATATTCTCGCCATAGTGGCCTCGTCAGACACGTCGGGCCGCCTTCGGCATTGAGCGAAATTTCCTTTCCACGATACGTTTGCACCTGGCACCCGCCCTCTTCGAGCAGGTGTTTTGTAATGGGATTGCCTTCCAGCATCAGGCATTTGCGGGGAGCCAGTGTTAGCACGTTTGTCGCCATTGTGGCATATTCCGCTTCGGGTATTTCGATCAACGTGAAATCTCGCCTTTGAAGCTCCTGCCAGAACGGCACAGCCATCAAAGGTGGGTAGACGACGGCAGTGCGATAATTAATGATGCTGATCATCGAGAGCAGATGTAAACACGTTTCTGGGCCGGTATAGTAGGGCAGCTCGACCGGAAAAACACTTACCCCAATGTTGGTCAGAATTTCGCGAAGCTGGCGCAATCCCTCGGCGTTAGTGCGAAAACCGAGCCCAACGGCCAGCGTATCGTGATCGAGCCACAGCAGATCACCACCCTCCGCTTGCGCTTCTCCGTGCAAGGTAGCGAGAATGGGAATGCCGAGTTGCTCGTAGCGACGCGCCATAGCCGCCTCTTCACCACGCCTTTTGTCCTTGCCCATACGTAAGATGATGGCTCCGGCATCAGTGGCCAGCGATGGATCAAAGGCAAAAATGGCATCGGCATGATCTGGGAGAACCTCATCATGATAGAGAACCTCCGTACCTGCCTCGCGCAGTATTGCGGTCAATGCATCATGTTCTTGTTGCGCCACCACAAGATTTGGCCGGTGGTTGTAATGCCATGCTTGCGGGTCTGCAGAGGCAAAAGCACTATCCGGTCGTTTGACAAGGACGGTACGAAGTGGCGAAACCATATCCTGGCAACCGTAGCGCCTGCTCATGTGTTTTGCTCCTTAACTTTCTTAAAAATGATGAGTTTATTCACAGAAAACCTTAACCAGATAACTACCATACTCTTCTTCACTTTGCTGTGAAAATTATGTTATGTCCAATATATGAAGTAATTGCATTGCGTAATTACGCTTGTAGATGTTCTATCCTTTTAGCGATGAGAGTTATAAATCCGCAGGATGTTATCCAGGACTGTTTGTACCGATAATAGCGATAGTGGTTGCTCTTCTATCACCATAACGGTTGGACCCAGGGGACGCCACCTTTCAGGGCTGGTTGAGCCAAAAAGCGCGAGTGTGGGAATACGAAGGAGTCCTGCTAAATGGCTTATGCCTGTATCATGGCCAACAAAACATCCGCACTGCTTGAGTCGCCTGGCTACCTCTAGCATTGGTGCGTTTTTGAGTATCGTGAGCATTCCTGATTGCAGCGGCTTAGAGAGGTGCTGGCGTATAGTCGTAATAAGTTCAATTTCGGCTGGCCCTATGAGTAAAAGGACTGGATATTGAAGACGTATGAGATGATCAATGAGAGTAGCGAACGAGGCGACCGGCCAGCATCTATGAGGTGCACTACTACCAGGATGAATGGCAATGGGAGGATGAAATGAGCAAAACTCACCCGGCCCTATATCGGGGAGATACCACAGCTTCTGGTTTTACCAGTTGTATACCCACGGAATCTCGCTATATGCTCCATTGCATGCATTGAGTGCAATATCAGGTGGAATGTCGGTTTAAAGTGATATGATAGAGGGAAAGGCAGGTGAAGGCAAAGAAAGGAACGGTCATGGGTCTGGAAGAGAAGAAAGCCGTGTGGAATGAGGAAAGCGAAGATGTGCTCAGTGGGATGATTGAGTGGCGGTTGCAGCATCCCAAAGCAACGTTGCAAGAGATTGAGGATGCCGTGGATGAGCGGCTGGGACGCTTACGCAAGCGCATGGTGGAGGATGCGGTGCAAGCGAGCAGTGCGGCCGACTGGAGTCAGCACCCCAAAGAGGAGCGCCCGCGCTGTACGCAGTGCGGGACGGCGCTCGTCTCGCGTGGGAAGCAGAAGCGGCGACTGCAAGCGCAAGGCGGAACACCGTGGAGTTGGAGCGACATCTATGACTCCTGCCTTATGTGGGAGCGGGTTTTTTCCCCCTCGATGAGGAATTAGGGCTGGAGGCCGGGAGTTTGACGCCCCAACTGTTGGAGTGGTTGGTGCGATTGGCGGCGTGGATGCCGTTTGCGCGGGCCGTGCACCTGCTGGAAGCGATCACGAAGGTGGCAGTCGGAAGAGAAACGGCCCGGCGGCAGACGGAACAAGCCGGAAAGCTGGTGGAAGAGGAGCAAGATGCACCAGCCCATGCGATGAGGATCCAGGAGGTAACCAGTAGAAGGACGAGCACGGCGCGTCGGTGTTCAGTGCGGATGGGGCAATGGTCCCGCTCGTGCATGGGGTGTGGGCGGAAGTCAAAGTGCTGGTGGTGGCGGAACAAGCGCGTGACAAAGAGAGGCGCATACAGTATCTGGTCAAGCCCTCGTACTACGCCCGTATGGTCGAGGCGCAGGACTTTGCCGACCTCGCCTTGGTGGAGACGCGGCGGCGTGGCGTGGAGGATGCGACGCAGGTGGCCGCCGTGACCGATGGGGCGGTGTGGCTGCAAGGGCTGATCGAGGTGCAGTGTTCGCAAGCGGTGTGCACCTGGATTCCCGCACGCCGCCAAACGGCTGAGTGAGAGTGCGACGGAATAGCGGCGGGTCTCAGTTTACCCGACGACTGCTCAAGAACGTGGAGATGTCACCAGAGGACGCCACCAAGCTGGCCATAGCGCAGTTGGACGAACACGATCAGCAAGAATGGCCAAAAATTTTTATCTCCGAGAAACGGGAAGCTCAGATGCATACCGCAAAATTAGGAACAGGAATGGCCCATCGGGTCGGGCATGGTGGAAAGTGGTCACAAACAAGTGATGCAAGTGCGTCTGAAAGGGCCTGGGCATGCATTGGGAAGCAGGCAACGTCAACCCGATGCTGGCTCTGCGCACCGCGGTTTGCAGCGACTGCTGGGACGAGAAATGGCAACACCGCAGCAGCGCGGTCCAGCACCGCAAGCACGAGCGGCGGGTGGCACGACATAGCAGCGGATGATGGGAGCGCGAAGAGCACTGCTCGCCCTCTTGACGCAGGCCAAGCCGTGGCCCCGCCTGCGCTCCCGCTCAAGACCAGGCAGGCAGCTGTGGCTGTGGAACCGTGCACATCCACGTCGCACCGTTCGGCTCGCCCTGCCGCCAATTCATACGTAGATGTACGCTATTTTATCAGATTACAGATTTTGATGCAAACATTCTCAGTGTTGAACCCAAGGCTATTAATAGCCCTGGTATTCGATAATAGAAAATTGTTCATTTCTTGAAAGGATGAGTTTATTTACAGGAATTCTTAACCAGAACGTAACCAGATAACAACCATATTCTTCTTCACTTTGTTCTGCAATGCCTGCCATAATTAAGCAGACGTTTATTGTCAACGAACATCTTTGCTTGAAAGTGAGGCTTTCTCATGTATCGGGTATTCCGGCGCAACTTTTTCCGCCTGTTTTCTCTCATTTGCCTTCTTACGGTCGGCTTTATTGCTTTTGGTCTGGCAGAAAGAGGAGTTCATGCGGCACCTGTTCTGCATTTGATCACGAAATCCACTTCCCCGGCGGCAACATGTGGAAAGTGGAATTATGTTCCCAGCCCCAGCCCGGTCAACCCTGGCAGTACATTCACCAGCGTAGCGACGATTTCCACGAACGATGTTTGGGCAGTTGGCGGCACGTACTTGAGTAACCGCCGTAAAACCGCTCATACATTGATCGAACATTGGAATGGTTCAAGATGGATCGTTATTGCGAGCCCAACTCCTGGCGATGCTGGATTGTATGGCGTGGCCGCCGCCGCCAGCAATGATGTCTGGGCTGTGGGCGGTTTTCTCAATCTCAACACGCGCAATGCACAAACGCTCGTTGAACATTGGGACGGTTCGCAATGGAGCGTGATCAAAAGCCCTGATATCGGCGTTGAAGACACACTCTATGGTGTAGCTGTCGTCTCTGCGAACGACGTATGGGCTGTTGGAGACTATAATGGCCTGTACGATACCTTGATTGAGCATTGGGATGGCACTCGTTGGAGCATTGTTAGCAGTCCAAATGGAGCGGGTGTAAATTCGCTTAATGGTGTGGCTGTCGTGTCCGCGAACGATATCTGGGCTGTTGGTAGTGAAGACAATAATCAACCTCAGGCGTTGATTGAACACTGGAATGGCACGCAGTGGAGCGTTGTGCAAAGCCCGGTAGTTGGAAAATATGGGAATGAGCTATATGCGGTATCGGCTGCTTCTAGCAATGATGTGTGGGCCGTCGGATATTCTCAGGAGATGACTTCACGCACATTGATTGAGCATTGGAACGGCACACAATGGAGTGTCGTTAAAAGTTTGAATGTGGGGAAGAATTCAAATGCTCTGCAAGGAGTGGTTGCGCTTTCAGCTACCAATGTCTGGGCCGTCGGCTACCACCTGGATAGCAGCACGCTGGTAGAACACTGGAATGGTATGCAGTGGAAGGTTGTCAAAAGCGCAAACTCGCAGTCAAGCTACAATCAGCTTTTCGGAGTCTCGGCCAGTACGGCCAACAACATCTGGGCGGTTGGCGTTGATGAAGGCACAGAAGGCGCAACGCTCACGGAATCATATTGTTGATATGTACTTTTCACGTTGTTATTGTTAGTAGTGAGGGAATGTCGAATAAAAAAGCTTGACAATCAAAGATCGTATGTGCTATTATTCTCAATAGAAGCATAGAAAAGCTATTTTAACTATGCTTCTGTTAGAAACGAATTATTTGTGGCGATTTGTCCGTTTGGGGGAACAGGACGACACTTAGCCAGGAATACGACCCTCGTTTGCAGGCTAGAGCCTGATTTCACACTGGTTTACGCCGTTTTCGACAAAATTTCATGCAACGACCACACTTGTGGTTTGTTTGTATATGGCCAGAATAGCGATACTTGCGTGATTTTCCCATTGTCGAGGCAGCCTTATGGGCCAAAACCCAGGTCCGGCTATTTTCGCGTTAAGAACGTTATTCTTCCCATTGGTTTTGTGCTTGTAGTGCGTCATTTTGTTTAAAATCTTGTACTTGTAGTGCGTCCCATGTCCTCTATTTTGCAAGGTTTCAAGAGAAAAGAGGGGCATCTCTTAACTGCTCGTTACGCATCTGCATCTAGAGAGACGTTCAACAATGTCGTATTCGTTGAAACGGGTTCCGCGACTTGCGGAGCTTTGTCTTCAGGCGCACTAAAGCTACCCCTTGCTAAGAAATACGTCATGGGGTTACATGCTTGCCTGCGCTACACGGTTAACAGAAGGAGATTTCAATGGCGAACTGGTTCGAAAATGTAACGAAGACCCTGGCCGATGACAAGCTGTCACGCCGTAAGGCGATGAAAACGGCGGTAGGAATCACGGCAGCGGCGGCATTAGCCGCGATTATCCCAGGCGAGGCATTTGCGGCAAGCGATCATGCAATGTGTTCACCGGGTACTTGCTCCACAAGTTTCTCGAATTGTGGTAAAACTGGCAATGCCAACTGCTTCTGCTTCCAGAGAATTGGCACAACCACAGGTGTTTGTGGTTGTAATGCCTTCTGTTCCAGTCTTCAGGCCTGTGCCAGTCAGTCAGATTGTCCTGCACACCATATCTGCATTACCAATACTGGTTGTGGATGTACCTCTGGCTTTTGTATCCGCAAGTGTACCAGCACCTGCATCCTCCATGCAGACCACTCTGGCAGAACTGCCGCCTAATTATCAGGCCGTCAGGTTTCGTATTGCGAATACTATAAACCTTGTGTTTACAAGGAGTGCGGGGGTGCTAGCAAGCACTCTCGCACTCCTTGTGAATAAAGCGTTGGAGACCTTATATTGATGACCCGTTTGGGCATTATACGTTGTCCGAATGAGTCGAACCGGCAGGTGTAAAAAGGTATCCAGAGAGTAATTTTATTTGGCCCGGAGGCTGAAACCAGTTATCCTGTCTAATTGGAATTTATTGTTGGCCAACCGGATTTCGCCACCGTCAGGAGGTTTCGATATGAGCATTTTGCTCCTCGTAGCGCGATTGCTGCTCGCCGTGGTTTTTGTTGTAGCCGGGTTGGCAAAGATCGTCGATCTCAAAGGATCGCAAAAGGCAGTGAAAGGCTTTGGCGTACCCTCGTTTCTTGCTACTCCACTTGGCATTCTGCTTCCCTTTGCTGAACTTGCCGTAGCGGTAGCTCTCATTCCCTCTTCGTGGGCGTTATATGGAGCCATAGGTGCGCTCGTATTGCTGGTCGTCTTCATCGTCGGCATTGGCGTGAATTTGTCCTTTGGACGCAAGCCAGATTGCCACTGCTTTGGTCAACTCCACTCAGAACCCGTTGGTGCGTCCACGCTTGTGCGTAACTTACTCCTGGCAATTGTTGCCGGTTTTGTTATCTGGCAAGGAGCCGCATACAATAACACCGGTCCAAGTGCTGTGAGTTGGATTGCCACTTTAACCGCTGTTCAGGATATCGAACTCGTCGTTGGTCTGGTGCTGGTGGCGCTGGTGGGTCTTGAAAGCTGGCTGCTGTTGAAAACAATGGCTCAACAGGGGCGACTGCTGACGCGACTTGAGTTGTTGGAAGAAAATGGGGTACCCGGAAACAATAACAATTCGGCCTTTGGGCTACCTGAAGATACAGAAGCACCTGCATTTGAACTACCCGATCTTGCAGGAAACATGGTCTCGCTTAATAATATTCTGGCTCAAGGGGCAGAAACGCGCAAGGCAGTGATGTTGGTTTTCACCAGCCCAACGTGTGGTCCCTGCGTGGCAATGCTGCCGGAGTACGCAAAATGGCAGCAAGATTATGAGAGCAAGTTAACGTTTGTTATGATCAGTCAGGGTACCGTTGAAGAAAATCTTGCGAAGGTCGCGGAATACGACATCTCCCCAATACTCCTGCAGCAGGATAGGGAGGTAGCCGAGGCATATAACGTGCGTGGTACTCCATCCGCTGTAGCTATTCGTTTCGATGGAACAACCTTTAGCCATCTGGCTGAAGGTGATGAAGAGATACAAGCTCTCATAAGTGAACTGACGATAGAGGTTGCTCCTACGCAGCCTAACCCACTCTTAGAAATCAACAGGCCGAATACTGGTCTGGCATTTCCAGAGCCAGCAAAGATAGGCGAGCCCGCTCCTGATTTGACGATGTTGAGCCTTGATGGCAATACGATTAAACTCTCCGATTTCCGGGGAACCCCGACCCTCTTACTCTTCTGGAACCCAGGCTGTACTTACTGCCAGGGGATGCTAAAAGATTTGTTGATATGGGAAAAGGAAAGAAAGCCGGGCAAAGGGGTACCGCAGTTACTTGTTATCTCGACTGGTGGCACGAAGAAAGACAACCAGCTGGGTTTCAAGTCTACCGTGGTTCTGGACGATAGCCCCAGCTCTTACAGCGTGGCACGCTGGTTCAAGGCAACCGGTACCCCGATGGGGGTGCTTCTTGATGAAAACGGCATCGTTAGCTCTAAGCTAGTAGTCGGCTCCACTGCGGTTATGGAATTGACGAAACCCGTGCGTAACAGGGCCAAAGTAGCAACCGCCTGACGTGAAGCGGCAAGAAAGGCCACTGATTACAACTGTGTTGTGACAGTGGCCTTTTTCAACTTACCTTGTGGTTTCATCAAAAACACTGGAGATCGTTATGCGTGTCGAATTGTTGATGAAAGGCATCCCAACGCGAAACATTCTGGTGGTAGGGGATGTTATGCTCGATGAATACCTGTGGGGAAATGTACGGGGTATGTCGCAGGAAGGGCCTGTGCCAATTGTAGAGATACGCCAGCAAAGCTATGCACCGGGTGGTGCCAGCAACGTTGCTATCAATATAGCGAGCCTCGGTGCTACTGTAGAGCTTATAGGCGTCATTGGGGTTGACACACAGGCCACAAAGTTGCTTGAACTTTGTTCACAAACACCTCGTATCTCCGCGCACTTGTTCTCATGTCAAGACCGCCCAACCACGACCAAGACACGCATCCTTGCCCATAGTCAACAGATGTTGCGCACCGACCGTGAAGAGCGACATGCTATTCCGACGGAAACCGAAGACGACATTCTGACATGCGTCCAGGACCATTTAGATACGATCCATGCCTGTGTTCTTTCCGATTATGCGAAAGGAGTTCTTACCGAGAATTTGCTACATGCACTTATCACGCTATGCAGACAAGCGGGTATTCCTGTGATTGTCGATCCAAAGGGGCCTCATTATTCCCGGTATCGAGGAGCAACCGTGGTCACCCCTAACACAACAGAAGCAAATCTGGCAGCAGGAAACGACGGGGGGGATATGACAATTGCGCAGGTTGCCGACCGGCTGCAAGGCGAAATCGGTGATGGGACGCTTTTAATCACTCGTGGGGCTGAGGGTATGGCCCTTTTCAAGCAGGGTACTTGTGCCATCCATATTCCAGCACAGGCGCGAACCATTTACGATGTCACTGGCGCAGGCGATACGGTTGTTGCCGTTCTCGCGCTTCTGCTATCCATCGGCATGGATATGGAAGAGGCAGCCCGGCTGGCTAACTATGCCGCGGGTATAGTTGTTGGCAAGGTTGGTACCGCCTGTATAGATTTAGAGGAGCTTCTTGCGGCATTATGAACATTGTTGCCATCCGTAAAGGGGCTATCGGCGATTTTTTGCTCACATTTCCTGTTCTTTCAGCACTTCGTGCGCGGTATACTGATGCGCATATTACGTTCGTGGGCCATCCCGCCGTCTTGCCGTTGACGCTGGCATGGGGTATTGCGGAGGAAGTATTCAACTTTGAGGATAGGCAGTGGGACGAGGCATTTTCGTCGGCGGGTATTCATAGCTCTAATTTGCGCGATCTGTTCCAGCAGACGGATCTTGCTATCTGCTGGGTACAGGATCGTGCTGGTCTGGTAAAGCCGAATTTGCTCAAGGTGGGAGCCAAAGAAGTGATTATGGGGCCGTGGTGTGCATCTGAAAAGGCCACACAGCATATGGTAGAATACCTGGCGGAGCCATTAGGTCTATCACCTCTAGGAACAGGATTCGTGGTACCCTCGACTGGTTGGAGCAATGGATTTTGCCCCTACAAGCCTCCTATCGCCATTCATCCTGGGAGCAGTTCAGCGGACAGACGCTGGCCAGTGGCTTCTTTCGCCGCCGTCATCAATCAGCTTCTGCACCTGCGTTACCCGGTTCTCTTGCTCGTGGGGCCATCCGAAGCTGAGGTACTCAAAGAGGTACGCAAGCATCTCACAGTTTCGCCACGGACGGACTTGCTCTCTGTGCTGCAAAACGCACCGCTGCTGGAGGTGGCCCAGCGTCTCAAGCAGTGTCGGTACTATCTCGGCAATGATTCGGGCATCGGCCACTTAGCGGGTATGCTCGGCATTCCCACACTCATTCTCTTTGGGCCAACCAGTTTTGTCGCTATGCCTCCCGTTGCGATGCATCCCGTAGGCCCCTATGTCGAGGTGATACAAGAGCAACCATTGCATCGTTTATCACCGGAGAGAGTCCTCGAGCGTATACTGCGGCATGTATCATGAACATTACTGCCTGAGTTGAATGACGTGAACACTTTGAAATTCGCGGACGCTGTGAAGGATACGGAAGTGATTCCGTGGCTTTTTTCACCAATGGTGTCAGTCTATGAAGTTAGTGTTAGAAAAATTGAATGTCAATGGTTTTGAAATAGTAGATAATATACGCAGCAATTACTGCTTCCGCAATACAACTTCCTCGTAGATAGCTCAGAGAGCATAAATCACTTACGATCATCGTTGTCATCCGTCTATAAATATGAACAAACTCACATCTTGCGAAGTATGTACTTCCGCGGTTCATGAAAGAAGGACCTTTTGCAGGCATACATTAAACGTCTGATTGAACGCTATCCCGATCTTGCCGGTTGTGCGGTTGCAATAGAGGAGGCGTATTTTGTATTGGTGGCCGCGTTTCATCAACATCGAAAGTTGTTAATCTGCGGTAATGGGGGAAGCGCGGCAGATAGTGAGCATATCGTCGGCGAACTCATGAAAGGATTCCGCTTGCGCCGTCCCTTGCCGGATGCTATGCGCGAGCGTTTGATGGCTGAGTGGCCGCATGAAGGGACTTACCTTAGTGAGCATTTGCAAGGTGCTCTTCCTGCGCTTTCGTTGGTCTCACATACAGCATTTACCACAGCATATGCCAATGATGTCGCGGCGGATCTCGTATTCGCGCAGCAGGTGTATGGGTATGGTGAGCCAGACGATGTTCTCTTATGTATCAGTACGTCAGGACAATCGCCAAACGTTTGTCAGGCCGCTCGCGTAGCTCATACGCTAGGTCTCCATACAATTGGCTTGACAGGTGGTAATGGCGGTCTTCTGACAACATTGTGTGACGTTTCTATTTGTGTCCCACGCAGTTCTGTGGAGGATATTCAAGAAGTGCATTTCCCAATATACCATACTCTCTGTCTTATGCTTGAAGAGCATTTTTTCTGTGAGTAGCCGTAAGTTTGTGGGTACCTTGCGGAGTTAAGGAGGACGAGAAGCCGTTATGAATATTGTTGCCATTCGCCCAGCACCGCTTGGAGATAGTCTGCTCGTTTTCCCTATTCTGGCGGCATTACGGGTCAAGTACGCAAATTCCCACATCACTTTTTGGGCAATCCTGCCGTATTGCCGTTCATCCCGGTTGTAGTGAAGAGGATAGACGTTCGCCAGCGGCCTCGTTCGCTGCTGTTATCAATGAACTCTTGCGCCAGCTCTATCCCGTCCTTTTGCTCGTGGGGCCATCTGAAGCCGAAGTCCTCAAAGATGTGCGGCAACGTCTCTCACCCGCGCTACAAACGGGCCTGCTCTCTGTACTGCAAAATGCGCCATTGTTGGAGGTGGCCCGAAGCCTTCGGCAGTGCAGGAGCTTTCTCGGCAATGATTCCGGCATTAGCCATCTGGCGGGTCAGCTTGGCATTCCCACGCTCGTGCTTTTCGGTTCCAAGCAACCCTTTCACCAAACATCCTCTCGGGCGAGCCGTTGAGACGCTCCAAGAGCAGCCATTGAAGCGATTGCCTGTGGAAAAAGTCCTCAAAAGCTTGCTGCGGCACCTTTGATTTGCTTCAGGCCGAGAATATATGCGGGAATGCGGGATAAAAAGAAATGTAAATGCGTATGAAAACGAAAATTGAATGAATGGAGCATAAGAATAGTCATGAATATCGTTGCCATTCGTCCAGACGCTCTTGGTGACTCTCTGGTGACATTTCCCATTCTCGTAGCACTACGGGCGAAGTACACAAATCCCCACATTATTTTTGTAGGCAATGCTGGTGCGATGCCGCTGGCAAAAAACTGGGGCATCGCGGACGAGGTATATAACTATGATGCACAATGGGACGAGATCTACGCTTCAGAAGGTATTCACCAATCCAGCCTGTGCGACCTGTTCCAACAGACTGACCTCGCCATTTGTTGGGCGAATGATACTGACCAGGCCAGGACGAACCTGCTCAAAGCGGGAGCCAGAGAGGTCATCATGGTACCTATATTTTATAGGGAGGTGATCCAAATATCAAAAGACCCCCTGCATATGGTGGAGTACTTTGCAAAATGGGTAGGTGTGCCAGCTCTTAAACCAGAATTGTACTTACTTCCTGATATTGGAAACGAAGAATTCTGCCCCTATATACCTCCAATTGCCATTCATCCCGGCAGCGGTTCAGCGTATATACGCTGGCCAGTTACCTCATTCGCAGACATCATTGTTTCCCTCGTGCGTCAGCAGTATCCAGTTCTCTTGCTCGCCGGGCCGAAGGAAGGCAAGTTACTCACGGAACTGCTGGTAGAGGTGCGTCAGCAAATGCCGCAAATATCACGAACGGGTATGCTTACGATCCTCAAAAACATGCCTGTTGTGGAGGTTACCCGGCACCTCAAGCAGTGTGGGTGCTTTGTCGGCCACGATACGGGTACCAGCCATTTAGCCGCGTTGCTTCGCATTCCTACACTCGCGCTTTTTGGCGAGACCTATCCAGACCGTCTGGCGTCCTTTGGTCCAACTGTTGAGGTAATACAAGAGCAACAACTGGAGCAATTGTCCGTGGAAAGGGTTCTCAATAGCATCTTGCGGATATACAGGATGTATGGGAAGTGTGATGCTCATCATTGAAAAAACAGGATATGTAGAAAAGGGTGAGAAACGGCTGCTATGAAGATTGTTATGATCTGTCCCTTTAAGTTGGGGGATGCTCTGCTCACATTTCCTATTCTGGTCGCATTGCGTGTGAAGTATAGCGATGTCCATATCACCTTTGTGGGCAATCCCGCCGTATTGCCACTGGCTCAGGCATGGTCTATTGCGGAGGAAGTCCGCGAGTTCGATAAGCACTGGGACAGGCTCTTTTCAGATGACATTATTCACAGGTCTAAAGTACGTAATGTGCTTCAGCAGACCGATCTTGCATTGGGCTGGCCAACTACATTTGCAAGTATGGTTAGACAGAATTTGCTCAACGCAGGAGCCAGGAGGGTCATCATTCTGGAGCCGCCTGAAGGCGAAAAAACGCATGTGGTGGAACATTTGGCGGTATCAGTGGGTGTGCCACCTGTTCGGCCTGAGAACATTATACTCTCCAATACAGGCCTTACCGGGGCTTATCTTGACAATCCTCCCATTGCACTACATCCCGGTTGTGCGGAATATAGACGCTGGCCCGCAACCTCATTCTCCACCCTGATCGATTCTCTTGTGCGTTCAGGGCATTCCATCCTCTTGCTGGGTGGGCCAACCGAAGTCGAACTCCTCAAGACGATACAGCGAAATCTCTCGACTTCGCCAGGAGAAGGGTTGCTCACGGTACTCAATGATGCACCACTGCTGGAGGTGGCGAGATGCCTCAAGCAGTGTGGATGCTTTGTTGGTCATGATACGGGTACCAGTCATTTAGCGGGGTTGCTTCGCATTCCCACACTCGTCCTGTTCGGGCCAAGTAGTCCAGCTTTGTGGCGTCCACTGGGACCTACCGTTGAAGTAATTCAGAAGGAGCCATTGTCGCAATTGCCGGTGGCTATTGTGCTTGAACACATCTTGCACGCTTATAACTCGCATCAACGAAAATAGTTTATCCAGACTATCTTCTTCAAGGTACTTGCGGAGTTATCCTTCAGGTTTCTCTGCTTTGCTTCTACTGGTTGAAAAAGAGGAGCAGGCATGTCAGATACTGGACATGCCTGTTCCTCTCCAGGGAGTATTTGTTCAGGGAACGAATGCCAGGCGTTTACGGTCCTGTCAAAACGCAACCGCTAACATTGTTATCCCACTCTTGTTGAACAATGTAGGGGTCGCCGTTCCATACCACATCGGAACCGCGGGATTGAGTGGGCCGAAGGTCCAGGCGCACTTGTCACCGATTTCCTGGCCCCCGGAGTCTATCCAGGCATTCAGTAATGGATCAGTCGCGGCTTCCATTTGCTCGTGTGAAGTCACGTTGATCGTCTGATCGGCATCATCATTGTTAGGACTTGAGCCGGGGTTGCAAGAAAAGCTGGCGGCGTAGGGCATTGCCGCGTAAATGGTATTGGTGCCGAAGTAGTTATGATAGGCACAGAATGCGTTGGAAGCACACTGCGATTGTGAACTGTCGAAGCACAAATCCTGGTTGGCTTCAAGAAAGACGAAGAAGATGTTATCGTTGCTGGATGACCAACCATTAGCATTTTGCGCGTTGGACACCTCGTTCTGAATGTCGCTGTCGAGCAAGGGACTTTCAGGATAGGCACTGTTATCTACCCAGGTGCCAGCCAGGGTTTCACCTGACGGAACACCGCCGCTTGAGTCGGTATACTGGGTGTTATTCTGGTACAGTCCAGTGCCATTCACATCATTGAAGTAACGCTCTATGAGGCTGTTATACGAAGCTGATACATTGCCAGTTGGTTCCCAGAAAATGGCATATACGTTTACCGTACCACTCATAACTGGACCACCGCCATAGTTGAGGTTGTTTCCGCTGGCATAGATACCCCTTCCGTGGTAGCCTTTCTTAAAGAAAAAGTGGGGTATATGGTGCTGGTGATGTTTGGCATTCACATTGGTTTGCACTGGTTGCGGCAATTGCCTGCATTGGCAAAAGCATCGTCACTGCTGCGAGAGTGAGTGTCACGAGTCCAATAGCCAGGAAAGCTCGTTTTTTCATGTGTTGACTCCTTTGTCAAGTGAAACGAATACCATATTTTCGCGGAGAGAACAATGGCTCAAATTTAGTACCCTTTTGTCGCTCCTTAAAAAAAGTATACCCTGGCTTTCTTCTATACGACTTTCATCTCATCTTATTAAAAATTACCACAGCTATAATAGATGTATTAAGGTTATATGACTGGTATTATAACATATTTGTGACTAATATGCCCAACTTATATATGGTAGTGCTTTAGCACATTACATAAGAATTATACAAGACAACAATAGCAGGTCCAATTGTAGAATATCTCTTCCAATGGGGAGAATAAACTTAGTGGGGTAGAATTTCACTGATGGGGTTCTATCCCACCAGGCATGCAGGAATTTAATACTTCTTACCGGGTGATTTACTTACGTAATTTCATATGTGTCAGCAATGTACTACTCGGGTAACATTGCGTGCTGTTTTTTAGGATTGACAATGTTGCTTTTTGGTGGTATATTGTTGTAGAATCAAAGAATTGTTTCTGTTGATAAAGTAAGTGTTTTCCCACCCATATTGGCCCAACTACGATTACTATTCGTATATAATTGCGTGCCAAATTACCGGGTTGAGGAACTGGTAAAGAGTGCGCAAGAAATCATAGTGCAACGGAAGCAGAGCGTGAAAGAGAGATATTCTTATTCATGTGTCTATGCCTTAATTTCCTAGAAAAAAACTTTTCTGCTATTGCTTCAGAAATATAAGCTGAGACAATAGACTTATTTCAAAGGCATATTGCTAATTAAGTAAATATATGTTATAACAATAGGGGGAATTCCGGGGGCTTATCTACTCATTTGCTTAAACAAAGAGCGATTGAATAGATATTCTTAAATCCGCCACCACAGATGATGTTGCCTGACGATAATGTTGTGTAGTGCGATACAACGTAGTGTAATCCGTCCTTATTTTGCGTCCATTAAAGATGGAGGTCTCTTATGTCTTACCTACATGTCAAGCAAGAAGCAGAGAATGGTTTAGTAGTAACCCGTGTCACCGACTTGTTGCTAAATCCCGTATCAATATTGGTCGTGGATGATCATGCACTTGTTCGCGCAGCAATCAGCCAGGTATTGATACTCCAGCCAGAAATCAAACTGGTTGTCACGGCGCAGAATTATGCTGAAGCTGAGGCGCAGACAGCCAGGTTACACCCTGATATCATCTGGTTGGATATGCACATTGCGCGTAGTGATAGTCTTGCAGAAATACACCGTTTGAGAAAGCTTTCTCCTGATTCCCGCATCATAGCTCTGGCCGATGTAGAAGACGAGCAGGAAGCATTTGCGGCAATCATGGCTGGTGCGCAAGGCTATCGCTCCAAACAGGATGTTGATCTGGAAGATATCATGACAATGATTCATGCCGTGTACCGGGACGAATTTGTGTTGCGTCCGGAATTGCTGACTCGCCTGATGCAGCGATTACGTACTGCAGCAATGCCATTATGGGGATCTGAAAATGGAACGGGGAACCATGTACTCCTGCGCAACAAGGAATTCAATGGGATCGAACAATTGACAACACGTGAGCGTGAAATACTCCAGTTAATCAGTCAGGGCTATCGCGACCGCGATGTTGCTGAGGGACTTGCATATTTCTGAGAAGACGGTTCAAAAGCACGTACAGAATATTCTCAGTAAGCTGGGTGCGCAAAATCGAACCGAAGCGGCATATCTCATTCATCACCATTCGCCTTCATAGGCAATGTTTCATCTTTGTATATCCCTTATCCATAACAGAACGTTGGCCTGGATGCTAGCATCCAGGTTCCATTGCACTCATACTCCTCACCCCACCAACTATGAAAGAAATATGCCCGCCGGCATCCGAATCCCAACAGGGTAAAGACTGTTACCTACAGTTAAACAAGGTAGTTAGCTAGCCATTTAGACTAAGTTGTGGCTTACTGTAAGTTCCTGTATCATGCTCGCCGGAATGGTAAAATCATCATACCATCTACCACCGAAGGGGCGTTGCATCGGGAAAATTTGGTCGGTCGAATAGGCCAGTATTTTCCGGTTATAGACTCGTATAGCCTCGCGCAGGTCTGTTGGAAACTTCCCATCAAGCTCAAGTGCATGTTCCATCTCCGCGAGAAGGAGACGAGTTTCGTCTATCGTTTTCAATACGGCATTGGCGACAGCAGTTGGCAAGATGCCATATTCCGCTTTGACCTTCACAGCCTTTCAATAGATGTATAGGTCACATCCTGTATCTGTCGCCTCGACATCCACTCTGTTTCATAGTTCAACCGCTTGTGCCAGAGAGTAGTAAACAACCATAAAAGTACGAGTATTTGTTGTAGGTATCTCTTCGCAAGGTCTACGGAAAAATGTGTGAGCCGCTGCATTGTTACGCACAGAAAAATACATAGGTGAGTATTTCACCTGACACACTTTATAACTAAGGAGTTTTTGCGAATACTGCTTTGTTCATCATCTCTATCGAAACTTTATGCATAAGAAAGGTTTATGCTATGCGGCAATTGCAGGTAGCCAACAGTGGACAAATATGGCGAGTAGCTCAGCACTTATTCGCGCACACACAAAACTGTTATTCTCGCTAACATCAATTCGGCGTTTGCTTATGGGAACAATACGAGCGCATCGCCCAACGTCGGTTTCTCGGTGCTGAGCGTAAATCCAGCCCTGGCAAGTACCCTTGCTTCGGTGCCAAATGTCCAGACTGTCCAGACAGACACACTCTATCAAACGCGCTGGTATGTCACCGCCGCATCTGGACATGTCAATATCGCTATCGTCGGCTATCAGGACTTTCAGCACATCAAACTCAACCCGTTTCAACTCACCAGTGGACGGCTTCCCGGCAATGGCGAAATTGTGATGGAGACAAGCGACCGTCAAATGCAATCTGTAGCAGTTGGTGATAGTGTGACCGTTGATACACCACATGGCCCTGAACAGTTGCGGGTCGTCGGTCTTGTGCGCACGCTTGGGCTGCCTGGTCCAGTCCTAACAGGGAGCGCACAGACCTATATGAGTACCGACGCCTTGAGCCAGGTGACGGGCAGTTCAGCCGCAAATGATATCGAAATAATGAACGAAGCCCTGGAAGCCATGCAACAAGAGGCAATAGTCCGCGAAATCACTTTCGCGGAGCTATTGCCTCTTGTTGCATGAAATCAGATCAATTGATCAAATGGCATCATCAGAATTGCGATTGCATCGCGGCTGTTCCCGTAAAGTCGGGTGTAATTGGCTTAACGCCTGCGGGTGCCGTCGCATCAATCTGGTAGATGATCAAATCGCGGGTTGGGACGCGCTCGTTTGGCGATGAACCATAGGTCACAGGGGGGTATAGTCCACCCAGACTCACCGTTTTCAGCGACTCAAAAGCACTGAACATACCATCGCGGGTGATGTTTTTGTTGTCCAGTGCCTTTTTCAAGATGGCGTAGGTGATTTCCGACTCGGCATACCCGAACTCAAAATAGCCGTCCGGTTGCTGACTTGGGAAATATTTCGCCACGTCCTGGAGCATTTGCGCCATTGCTGGCACGCTGGTATCGCCCCATGCTGCGCCTTGAGCCACCACCCAGGCACGACTCAATAATGGCACCAGCGCCGGAACGGCAAGCAGCCCTCTCGCGAACGCCGGGCTTTGTAATATCCACTGAGGATTGTATCCCAGCAGAGCCGCGGTACCAATAATGCCCGCCGTTGCCGTCGGAATAGCGGTGATAAAGACGTACTTTGCGCCGGACGCTTTCAACTGCGAAACCTGCGCCTTGAAGTCCGTATCGGTAACCGCATACGTGACTTGTGCCACATCATGCAGGTGATAGGCACTGATCGCTTCTTTGTAGCCCGTCAAACCATCCTGTCCATAATCATCATTTTGGTAAATGATGCCGGTCGCAGGATTCTTCACACCGAGCTTGTTGACGACGTAATCGAAGGCGTTCTCGACCTGCAAGCGATAGGGTGTACCCACAAGGACAAGGTACTTCTCCCTCGCCAGAGCGGAGGAGAGTGTGGCAGCAGATACCAGCATATGATCGGCTGTCGCCTGATCTTTAATGGCGAACGTTGTCGCGGTTCCCAGGCTATCGGCGATCATCAGCACCTGATTCCGAATCTGGTTGTATTTCTGCACCTCGATCTGCGGGCTGTATTGTGTGTCCTCTTCAAGGAATTTGACCTTGAAACCATCAATACCACCATTATCGTTCACATGATCGAAGTAGGCTTTTACCCCATCCGCCAGAGGGATGCCTATCGGATCTGCAACTGGACCGGAATACGGCGAGAGAATGCCGAGCGTAATCGTTTTGCTGTTCAGGTCAACACCCGGACCAGCCTGTATCCCGCTCGAATTTCCTGTTGAATTGGTACTGCTTGCGCAGCCAGAGAGAACCAGCAGGAGGAGAACAAAAAAAATTGTGAAACTATACAGGAGCTTTTTGCTTACCATGTGTGACACTCCTTTAGCGTGCAATTGAGATGACGTTGAAAGAATACCTTGCTGCATCATTCTCGTTTCTCCTGTGAATAGCCTATCGGCAGCCTGCACGGCTATTCACTTTCTCCTTTTACCGGTGCCGTGTCCTCAAGGTTGATTGGGACACCGGCATGAGGCGAGAGGTCAATGATCTCGGCGGGTTCACCTCCTTCCCTTTCTCTGATGATTGCGTGAGCGGATTGCTGCCTGACATCGTTGTACCAGCCCGAGTACCCCTCCTGGCTCGAAGAGCAGGAACACCACAATTAGCGCACCATAGATGAGCGCATTCAGGTTTCCGCTTGTCAGGCCACCACCATTGCCGCTTGTTGGCAACAGCGAGAAATAGTCAATAACCTGTGGCAGCCCAAAGACAAAGGCTGCTCCCAGCAGCGATCCCCAGATACTGGCGATGCCACCGACAATGATAGCCGCGACGAACTGGATGGAGAGCGTCAGGTCCCAGTATGTCGGCGTGACGTAGCTGGTATATGAGGCAAAGAGCGCACCGGCAATGCCCGCCAGGAATGAGGAGAGAATGAATGCGCCCATTTTTGCCTCAAACAGATTCACTCCCATAATGGCCGCTCCCACTTCGTTATCACGCACTGCCCGGAAGGCACGTCCCGCACGCGAGCGCATGACATTGCCCACAAAAAGTGCCGCTACCGCCAGAATGAGCAGAATCAAGAGAAAATATTGCTGACCGGCAGTGACTGCCACGCCAAACAAGTTGTTTTGCTGGTTAATTGCGAAATCGCCGAACGTTGGTACCGGAAACGTTCGTCCTTGCGGCCCGCCTGTGATACTACTGAGATTGCGGAAAATATACTGTCCGATGAAAACCAGTGATAGCGTGACAATACCCAAATAAAATCCTTTGAGCCTCAGTGCTGTTGGGCCGATCAATGCGCCTGCTACGGCTGCCACGATGCCTGCAGCCGGTAGCCAGATCAGAACCGATAGGCCAAATCCTTGCGGATCAAGTGAACTCGTAGGCGGCGTGCCGCCCAGCAACGCCGCTGTATACGCTCCAATCGCCATAAAGAATGCGAGGCCCAGCGAAATCTGACCTGTGTAGCCAGAGAGAACATTCAATGCCAATGCCGCGATTGCTGCTATCATCGTATAGTTGACAATTGTGAACCAGTCTTCGCTGGCAATGGTGAAAAAGAGAATTACGATTACCAGGACAATGCCCAGTGCCAGCCAGCGCGAAATATTACCTAGTAAGCGTGGAGGCTGGCTGATCGCTCGTCGACCCTCACCTGTTGCAGCTACCCTCATATCCGCTCCACCTTTCGCGTGCCGAACAGCCCATAGGGCCGGATCATCAGAACCAGGATCATGATGATGTAGGGCGTGATCTCATGGATGCCCGCGCCCAGGATACTGGTCACGTGACTTTCATAACCGGCAGTCAATACCTGGGTCAAACCAATCAAAATGCCTCCCACTACCGCTCCACTGACCGAATCAATTCCTCCCAGGATGATCGCCGGAAAAGCGATGAGCGCGACGCCGCCAAAAGTGGGGTCAATGGCGAAAGAATCAATGGCAAGAAACACGCCGCCCAGCGTGGCAATAAAGGCTGCGATGCCCCATGCCAGCGCGTATACGGTGCGGATATTGATGCCCATCGCCAGTGCCGCCTCCTGGTCGAGTGCCGTGGCACGCATGGACAGGCCGTACTTTGTGTACTGTAAGAAGTAATAGAGGGCCGCGCACAGCACGATGGTGATCCCAATCGTCCACAGGTCATTGGCCCCAAACTGGACGCCGCCAATATTGAAGCCACTGGTGATCCCGAAAGGCGAGGCGGCGGGGATCGGATTTGAACCCCAGCGCATAATAACGGCGGTACGCAACACAATGTCCAGGCCAATCGTCATCATCAGAATGGAAAAGACAGGGCGGCCAATCATGCGGCGCAAAATCAAACGCTCAAACAGCAAACTAATGATCACTGTAACGACAATACCCAGTGCCAGTGCCAGGAAGAATGGCAGGTGCCACTCGAATACACCGGCAGAGACGATATAAGTTCCTACCAGCAGCAGTTCACCCTGTGCGAAGTTAATGACTTCGCTGGCTTTGAAGATAATCGAAAAACCGAGTCCGATGAGTGCATAGATACAGCCCTGCGCGATTCCGGCAAAAACCAGTTGCAAAAAATAAGCCATCTTCCCTCCTGTAAAACATGCAATTTAGCGGCTGTTATCGGTTGGAACTGACAATGTGTCTGAGACTTTTTCGCCGAATTCCTCGCCCAGGTATGCTTTCAGCACATCAGGGTTGGTCTGTATTGCGGCTGGTGTCCCCTGTGCAATGACACGCCCAAAGTCCAGGACCAGCACGCGGTCAGCAATGCCCATGACAAGTGCCATATCGTGTTCGACCAGAATTTGCGTGACACCCAGTTGCTCTTTGATATCCAGAATGATGGAGGCGATGTCCTCAGTTTCCTCAAGCCCCATACCTGCGACTGGCTCATCTAGCAGGAGCAGTCCGGTTCCAGGGCGAGCGCACGTGCGATATCCGCCCGCTTTTGCAGGCCATAGGGGAGGCTTCCCAATGTATGGTTTTGCAGGTGTTGCATGCCCATGACACCGAGCAAATGCAGGCAGTAAGCCCGATTCTTTTTCTCTTCGTTATATGTTGAGCCCAGATAGATACCGCCGAGGATAATGCCGCTGCGCATGCGCGTATGGCGACCCAGCAAGAGGTAATCCAACACTGTCAGCGTAGGGAACTGCCCCAGATTCTGGAAAGTACGGGCAATGCCAGCTCGTGCCACCATATGTGTTTTGAGTTTCAGGAGGTTTTGCCCGTTAAAGGTTACACGACCCTCTACTGGCTGGTAGACTCGCGATAGCACGTTGAATAGCGATGTTTTACCGGCACCGTTGGGGCCAATCACCGCGAACAATTCTCCAGATTGTACCTGGAACGAGACATCTGTCAGTGCTTTGACGCCCTCAAAGCGTACCGAAATGTTCTCAACGGTAAGCATTATCGTAGCGTTTTTTTCGCGCTGCTCTCTGGTTGGCGCATCGCTTATATCGCTTATATCGCTCATATAGCCCACTTCCTTTCGGGACGACGCTGACCAATCCGACCAATCGTGCCTATGCTGCTGCGTTCTCCTCCCTCGTGCAATCCTAAATAAAACTTGCGCACGCTTTCGTCCTGCAAAAGTTCGGCGGCGGGCTGCGCCAGTACAACATTGCCGGTTTCCAGCACATAGCCATAATGAGCAACTGAGAGTGCCATTTTCGCGTTTTGCTCTACCAGCAGGACAGCAGTGCCACCCGCGTTGATCTCGGAGATAATGCTGCGAATTTGCTGTACCATCATCGGCGCAAGCCCAAGTGAGGGTTCGTCCAGCAAGAGCAATTTCGGGTTTGCCATCAAGGCTCGACCAATTGCCAGCATTTGTTGCTCACCACCTGAAAGATAGCCGGCATGGCTTTTGCGCCGCTCGCGCAGCAACGGAAACAACTCCATTACGCGATCATACGCACGCCGCACGCCAGCAGCGTCACGCGAGGAGATGGCTCCCGTACGCAGATTCTCATCCACAGTAAGATCAGCGAAGAGCCGCCGACCTTCCAATACCTGGGAGATGCCGCGCTGGACGATTTGTGTGGTATTGAGGCGGTCAATGCGCTTGCCGTCAAAAAGGATGGTGCCGCGCACAATGCTGGCTTTGTGAATGGGGAGGAGGCCGGAAATAGCGCGCATAATGGTCGTTTTACCCGCGCCATTCGCGCCGAGCAGCGCGACCACGGCCTTATCCGGTACCTCTAACGAGACGCCCCGCACGGCAGGGACAACGTTCTGATAGGTCACTGCGATATCCTGGAGAACAAGCATAATGGATCTCCTCGAAATCAGGCAAAATAATAGCTCTGTTATGTCACTATTGTACATGACGGTGGCATAGTATACAATGTTTTCACCCACAAATTAGAAAGAAAATTTTGTTCTCGCGAACAAAACAAAGGCAGTAAATATGCAAGCGAAGTATCCAATAGCCTGGACCTCAGTCACACACTATCTGAAAACTGCCGCATTGCTTCCGCAGCAACGCGATGAGCTGATAGCACACGCGATGCAGCAACTGCTCTCATGTATACCGGCAGCAGGTACAGCTCTAATCTGGCCGTGTCGCAATAGAAAAGTGCCGTGGAAAGTCTATTATTCAGGCATCAGGCGCAATGCTATACAGCGTTGGCTCTCTGTCCGCCTGAATTCTCCAGTGGATGATACGCTCGCGGTATTGCAACATGACCTTACAGGCAATCTTCCAGATATGCCGCTTCCCTTAATCTTTCACTTGCATACGGCATCCACATCTCCATGTGGTTTATGGATTATCTGGACTGCTCTCACATCTCCTCTGCCGGGCGATGTGATCGAATGGATCGAACGTGTTCGTCAGACTCTGGATGCGGTGCTTGAAGTTGAGAACAGGGAAGAACAATATTTCTCCGATAGCTCTTTATTGCACGATCGAGAGCTAGTCGAAGCCCTGGCGCACGGCGATACACATGCTTTGTCTGCATTCCTCAGCCTGACGCGGGTGGTTGCGCAAGCCGATTTCACTTTCTGGGCAAAAGCGCATCAAGATATTGTCGAAATTACCAGCCACCTCGGCGCAAAACATGGCGGCTTTGGCTTTGCCCTCGCACGCGGACATGGAGTCGGCGGTCGCGTCGTTGCCTATGGAACGCCGATAGTGGGTGATTATCTCAACTCTCCTTATCGCGATCCAAGCGTCAGCGAAATGGTTGACAGCGAGCAAATTCGCTCAGGTATGGCCTTGCCCGTTCGCTATAATACAGCACCCGATACGAGTGCGCATGTCGCGGCAGTTCTCTATGCCACCCGCAGAACTGTCAACCCTTTTTCTCTTGCTGAGCGTCTGCTCGTGCAACGCCTGGCACGCTTGCTTGAACCATTGCCCCTTGAAATTCCCGCTCCGTCTTTCTTTTTACCCGGCCTCCAGCATCTTCCCGATTACAAGGCGGTATGGTACGACATCGTTCTGCATGCAAATCGCATTGAGAGCGTCGAAGCCTGGGCCAGCCAGCTTATTAAAGGTGATGTTATCGTCACAGATTGCGATGATAACCCCTTTGTGTTTGTTCATCAGGAACAGTTAGAGCAGATGAAAGCAATTCGCGGCAACCAGCCGGACGCAATACGGGTACTCTCTCTCGCCGTTCCTGGCGTACAACACCCTGGTAAGGTTTATCTTCGTTCTTCTGTATCGCTTCCCCCGCCACAATGGCCCGATTTCTTCGCCGATCTGCTGATGGCCTGCAATCTAATTATTGCACGCATGGAGCAAGCGCAAGATCAATTAGGCCGCCAGCGTGAGCAGTGGTTACAATCGTTGGTAAAAGGGAAATCATCGCAGTATGTCGAACAGGATGGGTATCGTCTTGGGTTGCGCGTTGAGCAAGGCCAGCTCTGGGTAATAGCATGGCCGAAAGGGTTCTTTCAAGCGACGAAAACGGCGCGGAAGCGTATGGTTGCCGAAAGTGTTGTCCTTGACAGTTTGAAAAGCCCGCTCATATTTCTTGATGATGATATAGCCGTTGTCATGCTTGAAGAGCAGGCTACGCAGAAACCATCGAAAGTGCGTGATGCATTACTCAAGCATTGTGACCCGCACCCCCTCTGGATTGTCCACGGTGCGCGTTACCATTCGCTTGCCGAACTGAAAATGGTGTTCACTCATAGCATCTCGATTGCCCGCAAAGCACGCTATGAAGAGTACGCGGACTATCTGCTGGATATTTACGCCTTTGGCCTGGATAGCCTGCTGGAGAATCCCCGCTTAACCGAAGATCTGGACGCTTTTGCTCGGAAACTGCTTACCCCATTAATCGAGTACGATGCCGCCAATAGTTCGCATCTTACCGAAACATTTGTGTTGGCCCAGACGCTTGGCTCCGCGCAGGAGGTCGCCAATCAACTTGCCGTGCATGTCAATACCGTGCGCTATCGGCTCCATCGAGCGGAGGATATCCTGGGTATAGAGCAGGCTTCACCGAAAGAACATATAGCGATGGCACTTGCCGCGTTTACATGGCAGCGGTTTCATAACCGTTCGTGAGAACACAAAGAGAGTGAGTAATCTGCCTTTGTAGATTCCCACCCTCTTTGTGTTCTCACGAACGGTTATGAAATCGCTTCAGCCTGGTTGCTGCTATCAACAGAGGCACCAATGCCTTTGCGCAGCATGGGAACCTTGTTCAAGGCTTCCCACGGAGCGTCAATGTCGGTACGCCCGAAGTGACCGAAGGCCGCTGTGGGCTGGTAAAGCGGGCGTCGCAGGTCCAGCGACTGGATGATACCAGCCGGGCGCAGGTCGAAATGTTCGTTGATCAGGCGAATAATCTCATCGTCGGAGACTTTGCCGGTGCCATATGTCTCGATGAAGAGCGAGAGGGGACGCGCCACACCAATTGCATAGGCCACCTGCAGCTCGATGCGGTCGGCGAGACCTGCCGCCACAATATTTTTCGCGATATGGCGAGTCGCGTAGGCCGCCGAACGGTCTACCTTTGTCGGGTCTTTGCCGCTGAACGCGCCGCCGCCGTGCCGTGCCATACCGCCGTAGGTATCAACGATAATTTTGCGGCCCGTCAAACCAGCATCGCCCATTGGGCCGCCTGTGACGAAGCGACCGGTGGGGTTCACCAGGAATTTAGTGTCGCTATCCAGGAAATGCGCGGGAATGACCGGCTTGATGATATTGTCAATCACATCCTGGCGAATCTGTTCTTGCGTCACATAGTCAGCATGTTGAGCGGAAATGACGACGGTATCAACACGCACGGGACGCCCGTACTCGTACTGTACCGTTACCTGGCTCTTGCCGTCCGGGCGCAGGTAGGCCATCGGCCCATTGCCGCCCCAGGATTTGCGGCGCACCTGTGATAGCTGCTTCACCAATTTGTGTGCTAAACTGATGGTCAACGGCATATATTCGGGAGTCTCGTTGCATGCGAACCCGATCATCATGCCCTGGTCACCTGCACCAATCTGCTCCAGTTCATCGTCTGTCAAGCGTGTGGTGCTGCTTTTGGCCTCCACTGAGCGGCTGACGCCCATATCAATATCGGGCGATTGCTTGCCGATTGAGGTCACGACGCCGCAGGTGCGGTAATCAAACCCGTACTCCGCGTTGGTATAGCCTACTTGCTCGATCGTCTTGCGCACAATCGCTGGCATATCGACCCAGGCGCTTGTCGTAATCTCACCGGCGACCAGCACAAGGCCGGTGGTGGTGGCGGTCTCACATGCGACACGCGCCAACGGGTCTTGCGCTATGATGGCATCAAGGACGCCATCCGAAATCTGGTCGCACAGTTTGTCGGGATGCCCCTCAGTCACCGACTCGCTGGTGAAAAACGACCTGGGACTCTCCATAAAATTGCTCATCTGTTGTAATTTCTCCTTTGTTTGCGCTTTTGCGCCGTATAAAATACGTGTGTGTTCTGCATTGTGCCGAAGCACCCAATACAGAACACATGTAAAGGGTACAAAAAAACCCCTGTTTTGCAGGGGTTGTAGCATGTTTGTTTCTTTGCTTCTTCCCCTCATCTTGCGGAATATTCCGCCGGAATTGGCACCCTTCCTGCACATGGGCAGGCGGGTTGTCGGGCTTCGTCGGGCCGTTTCCCTCCACCTCTCTTGATGAGAGCAGTGATCACTGCACTTGTTCGATTGTTAAAGGTACTTTGTATCTCTTGAATTTAAGTATACTCGCAAGCAATAGGCTATGTCAAGTTGACATAATATGAGCATCAATAAGCGACGTTGGGCTGGCACGCCAGCCCAACGTCGCTTATTGATGCTCGTTACTTTATGTGCCAGATTCCCACGAGTTCAGGTAGGCATCCTGTTCGGGGGTCAGCGTATCAATGCGAATGCCCATGGCATGCAGCTTGAGACGCGCGATTTCTTTGTCGAGTATTGCGGGTAGCGTGTACACGCGAGGCTGCATTTCTTTTGCTTTCGCCAGCATGAACTCTGAACCCAGTGCCTGATTGGCGAAGCTCATATCCATTACGCTGGCGGGGTGGCCTTCGGCAGCCGAGAGATTGACGAGGCGGCCTTCGGCCAGCAAGTGAACGTGGCGACCATCGGCGTAGGTATACTCATCAACAAAATCGCGGACGCGCCGTTTGCCGCCGCTTGCCAGCTTTTCGAGCGCGGGAATATTGATCTCGTCGTTGAAGTGACCGGAGTTGGCGATGATAGCACCATCCTTCATGCGTTCAAGGTGCTGCTGATCGATCACATTGATATCGCCGGTGACGGTAACGAAGATATCGCCGATGGCGGCAGCCTCGATGCCGGTCATGACGCGGTAGCCATCCATGACGGCTTCGAGAGCGCGAGTGGGGTCAACTTCGGTCACAATGACGTTGGCTCCCATGCCGTGTGCGCGTGAGGCAACGCCGCGCCCGCACCAGCCGTAGCCGAGGACGACAAAGGTGCGGCCTGCCAGCAGGACATTGGTAGAGCGGACAATCGCATCGAGCGAGCTTTGTCCGGTGCCGTAGCGATTGTCGAACATGTGCTTGGTGTCGGAGTCGTTGACCGCCAGCACGGGGAAGCGCAGCACGCCGTTTTTCTCCATGCTCTTGAGGCGAATCACGCCCGTCGTGGTCTCTTCCATGCCGCCAATGATAGTGGGGATGAGTTCGGTGCGCTTCGTGTGTATCGTCGAAACGAGGTCGCAGCCATCATCCATTGTCATCTGCGGTTTGTGGTCGAGTACCGAGTTGATATGGCGGTAGTACGTCTGCTCATCCTCGCCCTTAATCGCGTAGGTAGGAATGCCGTACTCGCTCACCAGGGCTGCGGCCACGTCGTCCTGCGTCGAAAGGGGGTTGGAGGCGCACAATACGAGGTCCGCGCCGCCAGCCTTCAAGGTAATGGCGAGATTCGCCGTTTCAGTCGTGATATGCAGGCAGCCCGACATGCGTATACCTTTGAGGGGCATGTCTTTGGCGAAACGCTCGCGTATCAATCGCAGGACGGGCATATCCTTTGCCGCCCACTCAATGCGGCCTTTCCCGCGTGCTGCCAGTGAGATGTCTTTGACATCGCCACGAGTTGATGTAGTCATGAAATTCTGTGTATCCCTTCCCGGCGCATCATGATGCGCCAATATAATCCGTAGGGGCCGATTTATCGCGCCCACCGCCGATTTATCGGCAATGCGAGCCAAAGCCGATAAATCGGCCCCTACGGATTTGATCATGTCCGTGAAACAATTATCCCCGAATGGGAACAGTGTTCCAGTTGGCATCGAAGTGCGAACATTGAACAAGAGTTTGGTAGCGTTCCGCTATCTCTGCTGTTGTCAGTGTGCGTAAGCGGTCGATACTAAAATCTTCGCAGACGAACGAGCCGATGATATTGCCGTGGACAACAGCGCATTTGATATCCTCAATGGAATAGCGATTATGGGCGTCCGGCGCGACCGTTGAAAGGTAGCCGAGGAAGCCACCGGCGAAAGCATCGCCGGCTCCTGTTGGATCGATCACTTCTTCTAAAGGATAGGATGGCGCGGAAAAATAGGTGCCGTCGGCTCCGAAAAGCAGTGCGCCGTAGCTGCCCTGCTTCACTACAACATATTGCAAGCCCATGTCCAGCAGTTGCCGGACGCCGCGTACAACGCTTGCCTGATTGGTATATTGCCGTATCTCTTCCTCGCTCATCAGCAGGACATCCACGCGCTTGATGACCTCGGTCAACTGCTCACGCGCCGTCATAATCCACAATTCCATTGTGTCCAGTACGGTCAGGTGTGGTGACGGAGCCTGTTCCAGCACCTCCAACTGTAACTCCGGCTGGATATTTGCCAGGAACAACAGCGAGCTGTGCCGGTACTCAGCGGGAATGGTAGGATGAAAGTCCGCGTAGACGCCAAGCTGCGTATCGAGCGTCTCCCGCATATTCATATCCATGTGGTAGCGTGCGCTCCAACGGAACGTTTTCCCTTCCACAATTTGCAGGCCCGCGAGATTGACGGGACGCTTGCGCCAAAAATCGAGATGTTCACGCGGGAAGTCGCTTCCGACGACCGCGACCAGATTTACCTGGCTATAGATTGATGCGGCAGTTGTAAAAATAGAAGCAGCTCCGCCGAGGATATCCTCTACCCTGGCAAACGGCGTCTCCACCGTATCGAGAGCTACAGAACCAACAACCAGAATGGACACTTCTTATGGCCTCCATATTAAATAGACAATCAAAAAATTATACAGGTGTGGCATCACTTAAATGCTCAATAACCCCATCGAGGAATGCCAGTGCGCTGCCAAACTTCTCACTTGCCATTTCACGGGCGGGTGCTGTGTTCAGCGATTGATAGAGTTCCACGAAACGCTCCTCGATATGGCGCAAAATGGCGGCAAGCACATCGCCCGTCACCGCTCGATTGGGGTAGCGTGCGCCAAACTCAATTAACGCGGTTACGACCGCAAGGCCACTGAGCCGCCCAATCTTATCGGCATCGTAGAGGATGCGTCCCTCAATTGGCACTGATTCCCTTTGTTCAGGCGTAAGCACAGTGGTATGTGCCAGGATAGCTTGCTCAACTTTGCGAATGCATGTTTCTTCCGCGTGAATTTCGCGCAAATACTCAACTGCCATGCTCGCGGATTTCAGGTGATGCTCATGGAAACCATGCGCAACGGTAGAAATATCGTGGAGATAGGCCGCGATGATCAGTGCCTCCATATCAATAGAGAGCGTTTGCTCGTCGTGAACTTCTTGCGCCTCAATTTCCAATGCCAGCATTTTGCAATTCGCGACAACAGCACTTACATAGCGAAAGCCTTCTTTGCCCAGCACCATTTCGGCGTGTTGGGCCACGGTTTGCACAACTCCTGTCTCCATATATGCTTCCACCTGTTTCTACTGCTGTAAATATTTCGAGCAGACTTCGCGCAAATTTGTTTCATAAGGAGCACGTGCGATGCCGCGTTCGGTAATAATGGCGGTCACATATGTATGCGGTGTGATATCAAACGCGGGATTGGCGGCTTGCACGCCAACAGGTGCAATAACCGTTCCGCGCACGCTCGTCACTTCTTCAGGATTGCGCTCCTCTATCGGAATATGCTCGCCCGATGGCAGTGCCAGGTCGATGGTGGAGCATGGAGCCACCACATAGAACGGAATATGGTGTACATGCGCCAGCACCGCAACCCCGTATGTGCCAATTTTATTCGCTACATCTCCATTCGCGGCAACGCGGTCCGCACCCACGAAGACCGCCGAAACATCGCCACGCCGCATGAAATGTCCGACCATATTATCAGTAATCAAGGTTAATGGGATACCTGCTTGCTGCAATTCCCACGCTGTGAGACGCGCCCCTTGCAGCACCGGACGAGTCTCGTCAACGAACACATGCAGCTTTTTACCCGCCTGCTGAGCGACATAGAGCGGCGCTAATGCCGTTCCCAGGCCGGCGGTTGCCAGCGCACCCGCGTTACAATGCGTCAGAAGCGTAGCGCCGTCCGCGATCAAATCTGCTCCATAGCGGCCCATTTGCAGACATGCCGCGACATCCTCATCAGCAATCATCTGTGCTTCATCGCGCAACATATGCGCCAATTGTAATGGTGTTACCCCTTCTTGCAATGCGGCATTCGCACATCGCTGCATACGCTCTATTGCCCAGAAAAGATTGACTGCCGTCGGGCGAGTACTACCCAACAACGCTGCGACCAGGCGAAGATGCTGCTGTATCTCTGGAATGGTCAGTGTTTCTCCGCGCTCCTGCACCAAACGATAGAAGGAAAGTGCGCAACCAAAGGCGGCAGTTACGCCGATTGCCGGGGCACCGCGCACCTTCAATGTTTGAATGGCGTCCGCAACCTGTTGTTCGTGTGTCAGCCTGAGATACACGATCTCTTGCGGAAGGAGTGATTGGTCCAGCAGGTAGACGATTCCTGTCTGCCCCTCTTCCTCCCACCATACCGTCCGTACACGTTGCGACTGCTTCGCGTCGACCATGACCAAGACCTTCTCCTTGTCCTTCAGAATGGGAATGATTTCTGCGTGTATGGTACCATACGACGCGGCCTTACCGCAAATTGCTAGTACCTCTTCTATATCTAGAGATACGGACGCCGAGCATTTCCCCCATTAGTACTAAACGAAGGGGTAATGAATACAGGGACGGATCATAAATATGCTAACATGGTAAAAAATGAGGAAATGCGAAGGCGGGTCGGTGAACCTCTTCGCCATGTTACTGAAAGCGTTAGTTGTCCGTTCCACTACACAGAAGGATAAAGCCTTTCCGCAATCGCAGGAACAACACATGGGAACCTGCGCGACTCGGAGATACGCTACTATCACTTGCATGGAACGGACAAGTTGATAGCTATAGCCATCGAAGGGATTGTAGCGCATGGCCAGGGTGGAAACCAGGGAAAGCTCTTGGTCCTTTGACCAGATTTACGACGAGTATAAAACACCTATCTATAATTATGTCTATCATCTGGTAGGAGATCGCGAGCAAGCCGACGATCTGACACAGGACACCTTTTTGAAAGCGTTTCGGGCGTTGCCAAAAATGGATGCGAACCTGAAGTTATCAGCGTGGCTCTATCGTATAGCAACAAACACGGCATATGATGCGTTGCGGCGGCGCAAATTGATTGCGTGGCTGCCGTGGCAGGACCTCGATCACGAACCGGCCGATGTTGAGAGTGCGGACCCACAGGAGTTATACGGCACAACCGAACTTGTACGGGCCGCTCTCCATCGTATGCCTCAGCAGTATCGTTCTGCCCTGTTGTTGTATACTCAGGAAGGTTTCTCCTACAGTGAGATCGCCCAGGCACTGAATATCGCTGAGAGTGGTGTTAAGATGTATCTCTCTCGTGCGCGACAGTCGTTTCGGGAGCACTATAGAGCTTTGGAGCAAGGAGGAGGCACAACATGAACTGCGAGCAAGTCGAGGAACTGCTAAGTGCATACCTTGACAATATGCTCGTTTTGGGGGAAACAGCAGCGTCGGCACAGCAACTTCATACGGAGATTACCGAACACTTACAAGGTTGCTTGCGGTGTAGTAATATCCTTGCCGATTACCGGCGCAATGATACCCTCCTTTCAGAAATGCCTCGTGTCAGTCCAGACTCCGCACTACGAAAAAGAATTTTTTCTTCACCGGAATACTTTGAGCTTACCGGCACGTCCAATTCTTTCAGTGCATTCAATGCGCATATAGATACCCGGCGTGATACTTCCCTGTCTCCAGGTCGCCCAAGTCGCCCAAGTCGCCCACAGTTGGTAGCTCTTCCAGGTGGGCGTCGTACTTCTTCCTCAACGGCACCAACGACAAAATCCCCTTCCGTGCGCCAGGAGCCGCGTGTGGCTACGCTTCCACCGCGACGACGGCGTAACTGGGGTTTACATATTATGCAGGTGGCGATTGTCGCTGCCATTCTGCTCACTCTGGGCGTTGGTGGGCTGATTAGTTGGAACATCTGGCAGCAGCAAAACATTACTGCCAACACCGGCGCGATTACGCCGCCTGCCGGTCCGCCAGGACGCGGACCGTTATCAGCCGGTATGCGTTTCGTTTTTCTCCGCAATGGTATATTGTGGAGCGCACCAGCCGATGGAAGTTCAGCGGCTCAGCAATTGACATCCAGCAGCGTAGTTGTCGCTGACGATCCTGTTGTCAGTCCTCCGCTGCCAGGGCGAACGGCCGGCGATATGCTCGCCTACATTGATCTGCAACATGCGTATGTACATACCATTCGCAGCGATGGGCAACGCGATACGCTTATCCAGCAGCCGTTGCTCAAAGCGGGTGTCCAACCATCATCGGTATGGGATACAGACACAGGGGTCGCTATCTTAAATAGCCTTGCCTGGTCAAAAGATGGCAGTATGTTAGCCTTTGTCGCGGACCCCAATGGAACGGGCCTCACCAATTTGTACATCTACTCAGTTGGTACCGGTACGGTGCAGATGGTGTCCTTGCCCATGAAAGGGAGTGTTGCTCATCCTATCTGGTCTCCTGATGGTGTACGTGTTGCCTTTGAGGTGACTTCCAACGAAATCGAGAGCGTTCTCGATTACAACACGCAAAATCATGGGTTGCTCACTATTAGCAATAACGTTGCTTCGTCCACGAACCCGAATGATACGGTGCAAACGCTTGATTGGTCGCCCGATGCTTACGAGCCAGCGATTACCTGGAGCATCGGGCAGATAGGGCATATTCATAGCATCTGGCTCCGCCATGTCGGGATTGGCGGTACACCAACGTCTCAGATGATCGCTATTGGCAATTATGCCCAGGCGGTATACAGCCGTAATGGACATGGTGGCGCAGGTAGCTGGTTGCTCATAACTACACCTGCGGGTCAAAGTGCCAATTTGTGGCGCGTTGATGTTACGCCAGGTGCTGTACCTATCGCCCTCATCGCTGGGAAGCAGGCTGAGATAGCACAGTGGTCGCCTGATGGTGCGCATATAGCGTATCTCAATAGTGTTTCATCCGGCATTGGTACGCTCCATGTTCTCAACGCAGCAACCGGTACTGATAGACCTATCGCTTCAGGAGTTGCTGTCGAACCACTACCGGCGTGGTCAGCCGATGGGCAATCACTTGTCTACAATACCGGAACACAGATTGTTGTTGTCAATATCGTCGGCAGCGAGGCAGGTCAGAAACCAGTACCGCTGAGCTTGCAGGAGCCAGCTACCGCCTTTATCTGGTCGCTTACATCGCCATCCCAACTGGTGGTTGCCGTGGGTGATGGTCAATCCGGTATTTACATCGTAGATACACAGCATAAAACTATGCAACAACTGGATCAAAAAGATACGAGTGGCCCTATCTTGTGGACACAGGTTCCTTAAAGAAAGGATGAATGGCACCGGCAAGGGAGAGCAGCCTTGAGCGAGCCGCGGCTCGCTCAAGGCTGCTCTCCCTTGCCGGTGCCATTCATCCTTTCTAGCTTGACTTATAGAATCGCAATGAGGAGAAACACATGTTAAAAGGTGAAAAGGTCATTTTACGTGCTATCGAACGCGCTGATTTGCCGCTTCAATGGGCGTTTAATAACGATATTGAAATGGAACTGTTGGGCGGTGGTGATGCGCCGGAGCCGCAATCACTTGCCCGTTTAGAGGCCGAGTTCGTGGAGAGTGCGCAAAAGGGTGGGCGTGATGGGGCGGATTTCGCAATTGAGGCCGATGGGAAATATATTGGCGGCTGCGGCCTGTTCCACTTCGACCATAATGCGCATACCTGTGAATTGGGTATTGGCATTGGCGATAGAGCCTACTGGGGACATGGCTATGGGCGTGATGCTACGCAAGTCTTGCTTCGCTATGCGTTTCGCCTGCGGAACCTGCACAAGGTATGGTTGACGGTCAACGGCAACAACGAGCGTGCTATTCGCGCTTACCAGGCGTGCGGTTTTGTTGAAGAAGGGAGATTGCGCCAGCATGTGTGGGGCGATGGACACTATATAGACCTCGTGTATATGGGCCTATTGCGCGACGAATGGGAGGCCACTCATCCGTTACAGGCAGAATGAACCGCAATGAAACAATATAAAACAAGCCAAAATGGGAAGCGCACCGTGCGTGGCGTAGCGGCACTTATTTACCAGGATGAAGTAGAGGTAGCCCGTACTTTAGTACGCCTCCTCAAACGGGGGTATATCGAACATGTTCGGGCGGAATAGCTCAGATATGCATGAAAAACGTGCAGAAATGTGGAAAAATCTCAAGGAATTTCCAGACTTGCAACGAATTTCCTCAACCTGAGGAAATTGGCTCCAAAAGTGATAACAATTTGGTGAGTTATGCGTTATAATACATAGGCCTGGACGGAAGGCGGGATGTACGTGAGCAAGCAGATCCACCTCGACGAGCGGCTTGTAGCGTCCATTTGATTTTTCGTACAACCTTGTCCCCATGGGGTTTGTACGCGCACCTTCTAGAGTCTCGCGGTGCTTTTGCATACGCGCGGTAGGGGGAGGACGAGCTGGCACCCCGTCCTCCCCTTACTTTTAATTGGCGAGAAAGGTTCGCATGAGATTTAGAGTAAGGTCATTGGGGGGAAAACTTATTATTGTCGCGGCATTGACGCTTTTGCTTTGTATGCTCTTATTTTCGGCCATATCCTGGGGAGTCCTGAAGTATTTATCCGAGCGCGAAGCAAGAAGTGATGCTCCGACACACCTTTCTCTTATTAAACAGGCGTTTCAAGCCGAGAATGCGCTTCTGCTGCGAGATATACAGCCAATAACACAAGATTTTACCGTTGCTCAGCTAGTAACGCAACCTCCTTCTTTGAGTACGCAGCAGGCACTGCAATTCAAATTTGATTCTACTTCCATACAACAACAGAACATGGATATTGTGTCACACGCCTTCTTCTCTAAAGATAATCGGCTGCTTGAGCAAATACCAACGGGGAGCTATGAGGGAAATAGCTTTTCACCGGTATTACAGGCTATGCTCAAGCAAACTTTACAGGGAAGGATAGCCGTCTCTCTACGCAATATTCCTGCTATTCCTGTATCAAGGAATAGCATTCCACCTTCAAGCACTGGTTGGGTATTGAGTACTGCCCTGCCGGTGAAGATGCGCGATGGTACTATCACCGGCGCACTGGTAGTCTCGCAAGCGATGGATGATCATTTTGCGCTCGATCTATCGCAACTGGCAGGCCCGGGTATCATCCTCTGTCTGCCACAGCAGGTGATAGCAAGCACTATTCGAGGATTGTCTTCTGCTCAACGGGATTCAGATGCGGAGCTATGCAATCCTGGTGTATTCGGCAGAATAGATGATCCTCAGCACTATTTCACGCTTGCCACCGTTATCCCAATTCAGGGGCAGCTTGCAGGCTCCCCTTCGCTGGTGATTGCTACCGCCGAGCCACTATACGATTTTACGACTAATATCGGGCGGTATTTGCAAATCATCGTTTTAATCGGTCTCTTCGTTTTCTCCTTTGGCGTGGTTGCCGATACGCTCATTTCGCGCTATTTCTTCATTCGACCGCTACGCCGGCTGCAGGCGCGTGTCAGTGCACTTGTCGCCAATAGCTCTGATGCCGTTGTATCACCATTGTCCAGTGATGAACTCGGTACCCTTGACCGCACTGTCAACCTGCTTTCGGAGTCATTCCATGTGCAACAGACGGAGAGCCAGGCACTAACGCGGCAAATGACGGACTTACTGAGAATGAGCGACGCTTTAATTTCGACCCTCAACCTGGAGCATTTGCTGGGTGAAATTGTTTCGCGACTTGGCACAATAATGCATATGAAAAGTGTAGCGCTACTACTGTATGGACGTGAAATGCTCTCACCCTGGGCGGTGGCGAACTGGTCAAGCCAGTCATCGAGTTCACATTTATATGCGGTCAATTCCATTCCGCCGCAGGGGGCTGTGACGGTTCACGCCGATCCAGATGGTGATATTACGCTGGCTGTCACGACGAAGATGGCGGCTATCTCCGGCTCGCGCACGAGTTCGGCAAGCGGCAAGCGGAATGCCATTCAGTCAGTGCCTGAAACGCCAGCGGCCATCCCATATGGAGTGCGACGCCCGCGTATTCCACGGCCCGCTCTGCGCGATCTGGATATGATCCTGGCGCGTATGGCGATACAGAAGCACAAAATTGTGTACGCTGAGAACATTGCGACCATTTATCAGGAGCGGGGCGAGGTTTGGGCGCATATGGCCCTTGAAGCGGGTTATCGTTCGGTTATCGCCGTTCCCTTGCTTTTACAAGAGCAGGCCATCGGTGCCTTCGTGCTGTACGATGACGTGCCGCGCCCGGTGACACAACGCGATACATTTCTACTGAGTACGGCGGCGATACAAGCCTCGATGGCACTGCAAAACGCCTTGCTTTTCGCAGAGGTCAAAGATAAAAACGCCGCTCTTGAGCGCGTCAACCACTTGAAATCGCAATTCCTGGCAACGGTGACGCATGAATTGCGCACACCTCTGCACAGTATTATCAGCTACGGTGGTCTCATCTTAGAGGGATTTCTTGACGGCGAACTCACAGGGGAGCAGGAGGCGCATATTCAGTTCATGGTTGATCGAGCCGAAGACCTTTCGCACCTTGTGGACGATATGCTGGACCTTTCTAAAATCGAGGCCGACCGACTGGAAGTCAAAATTGAGACGTTGGCTTTGGAACCATGCCTCCAGCAAGTAGTAGACCAACTCCGGCCAATGGCAAACGATAAACGGTTGCAACTGACGCTTGAGATGGACAAAGCGTTACCAAAAGTGATGGCCGATAGTCATCGTATCCGGCAGATTGTCATAAATCTGGTCTCGAATGCGTTGAAATTTACAGAACAGGGCGGCGTGACTATTCGCTGCACATTGTTAAGCAACTACGATATGCTGCGTGTCTCCGTGCATGATACAGGCATCGGCATTTCACCTGCCGCATTGGGTTATATTTTTGAGGCGTTCCGGCAAGCGGACGGCAGCACTACGCGCCGTTTTGGTGGTACCGGTCTGGGCCTCACCATTGCTCGCAAGTTAGTAGAGTTACAGGGCGGCGAAGTCGCAGTGGAGAGTGTTCTGGGGCAAGGTTCGACCTTCTCATTTACGCTTCCTCTCGCGCCTGCCGCGATACTCAAAGGATAATTATTTTCTGTTCCATCGCTCTCCCGCTCTATCTCATGCTGTGGAACTTCTGAAGTTGCAAAGGATACGAAAGATGAACACACCAAATATACCAAATGAACCGAATATACCAAATGTACCTGCGCCAGCACACGCGAGTTCTGATACGCGCCCGCCTACTATTCTGATCATAGAAAACGAAGTATCCAACCGTCTGCTTATCGAACGAGTGCTATCAACACGCGGGTATCATTGCCTTTCCGCGTCAAACGGACGCGAGGCTCTGGCAATCCTTGATGTCGAGTCTGTTGATCTGATCCTCACCGACCTCTCTATGCCCGTATTGGATGGGTACCGCACGACGCAGCTTATTCGCGCTCGCCCGGCTCTGGCAAACGTCCCCATCGTTGCCGTCACCGCCTTTGCCCTCAACGACGAAAACGAGGCCGCGCTCCAAATCGGCTGCAACGAATACCTGGCCAAACCTTTCAAGCCACGCCAACTGCTCGAGGTGGTTGACCGGTTATTGCCGAAGGGGTAAGAGAAAACTCAATACCCGTAATCAGGATGTTTCGTCGCTCTCAAACCAGTGAGTCAGGCGTTGAGAGAACAGAAGGCATTGCTGGTGAGTAATCAGTAGTTTCTCACGCTTGCTTCCCACTGTACTTTGCATGTTATTTTCAATTCGATCCAACATGCAGAGTACGGGAGATGTGCCGAGCAATACGTCACTGTCCTTAGCAGGTTGTTTACCCTCATTGAGACTCTCCATCACCTGGCCAGGGCGGAATGCGCGACCGCACGGGCTTAAGGCAATTCCAACTGTAGTGGGTGTAGTGGGTGTAGTGGATGTAGTGGATGTAGCAGTAGTGGGCAGCTTACGATTCCTCGCACGGGCTGAGAGCAATTCCGACGGTCATTATTGATGAGGGCGATGCACACGCTGCCGGGGCTGCAATGGTCATCTGGCCCGAAAGCCGGATGCAACTGCTCACCCAGAAGCTGCGCCTCCATGGCCATAGGTTTCAATCCTCACCCGGTTCCGAAAGCCGGATGCAACATATCCTTTGGCTCATAGCCCACTCAGGACGTGAGTTTCAATCCTCACCCGGCCCGAAAGCCGGATGCAACGTTATCAGACCATATTCAGTCATATTTCTCTGTGAGTTTCAATCCTCACCCGGCCCGAAAGCCGGATGCAACTTTGCCGTCTCGACTACATCAATGGAAGCTGGCATGGTTTCAATCCTCACCCGGCCCGAAAGCCGGATGCAACTGATAACCAGGGTCGCGTCACTCCACGGCATACAATGTTTCAATCCTCACCCAGCCGAAAGACCGGAGATACAACACTCGCATCCGCGCCGGTCAGTGCAACGTCCTCACTACAGTGGCACTTTAAATCTGGGACATTTTCCAGGGAATATTCCCACTCTCCAGTTGTGCATCAACGATCGGGTTGAACTCGGCAGATTCCGGGGAAATTTCCCCGGAACAGCAACACTTCTGCCATTCTCATTCCGATGTGACATGCTACAGATATCCATCGAGCTGTCTCTTGTGAAAGGAGAAAGGCATGAAGTCCCTTGAGCATACCACATCCGAGCCGTTGGGGCCAACGTTGGGTCTGATCAGTTACTGGGTCACCCACCTGCACCTCTTGCATCAGCGCCTGGCTCCCTTGTTTGCCCGTCCCGAAGTTCATCACCACACCCTGCTCTATCTGCAAGCCCTCATCAGTGACATCCCCCGTAAAAATGGCTGGCAGATTGCTGAGCAGGCCAAGCAGGCCCATCCCTACGGCATCCAACGCTTGCTTTCGCGTGCGGTCTGGGACGAAGAGGGCGTGCGCGATGACCTGCGCGGCTTGGTCTGCCAGACCTTGCACCCTCCCTCTGCCTGCATGCCTCCCCAGTTTTCCCCGTTCTCGCTTTGACGAAAGCGGCTTTCCCAAACGTGGGCGCCATTCGGCTGGCGTCGCGCCCCAATATTGCGGCGCAACGGGCGCGTGAAAACTGCCAAGTGGGTGTCTTTCTCTCCTACGTTACTCAGCTGGGCCATGCTCTCATCGACCGCGAATTGTATCTGCCCGAAGACTGGTGCACTGATCTGCCACGCCGACAGGCCGCTCATATCCCTGACCATGTTCCCTTTGCCACCAAACCGGAACTGGCGCAGCGCATGGTCCAACGTGCTCAGGCAGGCCCGGTTGCCTATTCGTGGGTCGTGGCCGATACGGTCTACGGCCACAGCCCCGAACTGCGCGCTGGCTTGCAGGACCAAGGCTACGCCTACGTGCTGGCCGTTCCTTCCACTGAAGTCGTCTGTGTACAGACACGGACGGGTCTTCTGCTCAGCGATGTCGCGAGCATCGCCCGGCAGGCCCTGCGCCCGCGCGATTGGCACCGTCTCTCGGCCAGTCCGGGCACCAAAGGCGAGCGCCTCTTTGACTGGGCTCGCCTGCCTGTCGTGCATGCTGGTATCCTCGATGGTCGCCATTGGCTCCTCGTGCGCCGCTGCCTCGACGATCCCAGCCAAGCTGGCCTACTTCCTGGTCTGGGCCCCTCCCGAGGCCTCTTTGCCCACCATGGTTCAAGCCATTGGCGCCCGTTGGCACATCGAAGAGGATTTGGAAGCCTGCAAAGCCCTGGGGCTCGATCACTATGAAGGTCGCAGTTACCTGGGCTGGTACCGCCATATCACCCTGGTGCTGCTGGCCTATGCCTTCCTGCTCAGCCATCTGCCGTGCACGCATCTCATCTGCACCCGAGGAGCCCAAGCTGGCTGCTCCCTGCGCTCATCGCTTTGACCCCTTCCGAAGCCCGTCATCTGCTGGCCCATCTCTTCTTCCCTGCTCCCACTTCCGTCCCGCTGATCTGTCAGTGGTCCTTCTTCCGACGCACCCATCAGTATTGGGCTGGCTACTACCATCGTCGCCGCCGCGCAAAAGCGGGCTCAACCTCATATACCTGTCCTGTTCCCAGGACTGTTACCAGGAGTTTTCCCTGGGAGATCCGTCCTGTTTGCCCGGCAATCTTCCCGGAGTTTTCCCGGGAAGATGTCGGCGTGCTCTTCGTTCTTGTTCCACCTTCCTTCGAAAGGAGTTGTTCCATGACCTTTATCTCTTTGACCCAGGCCAGATCGTCTGGGCATTGATGCCAAAACCTTGCACCGCTGGCTCGCAAGCTCAGTTTCCTTTGCAACGCCATCCGCGGATGCACGCAAAAAAGGGGTCAGGGTGAGCACCTGCAGCTGCTTGCCCGTCTGCATCAGCGCAGTCTGACGTCTTCCTCCCCTGACCGTCTCGGCTCCCTGAAGCGGCGTCGCCAGCACCACTGTCCCCTTCCCTGCTGGCCTTGCCCGAGCAGCTTTCCGCCTTGCAGGCACAGATCGCTGCCTCCAGCAGCAAGTCGCGGATCTCAGCCTCCTGCTCCAACCGCGCTCTGTCCAGCCTCCCGCCCCTGCGGCTCCGCCAGAGAAGACGCGCACAGCGTCCACCCAGGCCTGCTCCCTCCTCCCCAAGCTCCGTCGCGCCGCCAAAACCGCCAGCAAGCCGGTTCATGTCATCCCTCGCGTCGAGTATGGAGCGGATGGACACTACGTGGTGATCTGTCCCAAAAAGGGCGGCTCCCATTTGAGCCTGATACCCCGGAGTGGTTTGCCTGGGTGAGCCGAGCAGGACTCGTTTCGCTTTGTGGGAAAGATGGGCTACTTCACCGCTCATCATGAGTGGCGCGTCCCCAAAGGGGCTTGGCGGGCACATCGCCATATCCGCAACCACAACTACATCCTGCGTCTGGCTCCCAACCACGAATTGACCATTGCCGTCTTAGAGCATGCGGCTCAGGCTCTGCAAGCGCCCCTCGCCTAATCGCTTGTTTGGTTCAGCTTCACCCTCTCTGAAAAGCTGAGTTTCCGAGACTGGCTTAGCCCACCATCCTCAAAAAGAAGTGCCACTGTAGTGAGAATGGCGGTTTCAATCCCTAACGGGCTCCGCAGGCCATTTAGCCATGACCTTAACCAGGCACGTACCAGCAATACATAGTGTTTCAATCCCTAACGGGCTCCGCAGGCCATTTAGCCTCAAAACACAATCTGCGAAATTTGTAACCTTTCAGTGTTTCAATCCCAAACGGGCTCCGCAGGCCATTTAGCCTTAACAGGGATGCCGGGCTTATCTGTTATCTCTTTTGTTTCAATCCCTAACGGGCTCCACAGGCCATTTAGCCTCTAGCAGTCGTTCGCTTGGTGCTGCAATAACGTCGTGTTTCAATCCCAAACGGGCTCCACAGGCCATTTAGCCGAGAAAATCCGTGGGAAAATAATAAGCTCTCAGTTTCAACCCCTAACGGGCTCCGCAGGCCATTTAGCCCTTGTACTCGGCGAACCGGGCTGAAAACATCGTAGTTTCAATCCCAACGGGCTCCGCAGGCCATTTAGCCGGACCGGGTTCTCCGTCATTACGTCGATTCCTTTCAATCCCTAACGGGCTCCGCAGGCCATTTAGCCCATATAGATGTGTTGCACAGAGAGTTAATGGATAATTTCAACCCCAAACGGGCTCCGCAGGCCATTTAGCCTCAGCACGTTTTGATGATCAAAGTCAGATGTACAGTTTCAATCCCGAACGGGCTCCGCAGGCCATTTAGCCGATCCATTAACGAGCAATGTTGAACCACTACTCCGTTTCAACCCCGAACGGGCTCCGCAGGCCATTTAGCCCAGACTACCAGAGTTTCTATGCCAGCATGCTGCCTATAGTTTCAATCCCAAACGGGCTCCACAGGCCATTTAGCCGCCATGGTAACCCAACACATGGCCTTGACGTGCTGGTCAGTGAATGTTTCAATCCCTAACGGGCTCCACAGGCCATTTAGCCTACTCAGAACTCACTCGTAAGACAAGCAATTCGTAATGTTTCAATCCCTAACGGGCTCCACAGGCCATTTAGCCCATGCATGTATTTATAGAAAGACAGGATTACCTACTTTCAATCCCAACGGGCTCCGCAGGCCATTTAGCCCCTGAGAAATTAATGGTCTGCAGACGGCTGCGGTGTTTCAACCCCAAACGGGCTCCGCAGGCCATTTAGCCCAAAGCAATCTACGTAAAGAGAACTAGACATCTTTCAATCCCAAACGGGCTCCGCAGGCCATTTAGCCCAGATGGATCGCACTGTGTCCACAGCGTGCTACATACTTTCAACCCCAAACGGGCTCCGCAGGCCATTTAGCCCTGACAGACAAAGCACAGCATAGTACCTATTAAGTTTCAATCCCAAACGGGCTCCACAGGCCATTTAGCCGTAGATTGAAGCTCCTATTACGAACAAGGAAAGCCTTTCAACCCCAAACGGGCTCCGCAGGCCATTTAGCCACAGTAGAAAAGCGAAGGCACTTCAAGATAGAGTTTCAATCCCGAACGGGCTCCGCAGGCCATTTAGCCGAACAATATCAAGAAGGATCCATGATGGCAGCCAGTTTCAACCCCAAACGGGCTCCGCAGGCCATTTAGCCTTAGCTGTGGTCGAAGAAGAACTAGTGAGTTTCGTTTCAATCCCAAACGGGCTCCGCAGGCCATTTAGCCCCAACAAAGGCTCAAGCATCCACATGTGAACGTATAAGTTTTCAACCCCAAACGGGCTCCGCAGGCCATTTAGCCAGATCAGTTCAAGTACGCTCGCTGTCTATAATTTTCAACCCCAAACGGGCTCCGCAGGCCATTTAGCCAGTGAAGACACTGAGCTAGTACGTAAGACTTCACTGGTTTCAACCCCAAACGGGCTCCGCAGGCCATTTAGCCAAGGAGGACTTCCATGGCAGCACATTCCTCATATGGTTTCAATCCCGAACGGGCTCCGCAGGCCATTTAGCCATCTGAGGCGACTTTGTCAGCTTAGTGCTATTAGGTTTCAATCCCGAACGGGCTCCGCAGGCCATTTAGCCTCTCATAATGGATACTCAGTTTATCATAAGTGATCCTAGTTTCAACCCCAAACGGGCTCCGCAGGCCATTTAGCCCAACGACGATGCAATACCTGTCATAACATGTACAGACTTTCAATCCCAAACGGGCTCCGCAGGCCATTTAGCCGCTACAATGGGATGCACGGACATGACATGTTGATGGTTTCAACCCCAAACGGGCTCCGCAGGCCATTTAGCCCAAGAGCAAGTGTTCATAAACTGGTCTTAATGTTCGTTTCAACCCCAAACGGGCTCCGCAGGCCATTTAGCCTTCAGTACGTATCAATGCTGCAAGCATGGTTGCATGAGTGTTTCAATCCCAAACGGGCTCCGCAGGCCATTTAGCCATCAAGTCATCGAGTGGTCAAAACACTGCGTCAATATACCCTTTCAACCCCAAACGGGCTCCGCAGGCCATTTAGCCCCAGCTACTGTATGCTCGATGACAATGAATTCTTGTTTCAACCCCAAACGGGCTCCGCAGGCCATTTAGCCATCATATCGAATGGAGCATCTGGTATCTCATAATGCTTTCAATCCCAAACGGGCTCCGCAGGCCATTTAGCCATGAACGACAATATGACATGCACGATAACGTGTCCTTTCAATCCCAAACGGGCTCCGCAGGCCATTTAGCCCTAGAAGGACATGAGGGTAGCACTAGTCCAGACTGACGTTTCAACCCCGAACGGGCTCCGCAGGCCATTTAGCCTTAATGGACTTGCATCATCGTTACTATCACAGGATGCGTTTCAATCCCGAACGGGCTCCGCAGGCCATTTAGCCCGCAACTCACGACTGAACAAGAGACATAGCTTTCAATCCCAAACGGGCTCCGCAGGCCATTTAGCCAGGCAACGATCCGTCTCAAATGCGCAAGCTTGCACTTTCAACCCCAAACGGGCTCCGCAGGCCATTTAGCCTGTAGACAGTTAGTCCGTTCTAGTGGCGAGCTCTCACTTTCAACCCCAAACGGGCTCCGCAGGCCATTTAGCCACTATGATGTGAAGCCCCCAGCGGCGATAATTCTTTCAACCCCAAACGGGCTCCGCAGGCCATTTAGCCGCAAAGTACGTGTACATCGAGCGGATCAGACGCATGCTTTCAACCCCAAACGGGCTCCGCAGGCCATTTAGCCTCGAGTGGCATTTGCTCCAACGACTGATTTAAAAGCGTTTCAATCCCAAACGGGCTCCGCAGGCCATTTAGCCATTTTAAGTGCGTCATGGACATCGCCACTGCCACTTTCAACCCCAAACGGGCTCCGCAGGCCATTTAGCCATACGATCATGACGATCATTAGATTGTTAGTTTCAACCCCAAACGGGCTCCGCAGGCCATTTAGCCATAAATAGACCTTTACTCGCAGTAAACCTTCTATGGCTTTCAACCCCAAACGGGCTCCGCAGGCCATTTAGCCATACGATTTACATCAGTAGTGATTTACGTATTCTTTCAACCCCAAACGGGCTCCGCAGGCCATTTAGCCTGAATATCTGCATAAGCTTGGATAGTAGATGTCCGTTTCAACCCCAAACGGGCTCCGCAGGCCATTTAGCCTGTTACCAAAATAGGTAATACCTACAAGTAGTTTCAACCCCAAACGGGCTCCGCAGGCCATTTAGCCTATAGCTTAAATACGGCACAGACCAGGCTGCAAGGCTCTTTCAACCCCAAACGGGCTCCGCAGGCCATTTAGCCATGGCAGTAAACTGGACTATCACTGAAACTTCTGCGTTTCAACCCCAAACGGGCTCCGCAGGCCATTTAGCCACTCCTATAATGCAGTGATCAGTAATGGTATCAACTTTCAACCCCAAACGGGCTCCGCAGGCCATTTAGCCCAGATGGACACTACGGCTTGCATCTTTAGCATGATCGTTTCAACCCCAAACGGGCTCCGCAGGCCATTTAGCCTGCTACCCCTCTAGTGTAGCATAAGAAGCCGTGTTATGCAAGCCTTTCCGAGAGGCTTTTAGAGAAAACAATAGTGACAAAAAATGACTATTTTTTGTCCTATTATGCTAAATCGCGCTTGTGGAGTCTCCCGAGAGGCTCAGCGTGAGACCATCATCGCTGAGCCTCTCGGAAATTGTTCAGCTTACACAATAAACACAGACTTTTCATGTGGTTGTGGCCCACCTACCGTCTCCACTTTCGCCAGACACTGTACACAAGCGGATAGAACCGCACGCTATCCTCTGCCTCTATGAGATGCTCTGCCAGCTTTGAGCGTAAAAGCACCATTTCCTTCCTGGTCAAGAAACACTCAAACAGAGAATATTGGGTCCATGTGCCAAATCCCAACAAGATTTTATGGATTTTGGTGCGTCTCTTGTCATCAGGAATATCATAGGCAATCACATAACAGGTCGTCTGCTTGTTGATCTCTGGTTATTTTTCTCATCGGCTTCCTGCCTACTTGATAAAGCAATGGCGGATACTCCTCGATTTCTCCTGTGAGAAACTTGGCAAGAAGTCGTGCCTGTAATTCAATACAACGTCGATAGGTCGCTTTATAGCCAAAGACGGGATGATTGATCTCTTCATTGAGTCGCTCTTCAAATTTCGTGAAGAAGATTTTTCTGCGCTCATCCTTGAGCCGATAAGCTCCTAAGCTCGTTGACGAAATCATTTCTGGTGAGCATACGATTATTCAGCAGCGTCAAGACCACCGAGTCCACAATAATGGGTCGAAATTCTTCCACGAGATCGAGGGCCAGAGAAGGACGCCCATAGAAGGAACTGTGCAAGTAGCCCACAAAATGATCGAAGCCGACCAGTTGTACCGCGCTGGCGACTTTGTTGGTGAGCAGCGAATAGCCAAAACTCAGCAAGGCATTGACCGGATCGGTAGGGGGACGTTTCACACGCCCTGGGAAAGGCCACTGTTCTGGTTGGTCAGCAACTTGCCAAAGCAACGAAAGTAGGCCGCACTGCCTGCTCCTTCCATACCAAGAATGGTTTCCAGAGGTGTTCCTGCAATGCGATTATCCCCGCCCGCCAGCCTGTGACGACGCGTCAGATTGCCTGACCGTCTGCACCAACGGCAGCGTTGCCACCTGATGAAGCAGCGTTGCCATCTGCTCAATCGCCTGCCTCATCTCTGCGTCCGATTGACGGCGATTATACCGCTGCAACATCGTGCGCTGATTCGAGAGTTTGCCAATCACAAAGCGCCGCGCCAGTTCGCAACGCCTGCCATATCCTGATGCGCCCGGTATTGTGCCATGCGCAAGATGGCATTCTTCGAAAAGGGTGGCGAGAGGCGCCCTTTGAACTGGCCATAATAGCCTAAAAAGGTAATCTCGATATCGCGCTCCAGCAGCAGATGCATGGCCGAAGCCGTCAACGTAACCTCTCCCAGCACCACGACCTCATCTATTTTGATCAGCGGGATGTGTTCTTTGCGAGCAGGTGTAGGCTTCACCCCATCCTTTCCTCTCCTTTCAGGAATTTCCACCAGCAGGCAATCTTCGCTATCGCGGCGCACCAGGGCATATTCTTCTGTCAGATAGAGTGTTGGCAGAAAATTGCTCCTTCTTCACGTTCTCTTCTTGACTTGCAGCAATCGTACTTCCTCCGGCAGACAGAGGGGCAAGAGGCTACAATTGGGACAGCGTGCGGCTAATTTGCCCGCAAGCGGTGGCGGTGGAGTCTCAAGGGCTGCCACCTGCAATGCCTGAGCAATGGCTGCTCGTGTCCTGGTTCGTAACTGCTGCGTGAATGCGACCTGGACTCGCCGTTGCGAACCGACATAGTAGATGTAGCCATAGGCAATGAGGCGGTTTGTCCGGTTGTCGCTCTTCCAGGCACAGCGCCTGTGCGCAGAGCTGGAGATGATCGTTGAGCCAGTGGCCCTGCTGCCATGCTTGTATTCCACCGGAACAAGCACCCCTGCTCGTCTCCTCGATGACATCGGCAAAGCCCGTCAGGTGCAGTGTTTCGCTGGCGAGATACAGGCGCGTGGTCTCGATCTCCCCTTCTGCCGTTATGTGTGTTCCGGCCTGGTGAACGCGCTCGGTGGGCCAGCGTTCCTTCCAGCACAAATTCGTTGACCAGCGTCTCCCCCTGCACAAACTGGTAGTAAAACTTGCGTGGACAATACTCCAGCGCATTGAGCGAGGAGATCGGGATCATCTCCACCTGAAGATGTATCAATCATTGCTTACCTTCCTGATGTCTCTGTTGCCAAGCCATCTTTGTTGGCTCAAACACATGCCAGTCTAATCCTCTCAGAGATGCTCGTTTGCTCGGTATGCTGCGCAATGCTGTGCCCGTCGGGGGTCGCAAAAACCCTTTTGTGCGCTCCACGCGCTGCCAGTAGCGGGCGAGAAGCCAGTCCCGTGTTTTGCCGGGATGACGCTTGCTTGCCCATTGCAAAAGCCGCTGCTCCAGCAGATCATCGTAGCGGCTCATGGTTGCGGCTCGACAACGCCGTTGTAGTAGGCGGCCCATCCCCTAATCAGCGGATTGAGTTCCGCGATCACTTGCGCTTGTGGAGCTGTTTGCAACTGCTGCAACCGCTGCTCGATGGCAGCCAGGTGACGTTTGATCGCTTCCTGACTGGGACGATAATGGTTTTCACCTGCGGGGAATGCTTCTGCGGAGCAAGCCGGCGCATATGCGCGGTGATGATGGTCTTGCTCCCGACGAGCGTTCCTGCTCACTTTTCCCTGAGGATTTTCTCTACCGGCTCCTGGCGAATACTGAAACCCAGGAAATCAAAGCCGATCTGTCCTTGATAGGGTGTCAGGGTATGGGTGATGCGCGTCTTCTCTGCATGCAGTTGTAATCCCATCGTTGCTAACCAGTGCCTGACGCGCTTGACTGCCTGTTGCAGTTCGTTGAGATCGGCGTGCAAAATCACGAAATCATCCCCATAGCGCACCAGCAGAGGCTGTTCCCTGCATGACTGTTGCCAGTGCCTTCTGTGACGACCGCCTCCATCCCATGCAGCGCAATATTCATCAGCAGCGGCGAGAGCACGCCTCCCTGGGCTATCCCCGTTTCGCTGGGGAAGTAGGTGTTGCCATCCATCACTCCCGCTGTGAGCCAGGCATTGATGGCTTGCCTGAGCGCAGGAAAGGTTTGCAGCTTGTCCAGCACCACGGCCTGATTGAGATGATCGAACGCTTCTTCAATATCGGCGTCGAACACAAAGGTGGGATGGCGTTCAATCGCCACCAGAATGGCGGCGATCGCATCATGTGTGCCCCGACCGGGACGAAAGCCATAACTGTGTGCTTCAAATCGCATCTCCCATTCCGGTTCGAGCGCCAGTTTCACCAGTGCCTGCTTACAACGGTCGATCATGGGCAGGATGGCGAGCGGACGCCGTTCTGCTGTTCCTGGCTTGGGAATCCAGACCCGCCGCACCGGCATGGGCGGCTGGTGGTTCCAGTATCTGGGATGAATGGTCGATGCCATGGTCAGTTGCTCCTGGGGAGTGAGGGATTTGACGCCATCGACTCCCGCGGTATGCTTGCCCTGGTTCTCCTCGGTGACCCGGCGCACTGCCAGCAGTCGGGCCGCTTCCGATTCCATCAAGCGCTGCTGCAAGGTGTGAACTGTCCTGTTTGTCACCACGCTGACAGGCTTGCGCGATCTGCTTTTGCATGCGCACCACCTGCTGCTCCAACGAGTTCCACGGCAAGCTGTTGCGGGCCTGGTTCGCAGGACGGGCATCTGTCGTGGACGCTGGTTTCCAGAGTGGTTTTTTATCCTTCATCTGATGTGCCTGACTCACTTTCTCGAACTGACGCCCTGCTATCCGACCTACGTACCGACGTGCCGCAATCAGACTACTGTTCCTGCGATGAGAAGCGATAGCCCGTGAGTACCTGTCTATCAGATGTTACAGAGAAAACAGTGCTTGTTTCTTTGCTGCACACTCTCTCTATCCTCGTAGATACTCATTGAGCCGTTGTTTTCATAGACCAGGATTGGCACATGCCTTCTCACCTCGGTATACTGATTGATCAACACCTCTACCGCCATCGTTGCCAGAAATGTGTTCAGCGTCTTTACCGCAGGCTCTTTGACATCCTTACCTGTCACATATCCCCTCTTCACCAGTGCTTCTCTGATGGTCTTATCTGGATGCCTCTCGCTGGCAACCTTAATGGGATTGATGCGATGGAGGCAATTTAAACACAGGTAGTCTCCCACCCTGGCCGTAATCACCTCTCCGCTCATATCTTCAATCTTGCTCTCCTTCACGGTGATATTGACTCCGACCGAGAGTAATGGCACAAAATACTGGACCGATAGCTCCTGACTCTTCAGCCTGCTGGAATGATTATCGGTTGCCACAATCATCCAATCAGAGAGCGCCAGCACGCCTTCCATCTCCTTGTCGTGAACATCATTTTTATATGCCTGGACGGTAGCCTTTGGATTGATGTTGTGAGATGTCTCTTGACCACATCAACTTTGTAGCGCTTCTGTTGCGCATCCTCGTAGTAGGCTCCCACCACGCGGTTCAGGTTCGACACTTCCAGCACATCAGGATCGATCAGATTGATCTCATGAAATCCCATATGGATGAGATGCTCGGCGATAATTGAACCCAACCCACCGACACCAACAATGGAGATGACCTGGTCATGCATAATTGTGCGCATCACATCCAGCCCAAGACCAGGGCACTGCGATTGAAAAAGCCTCCTCTTCTGTCATCGCCCTTTTTTCATCTTGCTCATCGGTGTCCTCGCGAAGTCAGCACTGGCGATATTCTCTCGACTCGTTTGTGTTTTTAGCAGTGCCCTTCTGGCGACGGTAGCGCCGCTGCTGAGCGTCCAGACTCGTGCCGAGTAGCGTCTTTGCGAGAACACAATACTCGCGTAGTTGATCCCGTCAAACGTTTCCTTCAAAAACTGAAAGAATGTTTGTTCGTCTCCATCATCGGTTGCCGAGAACGAGACGCCGTCTGCGAAAACGGATGGGTATGCACATCGATCAGGGTATCGACATCGTACCTGCTGGTCAGTTCAACCAAGGATTTGTGGATAAAATCTTTTTTGATCCGTAAAAAGGCCACACTCTGCTGCTTGTAGTCTGAGCGCAGGGAAAAGGAGATCAATGACCTTAATAATCGTGTAGCCATTGATCTTCTGTGTCTTTCCGAGCAGCACGGCAAAATGTTCTCTTGAAAGGTCCTCAAGCAGCCTTTCCCTCAGGTAGGCAAGATCACCCTGTTTAAACTTGATGAGATAGCGAGATTGTGTACTCACTAGTAGGTCCTTTCGTAGCTGATCAGTGCTCGATGACTCTCGTTGGAACTGGTTAGGAGCTCACCGCCGATGCATCAGCTTGTCACTTGACGATAAATCGGCGTGAGCCGATCAAACGAACTTGCAACGGGCATGGCGAAAGTGTGTTAATCATCTGTCCCCGATAACACTTCACTGATCAGCGTAAAGTACGTCCAGAGGCTATCACCTTTCCTCCAATCCCCAGGACGCTGTACCGGAGCGGTTGCCAGCTTCCAGGATTAATATAGACGCAATACCACTTCCATCCCTGCGTTAACGGATCACTACAGGCTTCATGATAGGCAGACTGATACAGGTGTCCATTGACAGAGAGCGGGATATCTTCTTTGAGGTAGAAGCCGACTGGCGGCAACTCTGGATACTCGGTCGGAAAAACAATCAGCAGATCGGTCATTCTGGCAATATTATGCCAGATCGGTGGCAAGACATACTGATTGGCAATCATCCAATCGGCATGATCTTCGTCGAACGACACGCCTTTCTTAAACAACTTCTCCGCGATATCGTAGACTTGCTCGGTGATGATCTGTTTTGAAAGAGACGTTCGATCTCCTCCATAGGTGACCATGCCCTTTGTCCGATCAGGGATCGTCGTGATCTTCACAGGATTGCCATGTCTATCAAACAACTCTGCCGGTGTATAGGTATAGTCTGACTGAACCGGTCTGAAAAGTCAGCCCCTGTTGAATGACAGGTCGCCGACCGGGGCCAGGATTCATCTGCTGGATCAGATCCTGACCGGTAATGCCAGCGGGTGGAACTTGAATTCTTCTGCCATTAATAATCGCCATGAGTCATATCCTCCTTTCTTGCTTGTTGAGATAGATTTACAAATCCAGTTCATCTATGCTGTCAGGCTGCAAGTACTGGACATGTCATGATCGCGATGCTCGCAGCGGTCTGTCTCGTCTCGTCGTCCCGTCGTTGAGCAGATCCTGGTCATTTCTCATCATCCTCATCCAGATCACTCATCTTGTGATTGGATGAGATCTTTGTACTGTTCTTCCACGCTTCCTCACTCTGCATCGCCATTTTGAGCGCCAGATAGCCTTCATAGTACACGGCCAGGTCGATAAAACCCGAACACTTGAGCAGAATGTCTGTCCCGGCCGTCTCTTCAAAAGCCGCCACCTCGACACGAACACCGGATTTCCTCACTTCTTGAATGAGCGGGACAAAATCGGCATCACCGGTCGCTAGCACAATAATGTCGGGTTTCACCTGGTACACCACCTTTAGCATATCCATGGTGATTTCCACGTCGAAATTGCATTTATACGTTCCGCCAGCAATCGTGCCCAGCTTGGTAGTGACAATATAGCCAGCATGCCATAGTTCCTCTATGACTCCGTCCAAGCGATGTTCGTTGCGGGGATTGATGGGGACATAGCAATGCGCATCGATGAGAAAGCGATCCTCGCCCACATAGTGGAGCAAGTCGTCATAGTCCAGGCGATACCTTTTCTCCCTGGCAGCTCTGTTAATATTGGCATAATCCAGGAAGAAGACAACTTTTTCTTTTTCCATCGATATCTCTCCTCTTCAGCATCTGCTTATTCGCTGACTGTTCAGCGAAGAAAGTGGATTGGTTGTACTAAATCCACTTGCAGGCAGAGTATAGCGCAGATGTCGTTTTGCAACTTTGCAACTTTGCAACGCCTTTGTACGAATATATTTTACAGGTGGGCAATATTCGCTGATGAGCTTCGCTAAGCTGGTTGCAAAGAAATGACAGGAAGAAAGGGACGAGCTATGGCTAAGGGCTCGCGAAAGGACAATTACAACTGGCAGATATTCGGGCAAAAGGTACGGAACGTGCCGCCTGACGTTACAATGGTATCTCGGATATCTTGCTCAACGTAGTGGCATGAATCAGGGTACGCTACAACATGTTGAGAAAGGTGACATTGGTTTGCCCGATGCGAAACGACAGGCACTCATAGATGTGCTTACAGAGGCAATGCAACAAATTGGGCAAACCATAGAGCGTCAAGAATTCTCACAATTAGCCGATCTAATCATAAACTCTACAGTGCCGCTACACTCATGCCGTTTACTCCTCAACCTCACCTGGAAGATATTTTAAAGGTAAACAGTCAGGAGAAACAGTTTCAAGATACGCCACACGAAGAATACGCCAAGATATTAATACCAGCGGCAAGAGTGGCAACTGGCAGCAACCTCTGGCTCTTGCTACACAAGAGGCAAAATATGACCGGGATTGGGCCAAATGGAGCCGATGCCTGTTACATGCAGGATTGACGGCACTCACTGGCGGTCAATTTGAGAGTGCCGAGAGAAGCTTCAAAGGGTTATGAACGACATCTCAGGACAGTGAGTACGTTAGCTGTAGCAGAAGCGTACATTCGACTTGGCTGGCTCTACTATGAACAGGATAAATTTAGTCAGGCCAGGCAAAATCTTCTTAAAAAGCCGCATACTACTACAAAATGCTGCAAGCAAGAAACCCGATCACTTCATTTTCCCGAACACGGCTGTACGCTTGTCACATGAAGGCGAAGAGGTGATAATGGCCTTAGAAAGTCAGGTTACACTGGTTAGGACGCACATATGTTGATTGGGGCATTCAGCAAGATAATCAGGCACTGATACAAGAAGGTATAGCGAAGTTACAGAAAGCTGGGAATTATGATAATAAGCTTGGTCTACTACCGAATGTAGGATTTTCCTTGCTTCGTCAAATTCCTGCTCTCCTTTATCTAGGGGAAGTGAATACGGAGTGAAAATTATCTAGCACAAAGTGAAGAACTGCTTGGCACACGAGGGACGCAAGAGGTCATATCTATCTTCATAAGGGAATGCTCGTTCTCGAAGAGCAGCCTAAAAAGGCAAAAGACCTCTTAGAAAATGCTCGTGAGGGGTTTATCGAACCAACCCTGTATTCGAGAGGATTAGCGGAAGTATTCAAAGAAATAAGTGGAGCTTATTAATGGATGACAGGAAAACAGGAGACGAGATGGCGTTACAGTACGCCTTAGCCACAACTATCCTCCATCCTTATGGCACGAATTAGCACTTCTTCAACTGGCCGCCCATAAATGTACTGGCGTACAGGCGAAAATATGACAGCATTCAATAAATTCTGGCAGACACTAGAAGCGAAACTTTGGAGTATGGAGTCAGAACCTTTCTCGGACTTGAGGTATTGATGAAGTCTTTGCAAGAGAACGGGGTATATCGTGTAGAGACAGCTTTAGAGAAGGCGAAGAAAGCTATCACAATGAGCTATTGAGAAAACCATGAAGCTACTACTGGCCTTCAGTATTCAAACAATACCTGCGTGAATAAGGTAATGGTGACTCAAACAATTCCTCAAGCAGCCACAACAGAAAATCAGGCATAGTTCAACATGAGTCATCCCAAAGTTTGAACGAGAGTAAGTAGACGACGGACGCCCACAAGGGGCCCAGCCCCGCAACCGCACCACCCCCGTCCCTACTATGCACGGGCGAGAAGCGGCATCGTCATATCGTAGGGACGGGGGGCATGCCGAGTGGGGCTGGGCCCCTTGTGGGCGTCCGTTTACTCCTCCTACGCATCTTTTGCTCTTGTAAAATTCGGGATGAGTCATG